>NZ_JBNDLA010000010.1:0-278001 GCF_050435825.1 Bradyrhizobium sp. I1.14.4 | reverse complement strand
ATCCCGGCATGGCCAGGCTCGCCGGCGGTGTCCACCGCCTCGACGGCCAGCTCATGGTCGTCCTCGATGTCGATCGCGTGCTCGAACTGGTGCCCAAAACAGCTGCTGCAGCGTAACGCTCCGCCGCAGAGACGGCGGATTCTACAAGGAGGCCAACCCATGAAGACATGCCTTGTCGTCGACGATTCCGGTGTGGTGCGAAAGATCGCGCGCCGCATCCTCGAAGGAATGGAATTCACCGTCATCGAGGCCGAGGACGGCGCGATCGCGCTCGAAGCCTGCAAGCTCGCGCTGCCGGACGCCGTGCTGCTCGACTGGAATATGCCCGTGATGGACGGCTTCGAATTCCTCGTGCAGCTCCGCCGCATGCCTGGCGGTGACGCGCCGAAAGTGGTGTTCTGCACCACCGAGAACGGCATCGACCACATCTCGCGGGCGCTGCATGCCGGCGCCAACGAATACATCATGAAGCCGTTCGACAAGGACATCGTGATCGCGAAATTCCAGGAAGTGGGCCTGCTGGCGCTCGACGCGTCGGCCGAAGCCTGACATCCAGTTCCACCCCTTAGTCCTTGTGAGGCTCCCGTGACGCCCCCCGACTACGAGTATTTGCGTAAGCTCCTGAAAGACCATTCCGGTCTCGATCTGTCCGCAGACAAGCAATATCTGATCGAGAGCCGCCTGCTGCCGCTGGCGCGCAAATGCGGCCTGTCCGGCATCCCCGACCTGGTCGCCAAGATCAGGGCCGGCTCGTCCACGCATACCGTCCAGGTGGTCGAGGCCATGACCACCAACGAGACGTTCTTCTTCCGCGACAAGGTGCCGTTCGAGCACTTCCGCGACACCATCATGCCTGATGTCCTGAAGGCGCGTGCCGCGCGCCGCAACGTCCGGATCTGGTGCGCCGCCGGCTCGACCGGCCAGGAGCCCTATTCGCTGGCGATGTCGCTGAAGGAGATGGGCGCCGCGCTTGCGGGCTGGCGGGTCGAGATCATCGCGACCGACCTGTCGCAAGAGGTGCTGGAGAAGTCGAAAGCCGGCATCTACAGCCAGTTCGAGGTGCAGCGCGGGCTGCCGATCCAGATGCTGGTCAAGTATTTCAAGCAGTCGGGAGAACTCTGGCAGATCAATCCCGAGTTGCGCTCGATGGTGCAGCACCGCCAGCTCAATTTGCTGCACGATTTCTCCCAGCTCGGCACCTTCGACGTGATCTTCTGTCGCAACGTGCTGATCTACTTCGATCAGGATACCAAGATCAGCATCTTCAACCGTCTCGCCCGGTTGATGGAGCCCGACGGCTTCCTGGTGTTGGGTGCCGCCGAAACGGTGATCGGCTTGACCGACATGTTCAAGCCCATTCCCGAGCGGCGCGGGCTGTACCAGCCGAGCGGGGTGCGTGCCGCGCTTGCCATGCCGAGGCCCGCCATGGCGGTCGGATATTGAGCGATGACCGAAGACGGCAAATCCGTTGAGCGGGTCACCTTCAGCCGGGGCGTCGATGTCTGCATCATGGCCATCGACGGCACCTGGCGGCGCGACTGCCAGCTCAACGCCATCTCCGACACCGATGCGTCGCTGACGGTCGAGGGTTCCATTCAGGGGCTCAACCTGAAGGAGTTTTTTCTCCTGCTGTCCTCGACCGGGCTCGCCTATCGCCGCTGCGAACTGGTTCGCGTCAACGGCACCGAAATGGACATCTGCTTCCTCAAGGGCAAGCCGAGCAAGCGGCGGTCGGCCGCCGACGAAGAGCGGGCCAGAGCTTGACGCCACGACCTGACCCGGCTGGGCGGGCATGGCCTGCCGCCCATCCGAACGATGCGTGGAACGGATCCCCGCCGTGGTGGTTTGATGTCGTCAGGACGATTTGCGCGATGGTGCAAAAGCCGGGCGGCGGTGTGCCGGCGCGGCGGGTCAGTTCAGGACGCGCGCCGGGGCCCCTGAATGGCGCAGCCGATCGAGCGTCATGCCAAAGCCGGTGTCGCAGGTTTTCAGGGCCGTGGACGCTGTGACGTAGCGTGGGGTAACGTCGTTAAGGACGAAGATGTCGGCGGCGGCGTCCTGCTCGGCCAGCAGTGCCTCGCGCGCAATCGCCGCTTCGACGAGCCGCAGGCTCGCCTGGACATGGCCGATCAGCGCGACCAGGTCCGTCACGATCAGGCCGTAGGGATCATTGCCCTCGTCCAGGCACACCGCAACGCCGTCCGCCGCTGCATTTTCCATGCATGTTTCTCCACTGCCCCCCACTTTTAGGGAACGCGGTGCTACTTGTGCGTTAAGCGGACGTCCCGTACAAATACGGGTCCATTGATCGAGATGGTCGAGTTACTTCTTGTGCAGTCTGGGCAGCACGCTTCACCACTGATGGACGGATGCATATGGTTGAGAATAGCGCTCCTCGCGGGGAAATCTTTGTAGTCGACGACGATCCTGCCGTTCGCGAGACGCTTTCCGTGGTCCTGTCGACGGCTGGTTACAAGGTGATCTGCTTTGCGGACGGCGCCGCGCTGCTCGCGGTGGCGCGCAGCAGGACGCCGGCCTGCATCCTGCTCGACGTGCATATTCCCGGCAAATCCGGCCTCGATATCCTCAGAGAGCTGCACGGCGAGGACTACCCCGCGCCGATCTTCATGATCTCCGGTCAGGGCGACATCGCCATGGCGGTCAGCGCCATCAAGAACGGCGCGCTCGACTTCATCGAGAAGCCGTTCCGCGGCAACGAGATCGTCAGCCGCCTCAATGAGGCGATCGACGCCTACACGAGGCGCCAGGCCGAGACCTCGGCATCGCGCATCGCCGCGCTGCACTTCCCGGGCCGCGAGCCGCTGACCCGCCGCGAGCGCGAGGTGCTCGAGCAATTCACCGCGGGCGCCTCCAACAAGGAGGCCGGGCGTCACCTCGGCATCAGCCCGCGCACGATCGAGGACCACCGCGCCAATATCATGAAGAAGCTCGGCGCGCGCAACGCCGCCGATCTGGTCCGCATCGTGATGACTGCGCAGCAAAAGTAAGCCAAGGCCGGCCAAGGCTGGTTTACGCGCCGATTTCCACATCGCGGAGCTTGTGCGGCGCAGGCCCGACCGATCAGCCTGTCCGCACCGGGCTTCGCGACCGGCGCGAGCGAGCGGCACCTCTGCGTCGCGCGCGGGACGAAACGTCCGGAAATCCTGTATATGCGTGGCGGAGGGCATGCACGCTGAGACCGCGCGCGTGCGAGCAATGTCGAGACCCGCAATATCAAGACACCGCAATATCAAGACGCACGGCATCGAAACATTTGGCGCATCCAAGATGACGAAGAAGTCCAAGACCCCGGATCAATTGCGCAGCGCGCGCTGGTTCGCACCCGACGATCTGCGCGCCTTCGGCCATCGCTCGCGCGCGATGCAGATGGGCTACGCGCCGGAAGAATGGCGCGACCGGCCGGTGATCGCGATCATCAACACCTGGTCGGACGCGCAGCCCTGCCACATGCACTTCAAGAGCAGGGTCGACGACGTCAAGCGCGGCGTGCTGATGGCCGGCGGCTTTCCGCTGGAGCTGCCGGCGCTGTCGCTGTCGGAATCGCTGTTGAAGCCGACCACGATGCTTTACCGCAACATGCTGGCGATGGACGCCGAGGAGCTGCTGCGCGGCCATCCGGTCGACGGCGTGGTGCTGATGGGCGGCTGCGACAAGACCACGCCCGGCCTGCTGCTCGGGGCCACCAGCATGAACCTGCCGGCGATCTATCTGCCCGCGGGACCGATGCTGCGCGGCAACTGGAAGGGCCGCACGCTTGGTTCCGGCTCGGACGCCTGGAAATACTGGGACGAGCGCCGCGCCGGCAAGATTTCCGACAAGGACTGGGTCGACATGGAGGCGGGCATCGCCCGCAGCTACGGCACCTGCATGACCATGGGCACGGCCTCGACCATGACCGCGATTGCCGAAGCCATCGGCATGACGCTGCCCGGCGCCTCGTCGATCCCCGCGGCCGACGCCAACCATATCCGGATGAGCTCGGAGGCCGGCCGCCGCATCGTCGAGATGGTGTGGGAGGATCTGACCCCGCAGCAGATCCAGACCCGTAAGGCGTTCGAGAACGCGATCACCGTCGCGATGGCGATGGGCTGCTCGACCAACGCCATTATTCACCTCATTGCGCAGGCACGCCGCGCCGGCCAGGACATTTCGCTTGATGACTTCGAAACGGCGAGCCGCAAGGTGCCCGTGATCGCGAATGTGCGGCCGAGCGGCGACCTCTATCTGATGGAGGATTTCTTCTATGCCGGCGGGCTGCCCGGGTTGATGAACCGGATCAAGCAGCATCTGCATCTCGACTGCATGACTGTGTCCGGCAAGACGCTCGGCGAGAATATCGAAGGCGCTGAGGTCCATAATGACGACGTCATCCGCACCGTCGAGAACCCGATCTACAAGGAGGGCGCGCTCGCGGTGCTGAAGGGAAATCTCGCGCCCGACGGCTGTGTGATCAAGCCGTCCGCCTGCGATCCGCGCTTCCTCAAGCATTCCGGACCGGCGTTGGTGTTCGACGACTATCCGTCGATGAAGAAGGCGGTCGACAATCCCGACCTCGACGTGTCGGCCGATCACGTGCTGATCCTGCGCAATGCCGGCCCGCAGGGCGGCCCGGGCATGCCGGAATGGGGCATGCTGCCGATCCCGACCAAGCTCGTGAAGCAGGGCGTGCGCGACATGGTACGGCTGTCGGACGCGCGGATGAGCGGCACCAGCTACGGCGCCTGCATCCTGCACGTCTCGCCGGAATCCTATATCGGCGGCCCGCTGGCGCTGGTTCGGAACGGCGATCGGATCACGCTCGACGTTGCCGGGCGCACCATCAATCTCGATGTGTCCGAGGCGGAGCTGGCCAGGCGCCGCGCTGACTGGAATCAGCCCGAGCAACGCTTCGAACGCGGCTATGGCTGGATGTTCTCGAAGCACATCAAGCAGGCCAATGAGGGCTGCGACTTCGATTTCCTCGAAACCGGCTTCGGCAAGCCGGTGGGCGAGCCGTCGATCTACTAACCGTTGTTCCGGGGCACGCGAAGCGTGAACCCGGAACCCATTCCTCCACGGCGCATGCGGCCCGATGGATTCCGGGCCTGGCCCTTCGGGCCATCCCGGAATGACGGCCGATCAGAGAGCTACGCACCATGTCAAAACTCGGCGACGCCACCCGCAACAAGCTGAAATCCGTCTCCACCGCGACGGTCGCGACCGCGCTGTTCAAGCGCGGCTTCCGTATCCAGATGATCCAGGATGTTCATGCCCTGAGCCCGGATCAGCCGACCATGGTCGGCGAGGCCTTCACGCTGCGCTATATGCCGGCGCGCGAGGATCTCAACAGGATCGAGGTGTTCCGCGATCGCTCGCATCCGCAGCGCAAGGCGATCGAGGATTGTCCCGCGGGCAGCGTGCTGGTGATGGACAGCCGCAAGGATGCGCGCGCGGCGTCGGCCGGCGCGATCCTGGTGACGCGGTTGATGAAGCGCGGCTGCGCCGGCGTCGTCACCGACGGCGGCTTCCGCGACTCGGTCGAGATCGGGCGGCTCGGCTTCCCGGCCTTTCATCACCGCCCGAGCGCGCCGACCAATCTCACGCTGCATCAGGCGATCGAGATCAATGTTCCGATCGGCTGCGGCGATGCGCCGGTGTTTCCCGGCGACGTGATCCTCGGCGACAGCGACGGGGTCATCGTCATCCCGGCGCATCTCGCCGACGAGATCGCCGACGAGACTTTCGAGATGACGGCGTTTGAGGATTTCGTCACCGAGGAAGTGCAGAAGGGGCGCGGCATCTTCGGCCTCTATCCCGCGACCGACGAGCAGACGCTGAAAGATTTTGCGGCCTGGCGGAAGGCGAAGGGACGGTAGTCCGCTTCTTACCTCGCCCCGCTTGCGGGGAGAGGTCGGATTGCATGCAGCTTAGCGGAATGCAATCCGGGTGAGGGGGTACAGGTCTTACCGCGCACTCGATTCGTGGAAGCAGCCCCTCACCCCAACCCTCTCCCCGCAAGAGCGGGGCGAGGGAGAAGTTACACCTCCGCCTTTTCCGCCATGCCAACCGCCCACAGTGCGAACGCATAGACGATCGCGACCTCGTCCAGCCGATTGAAGCGGCCGGACGCGCCGCCGTGGCCGGCGCCCATGTTGGTGCGCAGCAGCACCGGGCCGCCGCCGCTCATGGTGGCGCGCAGCCGCGCGATCCATTTCGCCGGCTCCCAATAGGTGACGCGCGGATCGGTCAACCCGCCCATCGCGAGGATCGCCGGATAATCCTTTGCCGCGACATTGTCGTAGGGCGAATAAGACAGGATGGTGCGGAAATCCTTCTCGCTCTCGATCGGGTTGCCCCATTCCGGCCACTCGGGCGGCGTCAGCGGCAGCGTGTCGTCGAGCATGGTGTTGAGCACGTCCACGAACGGCACTTCGGCGACGATACCGGCGAACAACTCGCCGGCGCGGTTTGCTGCCGCGCCCATCAGCATGCCGCCCGCCGAGCCGCCATGGCCGACGATGCGCCTGGCGCTGGTGTATTTCGCGTCACACAGCGCGCGCCCGGCGGCGGCGAAGTCGTCGAACGTGTTGGTCTTCTTCTCGCGCTTGCCGTCGAGATACCAGCCCCAGCCCTTGTCGGCGCCGCCGCGGATATGCGCGATCGCATAGACGAAGCCGCGGTCGACCAGCGACAGCCGGTTCGCCGCAAACGACGCCGGCATCGCCATGCCATAGGAGCCGTAGCCATAGAGCAGCAATGGTGCCTTGCCGTCGCGATCGAAATCCTTGCGATGCAGGATCGACACCGGCACCTGCGCGCCGTCATGCGACGTTGCCATGATGCGCGTGGTGACGTAATCCGCCGGGTTGTGGCCGGACGGAATCTCCTGACGCTTGCGCAGCAGGCGCGTCCGCGTCGCCATGTCGTAGTCATAGACCTCCGACGGCGTCGTCATCGACGAATAGGCGAAGCGCAGATTGGTGGTCTCGAACTCGTAGCTGCCCATGGTGTCGAGCGAATAGGCCGCCTCGTCGAAGGCGATCGCGTGCTCTTCGCCGCTTCTGAGATCGCGGATGATGATCGCCGGTAGCGCGTTGGCGCGCTCCAGCCGCACCATGTGGCCGGCATAGAGCTCGACGTCGAGCACATAGACGCCCGCACGATACGGGATCAGGTCGCGCCAGTTGGCGCGCTCGGGCGAGGCGAGCGGCGCGGTGACGACCTTGAAGTCGATGGCGTCGCCGGCATTGGTCAGGATGTAGAGCTCGTCGCCGCGATCGGCGATCGAATATTGCACGCCATCCTCGCGCGCCGCGACGAGGCGCGGCGGTGCGTCGGGATTGGCGAGATTGATCAGCCGCTGCTCGGAGGTCTCGTGGTCGCCGCCCGCGATCACGCAGAAGCGACCGCTGGCGCTCTCGTGCAGATGGGTGAACCAGCCGGAATCCTGTTCCTCATAGATCAGGATGTCGTCGGCCTGCCTGGTGCCGAGCTTGTGCCGCCACACCTGCATCGGCCGGTGATTGTCGTCGAGCTTGACGTAGAAGAAGCTTTTGGAATCCGCGGCCCAGACCACGCCGCCGTCGGTTTCCTCGACGAGCTCGTCGAGATCGCCGCCGGTTGCCCAGTCGCGCACCCGGATCGAGAAATACTCCGAGCCCTTGGTGTCGGCGCTCCAGGCGTGCAGCCGGTGATCATTGGAATGCCGGCTGCCGCCGAACTTGAAATATTTGTGGTCCTTCGCCAGCGCGTCGCCGTCGAGCACGACGTGCGCGTCGCCGCCGTCGCGCGGCGCGCGGCAGAACAGCTCGTGCTGGCCGCCCTCGCGGAACTTGCGGAAATAGGCGAACGGGCCGTCCGGTGACGGCACGCTGGAATCGTCCTCCTTGATCCGCCCGCGCATCTCCTTGACCAGCCGCTTCTGCAACGTGTCGGTATGGCCGAGCAGGCTGTCGGTGTAGCCGTTCTCGGCTTCGAGATAGGTCCGGATATCGGGATCGAGGATCGAGGGATCGCGCAGCACTTCCTGCCATTTCGGATCCTTGATCCACGCATAGTCGTCCGTCACCGTGATGCCGTGGGTGGTGAAGGAATGCGGCCGGCGCGGCGCGACAGGGGGCGATGTCTTGGTGGCGGATTTGGTCACGCGATCCTCATGGTGCGGGGGTCCGCTCTATATCGGGATGAATGTGGCAATTGCCAGATGGGAGGTGCCAGTTGGACGCCGTCACCGTCCCCGTCATTGCGAGGAGCCAACGGGTCGCGCGAACGCGCGCCCGATGACAGGCTCCGCGACGAAGCAATCCATTTTATCCCTTCGGAGAGAGATGGATTGCTTCGCGGAGCCTGTCATCCGGCGGCGCTTCGCCCCGACCGGGTGGCTCGCAATGACGACGGAAAAGGCTAGCCGTTCCGCAGCTTCGCGCCTGCATTGCCGCCGGTCATCGGGATCTGGTTCACCGCCAGCACCACGGCGAATGTGATCACCAGCATCGCGATGCCGAGCACCGCGATCGCGGCGAGGTCGCCGCCTTCGTTGAGATCGTAGATCAAGACCGACAGCACCTTGGTCTGCGAGGTGAACAGCACGATCGCGGCCGACAGTTCCCGCATCACGCCGATGAAGATGAAGCACCAGGTCGCGATCACGCCGGTGCGCAGCAACGGCGCGGTGATCTGGCGCAGCGCCTGCAGCCGCGTCGCGCCGAGGATGCGGCTCGCCTCCTCGAGCTCGGGATGGATGGTCGCGAACGCGGCCTGCAATTGCTGATAGGCCGAGGGCAGGTTGATGGTGAGGAACGCCAGCAGCAGGATCCACAGCGTGCCGTAGAGCACGAAGGGCGGCCGCGTATAGCTTAAGAACAGGCCAACGCCGAGCACGATGCCGGGGACCGCCACTGGCGCGGTAGCGAGGAAGCCGAGCACGCGATGACCCGCGATCGCCTTGCGTGTCGTGACATAGGCGATGACGAGTGCGAGAATGGTACCGATGGTCGCGGTCGCGGTGCCGAGGATCACGGTGTTCTTCAGCGCGAGCTGGGTCGACGACAGCTCGGTGAACACGAAGACGATGTTGTGCAGCGTCAGCGTCGACGGCGTCACCAGCGTGGTAGCGTTCGGCGAGAATGCGGCGTTCAGGAGCGCGAGGTAGGGCAGGAACACCGGGTTGAGCAGCACCAGCAGGCAGAAGCCGAGCGCGGCCCAGCGCCATCCCTTCAGCTCCACCCGGCGCGGCGCGCCATATTTGCCGCCGATCACCGAATAGCCGCGGCGGCCGAGCAGGGCCTTCTGGCCCTGCAGCAGCAGGATAGTCAGCACCAGCAGCGGCACCGCGGCGGCGGCCGCGAGTTCGAGCTTTGGCGGATACTGGAACAGGCTCCAGATCTTGGTCGTCATGGTGTGGAAGCCCGCCGGCAGCGCCAGGATCGCGGGCGAGCCGAACAGCGTCATCGCCTGCAGGAAGGCGATCAGTGCGCCGGCGACCAGCGCGGGCAGCGCGAGCGGGATCGTCACCCGCCGCGCCGTGGTCCAGGCGTTGCCGCCGAGGATCGCGGACGCGTCCTCGAGTTCGCCCGGCATGGTGTCGAGGGCATTGGCCACGAGCACGAACACGAACGGGAAGGTGTAGCAGGAGATCACGAAGATGATCCCGGTCATCGAGTAGATGTTGAACAGCGCGTCCGCATCCTCGCCCGCGACCAGCCGGTAGAGCTGGTTCAACAGCCCAGAATTCGGCGCCGCGAGCAACTCCCAGGCGACCGCGCCGAGGAACGGTGGCGTCACGAAGGAGGCTGTCACCAGCGCGCGGATGGTCTGCCGGCCCGGCATGTCGGTGCGCGACACCAGCCAGCTGATCGGCGCCGCGACGATGCAGCAGATCAGCGCCGATGTGGTGGCAATGATTGCGGTCGTCAGCAGCGGATCGAGGAAATCGGGATTGCTGAACAGCGTGACGAAGTTTAGCAGCGTCGGATGACGATTTTTGTCGGTGAAGGCAAACACCGCGAGCCACGACAGCGGCAGCAGGATCAGCAGGATGAGCACAGCCGCGAACAGCCACAGGACGGGGCGCGTCCAGTCGATGCGGGGTTTTGGGCCGGGGGAGGTGGTTGTTGCTGTCATGTTGACCCGCGGTGAACTGTCTCGGCTCCCTCGCTCCGCTCTTGCGGGGAGAGGGTGGTTGGGGTGAGGGGTTGTTTCAGCGAGCACGGCAGGCGGAGGGCCTCCTCACCCGCCCCGCAAGCGGGGCGAGGCAAGGGAGCATGCTGCGTGGCTCTCATCGCTCACACCCGAAACAGCCGCGCATAGCGCGTCTTGATCTCTTCGGTCATTGCCTCCACCCCCGCCGGATCCTCTTTCATCAGCTTGATGTCGGCGAGCTTGCGCCGGCCGGCCTTCGGCTGCACTTGCGCGTGCAGCGAATGTTGGCCGGTGAAGTCGACGAAGAATTGCTGGGTCTCGCGGGTGTGCAGCCAGGCCTGGAACAGCTTTGCGGCGTTCGGATGCGGCGCGCCGGCGAAAATGCCGGTCGGCCCCGAGATCGTCGGCGTACCCTCGGTCGGATAGACAGGCTCGACCGGCTGTCCTGCTTCCTTCAAGAGCACGATGCCGTATTCATTGCCGTCGGCCATGACGGCGCGCTCGCCGAGTGAAAGCTTCTTCGGCGGATCGGTCGAGGACTGTACCTGCATCACGCGCTGCTTCGCCAGCTTCTCCAGATACGGCCAGCCGAGCTCACGGACGATCTGGAACGTCGTGGTCATGATCGTACCGCTATAGGCCGGATGGCCCTTCACCATCTTTCCGATCCATTTTGGATCGAGCAGATCGGCAAAGCTCTTCGGCGCATCCTCCGCCTTCACCAGGTTGGTGTTGTAGGCGATCGACGACAGCCACAGCCGCGTCGTCACCGCCATGCCGTCCGCATCGCGATAGCTGTCCGGAAAATATTTCGCGACGTCCTCGGGCACGAACGGCATCAGCCAGCCGCTCTTCTTCCAGGGAATGAAATGCGAGGCGTCGGCGCTGTTGACGACGTCGGCGGCGTGGATGTTGGCGTCGAATTCCTGCGCCACGCGCTGGAACAGCCTCTCCGAGCCGGAACGCTCGATCTGCACCGTGATGCCGGGATAGGCGGCCTCGAACGCCTTGCCGAGCTTTTCGCCGACCGGCAAGTCCATCGACGAATAGAAGACCAGCGTGCCTTCCTTCTTCGCCGCGTTGACGAGATCAGGCGTGATGGCGACTGGCTCGGGTGCGGCGGCGCGCGCCGGTGACGCGAACACAGTGCCGACCGCAAGCGCCGCCGAGCCTTTCAGGACATTGCGTCTGGAAATCCGTTTCCGCATCGCGTCCCTCCGTTTCTTGTTGTCTATCGGCTGAGTGCGCGGCAGTGCTCGGGCGGCAAGGTCAGCCAGACCTCGCTGCCCTTCTCGACCGCAGTCTCGGTCGGCGTGGTCACCCGCAGCGACGTGCCGTCGGAGGTCTCCACCATGTAGTCGCGGTTCATGCCGAGATAGACCTGCCGCGTCACAATGGCCTTGAGCGTGTTCTGCGCTGCGGCGGGCGCTTGCGTCGAGAGCTGGATTTCATGCTGGCGGATCGCGACCGGTGCGCTCTGACCGGCTGAAAGCCTGGCGCCGACCACCTCCAGCGTCGCGCCGGCGAACTCCACATGGGTCGCGTCGCGCGCGGTGCCCTTGATCACATTGGCCGCGCCGATGAAACGCGCCACGAATTCGGATTCCGGCCGCGCATAGATATCTTCGGGGCTGCCGAGCTGGTCGATCTTGCCGGCGTTCATCACTGCGATCAGATCGGCTGTGGTCATCGCCTCGGACTGGTCGTGGGTTACATAGACGGTGGTGTAGCGATATTCGTCGTGCAGGCGGCGGATTTCGAACCGCATCTCCTCACGCAGATTGGCGTCGAGATTGGACAGCGGCTCGTCGAGCAGCAGCGTCTCGGGGCCGACGATCAGCGCGCGCGCCAGCGCGACTCGCTGCTGCTGGCCGCCGGAGAGCTCGCCCGGATAGCGCTGCGCCAGCGGTTCGAGCTTGGTCGTCGCCAGGATCGCGGCGAGCTTCTTGGCGATGGTGTCGCGATCCATTTTGCGTAAGCGCAGGCCATAGACGATGTTCTCCGCCACCGTCATGTGCGGCCACAGCGCGTAGCTCTGGAAGATCATCGACATGTTGCGCTGCTCGGGCGGTAGCGTGCGCGCCTTCGATGACACGACGCGGTCGCCGACGCGGATCTCGCCGTCGGATGGTTCGAGGAACCCCGCGATCAGCCGCAGCGTCGTGGTCTTGCCGCAGCCGGACGGCCCGAGCAGGCAGACGAGCCGGCCGTGATCGATCGTGAGCGAGACGTCATCAACCGCGACAAACGATCCGAACCGCTTGACCAGGCCGCGCAACTCCACCGATGCCAAGCGATCCCTCCATTTTGTTGTGTCGCAGGGATCAGTGCCCGGCTGTTGCCGTCAGTAAAGCGGAAAATGATGACGACGGAAAGTGTCAGTGCCCCGTCAAAAAGTCGTGACACCTCATCGTTGCGTGGTTGCGCATGCTCGACCTGCGATGCGAGACAGCCTACGCCTTCACGTTCTCGCCAAGCCACTGTATGGCGGCGTCGGCGCCGGCCTTGCCGTGCGGGATGTTCAGCGCGGTGAGCGCGACCTCGACGACGCCGAGCGTGCCGAGGATCATCGGCGCGTTGACATGGCCCATATGCGCGATGCGGAAGGCCTGGCCCTGCAGGTCGCCGATGCCGGTGCCGAGCACCACGCCGCATTTCTCCTTGGCATAGCGCTGGATCGCGGCAGGATCGGCGCCCTTCACGGTCACGGTCGTCACCGTGTTGGAGCGCTCGGCGGGCTCAGCGATGTTGAAGCCGAGCACCTGTCCCTCGCCCCAGACAGCGACCGCGCGGCGCACGGCTTCGCCGAGCAGCCGGTGCCGCAGATGCGCATTCTCCAGGCCTTCGGCGTGCAGCATGTTGATCGCCTCGCGCAGCGCGAACAACAGATGCACCGGCGCAGTGCCGGCATATTTGCGGTAGTGCTCCGAGCCTTCGCGCTCGGTCCAGTCCCAGTAAGGCGTGCGCAGATCGGCCTTCTTGTGTGCGTCCCAGGCACGGTCGTTGGCGGCGACGAAACCGAGGCCGGGCGGTGTCATCAGGCCTTTCTGCGAGCCCGACATCGCCACGTCGACATACCATTTGTCCATCTCGAACGGCATGCAGCCGAGCGAAGCCACGGTGTCGACCATGAACAATGCAGGGTGGCCGGCGGCCTTGATCGCCTTGCCGATCGCCTCGATGTCGTTATAGGCGCCCGATGCGGTGTCGACCTGCACCACGAGGATCGCCTTGATCGTGTGCTCCTTGTCGCGCCGCAGCCGCGCCTCGACCTCGGCGGGGCGGATCGCGCGACGCCAGTCGCCCTTCAGCACCTCGACCTCGGCGCCCATCGCGGCCGCAGCCTGGCCCCAGCCGATCGCGAAGCGTCCGCTTTCGAGCACCAGCACCTTGTCGCCGCGCGACAATACGTTGGAGAGCGTCGCCTCCCAGGCGCCGTGGCCGTTGGAGATGTAGATGTAGGATTTGCCCTTGGTGGCGAACAGGTTCGAGAGATCGCGCAGCAGGCTTTCGGTCAGTTCGACCATCTCGTTGGAGTAGATGTCGAGCGCCGGGCGATGCATCGCCTGCAGCACCTGATCAGGCATCGTGGTGGGCCCGGGGATGGCCAGAAATTCCCGGCCCGCGCGAACGGTCATCGTCCTGTTCCTTTTGGGTAAAGCGCGCAAATCATGCGTGTGAGGGGTCAAGCGAGGAGGATATTCCATTGCAGCTCGGATTGCGAGCAGGTCGAAGCAATCCAGCGTTTCCAAAAGCGCGGGACACAGCCCTATTTGCCGATCGATTCGACCACTGCACGCCAGATCTGGTCCTTGAATTCGGTCGCGGCGGGGCTGGGGATCTGCGCGACCGTGCCGTGGTTCTTGCTGCAGGCCTCGACCAGCCGCAGCACCCAGATCTCGCCGTCGGTGTAGTAGAGGTCGCCGCCTCCATTGCGGCCGTCGAAGGTCGGGCCGATGCCGGTGACCTGATATTTCGCCGTCACCATGCCGGCGGACTCGAGGTCGGCGGCGAGCAGCGCGCGTTCGGCGTCGAGATCGGCCGCGATATGGTGGGTCACCGCGCCGGTGTAGCTGGAGATGCCGACGCTGCGGTCGAGCGTCGCGGAGCCAAGCCACACCGGGCGCTTCTCCTGACCCTGGTCGAGCACCCGCCAGAACCGGACATGGTTGCGGCGATCCGCGCTCGATCCGACCGGCCGCTCGAAGGCGAGGTCCTCGCGGCGGCCGAGATAGAACAGGTTGCTCACCGGCGCATCCCTGTAGGGACGATCGAGCAGCACGGAGCCGACGATTTCGATCGAGGATTTCAGCGTGACCGGATCGGCCGGAAACCAGCCGGCCTCGTGCATCGCGCAGACCACGTCCTTGGTGTCGCCGATCAATCCGACATTCAAGGGATCGCCGGGGATGCCCTGCGCGGTGCGGGTCACCATCGGCAGATTGGCCAGGCCCTTCTGATGCTCGTAGTGCGTCCACAGCGCCGGCAGCGCCAGATAGGCGGCAATCAGGTAGATGGCCAGCACGAACAGCAGCAGCTGCAGATAGCGCAGGCGCTTGCGCCGGCGTGTCGCGGGCAGTTTGGTCTCGAGATCGGTCACGACGTGCTCCTTACCTCTCCCGCTTGCGGGGGAGGTCGGATTGCATCGAAGATGCAATCCGTGTGGGGGCCATTTCCGCAATATGATTCGTGGTGAAACCCCACCCCAACCCTCCCCCGCAAGCGGGAGAGGGAGCGCATTGCCGATGCGGTCGCACTTAAATCTCATTCCATCATTTGTCAGCGCCGCGTCTCGCGGCAGCCGGCGGCCTCGGCTTCTTCGACCGAGCAGAACCAGCGCGTGCCCTTACTGATCTTCATCTCGATCTTGGCGTACCAGCGGCTGGTCCGCTGATGGAAGATGCATTCGCCGGAGCGGTTGACGTTGCCCTTGATGGTGCAGTCGGGCGAAGGCGCCACCGGGCCGGAGGCCGAGGCGAGCAGGATCGCGTTGGCGCCGTCCGGCGGCTTCACGGCGCCGAGCACCGCCGTCTTCTTGTTGCGCACGCGCCAGTCCCAGGGCGCGATGAACGCGCCCTGCCACATCCCGGCTTTTGCCTCACGCGCGGCTTTCTCGTCCGGCTCGTAGTCGTGCGACAAGCGGGTGTAGGCCAGCGCCCAGCCGCTCGCGACCAGCCATTTCTGGATGTCCTCGCCATCGACCTCGCAGCGCGCGATGGTGCGGCCGCGGCGATCGACCGAGCGGGCGTGGCAGGTCCAGCTCCTGTTGCCGGCATGCTTGATCAGCTCGTCGCGCGCGGCGACGCCGCAGGTCCAGCGTTCACCCCTGGTGTTGAGGCAGAGCTGGTCGGTCGACGGCGCGTCGATCCCGGCGAGCCGGATGCGGACGCTGCCGATCATGAGCTGGTCGCCGTCGCGGATCTTCGGCACGCCGGTGATATCGGCGGCGACAGCCAGCGTTGGCAGCGACAGCAGCAGGCCAGCAGTGAGCAGCGTCTTGAACATCGGCATTCCCGGCCAGGGTTAAGCGTTCAGTGCCCAAGGATTGTGCGGGCAATTGGGCAACCGTGCCAGTGCTGTCGCGTTTCCGCTAGTTTCAACTTCGCGTCATCCGGCTACAAAGCGTTGGCCATTCGCTTCCTGGCCAGCGCGAGGCCCATCAGCACGAAGGCCGACGTCACCTCGGGGCCGCCGACCAGGATGCGCGTCGGCGTCTTCATCTTATTCCACTCATAGGCCTTGTAGGGCCCCTTGCGGCCGCCCTCGCCGAGGCCCTGCACGATGCAGTGCAGCGCCGGCGTGAAGCTCGAGACCTCGGCGTTAAGATGCGCCAGCGCCATCAGCGCGAGCGCCGCATCGAACGGGTTCATCTCGTGCGCGATCAGCTCGCCCTTGACATAGCCGAGCACGCGGGCGCGGATCAGCGCGAACACGTTGCCGGGATCGATGACGCGCTGCGCCGCCAGCGGCAGCGCGATGAAGGCGGCGTAGCAGCGGCCGAAATAGGCCGAATAGAGCTCGGGCAGATAATAGATGTGCGAGCGCGGATTTCTGAACGCGCCGCTTTCGACCAGATTCTTCTGGAAGGCGATGATGCGATGCACCGTCTCCAGCCGCTGCGGCGTCTCGATGATCCGCCAGCGCGCGAGGTTGCGGAACGAGACTTCGAGGATGTCGAGGTTCAACGTCGGGTCGAGGTCGTTGCCATAGGGCCGCTCGCCCGCGCGATTGTCGATCCAGGTGACGACGCCGCCCTCATAGTCGATGTTATCGTTGAGCGGCACGGTGACGCGCGGCTCGTTGGCGCCCGCGCGCACCTGGTAGCCGCGGTAGAAGTCCAGCAGCGGCTGCTGCAGGATCGGATCGTCGGAGCCGGCTTGGGTGGCGGCCGAGAACGAGCACGCCGTGGTGTCGCAGTCGGGCACATAGATGCCGAAGCCGAGGTCCTGCTTGATCTGGGCGAAGAAGCGCGAGAAGCGCGGATGCCGCCCCGGCGCCAGCGCGGTGATGACCTTCACGACCGAGCCGTCATGCGACGGCACCTCCTCGGCGCTGGTCTTGAGGCAGAAGTCCATCATCTCTGCGATCGCGCGCCGTGCAGCGCCCACCTCGTCCGGCGATGCGAGCCCGGTCTCGATGAAGCCGAGCAGCGCCTCGGTGAAGAAGGCGTCGTAATAGGCCGAGCGGTGGCGGATCTGCACCGGCTCCCACATCGGCTCGGCGATGCCGCGCCACGGCGGGTTGATCAGCGCGCGCGCCGGCGAATGCGCGATGAAGATGCGTGCCAGGCTGAACAGCAGCGTCGAGTTCTTGTAGCCGCGGGCGTTCAGCCCGGTCAGCGCCATCAGCATCTCGCGCCCGCTGATGTCGGCGTCGCCGATCAGGTTGAAGGCGGCATAGGTCGGGATGAAGCCGTTCTTGCCGAACGAGCGCAACAGATGCGCGCCGGTGGTCCGGATCACGCGGTCGATCTCGGCGATCCCGGGCGGGCACGGCGGCGCGGTCGCGGCCGGCGGGGCCGGGTGGCGCACGCCGATGCCGTCCATCAGGTCAGCGACGGGGGCGCCGATCGCGGCCCAGTCCGGCGTCTCGGCGTCGCGCGCCTCCCTCAGTGCGGCGCGCAGGCCGGCAAGCCGGTCGGGATCGTTGAGGGCAGGCAGGCCGGTGCGGCGGAGCAGCGCGCGCAGCGGCGGATTGCCGAGCGCGGTCCGGTAAAATTTTCCGAGATGGGCATCGCCGCCGCGATAGGCCTGCAGCACGGGGTCGCAGACGTCGTAGAGCGACGGGCCGTCCTTTTTGGCGGTCAGCGCCCGGCACACCGCCCCGGCGATCTCATGAAGGCCCAAGAAGCTCAAAGCATCCCCTTCTCAAGGAACCGGTTAACGCCGCCGCCCCGGCGGTGTTTCCCCGGTCCTCCCCCAAACTCGCAAGCCTTTGGAAAACTACATGAATCCGTACAAAACACAAATGTGACAGAGATCACGTAACGGGATCTTAACGGCGTCAATGGCCTCTGCCGGGCGGCAGCATCCAGCAAATCGGGTTGCCCCGGCGGGCCGGCCGGGTTAAGGGAGTGTTTGTTGCGGCGCCGCAAATTGAGATCAATTCAACGGCACACACACCTCAACCCCATTAAACCTGATCGTCACTGACGCGACTAACTGGCGCGATTTCGTTCGAGCGCCATCGGGATAAGGATTGGGACTAGGAACGCTATGAACCTTAGGCAGCTTCAGATTTCCCGTCGCACCATCGCCGTCTGCGTGGCGGTGGCCGGCACGGTGTCGCTGGCGATTGGCGCCCATGCCGCGCTCAACAAGCGGACGCCCGATGTCGTCAAGGGAGCCGTCACCACCGAGCAGACCGGCGGCATTCCCGCCGGCGCCTCCCGTCTCGCGCTGATCATCGGCAACGGCCATTACCCGGACGCCGCGGCGCCTTTGGCCCAGCCGATCAACGATGCCCGCACCTTGTCGACCGCGCTGCGCCACGAGGGCTTTGACGTCGACGTGGTCGAGGACGCCACCAAGGACGACATGTTCCGCGCGGTCGAGCGCATGAAGGCCAAGATTCGCCCCGACACCGTCGTGATGCTGTTCTTCGGCGGCTACGGCGTGCAGGTCGGCCGCGAGAGCTACATGATCCCGGTCGACGCCACGATCTGGAAGGAAGCCGACGTCAAGCGCACCGGCGTCAGCGTCGAGTCCGTGCTCGATGCGATGAAGGAGCGCGGCGCGAAGGCAAAGCTCGTCGTGCTCGATGCCTCCCGCCGCAATCCCTATGAGCGCCGCTTCCGCGCGTTCTCGCACGGCCTCGCGCCGATCAGCCCGCCGGAGAACACGATCGTGCTGACCTCGGCGACGCCGGGCAAGGTCGCGGACGATTCCAAGGCGCCGAACAGCGTGCTGGTCTCCGAGCTCATCAACAACCTCAACGCCCAGGCCGGCGCCGAAAGCGCCTTCAACAAGACCCGCGTCGCCATCTCGCGCGCCTCTGAAGGCGAGCAGGTGCCGAGCGTGTCGTCGTCGCTGCTGGAAGACATCAAGCTCGGCGGCTGAGTTCGGGCTCTCTCCCCACGTCGTCCCGGCGAAAGCCGGGACCCATTACCACAAGGCGGAGTTGTTGAACCGCGCTGTGGCCACGGCTCTTCAAGGCAATTTACATTCGTGGTTATAGGTCCCGGCCTTCGCCGGGACGACACTGTGAATGTGGCGCCGTCGACGCCGCCTACTTCGCGTCCGCGCTGGCACCGACCGGCCGCACCGGATCGCCTTCGCGCAGCAGTGCGCCGGCGCGGGCGACCACGATGTCGCCTTCCTGGATGCCGTCGCGGATCTCGACCTGGCCGGCCGACATCAGGCCGGTCTCGACCCGCCGCGTCTCGACGCGTCCGCCGCGGATCACCTGCACCACGGTGCCTGCGGTGGAATAGAGTATCGCGGTCAGCGGCACCGCGACGCCGCAGCTCTGCCCGGTCGTGATCTGCGCCCGCCCGCTCGAATTCACCAGCAGCCGCTGGTTCGAGTTGATGGCGACGAACACCTGGCCGAGCTGGCTGTTCGGCTCGACCGTCGGCGCGATCAGCCGCACCTTGCCGTCCATCCCGCCGGCGCCGATGATCTTCAGCCGCGCCGTCTGCTCGGTCTTCAGCTTGGCGATGTCGCGGGTCGGCACCATGCCGACCAGATCGTATTCGCTCTTGGTGATGATCGTGAACAGCGCGTCCTTGCCCGACGCCGGCGCGCCGACGATCGCCGACGACGCCGAGATCGTGCCCGCCACCGGCGCTGTGAGATTGATCGCGTTGGCGCCGTCGGTGAGCCGCGCCAGCACCTGGCCTGCGGTGACGGTGTCGCCGGGGTCGGCCTTGACCTCTGCCACCTTCAGCCCGAACCGCTCGGGCCGGATCTGCTGCTCGTCGCGCGGCATCACGACGCCGGAGACCTCGACGATATTGCCGAAGCAGAATTTCGAGGCCTTCAGCACCGTCACCGCCGCGCCCTTCGGCGCCGCGTCGGCCTCGTCGGCGGCAGGCGCGGGAGAGGCCGCGAGCAGCAGCAGCGCCGAGGCGGCGAGGGCAGACGCGCGCAGGCGAGGCAAAATCATCGGCAAACTATTCCCAAAATGAGGGTCTCCTGAATACCAGATGCGGCCTGGCCGAGCCAGCCGGCTGCGCAGTGGCATGAGCCGCCGCTGGCGGGTTCGCATCCGCCGCCAGCGTCAGCTTTGCCAGCTCCGCGGCGCGCCGGATGTGCCGCAATATCTCCGGGTTGACCCGCTCCGCATGCGTCACTGGCAGCATGTGGCCGGCGGCCGGCAGATGCCGCATCTCGGCGCCATCAACCAGCGCGGCGAGCTTTGCGACAATGCGCTGCGTCACACAGGGCGACAGCCCGCCCGACATCAACAGCGTCGACACCCGCAAAGCGCGCGCGGCGGCCGCGACTCCGTCCAGATCGAGCGCGGCGTTGAAATCGTCATGTCTCCCTTGGCTGTTTGACAATTGAATCGGGACACGAACGATCGTGGTCATCGCCGCTGTTGATCCGTCACTCCTGAGGAGCGCGAAGCGTGTCTCGAAGGGCGACGGGCACGAGCGGGGCCGTGCATCCTTCGAGGCTCGCCCAGCGGCGCAAGTGCGCCGCAAGGCTCGCGCCTCCAGCGACAAAGGAGAAGCCTTTGCGCGGGGATGACGGGTTTTGTAGTTGGCCCTGAAGGCGGGGAACGAGCGCTTGCCGGGCAGCCGTCAGCGCACGATGCGCTTCACGCGCGCTTTCTTCCTGGCGACGGGCTGCGCCGGCGCCAGTTCCGCCGCCGCGGCGGCTTCGACGTCGCGGGCTTCGCGGAGCGCGCGCAGCCGCTCCATGTTCTTGCGCATGGCGGCTGCCTGGCGCTCGACCTCGGCCATCGCGCGGGCGCCTTCCTCGGCCGCAAGCCGCTGCCGCTCGGCGCGTGCCAGGGTGCCGGGCGTAGGAGCGGGACGGGTGCGGGCGGTCATGGTCATCCTTGCTTTCACACCAATCTTGAATACACCAAGGCCCGCCCAACCCTTTCAGATCGCGCGGGCCTCACGGTCATTCCAGTACATCCGTGGAATGACCCTGCAGCTTTGATTGAAGCATGATCACTGCGACCGGCGCGTAGCGCTGGTTCGCAAATCATGCTCGAGCGAGAACTCAGCCCAGCTGAAGGTTCTCGGCGCTCGTCTTGCCGCGCATCTTGTCGGTCTTCAGCTCGAACGACACCTTCTGGCCTTCGGCCAGGCCGGACAGACCGGCGCGCTCGACGGCGCTGATGTGAACGAACACATCCTTGCTGCCGTCATCCGGCTGAATGAAACCAAAGCCCTTCTGGCCGTTGAACCACTTCACAGTACCTGTTGCCATCTTCTCTTCTCCAAAACGCGCCTGTGCGCATCTGTTGCGCAAAACTGCGCGGACCATTCAACTGACGGTGTTCTTTGGAAAAGGGCCGTTCTGACCATTCAACAAGGCACAACGGCTAATCGAACGGTCGTAATATACACAGCTTTTCCGCGAATGCAACGTTCGGCGGTATCGGGTTCCGTTGCGGGGCGGCGTAACCCGTTGGCCGGAATGGCTATTCCGCGGCGGTGGCTTCTGCGCTCGGCTCGCCCTTCCAGCTCAGGATCTCCGCGGCCAGGATCGGGTGATTAAACCCCTTCAGGACGAGGTCGTCGATGGCGCGGCCCTCGACGTAGGGTTCCACCATGCCGTAGACCCGGCGGCTCACCACGATCTGGCCGGCCCCGGCCTCGCCGCACAGGCGGGAGGCGAGGTTGGTGACGCTGCCGATCGCGGCATATTCCAGCCGCTGCTCGAAGCCGACCTGGCCGAGCGTGGCGTAGCCGAGCGCGATCCCCATGCCGAAGCCCAGGCTGTGGCCGCGGTTGCGCCACTTCCCGGTCAGCGCGCCGATGGTGTCGCGCATCTCGACCGCCATCTTCACCGCGCGCAGGGTGTGGTCCGCAAGCTGGATCGGCGCGTTGAACAGGATCATCACGCCGTCGCCGGCATAGCGGTCGAGCGTGCCTTCGTACTTGAAGATCAGCTTGCCGAGCGCCGCGTGATATTCACGCAGCACGTTCATCGCCTCTTCCGGCTCGGTCGCCTCGGTGAAGGCGGTGAAGCCGCGCAGGTCGCAGAACACCACGGTGACCTCGCGGCGATGGCTGTCGAGCAGCCCCTCATGGCCGTCGGAGGAGGCGATCAGCTGCGCCACCTGCGGCGCCAGGAAACGCTCGAGCTTGCGGATGCGCTCGATCTCGGAAAGCTGGGTCTCGACCCGCGCCTCCAGCGACTTGTTCCAGTCGGTCAGCTGCTCGGTCTGCTGCTTGAGCTTGTCGGCCTGCTCGCGCACGGTGGAATTGGCCTGCTCCAGCGCGTGGCTCTTCTGGTCGACCTCGGTGAACAGCCGCGCGTTGCGCATCGCCAGCACGGCCTGATGCGCAAAGGTCTTCATCAGGCCGATCATGTTGGCTGAGAAATCGCCGGCCGCCTTGCGCAGCACCACCAGCGCGCCGAGCACGCCCTGCTGATCGACCAGCGGCACCATCAGCACCGAGTGGAAGCCGGCACCGACCACGACATCGCGCAGCGGATGATCGGGCCGGCCTGTGAGATCGGGAAAGGCCAGCGGCTCGCCATTCGCCGCGGCCTCGCCGAGCGGGCTGTCCGCCGCATCGATCGCGCGATGATGGCCCTCGACCTCGCCATCGATGCCGATCGATTGCGTCAGGTTGAAGGTGCGGCGGGCGGCGTCGTAGCCGTAGATCAGCACGGCGTCGGCATGGGTGATCTCGAGCGCGCGGGCGGCGACCGTCGGCAGCACGGCATTGAGGTCGAGCGAGGACGCCACCGCGCGGCCGACCTCCTCCAGCACCTTCAGCTCGTTGATCGATTGCGCGAGGTCGCCGGTGCGCTCCTTCACCTTGCCTTCGAGGTCGGAATAGGTCTCTGCAAGCTGCGAGGCCATGCTGTTGAATTGACCGGCGAGCTCCTCCAGCTCATCGGCGGTCTTCACCTCGATGCGATGGCCGAAGTCGCCGGCGCCGAGCCGCCGGGCGCCGGTGCGCAGCGCGGTGATCGGCACCAGCATGCGCCGCGCCAGGATCGTGCCGGCGATGATCGCGACCACGAGGCCGAGCGCGATCAAGAGCGCAATGCGCACCAGCTGGTCGCGGATCGGGGCGAGCGCCTGCGCTGTCGGCTGCTCGACGAACACGTGCCAGCCGAGGTCCGGCGCCGATCTCGCGGTGGCCAGCACCGCGTGGCCGTCGATATCAGTGCCGGAGGCAATCGGCTTGCCGCCGGGCGACAGCACCGCGGCGACCTGCGGCAGCGCGGCGAGATCCTTGCCGACCTCCGGCCCCTTCGACGAGCTCGCCAGCACGCGGCCCTTGGCGTCGACGACATAGGCGGCGGCCGTGCGGCCGATCTGGGAATCGCCGAAATAGTCGTTGAGGAAGCGCAGGTCGATCTCGGCCAGGGTGACGCCGGCATTGAAGCCGGAATGTTGCTCGCCGATCGACATATACGGCCGTTCGTCGCGAAAATACGCCGGCGCGTAGGCGGTGCCGCGGGCGATGGTCTCGGTGAATCTGATATCGCGGGAGAAGTCGGTGTTGGAGTTCACGGTGGTGGTCTGGCGCGACAGCCGCAGCACTTCGCGGCCGTTGCCGTTGATCAGCGTGAGCTGGCTCACCGCCGGAACCTGGCCGAGCAATTGCGCATAGTCGGCGCGGCGCAGCTCGATCGTGTTGGAGGAGGCGCGGGTGACCCAGGAGATCTGGCGCTCGAGATCGGAGATCGACCGCTCGATGTGCTTGGCGGTGGCGTCCGCCTTCTCGCTCATCGCGTCAGTGAGGGTGCTCTTGATGCCGCGATAGCTGATCCAGGTCTCGAGCGCGCCGTTGACCGCCAGCACGAACACGACGAGGCCGACCAGCGCGAGGACGTATTTGGCGAACAGGCCGCCGCGCAGGAACCAGTTCTTGCCCTTGTCCGGTGCCCCGTTCATCCAGCCTCGTCCGTCCCCTCCAATCAGTCGGGTGCGCCACTGTATCCGGCGCTGTTTAGCACGGATCGGCGGGGCGGGGCGGCCCCTCGGGCCGCATGGTTAGCCTTGCGACCCTTCGATATTGGCGGGGGATATCCGGGAATATCAGCGGTTGAACAGCTGCCGCAGCACGTCGTTCATCGCGCGATTGTCATGCTGCTCGGCGGTGTCGGCCGGCGGAGGGCTGGGGGGCGGGGCCTGATCGGCGGCCGGCGGCGCGGGCGGGGCCAGGCTGCGGCTCGGACGGGAGGCGTTGCCCTGGTTCAGGGTGGAGAGACCCTGCTGCAGCAGGGTCCCGATGGTGTCGCCAAGCTGCTGCCCGCCGAGCGGATTGCCCTGGCCGTCGGCGCCGCCAGCACCCTGGCCGCTGCTACCGGGCTGCGGTGCGGTTCCGCCGCCCTGCGCGCCGTTGAGGAGATTGCTCAGCCCGTTGAGGCCCTGGTTCAGGCCCTGGCCGAGACCCTGCCCGTTCGCCCCGAACAGGCCCTTGCCCATCTCCTTGAGCTTGGCATAGGCGGCCTGGGGATCGTCGAGGATGCCCTGCATCTCCGGATAGATCCGCGGACTGACCCAAGGCCCCTCGATCATCACGGGGATACCGAGGCCGACCGGATTTCCGGCGCGGCCCTGGCCTTCGGTGGTCATCAAGAGCTGCGGCTCGACGCGGAATCCGATCTGGCGAGTATTGAGATCGACGGTGCCGACCCCGGTCATCTTCACCAGCGGCCCGATCAGATTGAGATCGGTGGTGACCGCCTGGCCCTTGTCGACCTTGAACGAGGCCGAGAGCTGGCTGAGATCGGTTGACAGCTCCTGGCTCTCTTGCCAGCCCGACAATGTGCCGGTGGTGAGGTTGCGGATCATCTGCGCGACGTTGAGGCCGAGGATCTTGCCGTCCTGGAACACGACGAAGGCCGTGCCGCCGAGATTGCCGACGATGGCGCGCTCGCTGCTGCCTTGCGAGGTCAGCGTGATCTTCGCCTGCATCCTGCCGTCGAGCTTGTCGAATTCGGCGAGGCTTTTCAGCACCGGCAGCGCGCGCACGCCGGCGAGGTCGAGCCGCAGCGCATAGGTTGGAGTAGCGGCCCTCGCGTCGATCGTGACGTCGCCATTGGCGGTGCCTTCATAGGCGCCGAGATTGGCGAGCCGGCCCTTGAGCACGCCGCTGTCGACCGACGCATCGATCGCCGCCTGCATAAAGCGGCCGTCGCCGATCACGAGCTCGGCTGCCGAGATGCGCGCCTGCGCGTCCACGTAGTTCAGCCCGTTGAGATCGATCGACGCGTTGCTCCAGCTGTTGGTGCCCAGCGGCTGCGTCGCGCCGGGCTGGCTCGGCGTCATCGCAATCGAAACGCGCTGGAAGTCGAGATCGAGCTTCACCAGCGGCTTGTTGCTGGCGAAGTCGACCGAGGCCCAGCCGGTGAAACCGCCATCGCCGAGCATGCCGGATACGCCGTTGAACATCACCACCGTGCCGTTCAAGCGCGCTTCCGCATTGGCCTTGATCGCCGCGGGCAACAGGCCTGGCGCATCGATGTTGAATTCGGCCGCCACGCTCTGACGCTCCAGCGGAGCGGGAGGCGCGGTCGCGCGGATATCGAACTTCAGCGGCTTGTCGCTCGTGCGCGCGTCACCCGTGACGACGATCTTGCGATCGTTGCCGATGGTGGCGTCGACGTTGAGCGCCTCGATCCGCTTCTCGACCCGGTCGCGCACATTGGAGAACACGATGGTGCCGCCGGTGACGCTGACATGCCGGATCGTGATGCCACCGTTGTCGGACGCGGGAGACTTCGCCGGCGGATTGTGGTCACGGGTGCGCTCGCGCTGCAGCGGCAGATTGACCACCGGCTTGACGATCACGAGATCGGTGATGTCAGGCTGGCCCGACCACAGGCTCGACAGCGTCATCTCCGCTTCGACGCTATCGGCGGCGAACCGGTTGTTGACTTCGCGCTCCCGCGGGTCCTGCAGCATGACGTCGTTGAGCGTCAGGTTGACGGTCGGCCAGAGGCCAATCCTGGCGCCGCCATTGATGGTAAGCTTGTAGCCGGTCTCACGCTCGACCCGCTCGATGATGACAGATGTGAGGAAGGAGGACGGGATCCCGACCACAGCCGCCAGCGCGATGATCACGATCACGGCAGCGATGGCGGCGCCGATGAATTTCAGTGCTCTCATGTCGTCGTTCCAGGACGGGCAAGCAGGGTTCCACCGCGGAAAGACACGGCCGATCGCACGAGATTATCCCGCAAACGGGACCTCGCTCCAACGACCGGAAAAATAATCCGTTACCAGCATGAACTTATGTGACCTCTCACACACTCTTATGAGGGTGATTTTTGCTAACCGGGCGTCAGGGGACCGCTCGGATGGATTTGGAAGGCAATACAATGAGCAAACAGGCCGAATTTGCGGTCATTCTGAAGATGAACCCGATGTTCGCCGATCTTGGTGCGGACGAGTTGCAGCGGCTTTCAGGCCTCTGCCACACCCAGCAACTCGCAATCGGTGAGATGTTGTTCCAAAAAGGTGATCGCGGCGACGCCCTGTTCGGGGTGCGCCGCGGCCAGATGCGCATCGAAACCGGTGCTTCCGACGGCAGCCGGCTCACACTGAACTTCATGGGGCCCGGCGATCTGTTCGGCGAGGTCGCCGTCCTCGACGGTCAGGATCGCACCGCGGATGCGACCGCGGGCGAACCCAGCGAATTGTTCGTATTGCGGCGAGAGGACTTCCTCGCCTTCCTCGAGCGCGAGCCGAAGGTCGCGGTCAGGCTGATCGAATTGCTGTGCCAGCGCATCCGCTGGCAGAGCGAACGGATGGAGGAATCCGTGCTGCAGCCTTTGCCGGTCCGCCTGGCACGCCGGCTGTGCGCGTTGGCCGAGGATTTTGGTTCCGAGGTGCACATCTCGCAGGAACAGCTCGGCATCTTCGTCGGCGCCGCGCGCGAAAGCGTCAACCGGCAACTGCAGACCTGGCGCAAGGACGGCATTGTCGACCTGCAGCGCGGCCGGATCATGCTGCACAACATAACCAAGCTGACGGCGGTCGCACGTAACGATTAGGGCGTTTTCAGGCGAAGTTGACACCGGTGCGCGTAAGGAAAACGCGTCAAACAAGAGTATTGCATGCAACGCGCGCGCGACGATCACATCCTCTCGCGCGCTTTGCTTGCAAATGTTGACGCACTCCTGCCTAAAAGACTTGCTTGCATGACGAGGCCGGTATCGCTTTCATCGGCGCGCCGGTCCTTGGGGTGACACCCAGCCTTGCTGGCCTCACGCCATCCACCTGCAAACCCCTGCGGTCTCTCCCGTTGACCGCAGGGGTTTTGCGTTCGTGGTGCCGCCAAGATCGCCGAGCACATCATCGTCCCGCAGAAGGACACATCGTCGCGGAACGCACCAAGGCCGAGCCCTTCATTGCGCCGCGCCATAGCCGCGACCTGCTTCATGTGATCCCGGGCGCTGACGTCTGGGATCAGCCGGGCTTTGTGTCCGCAGCCCATGCATGCAACACAGCAAGGGAGAAATTCAGGTATCGATACGATTCAGGTATCGATACGATATAGAACGACGAAAGGAGATCAATCATGGACCAGAGCGCAGGCGGCAAGCCACCGGTCAAGTCGCAGGAGGATCTTCGCGGGCATTTCGGGCAGGTGAGCCCGCTCGCCGAGAAGAAGGTCCTCAATCATCTCGACAAGTTCTGCCGCGACTTCATCGCGCTGTCACCGTTCCTCGTCATCGCCTCCAGCGACGGCAAGGGTCACGCCGACGCCAGTCCGCGCGGCGATGCACCCGGCTTCGTTTCCGTGATCGACGACAAGACGCTGCTGATCCCGGACCGGCGCGGCAACAACCGGGTCGATACGTTCGGCAATATCATCGCTTCACCCGGGATCGGGCTGATCTTCATGGTGCCCGGCATCAACGAGACGCTGCGCATCAACGGGCGGGCCGAGATCTCGCAGGAGCCGGATCTGCTGACGCCGCTGACAGTGCAGAACGTGACGCCGATCATCGGCCTCAAGGTGCATGTCGACGAGACCTACTTCCATTGCGGCAAGGCGCTGATGCGCTCGAAGCTCTGGAATCCCGCGGCGCAGGTCGAGCGCCACAGCTTCCCGACGCTCGGCCGGATCATCGCCGAGCAGACCGCCGCCATCGAGGTCGAGGTCGCCGAGAAGGCGATGGAAGAGGCCTATCGCACGCGGCTCTACTAGAGCGCGACAACTTTACTTCGGGTCGAGTAGCAGACTCCTTTTCACCTCGCCCCGCGTGAGGGGAGAGGCATAGGCCGCCTTCGGCGGCCGTTCTCAAGAACGCCGAAGCAAAGCTTCGGCTATGACGCATCGTTAGATGCGTTCCGGGTGAGGGGGAGTCTCCGCAAGCGCAGCTACCGCCGCATGCGGCCAGACAGCCCCTCACCCCAACCCTCTCCCCGTAAGAACGGGGAGAGGGAGCGCAACGCAGTCGCTATTCGACCCAATCTCATCTCATTTTAGTCGTCACTGTCGCGCCGCGGCCTCAGCTCATTCCGCGGCGGGCGAGATCATGCTCGGCGGGCCGGGCGGCTTCTTGGCCCTGTCTGCCTCTGGCTCGCTCGGGGTCAGCTCGTGGTCGGCATGCGAGACTACGAGCCGCTTGCCGAAGCGCCAGATCAGGTTGCCGATGTCGTCCATCACCATGAACATCGCCGGCACGAACACCAGCGACAGCACGGTCGAGAAGATCAGGCCGCCGATCACCGCGAGCGCCATCGGCGAGCGGAATTCGCCGCCGGCGCCGAACGCAAGGGCTGACGGCATCATGCCGGCGACCATCGCGACCGTGGTCATTACGATCGGGCGGGCGCGCTTCATGCCGGCGTCTATCATGGCTTCTTCCCGCGCCTTGCCGTCGCGGATCGCCTCCACCGCGAATTCCACCAGCATGATGGCGTTCTTGGTGACGATGCCCATCAGCATCAGGATGCCGATCCACACCGGTGTGGTGAGCTGCTTGCCGGTCAGCAGCAGCGCGCCGATCGCGCCGCCGATCGAGAGCGGCAGCGAGAACAGGATGGTGATCGGCTGCAGGAAGGTGCCGAACAACAGCACCAGCACGGCGTAGACCATCACCAGGCCGGCGGTGATCGCGGTGGCGAAGCCGTCGGACAGCTCGGCAAGGCTCTCGGCGTCGCCGGACGGGCTGACCTTCACGCCCTTCGGCAGGCTCTTCATGACCGGCAGGTCGTAGATCAGCTTGGTGGCGTCGCCGAGCGCGGCATTGCCGACGAGGTCGGCCGCGACGGTCGCTTGCCGCTCGCGGTCGTAGCGGTTGATGCTGGTCGGGCCCTGGTCGAGCTGGATGTCGGCGACGACTGACAGCGGTACGCCGCCGCGCTCGCCACGCTGTCCCAGCGGCACGCGCAGTTGCTCCAGCATCTGCAGGTCGCTGCGCGCATTGTCCTCGAGCTGGACGCGGATCGGCACCTGGCGGTCGCCGGCGTCGAACTTGGCCAGCGCCGGCCCGACATCGCCGATGGTGGCGACGCGGATGGTCTGCGACAGGCTCTCGGTCGAGACGCCGAGCCGTGCCGCGAGCTCGGCGCGCGGACGGATGCGCAGCTCCGGCCGGTCCAGCGCGGTCTCCGAGATCACGTTGGCAATGATCGGGATCCGCTTCATCTGCGTCGCCAGTTCGCTGGCGACGTTGTTGACGATGTTGCTGTCGGTGCCGGTCACCACCAGCGAGATGGCGCGCAGGCCGTTCTCGTCGAGGAACCAGAACCTGATGTCGGGGACGCTATCGAGCTCCTTGCCGATCGACAGCTCGAGCTCGCGCTGGGTGATCCTGCGGTCGGCCTTCGGCGTGTAGTTGATGATCAGGGCGGCGCGGCGCACCTCCTGGAGGCCCGGCGGCACGCGGCCGCCGTCGACGAATACGCTGCGTACCTCGGGCCGCTTGCGCAGGCGCGCCACGATCTCCTCGGTGACCTTCTCGGTATAGGCGAGCTGCGAGCCGGGCGGCAGCTCCATTGCGAGCAGGGAGCGCGCGGTGTCCTGCGCCGGCAGGAAGCCCTGCGGCAGCAGCGTGATGCTCCAGATCGACGCGGCGAAGACCGCGAAGCCGATCAGCACGGTGATGAAATAGTGCTTCACCGACCAGGTGACGAGGCTGTGATAGCTGCGCAGGATGCGGCCGGGCGGCGGGTCGTCGTGGTCATGGTGCTTGAGGAAATAGGCGGCCAGCATCGGCGTCACGAAGCGCGCGGCGAGCAGCGAGAAGAACACCTGCACCGACACGGTGATGCCGAATTGCTTGAAGAACTGACCGGCGATGCCCGACATGAAGCTCGCCGGCGCGAAGATCGCAATGATGGTGAGCGAGATCGCGATCACCGCAAGGCCGATCTCGTCAGCGGCTTCAAGTGCGGCCCGATAGGGCGTCTTGCCCATCCGCATGTGGCGGACGATGTTCTCGATCTCGACGATGGCGTCGTCGACCAGGATGCCGGTCGACAGCGTGATGGCGAGGAAGGAGACCAGGTTGAGCGAGAAGCCGAGCAGATCCATAGCCCAGAATGCCGGAAAGATCGACAGCGGCAGCGAGACCGCGGCGATGATCGTGGCCCTGATGTCGCGCAGGAACAACAGCACGACGACCACCGCGAGGATCGCGCCCTCGAACAGCGTCGAGATCGCCGCATCGTAATTTCCCTTGGTGAACTCGACCGAGGTGTCGATCAGCTTCAGGTCGACGTCGGGATAGGACGCCTTCAGCGTGTCGATCCGCTTCTGCACCGCGGCCGCGACCACGACGTCGCTGGCGCCCTTGGAGCGCTTGATGCCGAGCGCCACCACCGGCTCGCCGTTGAAGCGGGCGAAGGTGCGGCGGTCGGCGATGGTGTCGGTGACGGTGCCGAGATCGTCGAGCCGGATCTCGCCGCCGCCGAACAGCGGGATCATGGTGCCGGCGAGTTCGTTCAGCGTCTTGGCGCCGGCCAGCGTGCGGATCGCCTGGTCGTTCTTGCCGATCTCGGCGCGGCCGCCGGCGACGTCGACATTGGTGCCGCGCAGGATCTGGCTGACATTGACCGCGGTGAGCCCCACCGCCTGCAGCTTGTCGGGATCGAGCGAGACCAGGATCTCGCGCTCGACACCGCCGATGCGCTCGACCTGGGCGACGCCGCGCACGCCCTGCAGGGCGCGCTTAACCACGTCGTCGACGAAATAGGAGAGCTGCTCAGGCGTCTTGCCGGGCGAGATCGCAGCATACGTCACGATCGGCAGGCCGATCACGTCGACGCGCTGGATCAGGGGCTCGGTGACGTTCTGCGGCAGGTTGGCCCGCACGCGCGTCACCGCGTCCTTGACGTCGTTGAGCGCGCGGTCGGTGTTGGTCTCCAGCGCGAACTGGATCGTGGTCACGGACAGGCCGTCGGTAATCGAGGAGGAGATATGGCGCACGCCCTCGACGCCGGAAACGCCGTCCTCGATCGTCTTGGTGACCTGCGATTCAAGTTCCGATGGCGCAGCTCCGAATTGCGAAACCGCGACCGAGATCACCGGAATGTCGGCGCTCGGCAGCCGCGTTACCGCGAGCTTGGTGAAGGAGACCCAGCCCAGCACGAGCAGGATGATCGAGAAGACGATCGAGGGAAGCGGGTTCCGGATCGACCATGCCGAGATGTTCAAAGCCATTAGCGTGCCCGAATTACCGTGATCGAGTGCGATCGAGTTCGTCGGCGAACATGGTCTTGATCTGGTCGCCGTCATGCAGCGAGGTGCCAGCATCGGCCACGACGATTTCGCCGACGTCGAGGCCTTCAAGGATTTCGGTCGAGGTGTCGGAGGTCAACCCGACGCGCACCCTGCGGGTCTCGACCGTGTTGTCCTTCACGACCTGCAAGGTCAGGCGGTCGATCGCGGTGCGCGGCACCGCGACGCCGCAGGAACGCTTGGCGTCGATATTGGCGCGCGCGAACATGCCGACCTTCAGCGTCGGATTATTGTTGATGGTGATGCGGACATGCCCGAGTTGCGTGGTGCGGTCGATCTGCGGCGAGATCTGGCGGACCTTGCCGACCATGTCGGGCGCATCGTCGCGGCTGATCCGCACATTGGCGCCGGGATTGAGCTTCAGGAGCTGGAAGCCTGGCACCTCGGCGTCGAGCTCGATCTCGTTGTTGATGGAGATCTTGAACATCGGGGGGGCCTGCGGCGAGGCCGGCGCGCCGGGCGCGGTGCGCACCTCGGTAACGAGGCCGGCTGCTGGCGCGCGCAGCACGATCGGCTTGGCACTGCCTTGAGCATTACCTTGGGCGGCCTGCGGCGGCGGCGGGGTCAGCCGAGCCAGTTCCTGGTTCTCGGTCACGGTATCGCCCTCGCGGACCAGCACGTCGGTGACCTTGGAGCCGTCCTGGTCGACATTCACCTGCGCCTCGCGGCGCGGCACGATGAAGCCCGTGACGCGGACCATGTCGGAGAAGCAGGCGTTGGTCGACTTCGTCACCACGACCAGCGCCTGGCCCGGCGTCTCCTTCTCCTCCGGATGGGAGCGGTGCTCGAACGCGTAATAGGCGACCGCCAAAACGAGGAAAAACACCGTGCCGATCGCAGGCTTGAGGTACTGGGAAAAATTCATCGGCGGATCAATCCAGAACTTGTCGCATCATGGGCGCTGGTCGAAGTCTCATCACGCTCGCCATCGTGTTCCCTAGAGCATTTTCGGTTCTGATTGAATCAGAACCGAAGTCTAGATTCTTGTTTCGACGCGTTTTCTTCACGCGAACCGGCGTCCACCTCGCTCGAAAATGCTCTAGCATGCGAAAGGCCGGTGTCCATTGTTCCGGATCATGCCCTGACGTCATGTGAGATGGGTCACGGGTGGGCCGCTTTGGGGCCTGACCCAGAAGCATTGGCCCAAAAGCAAATGCGCCCCGCCGGGGTGCGGGACGCATTGTAACCTCAAAAAGGCGGCACGCCACGCCCATCACTTGGACGCGGTGGCCTTGTTTTCCACGTTCACGACCTGCACGCGCCGGTTCACATCCGCCATCGGGTGGCTCAGGTCCTTCAGCTTGCTCTTGCCATAGCCGACGGCGACGAGATCGGTGCCGTTGATGCCATATTTCTCGACGAGGTAGCGCTTGATGGCGTCGGCGCGGCGCTCCGAGAGGCCCTGATTGTAGTCCTCGCCACCGGCCGCGTCAGTGTGGCCGGCGACCACGAAGGTCGAGCCCTTCAGGTCCTGATTGGTCAAGGCGCGGCCGAGCGCCTGCACCGATGGCAGCGACTTCGCGCTGATGTCGGCGGAGTTGTAGTCGAAGTTGATCTCGAGATCGATCTTGGGCTTGTCCTGGACGATGGTCGCGATTTCCTCGCGTTCGGCCGAGGACAGCGAGCGGGTGGCGCGGCCGCGGACACTCTGCACGAACTTGGCCTGGTCGGCATTCAGCCCGGGCGAGGAGGTCTGCGGGCCGACCGAAAGGCCGCGGGTCAGCGGCTTCTTGTCGGGCGTCAGCGCCTTGACGATCTGATCCTCGGTGGCCTCGTCACCGGCGCGGGCGGCCGCCGTGCCGAACGACAGCGCGGCGCCGACGCTCAGGATTGAAAGGATCGCGGCCTTCGCCGACAGCTTCAGCATTTCGGTCCCTCCTGCGCAGGCTCGCGCGGTTCCAACTACTATTCAGATTGATTGCCGGCATTGGCCCGGCACCCACCCTCTGATTAGTCGCGCAATTCCATCGGCGGTTCGAGCCGCGGGCAGGCCTCGGTCCATTATCACTGCACGCCGTAGTCGGCGAATTCCTTGACGATGTTCGGGTCCATCGCCTTGGCGTTGACGATGTCGAGATCGCCTTCCGCGACCGCGCCGGTGCGCTTCTTGGCGAGGCCGCGCCCGTACAGCGACGAAGTCAGCCGCGGGTTGATCTTCAGCGCGGCGTCGAAATCGGCGATGGCGTTCTTGTTCTGCCCGCCCTTCAGGTTCATCAGCCCGCGGCTGTCGAGCGCATCGACAAAATTCGGGCGCAACCGCAGCGCCTCGTTGCAGTCCTTCAGCGCCGCCTGCAGGTCGCCGATCACGGTGCGGACCCAGCAGCGGTTGTTATAGGCCTCGACATCTTTCGGATTCAGCCGCAGCGAATTGGTGAAGTCCTTCACCGCGAGGTCATAGGCACCCTTGCTGGCATAGACCTGGCCACGGCGATACAGCGCGGCGGCGTCATCGGGATTCTTGTCCAATCTGTCATTCAGGCTCTTGATCGTGGGATCATCGGCGAGCACAGCCGAATTGCTTGGAGCCGGCGTGGGCTGGATCACGACCGGCGGGGGAGGCGCGGGTGGCGGCAGTGCGATCTCCGGCGCCTTTGGCGGGGACGGCGGTGAGGCCGGGGCAACTGCAACGGGCGGCTTCGGCGGCGCAGGTGCCGGCGTCGGCGCTGTTGCCGCTGGTGGCGTCGGCGTTGCCGCGGGCGGGGCCGGCGGTGGCGCGACCGGCGGTGCCGTTGCCACCTCGGGCGATGGCGACACGGCAGGCGCTGGCGCCGCGTTCGATGGCCCCGGTGCGCCGCCCGGAATGAACGAGAAGTCCTCCGCCAGCGACGACGAGATCCACGGCACTTGTTCCTGCCGCGAGGCCCGGGTCACGCCGACGCGGGTGCGGTTCAGCGTTTCCTCCGCCATCAGGTCGGGGGTGCGGATCTCCTTCAGGAGCTCCCGTACGAACAGGCTGTGGTCGCTGCCATTGTCCGAGACGACGGACGACAGCGCTGCCGAATACATCACCAACGTACCGTTGGGTGCGATCACCGGGGCAAGCCCCGCCGAGAAGCTGCGGAAACGGCGCTCGAACGGGTTGCGCCGCGAGGCGTCGATCAGGGCGATCTTCACCCCGGCGCCGCGGCTGTTGACCTCGCCGAGCACGGTCTCGAGGCTGAAGCCGTCGCGGCGAACGTCGGCCTCGGCCCAGATCTGCGCATCGATCGGGATCATGTAGCTCTGTCGGTTCGACTGGATGCCGTAACCCGAGAAGAAGATCAGCGCGACCGAGCCCGGCTTGATCTTGCCGTAGAGCCGGTCGAAGGCGCGGCGCATGCCGTCGCCGGTCAGGTTCTCGCCGACCTCGACGGTGAAGCCATCTCGCTTGAGCTCGTCGGCGACGTCACGGGCGTCGTTGACCGGCTCCTTCAGCGGCGCGTCGGCGTCGGGATATTTGGCGTTGCCGATGACCAGCGCGAAACGGTCGCCGGCGGCGAAGGACAGGGTGGGCGACGCGATTGAAAAAATCAGCGTAGCGAGCAAGGCAAGGCGGATTTTCATAATCGCGGCAAATCCAGATCGCGGCATTCCAATGAGATGGCGCCGCTTCCAGCCTGCGCCTCGGGGACCTTACTCTAGCGAAAACGCATTATCAAACCACGGCCAAACCGCCGTCAACGGCTTGCGGGACCATCGTTTATCGCGGTGACGGTCGCGAGGCCGCAGTGCAGCAGCATGCGTCATGGCGGCCATCGCCGTCACGGCATGGTGCCGGTTCCTGCGAGCCCATAATGTGATTGCACTCACGGAGGCCGCGGCCACCCCGTCATGCGCTCGTCGCGCCCTGCGCGGTTTGACCTTTGCGCGAGGCGATGGCTTTGTGTTCGGGACTGCAAGCCATTCAAAAACAAGTCAGCAAACAAGAGCGAAACCGATGGGAAACGCCTACGAAATCTACGCCCTCCGCTATGCGACGATGTCGCCGCGCACGCCCCACCTCAATTTCCTGGTCCCCGATCCGCACGACACCACGGCGCAGGATCTCGATTATTTCGTCTGGCTGATCAGCGGCCACGGCCGCGACATCCTGGTCGACACCGGCTTCAACGCCGAGGAGGCCACGGCGCGGGCCCGCAAGCTGACGCTCAATCCGGTCGACGCGCTGGCCGGCTTCGGCGTCAGTGCCGAGGCGATCCGCGATGTCATCGTCACCCATTTGCACTACGACCACGCCGGCAATCTGGATCGCTTCCCGAACGCCAAATTCCACCTGCAGGAACGCGAGATGAGCTACGCGACCGGCCGCTGCATGTGCAACGGCATGCTGCGCCATCCGTTCTCCATCGAGCACGTCACGCAGATGGTGCGCCACGTCTATGGCGAGCGCGTCACCTTCCATTCCGGCGACGGCGAGATCGCGCCCGGCGTCACCGTGCATCGCGTCGGCGGCCATTCCGATGGTCTGCAAGTGGTGCGGGTCGAGACCGCGCGCGGGCCGGTCGTGCTGGCGTCCGACGCCGCGCACTATTATGCGAACCTGCACAAGCACAGCCCGTTCCCGATCGTCTACAATGTCGGCGATATGGCGCAGGGCTGGGAGACGGTCGAGCGGCTTGCCGGTCATCCCGACCGCTTCATTCCCGGTCACGATCCGATCGTCAGCGAGATCTATCCGCGCGCCAGCGACAAGGTCGATGCGTTCGCCCTGCATCTGGCGCCGTCGCGATCCTTCGCGAAATAGCCGGGCCGATCGGGCGAGGCGCATCTGCAACACGTCAAGAAACGTCAAAAAGAAGAAGCGATATGACTGACTATCAGACTCTCGGGTTCATCGGCCTCGGCGTGATGGGTGAGCCGATTTGCCGCAACCTGGTCAAGAAGAGCGGCAAGCGCGTTGTCGTGTTCGATCTGTCGACCGAACCGCTGCAGCGCTTGCGCGCCGACGGCGCCGAGGTTGCCGGCTCGGTCGCCGATGTCATCAAGCAGAGCGATGTGCTGTTCCTCTGCCTGCCGAGCGCCAAACACGTGCGCGCGGTGTTCGAGGACGACGGCATTTTGAAGAATGCGAGGAGCGGCCAGGTCGTGGTCGATCTCGGCACGTCTTCGGTCAGCCAGACCCGCGACTTTGCCGGGCAATTGCAGGCCAGGGGCGCGGCCTGGGCCGACGCACCGATCGCGCGCACCCGGCAGGCGGCGCAGGACGGCACGCTCAGCGTGATGGTCGGCGCGGTGCCCGCGCTCTATGCCGCGATCGAGCCGCTGATCCGCTGCTTTGCCACCGACGTCACCAATTGCGGCGACGTCGGCGCCGGGCAGGTGACCAAGATCCTCAACAACATGGTGCTGTTCGAGACCGTGAACGCGCTGGCTGAGGCCGTCGCGGTGGCGAAGCACAATGGCGTCGATCCAAAACTGCTGCTGGAAACCCTGTCGAAGGGGTCGGCCGACAGCTTTGCACTGCGCAACCACGGCATGAAGGCGATCGTGCCTGGCGTGTTTCCGGAGCGCGCATTCTCGACCGAATATGCGCTGAAGGATCTGTCCTACGCGCTGGAGCTGGCGGCCGACGCCGGCATCAAGATCCGTGGCGCCGAGCTGATCGGAACGGTCCTGCAGGAGGCGATCGACAAGGGATCGAAGGACAATTATTTCCCTGTGATCGCCACGCATATCGACAGGGCGTAGGGCGCTCCGCCGTCATTGCCGGTTCGACGCTGGTCGTCGCCGCGGCATGACCGCATGTTGTGTTGGGCGCGAAGCCAACCCCCGGCGTCGTCCTGGCGAAAAGCCAGAACCCATAACCACAAATGTCGCTTGTTGCGCTTCGCTGGAACGACGAGTCGCGTTCACAACAACGGCCGCGGAGTATGGGTCCTGGCTTTTCGCCAGGACGACAGCGGAGTGTGAGGCTAATATGCGTCCTTCGCGTCGGCCTCTTCGCTGGTCTGCACCAGCTCGAGGCTGGTCTCGACCTTGCCGAGCAGGCGTCCGAGGTCGCGGCGCTCCTGCGCGGAGAGGCAGGACAGGATCTCCTGCTCCTTGCGCAGCAGGCGCGGGATCAGCTGCTCGTACAGCGCCTGGCCCTTCCGGGTCAGCTGCAGGCGAAATTCGCGGCGGTCGTCCGCGTTCTCGACCCGCTCGACGATCTCGCGCTCCATCAACGCCGATACCGCGCGGCTGATGGTGGATTTGTGCGTCCGGGTGCAATGCGCGATGTATTGCGCGCTGCAGGGATCGCTGCGGAAGCCCAGCGTAGCGAGCACGCGCCACTCCGGAATGTCGAGGCCGTAGCGCGCCTGATATTCGCTCGACAGCGCCGAGGACACCTCGGCCGCCAGCCGGTTCAGGCGGAACGGCACGAAGTGAAAGAGGTCGAGGCGCTTCTTCGTTGGCACGTCGCGCGGGTCCGCCTCCACGGCGCTGCCCGGCCGTGCTGGAGGCTGGCTTGCAGAGGTCCTTGCCAAAAATCCCTCCAAATTGGGTTGACGGCGGCCCCGACTGGGGGTTTAAGATAGTTGCAGGTGAGACTAATTTAGCAAGGTCGCGGCCGGCTCGCAAGGTCTTGTCGCAAAAGGTCTTGTCGCAAACCGGTCACGCAAGCCGCAGCCAGAAGCCGGCACAAGGGAACATCCAGGGTCACGCAATGGCACAAGCCAATACGGCACAGGCCAAAACCCAGTTCGGCTATCGCCGTCACCCCGACCAGGAGCGGTCGGGTGCCAATATGGCGGAGCATCCCGTCGTCGTGGTCGGCGCCGGGCCGGTGGGGCTGTCGCTCGCGATCGGCCTCGCGCAGCGCGGCCAGCGCGTCGTGCTGCTCGACGATGCCGACCGGATCGGCGAGGGCTCGCGCGCGATCTGCTTCTCGAAGCGTTCGCTGGAGTTCTGGGACCGCCTCGGCGTCGGCGACCGCATGGTCGAGAAGGGCGTCGTGTGGAGCGTCGGCAAGATCTTCCACGGCGCCTCGCAGCTCTATCAGTTCAACCTGCTCCCCGAGGAGGGTCACAAGCGGCCCGCCTTCATCAACCTGCAACAGTTCTATGCCGAGGCCTATCTGGTCGACCGGGTCGGGCAGCTGGCCGAGATCGATCTGCGCTGGCGCAACAAGGTGATCGCGCTGGAGAGCCGCAACGATGGCGTCGCGCTGACCATCGCAACTCCTGAAGGCTCCTACCAGGTGCATGCCTCCTTTGTCGTCGCCTGCGACGGCGCCCGTTCCTCGCTGCGGCAGATGGTCGGCGCGGAGTTCGCAGGTCAGGTGTTCGAGGACCAGTTCCTGATCGCCGACGTCAAGATGACCGCGGCGTTTCCGACCGAGCGCTGGTTCTGGTTCGATCCGCCGTTCCATGCCGGCCGCTCGGCGCTGCTGCACAAGCAGCCCGACGATATCTGGCGGATCGATCTGCAGCTCAATCCCGATGCCGATCCAGTGGCCGAGAAGCAGCCCGAGAATGTCCGGCCGCGAATCGAGCGCATGCTCGGGCACGACAAGTTCGAGTTCGAATGGATCTCGCTCTACAAGTTCCAGTGTCGCCGGATGGCAAAATTCATCCACGGCCGCGTGATTTTCGCCGGTGATTCCGCACACCAGGTCTCGCCGTTCGGCGCGCGCGGCGCCAATTCCGGGCTCGAGGACGCCGAGAATCTGGCGTGGAAGCTTGACCGCGTGCTGCGCCGCCTGTCGCCGGAAGGCTTGCTGGAGAGCTACCACATCGAGCGCAGCGCGGCGGCGGACGAGAACATCCGCGAGTCCACCCGCTCGACCGACTTCATGGCGCCGGTGACGCGGCAGGAGGCGCGGCTGCGCCAAGCCGTGCTCTCGCTTGCCAAGGACACCGAGTTCGGCAAGCGCATGGTCAATGGCGGCCGGCTGTCGGTGCCGTCGGTCTATGACACGCCGCTGTCGAGCGGTGATCGCGACAGCTGGCGCGGCGGCCCGCGGCCCGGCGCCTCGATGCTGGATGCACCGGTGACGGAGCGGGGCGGTGGTTCCAGCTATCTGACCGACGTTTTCATCAGGCAGGGAACGCGTTTCACGCTGCTGGAGTTTGGCAATGGAGTGGCCGCTGATGTCCCCGACGGCGTCGGCAGCATCCGCGTCGGCGGCGAGGGTGGCTTAATCGACGCCCAAGGCCTTGCCGGCAAGCGCTACGATGCCGAGCCCGGCACCGCCTATTTGTTGCGGCCGGACGGCTACGTCGCGGCGCGCTTCCGGAACGCCGCGCGGCCGGCACTCGATGCGGCGCTGGCGCGCGCAGCCGGCCTGAACTGAGGAGCAGTCATGGCGCTGTCGACCAGTTCGAACTTCGCTAGTCCCGATGACGCCTTCCGCGCCATCGTCGAGGCGCATCGCGGCCTCACCGAGGCGCAGAGCGCCGATCTCGATGCGGCGCTGGTTCTGGTGCTCGCCAACCACATCGGCGATCTTGACGTGCTGCGCGAGGCGATCGCGCTGGCAAAGCGGCGGATGCCGGACACGAGCCAGCAGCAACAACAGCAACAACAATAGCACTGATCAAACGGACAGGATTGAACTGATGGCCAAAGGATTTGCATCGACCACGGATCTCGCGGAGAAGAAGATCACCTTCTCCGAGATTGGCACCGATCTCTACGCCTTCACCGCCGAGGGCGATCCCAACACCGCCGTGATCGTCGGCGAGGACGGCTGCCTGGTGTTCGACGCGCAGGCAACACCGGCAATGGCGAACAAGGTGATCGAGCGGGTCAAGACCGTGACCGACAAGCCGATCAAATATGTCGTGCTGTCGCACTATCACGCCGTGCGGGTGCTCGGCGCGTCCGCCTACAAGGCGCAGGGCATCGTCGCCTCTCAGGAGACCTATCGCCTGATCCAGGAGCGCGGCCAGCAGGACTGGGACTCCGAATACGGCCGCTTCCCGCGCCTGTTCCAGGACGCCGCGAGCATTCCCGGCCTGACCTGGCCGACGCTGACCTTCGAAGGCGAGATGTCGATCTATCTCGGCAAGCGCGAGGTGCGGTTGATGCAGCTCGGCGCCGGCCACACCTCGGGCGATATTGTGGCCTGGGTGCCGGACGCCGAGGTGATGTTCTCCGGCGATCTGATCGAATATCACTCGGCCTGCTATTGCGGCGATGCTCACCTGCGCGAATGGCCGATGACGCTGAACGAGATCCGCGCCTTCAATCCGAAGGCGATCGCGCCGGGCCGCGGCGATGCGCTGAAGGGCCTCGCCACCGGCCGCGATGCGATCGCGATGACCCGCGACTTCGTCACCACGCTCTATGGCGCCGCCGAATCGTCGGTCGCAAAGGGCCGCACGCTGAAGGAATCGATGGCGGCGACGCGCGAGGTGATGGATCCGAAATTCTCGAAGTTTGCGATTTACGAGCACTGCCTGCCGTTCAACGTTTCGCGCGCCTATGACGAGGCGTCGGGGATCGACGACCCCGTGATCTGGACCGATCAACGCGACCAGGAGATGTGGGCCGCCCTGCAAGGAGGATAGTGATGAACATCAACACCTCGCCTGATCAGATCGTTCGCAGCTCGGGCCAAGTGACGCCGGGCTACATGTCCGGCTTCGGCAACAGCTTTGAGACCGAGGCCTTGCCCGGTGCGCTGCCGATGGGACGCAACTCGCCGCAGCGCTGCGCCTACGGGCTCTATGCCGAGCAGCTGTCGGGCTCGCCGTTCACGGCGCCGCGCGGCACCAATGAACGCTCCTGGCTCTATCGCATCCGCCCGTCGGTGCGGCATTCCGGCCGCTTCGCCAAGGCCGATGCCGGGCTGTGGCGCACCGCGCCGTGCCACGAATACGACATGCCGATCGCGCAACTGCGCTGGGACCCGGCGCCGATCCCGAAGGAGGACATGACCTTTCTGCAGGGCGTGCAGACCATGACCACGGCGGGCGATGCCAACACCCAGGCGGGTATGGCGGCGCACATCTATCTCATCACCAGATCGATGGTCGATCAGCATTTCTACAATGCCGATGGCGAGATGATGTTCGTGCTGCAGCAGGGCAGTCTGCGTTTGGTCACCGAATTCGGCCGCATCGATGCCGAGCCGGGCGAGATCGTGGTGATCCCGCGCGGCGTCAAGTTCCGCGTCGAGATTCCCAATGGCCCTGCGCGCGGCTATCTCTGCGAAAATTACGGTGGCGCGTTCACGCTGCCGGAGCGCGGCCCGATCGGCGCCAATTGCCTGGCCAATTCGCGCGACTTCCTGACGCCGGTCGCGAGCTACGAGGACCAGGACACGCAGACCGAGCTCTACGTGAAATGGGGTGGCGCGCTGTTCAAGACCACGCTGCCGCATTCGCCGATCGACGTGGTCGCCTGGCACGGCAATTATGCGCCGTACAAATATGACCTGCGCACGTTCTCGCCGGTCGGTGCGATCGCGTTCGATCACCCCGATCCCTCGATCTTCACGGTGCTGACCTCGCCGTCGGAGACCGCCGGCACCGCGAATATCGACTTCGTGATCTTCCCGGAGCGCTGGTTGGTGGCCGACAACACCTTCCGTCCGCCGTGGTACCACATGAACATCATGTCGGAGTTCATGGGCCTGATCTACGGCGTCTACGACGCCAAGCCGCAGGGTTTCGTGCCGGGTGGGATCAGCTTGCACAATTGCATGCTGCCGCACGGCCCCGACCGCGAAGCCTTCGAGCACGCCAGCACCAGCGAGCTGAAGCCGGTGAAGCTGACCGGCACGATGGCCTTCATGTTCGAGACCCGATTCCCGCAGCGCGTGACGCAGCATGCCGCGACGTCGTCGACGCTGCAGGACGATTACTCGGATTGCTGGAAAGGCTTGGAGAAGAAGTTCGACCCGAACAAGCCGTAGAATTCACGTCGTCATGGCCGGGCTTGACCCGGCCATCCATCTTTTCAAGGAGCGATGGATCGCCGGGTCTAGCCCGGCGGTGACGAGTTAGTCACTGGAGAAGCATCTTGCCCCACCCCAACGACCCAAAGCTCCGCTCGTTCATCGACGTCGCACCGACCTCCGACTTCCCGATCCAGAACCTGCCCTACGGCGTGTTCTCGTCGAAAGACGGCCTCGCGCCGCGCGTCGGCGTCGCGATCGGTGACTACGTGCTCGACCTCTGGGAGCTCGAGCAGGATTCCCGGCTCGACGTCGGGCCGCTCGGCGTGTTCTCGCAGCCCTCGCTCAACGCCTTCATGGCGCTCGGGCCCAAGGTGTGGTCGGCGACGCGGGCGCGGATCAACGAGCTGTTGCGCTCCGATCATCCGGAGCTGCGCGACAACAGGGAGTTGCGGGCGCGGGCGCTGGTGCCGATGGCCGACGTCAGGCTGCACATGCCGTTCGCCGTCTCGGGCTACACCGACTTCTATTCGTCGAAGGAGCACGCCACCAATGTCGGCGTCATGTTCCGCGGCACGGACAATGCGCTGCAGCCGAACTGGCTGCACATGCCGATCGGCTACAACGGCCGCGCCTCGACGGTGGTGGTGTCAGGCACCAAGGTGCGGCGCCCGCGCGGCCAGCTGAAGCCGCCGACCGCTGAGGTGCCGAGCTTCGGCGCCTGCAAGCGGCTCGATTTCGAGCTGGAGATGGGCGTGGTGGTCGGGCAGCCATCGCCGATGGGCGAGATGCTCACCGAGAAGCAGGCCGAAGAGATGATCTTCGGCTTCGTCATCCTCAACGACTGGAGCGCGCGCGACATCCAGCAATGGGAGTATGTGCCGCTCGGCCCATTCCAGGCCAAGGCATTCGCGACCTCGATCAGCCCGTGGGTGGTGACGCGCGAGGCGCTGGAGCCGTTCCGCATGCAGGGCCCGGCGCAGCAGCCCGAGCCGCTGGCCTACCTCAAGCAGACCCGGCCGAACAATTACGACATGCAGCTCGACGTCGCGCTGCGCGCCGGTGCGATGAACGAGGCCAGGACGATCTGCAGCACCAACTTCAAATACATGTACTGGTCGTCGGTGCAGCAGCTCGCGCACCACGCCTCCAGCGGTTGCGCGATGAATGTCGGTGATCTGCTGGGGTCCGGCACGATCTCCGGTCCCGAAAAGCACCAGCGGGGCAGCTTGCTCGAGATCAGCTGGAACGGCACCGAGCCGATCGAGCTTGCCAGCGGCGTGATGCGCTCGTTCCTCGAGGACGGCGATTCGCTGGTGATGCGCGGCTGGTGCCAGGGCGACGGCTATCGCGTCGGCTTCGGCGAGGTCGAAGGCACGATCGTCGCGGCGGAGTAGGTTGTTCTCCGTCATTGCGAGGAGCGAAGCGACGAAGCAATCCATCTCTCATCGTGCGCGGAAGGATAGATTGCTTCGCTCCGCTCGCAATGACGAGAGGAGGTTCATCGCTCCTCCGGCCTGATATCCCTCAACCGCGCCGTATTCGCGGCGACATCATCGAGGCTGTATTTCAGATGGACCCGCTTGTCCGACGGCGGCTGGTTCACGGTGCAGACACCCGGCCGCCACGGCTTGGCGGGGCGGATCGGCCGCGGCGCGAAGCCGCCGCCGCAGTTCGGACAGACATTGCCAAGCTTGGTCTCCGCGCAATCCGCACAGAACGTGCATTCATAGGAGCAGATCCGCGCGTCCACAGCGCTCGGTGGCAGGTCCTTGTCGCAATATTCGCAATTCGGTCGCAGCTGCAGCGCCATGGTCGTCTCTCTTGCCCAATGTTGGAGGAATGATCGCAAATCGGACCGGGAAAGCGAATGACGGATTTCCCTCAATTTGAGCCATAGCAGAGCGTTTTCGAGCGAAGTGGGGCCGGTTCGCGTGAAGAAAACGCGTCAAAGTAATGAGGCTACCCTTGCAAGGCCTTCAAGGGCAGTTTCGCGCTCTCCTTCAGGCGGTCAAGCACGATCGAGGAGCGCACATGGGCGACGCTCTGGTGCGGCATCAGCACGTTGTTGACGATATCGGACAGGCTCTTGAGGTCGCGCAGCATCACCTTGAGCACGTAATCGGCATCGCCCGTCAGCGCATAGGCCTCCTGGATGTCGTCGACGCGGTTGACCAGCTCGCGAAACCGCTTGGCGTTGTCGGGCGAATGGGTCGCCAGCGTGATGTGGATGAACGCGATCAGGCCGAAGCCGAGCGCCTCGCCGGCGAGGTCGGCGTGGTAGCCGGCGATCACCTTCTCCTCCTCCAACCGCATCCGCCGCCGCGAGCATTGCGAGGCGGAGAGCCCGACCAGATCGGCCAGTTGCTGGTTGGTCAGCCGGCCGTCATCCTGCAGGGCGGCGAGCATTTTGAGGTCGAAGGCGTCGACTGCGGGCATGCGTAAAATATCCGTTTCATGCACATATCGTGCGCGATACTAGCAAAATAAGGATCACTATGCACGCACGTTGCGCAGCAAGTGACGGAAACTGACCGCCAGACAAATCAGGGAGTTACCGTCATGGGTCCGTTTCCGCACGATGCGCCGCCGGCCGAAATCAGCGCCGACAACCCGATGGGCACCGACGGCTTCGAGTTCGTCGAATATGCCCACCCCAATCCGGCTGAGCTGCACGCCCTGTTCAAGCTGATGGGCTTCGTCGCGGTTGCCCGCCACAGGACCAAGACAATCACGGTCTATCGCCAGGGCGACGTCAACTATCTCGTCAACGAGGAGCCGGATACCCACGGCTTCAACTTCGTCGCCGCGCACGGCCCCTGCGCGCCGTCGATGGCGTTTCGGGTGGTCGATGCGAAGCAGGCCTATGAGCGCGCGATCGCGCTCGGTGCGGAACCGGCGGACGTGTCGTCCGCGGAGAAGACGCTGGATGTGCCCGCGATCAAGGGCATCGGCGGCAGCCTGCTTTATTTCGTCGATCGCTACGGCGCCAAGGGCTCGGCCTATGATGCCGAGTTCGAGTGGCTCGGTGCCGCCAACCCGCGTCCCGAGGGCGCGGGGCTCTACTATGTCGATCACCTCACCCACAACGTCCATCGCGGCCGCATGGATGTCTGGACCGGCTTCTATGCCAAGCTGTTCAACTTCCGCCAGATCCGCTTCTTCGACATCGAGGGCCGCGCGTCCGGCCTGTTCTCGCGCGCGCTGACCAGCCCGGACGGCAAGATCCGGATCCCGATCAACGAGGACGCCGGCGATTCCGGGCAGATCGAGGAATATCTCAACACCTATCACGGCGAGGGCATCCAGCACATCGCCTGCGGCGCGCGCGACATCCATGCGACGGTCGAGACGCTGCGCGCGGCCGGCCTGCCGTTCATGCCGTCGCCGCCCGACACCTATTTCGAGCGGATCGACGCCCGCCTGCCCAAGCATGGCGAGGACGTCGCGCGGCTTAAGACCAACGGCATCCTGATCGACGGCGAGGGCGTGGTCGAGGGCGGCCAGACCAAGGTGCTGCTGCAGATTTTTTCAGCGAACGCGATCGGGCCGATCTTCTTCGAGTTCATCCAGCGCAAGGGCGACGATGGGTTCGGCGAAGGCAACTTCAAGGCGCTGTTCGAGTCGATCGAGGAAGACCAGATCCGCCGCGGCGTGCTGAAGGTCGATCACGCGGCCTAACGGATGAGTGGTAACCGCGCCGCATTACGTCGTCATTGCGAGCGAAGCGAAGCAATCCATCTCGCCGCTCGCGGAGACATGGATTGCTTCGTCGCGGAGCCTGTCATCGGGCGCGCGTTCGCGCGACCCGTTGGCTCCTCGCGATGACGGCGGAGGAAGCTATTTCCCTGCTTTCCACGCGCTGGTCACATCGCCGATAGCAGCCAATTCCGGCTCGCGAATCGCTGACGGCGTGCGTGAGAACCGCGGCGCGGGGGCGGGCTGGGTGACGCCGTGACGTTCGACGAACACCTGGCGGGCCGCCATATGCGGATGATCAGGCGCTTCCTCCATGGTCAGGATCGGCGCGAAACAGATGTCGGTGCCTTCCATGATTGTGCACCAGTCCGCGCGCGACTTGCTCTTGAACACCTTGGTCAGCTTCTCCTTCAGCGCCGGCCAAGCCTTGCGATCCATCTGCGCGTCGAAGTCGGCATCGGTCAGGTCTGCATGCTTGCGCAGCAGCGCGTAGAACTGCGGCTCGATCGAGCCGATCGAGATGAAGTTGCCGCAGGAGCATTCGTAGACGCCGTAGAAGTGCGCGCCGCCGTCCAGGAAATTCTGGTCGCGGCCGCCGCTCCAGCGGCCCTGCGCGCGCATGTCGTAGAACATCGACATCAGCGAGGCCGCGCCATCGCACATCGCGGTATCGACCACCTGGCCCTTGCCGGATTTCTGTGCTTCCAAAAGCGCGGCGAGCACGCCGACCACGAGATAGAGCGCGCCGCCGCCGAAATCGCCGACCAGATTGAGCGGCGGCACCGGCTTCTCTTTGGTGCCGATCGCTGCCAGCGCACCGGTGATGGAGATATAGTTGATGTCGTGGCCGGCGGCGTTGGCGAGCGGGCCTTCCTGGCCCCAGCCGGTCATGCGGCCAAAGACCAGCTTCGGGTTGCGCGCGAGCACGATTTCGGGGCCGAGACCGAGGCGCTCCATCACGCCGGGACGAAAGCCCTCGATCAGCGCGTCGGCATGGCTGAGCAGGTCGAGCACTTCGACGATAGCCGCCTTGTTCTTGAGGTCGAGCTCGATGACCTTGCGGCCACGGGTCGCCACCGCCTTCAGATTCTTGCCCGCGCCGATCCGGTCGAGGGTGATGACCTCGGCGCCCATGTCCGCGAGCAGCATGCAGGCGAACGGGCCGGGACCGATGCCGGCGAATTCGACGATGCGGAAGCCGGCGAGCGGGCCCGAGGTGCGGGCGGCGGTCTGGGAGGCAGATTTATCGAGCACGTTGCTATTCCGTTGGTTGTGGGGCGTTAAGGCTGAGGCGTTGCGGCTGGCTTGGTGCCGAACTTCATGCGTTCTCCCAGCCGTCCGTTGGGACGGTATTTTTAATTAGCTGATTAGCTAAATTGTCTCGCCTAACGCACGATGTGGCAAGCGTCTTTTGCCTTTAAGCGCCGGTAAAACGCGAACGGCGCGCATCGCTGCGCGCCGCCCCTCGACTTGTGTTTAGACGCTATCAGCCGGCCGCGGTCACCGCCCGCTGTCCCATCACCTTCACCAGGTTGGCGCGGTAGTCCGCCGAGCCGTGGATATCGGCGAGCAGGCCGGAGGCCGGAATCGTGACGTTATCGAGCGCCGAGGCCGTCCAGTTTGCCTTCAGCGCCTGCTCGACCGCCGGTACCCGCACAACGCCGCTTTGCGACGCGCCGGTTGCCGCGGCACGGACGTCGCCGGCCTTGGTCTTGGCGACGAACACGCCGGTCAGCGCGAAACGCGAGGCTGGGTTCGGAAACTTCGCGTAGCCCGCCTTCGCCGGTATCGGGAACAAGACGGCCGTGATGATCTCGCCATCCTCAAGCGCCGTCGTGAACAGGCCCTTGAAGAAATCGTCCGCCGCGATCGACCGCTTGTTGGTCTTGACCGTCGCGCCGAGCGCCAGCACCGCCGCCGGATAGTCCGCCGCCGGGTCATTGTTGGCGAGCGAGCCGCCGATCGTGCCGCGATAGCGCACGGCGGGGTCGCCGATCATCGACGCCAGATTGGCGAGCGCGGGGATCGCCTTCCTGACCGCATCGCTTTGCGCCACATCGTAATGCGGCGTCGCTGCCTTGATGGTGACGGTGTCGCCTGAAACCTCGATGCCGATCATCTCCTGCACCTTGGAAAGGTCGATCACATCGGAAGGTGCAGCGAGACGCTGCTTCATCACAGGAAGCAGGGTTTGTCCGCCGGCGAGAAATTTTGCATCCCGGCCCTTGGCAAACGTGGCTGCGGCGTCGGCGACCGAGGAAGCGCGGTGATAATTTGTCTCGTACATGACTCTTCCTCCCTCAACCGTGAATGGCGTGCCAGACGCGATCGGGCGTCGCCGGCATTTCCAGCTTGTTGTTGCCGATGGCGTCCGTGATCGCGTTGATCACGGCAGCCGAGGCGCCGATCGCGCCGGCTTCGCCGCAGCCCTTGACGCCGAGCGGGTTGCCCGGACACAGCGTCGTGGTGTGGGAGAGCTGGAACGACGGCAGGTCGTCGGCGCGCGGCATGGTGTAATCCATGAACGACGCGGTTACGAGCTGACCGGTTTCGTCATAGACCGCGCCTTCCAGCAGCGCCTGGCCAATGCCCTGCGCGAGGCCGCCGTGGACCTGACCCTCGACAATCATCGGGTTGATCAGCCGGCCGAAGTCGTCGGCGGCCACGAAGTTGACGAAGGAGGTCTTGCCGGTGGCCGGATCGACCTCGAGCTCGCAGATATAGGCGCCCGCCGGGAAGGTGAAGTTGGTCGGGTCGTAGAACGCCGTCTCCTTCAGGCCGGGCTCCATGCCATCGGGCAAATTGTGCGCGGTGTAGGCGGCGAGCGCGACCATCGGCAGTGCGATCGACTTGTCGGTGCCGGTGACCTTGAACTCGCCGTTCTCGATCACGATGTCGCTCTCGGACGCCTCGAGCGCGTGCGCCGCGATCTTCTTGGCCTTGGCCTCCACCTTCTCCATCGCCTTCACGATCGCCGTACCGCCGACCGCGAGCGAGCGCGAGCCATAGGTACCCATGCCGAATTGCACCTTGTCGGTGTCGCCATGGACGATCGAAACCTGGCTGAGCGGCACGCCGAGGCGCTCCGCGATGATCTGGCAGAACGTCGTCTCGTGACCCTGACCGTGGCTGTGCGAGCCGGTAAGCACTTCGATAGTGCCGACCGGATTGACCCGAATCTCCGCGGACTCCCAAAGACCGACGCCGGCGCCCAGACTGCCGACCGCCTTTGACGGTGCGATACCGCAGGCCTCGATGTAGCAGGAGAGGCCGATACCGCGCAGCTTGCCGTCCGCCTTGGCATTGGCCTTGCGGGCCGGGAAGCCGGCATAGTCGATCGCCTTCATTGCGGCCTCGATCGAGGCGTTAAAGTCGCCGATGTCATACGCCATGATCACAGGCGTCTGATACGGGAACTGGGTGATGAAGTTCTTCTTGCGCAACTCGGCCGGATCGACCTTCAGTTGCCGTGCCGCGGTCTCCATCATGCGCTCGATCAGATAGCTCGCCTCGGGGCGGCCGGCGCCGCGATAGGCATCGACCGGCGTGGTGTTGGTGTAGACGCCCATCACCTCCGCGTAGATCGCCGGGATCACATACTGGCCCGACAGCAGCGTCGCATAGAGATAGGTCGGGACCGCCGAGGAGAACAGCGACATATAGGCGCCGAAATTGGCATGGGTCTTCACCCGCAGCCCAAGGATCTTGTTGTCCTTGTCGAACGCCATCTCCGCCTTCGAGACATGGTCGCGGCCGTGCGCATCGGTGAGGAAGGCTTCGGAGCGGTCGCCGGTCCACTTCACCGGGCGGTTGACCTTCTTCGAGGCCCACAGCGCCACCATTTCTTCGGGGTAGATGTAGATCTTGGAGCCGAAGCCGCCGCCGACGTCGGGCGCAATCACGCGCAGCTTGTTCTCCGGCGCGATGTTGTAGAACGCCGACAGCACGAGGCGGGCGACGTGCGGGTTCTGCGACGTCGTGTAGAGCGTGTAGTGCTCTTCGGCCTGGTCGTAATGCGCGATCGCCGCGCGCGGCTCCATCGCATTCGGCACCAGGCGGTTGTTGGTGAGCTCGAGCGTCACCACATTGGCCGCCTTGCTGAATGCGTCCTTGACCGCGGCTTCGTCGCCGATATGCCAGTCGTACACCACGTTGCCGGGAGCCTCGGGGTGAAGCTGCGGCGCGCCCGGCTTGATAGCCGCCTTGATGTCGGCCGCCGCGGGAAGCTCTTCGTAATTGACGACGACCGCCTCGGCGGCGTCCTTGGCCTGGTTCTTGGTCTCGGCGATCACGACCGCGACTGCCTGTCCGACAAAGCGTACGGTCTCCGGCGCCATCGCCGGCCACGCGCCCATTTTCATCGGCGAGCCGTCCTTCGAAGTGATGGCCCAGCCGCAGATCAGATTGCCGACCTTGTCGTCGACGATCTGCTGTCCGGTCAGCACCGCGATCACGCCGGGCATCTTCATGGCATCGGCTGAATCAATGCCCTTGACCTTTGCATGTGCATGCGGGCTGCGAATGAAATGAGCATAGGTCATGCCGACCATTTTGACGTCGTCGACGTAACGTCCCTGTCCTGTAATGAAGCGGCGATCTTCCTTGCGCACGACGCTTGCGCCAATGCCTTCAACGCCCATAGCCTGGTCCTCCCGACCGGAGATTTCGATTTCCGCCGTCTCCATCGAAACCGGCGGTGATGAATTTTCTGATGCCGTCTTGTGCGTCGGCTGCTATTCGGCGGCCTGCGCAACCTTCATGCGGCCGGCTGCGTCGAGCACCGCCTTGACGATGTTGTGGTAGCCGGTGCAGCGGCAGATGTTGCCTTCGAGCTCGTGACGAACCGTTTCCTCGTCGAGCTTGCCGCCAGATCCTTGAGAATGATGCCGGTGAACGATGTCGACCGCGGACATGATCATGCCGGGGGTGCAATAGCCGCACTGCAGGCCGTGATTGTCGCGGAACGCCGCCTGCATCGGGTGTAGCTCGTCGCCCTTGGCGAGGCCTTCGATCGTGGTGACATTAGAGCCAGCGGCCTGGCCGGCCAGCATGGTGCAGGATTTGACCGCCCGTCCATCGACATGGACGACGCAGGCGCCGCACTGGCTGGTATCGCAGCCGACATGGGTGCCGGTCAGGTTCAGGTTTTCGCGCAAGAGATGCACGAGGAGGGTTCGGTCCTCAACGTCGACCGAGACCGCCTTGCCGTTTACCGTCAGTTTGACTGTAGACACGCGTTTCTCCCAATAGCTTTGTTATGGGCCCAGTAGAGCACGCTTCATTTGGGGCGTAACCGCGATCAAAGTCGTAGTCGCGGCCCTGTCACGAAGGCGCCGGGCAGTGCCTGCGATCCTAGCAGGCAGCCGTTCAATGGGCAATTTGCAAGCTGCCGGCGGCGTGCTCCGGCGCGATGAAATTAAGGGACTTTTCGGCAGGCCAATGGTGCCTGCGGCGCGCAAAAATCGTCGCCGCGGTTGCTACTACCTTCCGCCTATAACGACGCAAAAGCGTTGCTGTCATCTTCATCGCCGACGCGGCGACGGAAGATCGCTGGTTCATGAAATTGGGTATCGATCTGCGCGCGCGATGCATCCATCGCGGCAACGAAACCATATTGGAGGAAGCCAATGAAGCTGAGGAGCGGGATTTTCTTTGCCGGCGTGTCGCTGGTCGCCATGGCGATGGCAAGTATTGGTGCGTCGAAGGCGAATGACTCCGTCGTGAAGGCGGCGTCGGATCCGAACGGATGGGCAATCGCCGGCCACGACTACGGCAATACGCGCTTCAGCCCCTTGAAGCAGATCAATTCCGAGAATGCCGGCAAGCTGCAGCTGGTGTATTCGCTGTCACTGGCCTCGCTGCGCTCCAACGAGTCCTCGCCGGTGGTAATCGGCAAGACGCTGTATGTGTCGACGTCGTGGGGTCCCAAATACGTCTATGCGGTCGATGCCGCGACCGGCGCGCGCAAATGGACCTGGCAGCCGGATATTCCGGACGACGTGCTGCAATATGCCTGCTGCGACGTCAACAGCCGCGGCGTGTCCTACGCCGACGGCAAGATCTTCGTCGGCCGGCTCGACGGCAAGCTGACCGCGCTCGACGCCGAGACCGGCAAGGAGCTCTGGACCTCGACGGTCGTCGACTACAAGCAGGGCTCGGTCATCACTTCGCCGCCGCTGATCGTCCGCGACAAGGTGATCACCGGCTTCGGCGGCGGCGAATACGGCGTCCGCGGCTCATTGCAGGCGTTCTCGCTCAAGGATGGCAAGCTGCTCTGGCAGACCTACACGGTACCGGCGCCCGGCGAACCCGGCAGCGACACCTGGAAGGGCGACACCGGATTGCATGGCGGCGGCGCCGCCTGGCTGGTCGGATCCTACGACGCCAAGTCCGACACGGTCTATTGGGGTACCAGCAATCCGGGACCGTGGAATACCGCGGTCAGGTCGACCGGCGACGGCAATTTCGGCAAGCTGACCAACCTCTACACGGCCTCGACGCTCGCGATCGATCCCAACACCGGCAAGATCAAGTGGCACATCCAGGGCACGCCGGCCGACGCCTGGGATTATGACGGCGTCAACGAGCTCCTGCTCGCCGACCTGAAGATCAAGGGCGCCGAGATCCCCGTCCTGATGAAGGCGGACCGCAACGGCTTCTTCTTCGTGGCCAACCGCGAAACCGGCAAGGTGATCTCGGCCGAGAAGTATGTCTTCGCCAACTGGGCCAAGAAGTGGGACGTCAACACGATGCGGGCGGAAGAGGATCCGGACAAGCGTCCGGGCCCCGGCCATCCCGCCAAGGACATCTGCCCGAACCTGATCGGCGGCAAGAACTGGCAGCCGATGTCGTTCAACCCGCAGACCGGCCTCGTCTACATCCCGAGCAACAATGTCTGCATGGACTGGTCGGTCAGCGACGTGAACTACAAGCGCGGTGTGTTCTATCTCGGCGCCGAATTCCCGACCAAGCCGGGTCCCGGCGGCTTCCTCGGCGAACTCGTGGCCTGGGATCCGATCGCCAACAAGAAGGTATGGAGCATCAAGGAAGACCTGCCCTTCAACGGCGGCACGCTGACGACCGGCGGCAACCTCGTGTTCTCCGGCAATCTGCACGGCGACTTCCGCGCCATCGATGCCAGGAACGGCAAGGTGCTGTGGAGCAAGAACCTCGGCAGCGGCATCGGCGCTGGTCCGGTGACCTATTCGGTCGACGGCAAGCAGTATGTCGCGATCGTGGTCGGGCGCACCGCGGCGCTGCCGGCCTTCCTCGGTGACATCGGCAAGAAGATGGTCGCCGCGGCGCCCGAAGGCGGCTCGCTGTTCGTGTTCGCCCTGCAGTAACCACCGTCGCAAGGAGGCAGCATTGTCCGTGTCCTGCATCAAGTCGAATGACGTGCCCGGCTCTGCTTGCAGCGTGCAGTTGGGAAAGGCGATCCGGACCGTGCTGCTCTCCGCTACGCTGCTCGCGCCGGCCCTGTCGGCCGGCGCGGAGGACGCCAGGCCGCCGCTGCGGCTCTGTGCCGATCCAACCAATCTGCCGTTCTCGAGTGACGAACCGGGCAAGCCCGGCCTCTATCTCGAGATCGGCCAGGCGGTCGCGCAAAAGCTCGGCCGCACGGTGAGCACCAATTGGTACAAGTCCTATTTCGGCAAGCGCACCGTGCGGGAGACGCTGCTGAGCAAGCAGTGCGACGCCATGGTCGGCCTGCCTCTGATCGACGATTTCATGGGCCCGGCGGTGGTCTTCTCGAAGCCGATCGCCCATGAAGGCTATGCACTGGTTGGCGCCAAGGATCGCAAGCTCGCCGGTATCGACGACCTCACGGGATTGCGGGTTGCGGTGCAGTATCAGTCGACGCCGCAGAACCTGCTGGCGCTGCGTGACGGCATCCAGAAGGTCACCGTGCTCAGCCCGGAGGAGGGCATGGCGGCCCTCGAACAGGGCAAGGTCGACATCGCCTTCATCTGGGCGCCGGTGGCGGGTTGGCTCAACAAGACCAACTACGGCGGCAAGTATCAGATCGTATCGACCGAAGGCGACGGCCTGCTCTGGGCGACCGCGATCGGCTTCGCCAAGGCGTCTGGTGCACTGCGCGATGAAGTCGACGGCGTGCTGCCGTCGCTGCAGACGGATATTGCCGCCCTGTTTGCCAAATACGGCGTGCCGAACGGCGCCCCGGTGAAGTTCGGCGAGGCGGACCGGGCGACGACGTCGTCGGTCGGCGCAAGCGAGCCCGTCAAGGTCGGGCAGGCGGCCACGGCCGAGAAGCCGGTTCAGACCGCCGCGGCCGCCGGCGGGGATGCCAAAGGGGATGCCACGGCGGGGCGGGGGGTGTTCAACGGCACCTGCGCCCATTGCCACGGTCCTGACGCGGTGCAGGCCGAGCGAAAGATCGATCTCAGGCTGCTGAAGAAGCGCTATGCTGACGACATGGAATCGACATTCTGGAAGACGGTGCATGACGGGCGCCCAGCAAAGGGCATGCCGGCCTGGAAGGACGTCTTCAGCGACGACGAGCTCAGAAACGTATATGCCTATCTGCGGAGCGTGCAGGATAGCGGCGGGTCGAACTAGCCGCTGCGATCGGCAATGGGGACGTTTTCGAGCGAAGTGGATACCGGTTCGCGTGAAGAAAACGCGTCAGAACTTGAATCGAGAGCCCCGTTCCGATTCAATCGGAACGGAAACGACTCGAGCAGTGCGAGGGTCCTCATGATGGGGTTCCTGATCATCGACGATCACCCCCTGTTTGGCGAGGCGCTTGGCAATGCCATCCGCATCTCGCATCCCGATGCCCGAATCTATGAGGCCACCTCGATCAAGGGGGCGCTCGGCATCCTTGCCAGCAAGCCGAATATCGATCTGGCGCTGCTCGATCTGCTGCTGCCCGACGTCGTCGGGTTCTCCGGCTTCCAGAAGATCAGGGATCGCTACCCGCGACTGCCGATTGCCATCGTCTCAAGCGAGGAGGACAAGCACACGATCCGCGAGGCGCTGGAAATGGGCGCAGTCGGCTATCTGCCGAAGTCGACGTCGGTCGGCGAACTCTCGCAGGCGATCGCGCGCGTGCTGAGCGGGTCGGTCTCGGCGCCGCGGGATTTCGTCGCGGTGGGCGCGCTGGATCATTCCGAGACCGCGCGGACGCTGCGCGAGAGGATCCAGAAGCTGACGCCGCAGCAAATCCGCGTCCTTCACCTGATCATCCGCGGCCTGCAAAATCGCGAGATCGCTTCGGAACTCAAGCTCGCGGAATCCACGGTAAAGGCACATGTGACCGAGATCCTGCGCAAGCTGAAGCTGTTCAGCCGCAACAAGGCGATCATCGAGCTCGGCAAAATTCCGCTTCCGGTCCCTGACGCCTGCGCGGGAGCGAAGGCGGAGAAGGCGCCCTAGGCTTGCTGCGCTGCGAGGCGCACGCATTGACTATGCTGCCTATAGGCTGCCGGTCAGCTTTGAGATAACGTCGTGCGCACAATGGCTGTCATCAGCGATCCGAGGGAGGACGGCGCAGCATTGACCACGACCGCGCCCCTGGCGGATGAGCCGCCGCTTGGCAAGGCGGGTGCGCCTCGACTGCTGATCGTCGAGGACCACCCGCTGTTTCGTGCCGCCCTGATCGGCGTGATCGGGGCTGAGTTTCCCGATGCCGAAGTGCTGCAGGCCACGTCGATCGACGGCGCGCTGGATGTGATCGCCGCGCGCGATGGCCTCGATTTGATCCTGCTCGATCTGTCGATGCCCGGAACCACGGGCCTGCTTGGCGCCTACCGGGTGCGTGCCGCGGCACCGCGCAGCGCGCTCGTGATCGTGTCGGCACATGACGATTCCCGGATCGTCGGCGGCGCGATCTCGCTCGGTATTTCCGGCTACATCCCGAAGTCGACGCCGAAGGTCGAACTGGCGCGGCTGCTGCGCGGCATCCTTGAAGGCGCGGTGTGCCTGCCGACGCGCTTCCGTGATACCGCCGCCGCGCGGAAAGGTCAGGCCGAGACGCGAGAACTGGTGCAACAACTCGGCCAGTTCACCGCGCAGCAGCTTCGCGTACTCGACATGATCTGCCGCGGCCTGCAGAACAAGCACATCGCCTATGAGCTCGGTATCTCGGTCACCACAGTGAAGGTGCATGTCTCCGAAATCCTGCGGAAGCTCGGGGTGCGAAGCCGGACCGAAGCCATCATCGCGCTGTCGAAACTCGATTTCGGCAAGCACGACCATGCGCCGGTGACGGCCTCGCCGTCTTCGCACGGCGCCTCGTCATAGCCGCGCACCCGACTGCTCCGCCGCCAGCAGGAACGACAGCAGCGAGCGCATCTCGGCGGGCTTGATCGGCTTCTTCAATAGTTCGTGGCCGAAAGCCGATACGTCGGAGGCGGCCTTGGCCGAGTAGTCGGCGGTGACGATGATTGCCGGAACCTTGGCGTTGATTTCGCCGCGGATCACGTCGACGGCCTGGATTCCGGTCTCGCCATTGTCGAGGTGCAGGTCGGCGATGATGGCGTCGGGAATACCGTCCAGGGCGTGGATGCGCTCGAGCGCCTCGGTCTTGGAGATCGTCACGGCGACGTCGCAGCCCCATTTCTCCAGCAAATGGGCGAGACCCTCGGCGCTCGAGAGATCGTTCTCGATCAGCAGGATCTTGGCGCCCTCCATGCCGCCATAGCGATAGTCGACGCTGGCCTGTTCGCGCACCGGGATCGCAACCGCGTCGAAGGTGCGGGGCACGGTGACCGAGAACACCGAGCCCTTGCCGGCGCGCGAATTCAGCTTGATGTTATGGCCGAGCAGGTCGGCAAACCGGCGCACGATCGAAAGGCCGAGCCCGATGCCTGCCTTGTCGCCGGCGCTGGCATCGCCGCGCTGAAACTCGACGAAGATCGCCTCGCGTTGGGCTTCCGGGATGCCCGGTCCGGTGTCGTGCACCTCGATGCAGATATCGTCGCCCCTGAGGCGACATCCCATCAGCACGGTGCCGCGCTGGGTGTAGCGCAGCGCATTGGCCAGCAGGTTTTGCAGGATCCGGCGCAGCATCAGCGGATCGGAGCGAACCACCGCAGACGACGGCATGATCCGGAAGCCGAGGTTGCGCTTGGCGGCTGTCGCCGCGAATTCCTGCTCCAGCGGCTCGAACAGCGAGGCGACCGCGACCGGACCGAACTCGGGCCTGAGCACGCCGGCGTCGAGCTTCGAGATGTCGAGCAGCGTCCGCAGCATGTCCTCAAGCGTCGCCAGCGAACGGTCGATCTGGTCGGTCAGCACGCCGCTCTTGGACTCGGTAGCCATGTCGGTCAGCGCAGACAGTGTCAGCCGCGCCGCATTGAGCGGCTGCAACAGGTCGTGGGTCACCGAAACCAGCACCGATGATTTCAGCGAACTTGCCGCCTCGGCCTGCTGCTTGGCCTGCAGCAGGCGTCCGTTGGTCTTTTCCAGCGATTGCAGCGCCTGCTTGAGCTGCTGGGTGCGGTCGCGGACCTGCTGATCAAGCGCGATCGCGGTCTCGAACAGAGAAAAGGCGTTGAGCTGCTGATCGGTGGAACGTTCGACGCGTGACATCAGCGCCGCGTTGATCTTGCGCAGCTTCTCGGTTTCGCGTTCGAGCGCCGCTATGCGCGTGGTCTTGGTGTCGGTCATTGCGGCGCGACAGCCCGCTTGCCGATGGCGATGCCGGTCAGCGTCTGGTTGACATGCATGGAGCGATACTGCTCGCCATAGGTCTGAAAGCCAATCACTTTGTTGCGCCGATAGAGCTCCGACATCTCGCGCGACAGCTGGCGCTGCTCGACATCGAGCCGGCGCAGCACGCATTCGAAGCCGATGAACATCGAGACCTCGCCGAGGTCCTCGGTCAGCTCCTTGAGCAGGCGGCTCGTCACGTCGATCGGATCGCGCTCGCGCGCCACCGTCAGCACCATGCCCTCGTCGATCGCGCAGAAGAATTGCAGCGACCCGTCCGGGTTCGTGCGCTGGATCGACCGCGCGTAGTAGGCACCGCCGACGCGCACCAGGACCGGATGCGCGGCGAAGGAGAACAGTTCGAGTTTGCTGTCGCTCAAGCCGACGGCGCGGGAATATTCCAGCGCGGCCGGCTCTGCATTCAATTCCTTGACGATGCGGTGTTCGATGTCGGCCTCGGTCACAACCATCTTGGTCGAGGTCGGCTCGAAATGATCGCACTTGAACAGGCGGAACGGCAGCCGCGTCCGGATCAGGATCAGGACGGCCGCGTCGGTATGGGCCTCGCCGCCGTGGAAGACCCAGGACTTCTCGAAGCGCAGGCCGTCGCCCGCGGAGCCGCCGACCACCGGGATGTCGCCGAGCGATGCGTAGATCGCCGACATGATGGTCTCCTCGCGTTGGCACATGCCGTCGATGAAGAGCAGCCCGAAGGAATCGTCGGTGTGATCGCAATGCTCGGTCTGCTGCGCGAATTCGTTCTGCAATTCGGTGCAGATCGAGCGGCCATGGTCGACCCGAAATGTCGCGAGGTCGAACAGCGGCCGGGCCGCGATGACGAAATCGGCAGCGTTGAAGCCCATCGCGACGACGCTGTCCTCATCCCAGCCGCCGGGCGACAATTCTCCCGCCGTGGTGCAGCCAAAGATCGGCACGTCGGGCATCCGGGTCGACAGCTCGGCAATGAACTGTTGCGGGTCATAGAACGGCGACACGAACACCACGAGCATGGCAAGATCAGCGGCCGCCAATTGGCGCGCGATCTCGTCCGCGGCCTGCCGCGGCCCGCCGGTCTTTGCCTGCACCACGACAATACTGTCGGTGGCGCTGCCGTGCTGCTCCGCCAAAGGCGTTCTCCCTGACCAGAAATTTTTGCTATTCTTGGCGCGGCCGGTTGAACCCGCGCGGGTCGCAAGGGCGTCCGGGCCGTGCCGCGATGGTTCGCGTTCCGGCCCGCCCGAATCTTCTAGGTCGTGAGGGGAAATGTCATTGGCCCGGCGACTTCGCCGGCAGCTATGCTCGCCGCACGCGCCAACGGCGCCGTTCGACGCGATGACATGGGACACCTCCCGATGTGTTCTCCCGGCCCGGGCAGGGACAGGTTTGATCGGTTCTAAACTATCGGGCCGGAGCCGCGCGTCAATCCGCGAGCCCACCGGGTTGGCTCGACCAAGGTAGTACCGGGTGAATACGGGCGCCGCGGCTGCTCATTTACCGGGCCTTATTGATTTTGCCTTAGTTTTGCCCTCCGGGGGCTGGGGCGGGTTGCTGCCGGACCCCGCGTGGTTTTCAGAATGAAGACGGGGGTTGGAATGCCGGGACTGAAGCGATCGCTGTCGATCAGGTTCCCAACCCTCAGATTTCGCGCCAAGATCATGCTCGGGTTTGCCGTCACGCTGGCGCTTTCGGCGGCCACCATGGGCTTTGCCTATATGGGCTTCGAGCGGGTCTCGGCCGGCGTCGGCTCCTATCGCCAGAGCGTCGCGGAAGCCGATCTCGCCCGCAACATCGATCGCGAATTGATCTCCTACCGTTCGCTGGCGCGCTACTACGTTGCGACCGGCAGGGAGGACGACGCCAAGGCCGCGCTCGCCGCCGAGGCCAGCCTGAAGGACGCCATCGTGGCGTCGATGAAGGGCACCACCAATCCCGCCCGGCTCGAGCAGGTCACCAAGCTGGAACGCGAATTCCGCGCCTTCACCAAGATCTTTGCCGAGATCGTTCGCACCAAGGACGAGAGCGCGCAGACGGCGCAGAACAGACTGGTCCGCAGCGCGACCTCGATGCGCTACAAGCTGGACGATCTCCCGAGCAATGCCGATGATTCCGAGCTGCAGTCGATCCAGTTCGGCGCCAAGAAGGTGGCCGACCAGCTCCAGTCGATCACCGGGGCCGTGAACACCTTCGTCGTCAACGGCGACAAGACCGTCGCCTCCAGCGCGCTCGCCCGATTGAAATTTGCCGACAATCTGGTGAAGGGGATCACCTCGCAGAACGAGCGGATCACCCAGGGGGTGAAGGACATCACCGCGCTGCTCGAAGAGTACCGCGAGGCGCTCGCCAAGCTGATCGCGAATGCGAAGTCGATCGACGAACTGACCGTCGAGATGACGGAATCCGCGGCTGCGATCAGCCAGGGGGCGGCGGCGATGAAGTCGGACCTGCTCGCCGACCAGAAGCGGCTTGAAAACGAATCGCACTCCATGATCGGCGAGACCGAGCAGCTGATCCTGATGCTTGCCGCCGGCAGCTTCGTGCTCGGGCTGGTTTGGGCGTTCCTGCTCGGCAAAGGCATTTCGCGGCCGATCGCGGCGATGTGTGCCGCGATGCGCGAGCTCGCGGCGGGTAATTTCGACGTGGTGCTGCCAGGCCTTGGCCGCCGCGACGAGCTCGGCGAAATGGCCGGCGCGGTGGAAGAGTTCAAGGTGCAGGCGATCGCCAGGGCCGAGCGCGATGCCGCGACCCAGGAAGCGCAGAACAAGGCGAGCGCGACTGCCCGGCGCGCGGAGCTGATTCGCTTTGCCGACGAATTCGAATCCGCCGTCGGCTCGATCGTCTCCAACGTGTCGGCTTCCGCGGTGCAGCTCGAATCCGCGGCCGGCACGCTGACCCGGACTGCGGAGACCACGCAGAACCTGTCGAGCCAGGTCGCCGGTGCTTCCGAGGAGGCCTCCAGCAACATGCAGTCGGTCGCCTCCGCGACCGAGGAGCTGTCGGCGTCCGTCGACGAGATCGGCCGTCGCGCCAAGGAATCCAGCCAGATCGCCGATTCCGCTGTGCGTCAGGCCGAGCAAACCGACACGCGGATCGGCAAGCTCTTGCGCGCCGCGCAGGAGATCGGCGACGTGGTCAAGCTGATCACGGCGATCGCCGAGCAGACCAATCTCTTGGCGCTGAACGCGACCATCGAGGCCGCGCGCGCCGGCGATGCGGGTCGCGGCTTCGCGGTGGTTGCCGCCGAGGTGAAGTCGCTGGCGAGCCAGACCGCGAGGGCCACTGACGAGATCTCCACCCACATCTCGGGTATGCAGGCCGCGACGCAGGAATCGGTCGCTGCGATCAAGGAGATCGGCGGCACGATCGGGCAGATCTCCGGCATCGCGACCAACATCGCGAGCTCGGTCGAGCAGCAGAGCGCGGCAACGCAGGAGATCGCGCGCAGCGTGCAGAACGTCGCGCAAGGCACCCGGGAAGCCGCCTCCAGCGTCACGCAGGTCAATCGCGGCGCGACCGAGACGGGCGCCGCCTCCGAAGAGGTGCTGAATTCGGCCCGCTCGCTGTCGGTCGAGAGTTCGCGGCTGCGCGAGGAGCTCGGCCGCTTCATGGCCAACATCCGCGCGGCGTAAGCCCACAAGTGTCGGGGGGGGGGGGGGCGGGGGCCCGGCGCCCGCCGCCCCCACCCAAAAACAACACAGCAGGGATCAGTAGAGAGCGACGTTCCGGCGCGCCGCCGCCCCGGGCGCCCCGCGGCGGGTGGTGCAAATGGTGCGGTGGGGGGGGGCGCGCCGGGCGGGCCCCCCACGAGGCAGGTTGCGGCCGCGGCCAAATCAATCCCGCCCGAACTGGTGTTTCAACTCGACCTTGGCGCGCTCCAGCCGTGATCGTTCGGTTTTCGGCAACGTCTTGCCGGCGCGGTTGATATAGAAGGTCAGCATCGACAGCGCAGAACGATAAGCACCGCTCTTGCGCCGCGTACTATGCTCGGCGGACTTCTTCAGCGACGAAGCGATCTTCTTTGCGCTGGTCTGCTTGAACACGCCGCGTTCGAGGTCGAGCGCGTCGCTCTCTTCTGTCACCCGCTGCGACCAGCGCCTCGCCGTCGTCGCGCTTGCTCCACGCTTGCGGCGCGTCGTGCCTGCGGATCGGCTTGGGGATTTTCTTGCCGTCTTGCGCGTGGCTTTCTTGTGTGCGGCCATCAATGCCTCCGTGGCTTTTGAGCCGAGAACAGTTCGCTGTGGTCCCGGTTCCTATGCCGCATTGCGGGAACCCTTGCCGGGCTACGGCGTTGACCTCGCGTGGCGGGCACTCCGTTTGCCGCAATCCTGGGAGAGTAAACCTTGGAACGCCTCGTTCCGGGGCTCTCCCCATTGGCCGATTCTGATGACACTGCAGCCGACACAATTGAACTCTGCGACGACGCACGAGGCCGTGGCGCCGGCCACGCCAAATGACGACCGCATCATCGAGACCTCGATCCCGGTTCGCCTCGACAATCTGCGCTGGAGCGGCTTCCACACCCGCGTCGTGCTGGCGCTCGGCATCACATGGATCCTTGACGGGCTCGAAGTGACGCTCGCCGGTGCGTTGTCGGGTGCGCTGAAGGAGAGCCCGACGATGGCTTTCTCCAACGCCGATGTCGGGCTTGCCAGCAGCGCCTATCTCGCCGGCGCCGTGCTCGGCGCGCTCGGCTTCGGCTGGCTCACCGACCGGATCGGGCGCAAGAAGCTGTTCTTCATCACGCTCGCGGTTTATCTCTCGGCGACGGCCGCGACCGCGCTGTCGTGGAATGTCGCGAGCTACGCGCTGTTTCGTTTTCTCACCGGCGCCGGCATTGGCGGCGAATACACCGCGATCAATTCGACCATCCAGGAACTGGTGCCGGCGCGCTATCGCGGCTGGACCGATCTCATCATCAACGGCAGTTTCTGGATCGGTGCCGCGATCGGCGCATTGAGCGCCATCATCCTGCTCGATCCCGCGTTCCTTGCGCCGGATCACGGCTGGCGGATCGCCTATTTCACTGGCGCGGTGCTCGGCCTCGTCGTGCTATTGATGCGGATGTGGATTCCGGAAAGCCCGCGCTGGCTGATGATCCATGGCTACCCCGACCGGGCCCATAAGATCGTCGCCGATATCGAGACCTCCGTGCTCGGCCACGAGCAGTCCAGCGCGGATTTTGAGAAGATCAAGCTTCGGATGCGCGATCACACGCCGCTGCGCGAGGTCGCGGTGACGTTGTTCTCCACCTACCGGCAGCGCTCGCTGGTCGGGCTGACGCTGATGGCCGCGCAGGCATTCTTCTACAATGCGATCTTCTTCACCTTCGCGCTGATCCTGACCGACTTCTTCGGCATCGCCGCCAGCAATGTCGGCTGGTACATCCTGCCGTTCGCCGCCGGCAACTTCCTCGGGCCGCTGCTGCTCGGCCGCCTGTTCGACACGCTCGGCCGCCGCACCATGATCGCACTGACCTATGGCGTGTCGGGCGTACTGCTTGCGTTGTCCGGCTATCTGTTCTCGATCGGCGTGCTCACCGCGCAGACCCAGACCATCGCCTGGATGGTGATCTTCTTCTTCGCCTCGCCGGCGGCAAGCGCCGCCTATCTCACCGTCAGCGAGACGTTTCCGCTGGAGGTCCGCGCGCTCGCGATCGCGGCCTTCTATGCTGTTGGCACCGGCATCGGCGGCGTGATCGGGCCGGCGCTATTTGGCGTGCTGATCGATACCGGATCGCGCAACAGCGTCTTCGCCGGCTACCTTCTGGGGTCGGCACTCATGATGGTCGCCGCAGCCGTCGCGTGGCGCTATGCCGTCGCGGCCGAGCGAAAATCGCTCGAATCTGTCGCGCGACCGTTGGCATTTTTGGAGTAGAACAAGATGAAGCATGATGACGTGGCCGAAATGCGCCTGGATGATGACATCGCCCCTGACGCCACGACGGACAGCGCGCCGGCGTCGCTGATCCCGCCGCTGGGCCAGACTGCGGTGCTGCTCGACATCGACGGCACCTTGATTGATTTCGCGCCGACGCCGCGCGAGGTCTGGGTTCCGCCGGAGCTGTCGACGACGCTGAAGCAGTTGCATGAGCGTACCAACGGCGCACTGGCGCTGGTCAGCGGCCGCTCGCTCAACGACATCGACCTGATCTTCGCGCCGGACCTGTTTCCCGCGGTCGGCGGCCATGGCGCCGAGATGCGGCTGCAGCCGGACAGCGAGGCGGTCGCCGCGCATGCGCCGCCGCTGGACAAGGAACTGAAACGCCGTCTTGCCGCGATCGCCAAGCTCAGCCCCGGCATTCTGCTCGAGGACAAGGGCTATTCGCTGGCGCTGCACTATCGGCTGGCGCCGCAAGCGGAGAAGGCGATCTATGAAGCGGTGTCACTGATCCGCGCCGAATTGCCGGATGCGCCGATCGAGGTGCTGCCGGGCAAGAGCGTCTGCGAGATCAAGCATTCCGGCTTCACCAAAGCGACCGGCGTGCTCGAACTGATGACGCATGAGCCGTTCAGGGGACGCCGCCCGTTCTTTATCGGCGACGACGTCACCGACGAGACGGTGTTCGCGATCATGCCTGATTTCAACGGTCTCGCATTCTCCGTCGGCCGCCGCGCGACCGGCGTCGCCGGACATTTCGACGGGCCGAGCGATGTGCGTGAATTCCTCGCGCAGCTGCTCGACGATGATAGGGACGTGAGCCTGTCCTAACCAAATCATCTGCATCGCACGTCGCGCCGCGCGCCGCGGAATGCGGTCGTTTTGCGTCGGGGCGTGCATCTCGCATGATTTTTCTTTTTCGCGAGTTCCCGCGAGTTCCTTCGCGCTTTGCCAGAATTTGGTTTCATTTGGGAGATTCCTTGATCAGGAACCATCTTGATGAATGGTTGTTAATACGCGAGCTGATCAACAGGAGGGGACCGGGTGAACCTCGTCGTCGTATCGAACCGCGTCTCGCGCGGAAAACCCAATGAACCCATGACGGGGGGGCTGGCTGCGGCATTATTGCCGGTAGTGGAAAAGACAGGGGCAATATGGGTTGGTTCCAGTGGACGTGTCCGCGACGGGAACACTAAGGAACCTTTTGCAGAAGTCGAGGCTCTCGGTGCGGGCGCGCTGGCGATGCTCGATCTGCCGGCCGCGCACTATGGCGGCTACTACGAAGGCTTTGCCAATTCAGCGCTGTGGCCTGCAATGCATTCGCGCGCCGATCTGATTCGTGCCTCGCGCGAAGACTATATGAGCTATCGCGAGGTGAACGCGTTCATGGCGCGTGCGTTGCTGCGCTTCCGCAAACCTGATTCCGTGTTCTGGATTCAGGACTATCACTTTCTCGCGCTCGGTGCCGAGCTGCGCGATCTCGGCGTGACGCAGCCGATCGGCTTCTTCCTGCACACGCCGTGGCCGGCGCGCGCGGTGATCGCGGGCGTGCCCAATCATCGCGAGTTGATCGAGGCGATGCTGTCCTATGACCTGATCGGCTTCCAGACCGATGAGGACTGCGAGAACTTCCTTAGCTATGTGCAGAACGATCTAGAATTCGAGGTGCGCGACGGCGTCATCAATTCGTCGTTCGGCCGCACCCGCGCTGCGGTGTTCCCGATCGGCATCGATCCCGGGAAGTTCGCACAGCAGGCGACCAAGGCGATGACGCATCCCGACGTGACGCGGTTGCGGCGCAGCCTCAATGGCGAGAAGCTCGCGATCGGCGTCGACCGGCTCGACTATTCCAAGGGCCTCGTCAACCGCATCAAGGCATTCGACAAGATGTGGACGCTGCACCCGAACCTGAAGCGTTCGGTGTCGCTGCTGCAGATCGCAACGCCCTCGCGCGGCGCGATCGAGGCCTACGGCAATTTGCAGAGCGAGGTGGCGAAGCTTGTCACCGACGTCAACGGCGTGCATGGCGAGGTGGACTGGACCCCGATCCGCTACCTCAATAAGGGCTTTGGCCAGGCTGTGCTCGCGGGCCTCTACCGCACCGCGCAGGTCGGCGTGGTGACGCCGCTGCAGGACGGCATGAACCTCGTCGCCAAGGAATATGTCGCAGCCCAGAACCCGGCCGATCCCGGCGTGCTGGTGCTGTCGAAATTCGCCGGTGCGGCGAACGAGCTCGATGCCGCGCTGCTGGTCAATCCGCACGACATCGACGGCATGGCGCGCACGTTGGCAACGGCGCTCGCGATGCCGCTGACCGAGCGGCGGATGCGCTGGGAAGCGATGATGGAGCGGCTCAACAGCGGCACTATCCAGCAATGGTTCGCCGACTTTATCGAGACGCTGCAGGATACGCACAATGCGGGAAACGCGGCGCTGCCGGAGCCACCAACCCTGTGGCCGCGCCGCACGGCGGATTTTGCCGCGCGCTATCACTGAGCGAGCACGAGTTCGCCAGCGCACATCGAGGATGGGCACGCCAGCGGTTGCCCATCCTCGTGCATCGTTGTCTTCCGATTCAAATGTCAAACAGTATCTTCGGTGTCATCACCCGCGCATGCGGGTGATCCAGTATTCCAGAGGCGCTGGTGCTTGAGCCGAGAAGCCGCGGCTTCTTCCGGGCGTCGTCCCTGCGAAAGCAGCGACGACACTGAACGTGTGACAGTGCCTGCGAATCGCACTTCCGCGTCCTCGCGACATGAATCGCCCGAGCTTTGCATTTCGTTTCGCCCTCACTTGAACAGAGGGCGCCGGGAAAGCCGGGTGCCGATCGCAGCCATGATGCGCAATTGTGCACCGGGGAATGACGGGGACAGCGATCGACTACATTGCCTGATTTGCGCCGGTCTCTGACCAGAATCGCGCGTAGCGGCGAGCAAGGGCGCGGCGCGCGGCCGATGCCGTCGCCAATTTACCCAATATTTTCAATCGATTGGGGAAATGTCGCGCTCCGGTCCCGCGCTCCCTTGCAAAATCCGCCTCAGCCCTTCAAGAGAGGGCCTCCCGGAGAGATGGCCGAGTGGCTTAAGGCGCACGCTTGGAAAGCGTGTGTGCGGGAAACCGTACCGTGGGTTCGAATCCCACTCTCTCCGCCATTTCCTCTGGACACCCTTCACACCAACGAGAGACCGGGCACACAGACCCATTGATACAGGTCGACTACGTGCGCGTCGCAGATTTGGATATTGGGGCGAGCAATTCGGACATCTGTGCGATCAGAGTGGTCACCATTTCGGAGCGCGCCGGCAGAACTCGATGATGCTGCCGTGTAGGACCCCGACGAGATCGAGATCGAGCAGCGGTTTCCCCGCAGCCATTCCCGGCTCCCCAGATATAGGCCGCATGCACGCGACCCGAGATGAAGCTCAGGGAGAGATCGCCGCGAACGCCGGACCGACGCCTATTGCAGCTTCCATTTGCCGCGAAATTCTCTCGGTGTAACTCCGGAAAATCGTCGGAAAGCGCGAGTGAAATGCGCAGGGTCGGTGTAGCCCGAGGAAAATGCGACATCGATAATCTTGGAATTCGTGTCGCGCAGAAGCTTGGCGGCGTTTTCAAAGCGGACCCCGTCAAGCAGGTCAGAATATGTAACGCCGGCGTTTGAGAGCTTGCGTTGAAGGCTTCGGATGCTGATGCCGGCCATCTCTGCGATTTCCGCGACGGTTGGAATCTTTTCGTCCAAGTAGGACGGCAGCATCAATTTGACTGCTGAGACGATTTCGTGGCCCGATGGCGCAGCCCCGTCGTCATGTGAAGCCGCCTGCGTCTGGCTTGCGCGATTGGGGAGATCCAGGAATGAAACGGGAATATCGATCCATGAGGAATCCTGACCCGACATGAAGCAGGTATTTGGCCAGAACGACCGGGTCTCAAGGCTCGGTTCATAGCGGGCTTCGAAAGCCATCGTCGCCGGAACCCAGTCGGCGCCGGAAAATTGCCTTACGATATGCATCGACACAACATTCTGAAGCCACTGCGAATGTTCAAGATGCGGCATCCTGGCCGTGCCCGCGAGCTTGGTGCAAATTCTCACATGATTGTCGTCGCGCTCCAGCCACACACTCGCGGTCGTATCTTCGAGCGAGGCCCATTTGCAAAATTGCTGCAAGGCAATGAACAGCGTCGGCGAGAATCGGATGCTGGCACGCATCTTCTCACTCAGGTGGCAGAACTGCAGCAGGCGAGCAGCTTGAAATCCAATGTCCGTGACGCCTTGCGCTCGCTGAGCGGCTTCCGCGAAACGTACCGCTTGCAGGATTGGGATATAGTGCTCGGGCTTTTCCTCCAAAGAAGCTGGAAGGCGAAACTTGGCCAGCAACGCCTCCGTTGGAGCACCGATCTCATCACAAATGGCAGCGACGGGAATGATAAATTGGCAACGAGTTAAAGGAAGTATGGTCATTTTTTCTCGCTCAAAAATGAGTTCGGCAATTCTCCACGTCTTCGACGTGCGGCCTGACTGAGCCCCCGAAAGCTTAATAGCTCCCGGTTGGCGTGTATTGCAAAATATTTGCTCGCTGCATTGAGGGAAGGGATGGGCTGGCCGATTGGGAGCCAGCGCGCCGCTGGGGTTTAACTTGGCGGCTTGTGGCAAGACCTCCAACGATTCTCCACCCATACTCCAGCAAAAGCGAAGGCTAGACGAGGCGTTTCTCGGCGTTTGGTCTTCACCACATATCCTCGGTCCCATGAAGCCTGGTCACATACCTTCCCGGTACTCGGTGCGGGCGGCGATCGCTGCCTCCCTGTGTCACGGTGACGCAGCACTGCAACATACCGCACTCCAGTTGGGGATGAGCCCGCGCTCGTTGCAGCGTCATCTCGCCGGGATGGGCACCAGCTACAGTGACATGGTTGCGGAAGTGCGCCTCGATACGGCGTGCCACCTGCTTCTTGAATCCAACGAACGCATATCGGAGATCGCGTTACGCCTCGGCTATGCGGGAACGAGCAGCTTCAGCCGTGTCTTCATGCGTTTGACTAAAATGCAACCCGTCACCTATCGGCGGCAGCGAACTGTTCAAGGAGATGACAAGTCCCGTTCCGGGAAGGAGCCGCATGCGGGCAATCGGCAGAAACCGTCGTGATTGGCGCGAAATGGCAAGACATCTTCGCTGCGAAGCGGGAGTAACGTCGCGGCCCCTCGACAAGGGAAGAAACAGCGTTCCAACGGCACTGGCTGAAGGACGTTAGCGTCAGCCTGCCACCGCTGCGACAGGACAATCGATGGTCATCATTCTCGTCAGCTACCTTGTCCTGATCTGGCTGGCATTTTCAAGGTTCAAGCTGATACGCCTGACCTGGTCGTCCGGAACCGTCGCCGCCCTTGCAGGCATTGCCATTCTCGCCGTCTTCATGGCGATGCTGAATTATCTCGCCCCCAACGGGCGCGTCGTGGTCGTATCACGCGTCGTGGAAGTGACGCCGAACGTCAGCGGTGAGGTGATCGCAATCCCCGTCAAACCAAACGTGCCGGTCAAGGCCGACGCGGTCTTGTTCGAAATCGACCCGACGCCGTTTCGATACAAGGTTCGTCAGCTTGAAGCCGCATTGATCGCCGCCCAGCATCAGGCCGAGGTGCTGAAGGCGAACTACGATCAGGCCAATGCCAATGTGAGCGGCCTTGAAATGCAGGTGGCTTTTCATGAAAAGAGGCTGAACGATATCGCCGACTTGACAAAAAGCGGAGCCGCGACGTCGTTTCGCGAACAGGACACGCGCGAACAGTTCGACATTGCGATGGCCCAGTTGCAGTCCGCAAAGGCGCAACAGCAGAGCGCAAAGGCCTCGTTCGAATCGTCGATCGGCGGTGTCAACACGACCGTGCTGCAGACCCGCGCACAGCTCGATGATGCAAAATGGGAGCTTGCGCAGACGACGGTCAAGGCGCCGTCGGACGGCTACGCCAGCGTCGTGGCGCTCGCGGTGGGTGCGCGCGCCCTGCAGGCGCGTGCGGCGATGTCCTTTATCATCGAGTCTGATGTTTCCATTGTCGGTGTGTTTTCGCAGAATGGCTTTCGCACGATCAAGCCCGGTGCGCGGGTGAAACTCGTTTTCGACAACGACCCGGGACGCATCCACGAGGCCAGGATCACGGAGATTCCGGAGGGCGTCGGGCAGGGTCAGATTGCGGTATCCGGGACGCTCGCTCGCATCGGATCAATCGGCGGTACGGGCGCGTATCCTGCGGTGATTTCGATTCCAGCGAATGCCGATCGCTCGATCTTGCGCCTCGGTACATCGGGCACGGCGACGGTGTTCGCCGAAAATGCGGGACCGATCGGACTCATCGCCCGTATCGTGCTCTGGATCCAGTCCTACACGGCCTATCTGTAAGAATTCGATCTGATAGCTGCATGCGAGGGGAGTGGTGTTGCCGGCAGCCGGCGACGCAGCATCGAGGCATGGCGCCCGTCCGTCAAACCCGATCCGCAGGCATCCCGTATCCCAGCGATCCAAAGGCCTGCAAGCCGCGTGACCTTATCGGGCGCTTGTCTTGTCGACTCGACCATTTTCACGGGCTTCGCGATCCGGCGCCAAGAATTAGCGAAGGCCGCGGTCATTGGCGTGAAATGGCAAGACATCCGCCGCCGGTTGCCGCGAAATAGCGGAACGAAAACCGTTTCCCGATGCTCACCGGATGCCAGTAACGATGGTCTGAGCTGGACCGGAGAGCGGGACACGGTGATCTGGCAGTCGAGGTGTCCCGTTCGAGGGCACGACATCGACTTGCCGCCGCGCGGACCGGATACAGAAAGGTGAACCAATGACAATACTGCGTGCCGCTCTTCTCGCCATTGCCGCTGCTAGCATGGCGTGCGTGCCGACGGTCCTTTCCGCTCAATCGGCAGCCGAGCCGAAGCCGCATATGCCGTTGGAGAAATCCATCGGACAGGCGAAGCCCGAGGTCGTTCCGTCGTTGTTTGTTCTCAACTCCAAGGGCGCCACCCTGAAGGACGGAAAGCTCGTCCTGGCCGGAGTTTCTCCAAATGCCATCGTGTTCGCGGATCGTCCTGTGCGGGCCGCCGGACATGATCTGACGGCGCGGATCGTCGAGGATTGGGGCAACGGCAGCGACAATTTCGCAAAGGATCCGCCGAACGCCACGGTGTCCGGATTCAAGAAGGACGGATCGTCTGTCTTCGACGTGGTGGTCGTGCTGAAGTCGCCGAAGCTCGAAGGCGACAAGCTGACTTTCGATGTCGACCTGCTCGAGGGTGATCTGGCGGGAGCCGATGGACCGGCATCGGTCTTCATCGACATCATTGGCCGGCCGCTGACGCCGCTGTCGTTTGCCGGTGTCGCCCGCAGAACGGCCTGGCGCGGCGCGTACTATCGCGGCGCTGCTGTTGCCGGGGCCGCGGCTGTCGGAGCGGCTGCCGTCGCTTATCCCTATTATTACGCGCCGCGCTGCGGCTACTATCCCTATCCGCCTTGCTACTGAGGGGCCGCGGGAAAGTACGAATGACCTCATCAATCGATAAACTACAATGGATTTCCTGACGTCCAAATGCGGATCGATTCGATAACTCAATCGAACAACAAGGAGTACGGCAAATGTTGACGAAGCGAGATCTACTTCGCTCCACCGCGGCGCTCGCCGCGCTCGCCGCCACGATGGCGAAGTACACCCCGGCAATTGCGCAGGACAAAGTCGATTGGCCCAGGCTACTAGAGGCCAAGGACATCGCGGAGGAAGGCTTCATCTTCGGCTTACCGCTCGTGATGAATTATGCCGTCATGCAAGAGTATGCCGTGGACAGGAATTCGGGGCAGTTCAAGGCGCCGTTCAATGAAATCTACAACATGCACCACGTCGCCACCCCGGCGGACACGGCAATCATCACGCCCAACAGCGACACCCCTTACTCGATGCTCTGGCTGGATTTGCGCGCTGAGCCGATGGTCATCTCGGTGCCGACGGTCGAAAGGGACCGCTACTACTCGGTCCAGTTGATCGACGGCAACACCTACAATTTCGGCTACATCGGCACGCGCGCGACGGGGACCGAGCCGGGCGACTATCTGGTGGTCGGTCCCGACTGGAAAGGCGAAACGCCGACCGGAATCAAGAAGGTCTTCCGATCGACGACGCCATTCACGTTCGCGGCTTTCCGTACCCAGCTCTTCAATCCCGGCGACATGCCGAACGTCGAGAAGGTTCAGGCCGGCTACAAGGGGCAGCCGCTTTCCGCTTTCCTCAAGCAACCCGCCCCGCCTGCTGCGCCCAAGATCGAGTTCCTTCCCGCGACCACTGCCGGGATCAAGGACAACTTCTTCCAGTACCTCGACGCAGCCCTGCAATTCGTCCCCGAGACGCCGAGGGACAAGGCGATCCGTGCGAAACTTGCGAGGATTGGCATCGGTCCCGGCAAGACCTTCGCGTTCAAGGATCTATCGCTCGAACATAAAGCCGAAATACTGGTGGGTATGAAGCAGGGCGACGACAAGGTCGACAAATGGCTGGCCGGCGGAAACAAAAACGTCAACGGCTGGAACGTCGGCTCGTTCTTCGGCGACGAGGCCTTCTTCAACGGCGATTGGGCGATGCGGGCAGGCGCCGCCAAGGGCGGGCTCTATGGCAACGATGCCGTCGAAGCGATGTACCCCTATACCCGAACGGACGCGACCGGTGAGCCGCTCGACAGCAGCAAGCACAAGTACACCATCACCTTCGCACCCGGCCAGTTGCCGCCGGTGAATGCGTTTTGGTCCGTTACGATGTACGACGGCAAGAGCCAGCTCTTGGTCAAGAACCCGATCAATCGCTACCTCATCAACTCTCCGATGTTGTCGGCGATGAAGAAGGACGCAGATGGCTCGCTGACGCTGTACATTCAAAACGACAGCCCCGGCGCGGACAAGGAAGCAAATTGGCTTCCGGCGCCGGCTGACAAGATCTATCTCGTGATGCGCCTATACTGGCCGAAGCCCACGCCACCTTCGATCCTGCCGGCGGGCCAAGGGACATGGCAGCCGCCCGGTATCAAGCGGGTTTGATGGCACCTGGGCCAACCACGCTGCCCGGAAAGTGACTTGAGCGCGCGAACTCGTGCCGGCTTCTTTTGGCCGGCCCGTGTTCGAGCGTGAATCACAGGTTCTAAAGCAGAAATCAGTGAGCAATCGCGCACAGAGCGCTGATCCGCCCGGCGATATTCGGCCGGGCGGCAATACGATCGGCGCGCTCTCAGACCAACCTGAGCGCCACGCAGATTTCCGTGGGAAACCGAATGAGAGGGCTTTTCCGTTGGCGGCTGCTAGCGACCTAGCATCACACAGCCTCAGCTTTGACGAATATTCCGACATGGTTATTGGAGCGACGGGGAATTTCCTGCTGACTGGTCCCAGTCAAACGCCTTGGTCGGTCGATCATTGCAAATTGGGCTCGATCGTCTTGCAGTTTGGCCTGGAGGGCGGCTCCAAGATCTTGCACGGCATTTCGTGTCCAGATGCTTTGAGCTTCGTCTTTCAAGATGAGCAAATTGCCGATCGCATGATTTTTGACGGTCGAATCCTTCAGCCCCACGACTTCGTGGTGCTTCCGCCTGGGAGCGATTTCACGTTCGCGTCGTGCGGCATCCATCGTTGGATGTCGATTTCGATGCCCGTTGGGCTCTTTGAAACATTTGCTATCAGGGCCGGCAGAAACCACCTGACATGGCTCGAGAAAGAAAAGTGCGTCATTTCGTCCCCGAAGCAATTTCTCAAATGTTTGACTGCGGCAACCGCCAGCGCAGCCGCGCTCGTGCGCAGCGAGCAAACGTCGACGCCCCACGGACTCGGTGTTACCCGGTTGTTCAACGCATTGATCGGTGCAATTGCGGGTCTGGACGACGAAATGTGTCTTCCGACGGAAAGGTCGCGATTGTCCGGTGGCACAGTGACAAAAGCGTTGGAGCACGCCCATGGTCAGAAATGGGAGGGGCTTCAGGTTGCCGACCTGGCCGTTGCTGCTGACGTAACAAGCCGGACGCTCTTGCGGACCTTCCGACAACAGCTGGGTGTCGGACCGGCAAGCTATCTCAAGCTACGTCAACTCAATATGGTCCGCCGTGCACTTCGCGGAAAATGCGAGCCATCAAGCAAAATCACGAACATCATGAGCGAGCACGGCGTTACAGAATTCGGTCGTTTTGCCTCGGAATACAAAGCCCTTTTTGGAGAGCGCCCGTCGGAGACGGTCGCGAGGTCGCGGGTGCAAGGAGCGCGATGAAGCGGCCGGCTCCGCTCAGCGTAGTTAGCCGAAATGCGCAAATTGGCAGACTACGATACGCGTCTCCGCGCACCAAGAAGCAGCGTGGATGCGATCGCCTGCGCGGTGGCATCCGACAGTTGGCTGTTGGCGCGTCGGATAGCTTGAGTCCGCCTGAAGCAGAAGCGCCCCGTTGCAGTGTATCGAATCTGCAACGTGCCAACATCTTTCGTTGGTTGTCCGATATTACATAGCAACCGTGATTTGGCCAAAATACTGTTTGGTACAGGCCCTCAAACTTGCGGCTGATGCGTTTCCATAGGAATTTTGAAAATGAAGAAGATCGTACTCACGGCTGCTGCATTCACTGTGTTCGCAGCTACTGCGTTCGCCGCCGACCTGCCGCAGCGGCCGTACGCTCCGGCCAAGGCTCCCTTGATGGCAGTTGCCGTCTACGACTGGACCGGCTTCTACATCGGTGGCAACGGCGGATATGGCACGAGCCGCAATTGTTGGGGCGTCGTACCGGCAGGTGGCGTGGTCATTCCTGATGGTTGCCACAGTCAGTCTGGAGGCGTCATCGGCGGGCAGCTGGGCTACCGTTGGCAGGCCGGTCAGTTTGTGTTCGGTTTGGAGGGCCAGGGCGACTGGGCAAATATGCGCAGCTCGCACGTGAGCATTGTTAATCCGCTTCTTACCGATTCTTCCAAGGTGACCAGCTTGGGCCTCTTCACCGGCCAGATTGGCTACGCCTGGAACGCAGCGTTGCTGTACTTGAAAGGCGGCGCGGCGGTGACGAACAACGACCTTCTTCAAGCGACCACGATTGGGGGCATTGGCCTGAACTATGCGACCTCAACCCGTTGGGGCGGCGCCATCGGCGTTGGGTTTGAATACGGCTTCACGCCGAACTGGTCAGCAGCCATTGAATACGATCGCTTGATGATGGGTAACGCCAACAATTCCTTCTCGGTACCGGCAGGCGCTGCTGCTGTGGTCAATCAGGTCAGCCAAGACGTCGATCTGATCACCGTGCGCGTGAACTACAAATTCGGTGGACCGGTCGCTGCGAGTTACTGATCGTTGCCAGCGAGGGCCGGGTTGGCGGCCGGCCCTCGTTGGCTCTTGGCCATTTGAAGCGAAGTTTTCGTGAGGGATGACATGAAGAAATTTATCATTGGGACAACATTTGCTGCCGTCAGCTCCACCTGCGCTTTTGCGGCAGACCTTCCCGTGCAGGCCTACAAGAGCGCACCGGTGGCGGCCCAAGTCTATAATTGGACGGGTTTTTATGTCGGTGTGAACGGCGGTTACGGCTGGGGCTCGCAAGATCCGCTGACGCTCGTCTCCGGCAGGTTTGATCGGGCAAGCTTCGATATCAGTGGCGGGATGTTCGGCGGCACCATGGGCGCCCAAATCCAGCAGGGATATGTGGTGCTCGGCCTTGAGGGGGATCTTGATTGGGCGAACGTGAAGGGCAACGGCATCGTAACTCCCGCGATCGCGGGCATCGGGCAGGGCATTACACTCAATACTGCGTCCAACATCAGCGCCGTTGGAACGGCTCGGGCGCGAGTCGGCGTAGCCTTCAACAATCTGCTTTTGTATGTCACCGGTGGTGCTTCTTTCGTGAAATCGAGCGCGAACGGCACCTCAATTGCCGGCGTCCCATGTGGCACGCTCGGCGTACTTCCAAATTGCACGGCCTCAGCCTGGCGTCCTGGCATCGTTGCCGGCTTGGGCATGGAATATGGTTTCACGCCGAACTGGTCGCTGAAGGGTGAATATTTTTACACCCAGGTGGTCGGCGCGGGCGTAAGCACCGACAAGCTCAACACCTTCCGCGGCGGCATCAATTATCGATTTTGAAATGGAAGATGCGGAAAGGGCGTTGTGATGAATCCCAAGGCGTTGGCTCTTTGTGCAACGTTGGTTGCACTTGCCGGTCCTGCTTCGGCCCAGACGCCGACATGGACCCAGACGGGTATGCTCACCTGTAAGCTTAACCCGAGCATTGGCTTCATTATCGTCGGACACCAGTCGATGGAGTGCCGCTTCGTGCCAACCATGCCTGCTCCCCCACAATTTTACGAAGGCGCCGTCAACACGGTAGGAATTGATATTGGGATAATCGGTGGCGGCGCCTTGGCGTGGGGCGTTCTGGCGCCCGTCGCCGGCGTTCCTGCCGGCGCGCTGGCTGGCACCTATGTTGGTGCGAGCGGTGATGTGGCGTTGGGTGTTGGTGTCGGGGCAAACGTTCTGGTCGGCGGATCCAACAGAAGCTTCGCGCTGCAACCAATTTCCGTCGAAGGTTCGGTCGCTCTGGACGTCACGCTCGGCCTGTCAGCACTTCAACTGCGATGGGTCCCTTGAGCAATGCGCGGCTGCCGCGGAACACCCAAGTCAAACGAGACGCGAGATAGAGGATTTAGAATGCGGTATTGCTACCTTCTTGCAGTTGCTACGACAATTGCGTGCTCCAGCGCTCTCGCGCAGACGCCGCTTTCAGCCTATGTCGACAGCAACGGATTCATCGATGTGCAAAAGCTGACATGCGCCCAACTCGCGGGTACCTATCAGGAAGACGCGGACGCCCTGACGGCCTGGTACAGCGGTTGGTACAACGGCCTGGCCAAGAAGCACTATATGGATCTACGCAAGGGAAAAGTAGTGGAGCATGAAGTGATCCAGTACTGCAAGGCAAATCCGGACAAGCTCATTATCGAAGCCATCGCTGTCGTATTCAAGGACGAGCGAGCGAAACTGGGAATCCGGATGACAACCGATTGAGACAAGAGCACCTTTCGTGAGGCCTTGTGCTCGATGATGGGAAACCTGCTAGTGTTACCCATTGCGAAGCGCACGGCTATTTTGCCGCCGCTTCGACTTTGTCAAACTTGGCTATAGCCGCGAACACGGCCGCCGCGCTCGCTACCCAGAGTGGCTGGCAATCATTGCGCCGGACGACCGAAACCGCGATGGTTGTCATTAGCGAGCTTCGACGTCAGGCAACGAAACCACTGAGTTTATGTCCCGCTGACGTATGTTCTAATTCCTGATCGCATAAAGCGGAGTCCTGATCGTCAGCTGGTAAGCCGGCTTCGGCACCCAGGCGATCTGGGCGGTTATGCCGAACAGGCGATTGTCGTTGTCATCCATCCGGTCGAGATCGAGTCTCACGATCGGCTGGGTAAAAGGTTGGAATGGTGTCACGTTCTGAAGTTGTGCCCCGCCGAAGGACTGAATGCCGACACGGCCGGTGAACTTCCAGTTATTGTCCCACTGATAATAGCCGCCGACATAACCGATGACGTTCGGGTGGACCCGCGCGAGCGGCGAGTCGACCTCGATCCAGGTGTGCTGGACGCCCGCGAGCAGTCCTCTGGTTTCATCCTGATTCAGCGCGTAATCGAACTCGAGGATGTTGTTGAATGACGTTGTCGCAAGCGGAGAGTCCGGCACCGATCTTGTGTAAGTCGACTGCAGCGTCATCGTTGGGATCGATCCGCCATTTTGTTGATAGACGTCCGCCTGAACTCCTACGTTCCAGCTGCTAACCGCGAACGTCGACCAGTCCGACGTGCCGCTTTGCGACGTGCTGCCGGTGACGCCGCCATACAAGGAGACGTTGTCGCTGACATCCACCGTAAAGGGAACATCGACCCAGACGCTCTGGCTTGCCTGTGACGACCGGGTCGGGAGTGTTGGGGAATCCGTCAGCCTGGGCAGCGTCTGCAGCGCCGCGAGTGTGGTGGACAAGGATGGACTGCTGAAGCCGATCGAAAACGTGTTCGCCGGTACCGTCGCATAGTTGGTCCGCAGATCCAGGTAGATGTTCGGCGGCGTTGCTGCGCTTGCCGGCTTGTCGTCACCATCGTCGGCGTCGTTCTTGTCCTTGCCCAAGGCAACACTGGAAAGACAGAGTGACGCAAACCCTGCGAGCGTCATGCGATAGACGGCGCGACCGAGCATCACCTCGAGGTCCCCCTGCGTAGTACGGCCATTTTTCAACGAGCACGACGAAACGCTCACACTCTCCAATAGCAATGAACATTAGCAAGTCGACGCGCGGTTTGCCATCATTGTCGTATATGGCATTTCGTTTGAATGCTATGCCGGACGGTACAACGGCGAACGCCCGCCAAGCTCTCCGAACTTTCTGTAGGGGACAGAAACGGCCGCCGACAGGTTCTGGCTCCCACAATGGGGTCATGCGTTTGCCCGACTGCGAAATTCGTATCGAAATCGTCCTTCCGTGATCGGCAGCTTTGCAGGGTTTCTCACCTTGTCACCGCCAAAAGTTACGATGGCGCTTGTCCAGGCCTTGACGGGCTGAGCCGGGGCGGTGGTGTTCGATCGCAAGACGTACTACGGGGTCGCGCTGGCGCCGGCAGGGGAGCATTTCACAATTTGGCGGAGTCTTGACGCGCGCTCGAAAGGGCCGAACTCGCCCAAGCGCCGATCAACTGCCTCATGCGTAAGATCGGATGAGGTTGCGTAGCTTCGTTTGGTGTCGGAAAAGGCGGTAGCGCTCCGCCGCTGCCAAGCGCCGCGATCTTGTACACACGCTGAAGGTGGCGATCGGCGCCTGCTGGCGCCAACTAAACTTGCGATTAGGGTCGGACCGGAACATCCCCAAGAACAACGGGACACCCCATTGAGTGCCTGCCGATCCTATGTCCAGCCCGGAGACATGGGTAACAGGTCGTACCTAAGACATGGGTGACAAGCTCGTGCCAATGAGGCACTTCGGGTTCGGCAAAAGCCGACTTCTTCCGAATGTGGATCCTGAACCAAGCAGACGCACTAATCTCTTAGCGTCAAAGTTAGCAATGCCGCCGAGGCAAGCGAAAGTGCAACGCCAACAACGCACGCCGTCCATCCAAAATGATCAAATAACTGCCCGAGGACAGCGCTGCCAACGAGGCCGCCGAAGAAATAGGAGGCCAAGTAGGTGCCGCTTGAAACGCCGCGGTTATCGGTCGCGGCGTGCCCGACGAAGGCCGTTGCGGCGGCCTGCGCAAAGAAGGTCCCGGCTCCAACAAGGACCATACCAATCAGTACCTCGGCCAGGTGCGTGCTGAGCATCAAGGGCAAGCCAAGCGCGGCAACACCCAGCGCGCCCCAGATGGTCGGTCGTGTTCCGATGCGTGTTGCGACGGTACCGGCTACTAAGGTCGTGAAGACTGATGGCGCGAAGACGAAGTAGACGAAGCCGAGGTCCATCATGCCGAGCGAGAGTGGTGGCCGTACCAGAACGAAATTGACAAACGTAAAGGTGCCGATGAAGGCGAACAGGATACAGAACCCGATACCGTAGGCCGCGCGCAGCCGCGGATTGCGCCAATGCGCGACCATAGCGGCGAGCGGGGAGTCGGCCAGCATCATCGCGTGCATGGGCTGGACGCGCTGGATCGTGAAATAGACCAGCGCCGCACCGGCGAGATTGAGGGCGGCGAAGAAATAGAAGTTCCAGGACAGCCCAAGGTTATCGGCGACTGCGGCCGAGATCAGACGTCCGACAAGGTTGCTTGCGACATTGCCGGTGATGTAGGCCGCAAAGGCGCCGCCGGCGTCCATCGCGCTGCATTGCTCGCCGAGATAGGCGAGCGTCAGCGCAAAGGCGGATGCCATGCACAGGCCTTGCGCGACACGCAGGATCGTGAAGACACTAAGATTAGGTGCGACCGCAAGCAGGCTCGTGGGGATCGCAAGCAGGGTGAGGCTGAGAAGGATCCCGAGCCGGCGATCGATGTGCGGGCTGAAGAATCCGACGACGAGGCCGGCGAGCGCCATGCCAAGGGTGCTGGCATTGACCGCGAAGCCCATCGCCGCGGGCGTGACGCCATAGTGGCGTGTCAGGGAGGGTAGGATCGCCTGCGTGGCAAAGAGGTCCACGACAGTCAGAAACGCGGTCAACCCGATGACGAGCGAGCGGAGCACGACGCCGGGCGAATGCCCGTGCATCTCCATGGCCATTGGCCTTGCGCGCGCAGATAGATCGGTCATGGCACGACGTCTCCTGAACTGGCTGACAACGGGGGGATGTGACGCCTGGCGTGCGGGGCGGCACGGGGGTCCGGGTCGCCACATCCGGTAACGAGTCCGCTGGGGCTGGATGCGATGCGCTCGTTACATATTGTGGTCGTGCGGATCCTTGCGGATGTCGCCGACATAGAGAATGACGGTCTCCTTGCCGAGGTTCTTCCACCAATGTGAGGTGCCGGAAACTTCAGGGCGGAGATCGCCGGCCTTGTGTACGATCGGGTCGATGCAATTGGAGGCGTACTCGACGATCTCACCCTGCTGCACGTAGATGAGGGCGGGGCGATCGTCATGGCTGTGCCAGGGCACGATGCCGCCGGGCTCAATGGTCAGCTTCCGGAAGCGCAGCTCACGATCCTTGATGTTGGCGGGCTGCTTCTCGAGATTGATCGAGCCGAGTGTGACATCGGTGACGCCGACCGTCTTGTAGTCGACCATCTGCCGCGCATTCGGTTTGACCTTGTCGGCCGGGCATTCGCCGGCGAGCACGGCTTGCGTGGTGAGCAGGAATACTCCGGCGATGGCAAAACCGGGCCAGATCGCGCGCGATAATTTGGAATGCTTGAGCATGGGGTAGTCTCCTCTGTTGGACCGTGGCCTCGCAGGTCATCGGCTATGGCACCAGCTTCGTTGAAATCGGGTCTGCGATGAAATGCCGTCTGGCTCTCGACACGATAGCGCGTCGCTATGCGTGTCAGAGCATGTGCTTGATGTCGGCGGAGAACGTTGGAAAGGCGTAGACGCGTCGCGGTGATCCTGAACTTGATCGCAAGCCAGAAGATATGGATAAGCTGCTGGCCAGCCTGACCGACGAAATGAGCGCCGAGAATCGGTCGCTGGCGATCGACGATCACTTTTGACCAAGCAGTGGTCTCGGCATAGGAGCGCGCCGAGAACCAGTCCTGCATGTCGTCGACGTGGACGTCGATGGCAGGGCCTTGTAGCCGTGCAGCAGATTCGGTCCGGCCGACGGCGGCTAGCGCCGGCACGGTGTGGACCGATGTCGCCATGCTCGCGCTGTTCGGGCACGTGTCTTGGCCCTGCCACAATGTTGCGGCCGACGATATCGCCTTTATAGGTCGCCATCGGCGACAGTCGGGGTGAAATCGGCACCGCCACAGACATGAACCTGAGGGTTCGAGGTCGAGCGCCTTTCTTCGCCGTGCAGCCGCGATTCGGGCAAGTGCCGTCGAGGTCGCGCGCCTCCGATCATCGCGACCGAGAGGCCGTCGCGCCGGACCGGGCCGGTCACGCCGATTTCGGCATTGCCGCCGCCCAGGATCACCACATCGAAGGTCTCGCGCGCCATCGGAGCTGCCGCTATTTGCTGGTGATGGTGGACGTGATGGATCTAACAACGGTCGTCGCCATCTTGAATTGCGCTTCGCGGTCTTTGATGTTGTGGCGCTTGGCGATCCAGTCGAAATCAGTCCACACCGCCCAAACGTCGCCATTGTCGTCCTGGGTCAGCAGCAGGCGTACCGGCCAGTCGAGCCCGGCATCGGGGTTTGCGGTGATGAATTGGGTGCCGAGCGGCGGATTGCCGAAGACGAGCAGGGTGGAGGGCCGGAGCTTGATGCCAGCGTCCGCGGCGAGCTTCGACTGATCGACTTCAAGGAAGAACTTGATACCGTTGGCGGCTATATTATCCTTGATGCGGGTGAGTGCTTCCGCCATCGGCACCGCGCTTTTCAGGCGGACAATGCCGTCATCGCTGTCTGCCCGCGCAACGGTGGTGGCCGCGCATAGCAAGAGGAACAGCAGCAGCAACGAGGTGGCGAAATTGGCAAGACGCGTTGTGATCTGACGGGTCATGGCAGTCCTCCTGTCGGTGGCACGTTGGGTTGCCTGCAGGATGAATGCGACGGCCAAAGAGGTGAAATGCGTATCTGCTCTCGACGCGATAGCTCCGCGCTATCGCGCCGCGATACACGGCAGCTATCGAACCGATTGAGTATCGGCATTTCCGCCTGTGATGGATCCGGCGTTCGATGGCAGGGCGCCCGATTGGCGGGCGTTCACGTCCATCAGGAGGATGGCACCCAATGACGAAGCTGTCCAAGACCTTGATCGGGGCGACCGCGTTTGCAGCAATTGCCACGTCGGCATTTTCCGAGGCCGCCTGGGACTTCAATGCCGGCATGGCCTATTTGTACGGTGGGCCCGGCAAGATGTCGGCAATGGCCATGGCCTCGACCCAGAAGAATCACGAGGCGATGATGAAGCACGCCAAAAAGGTGCCCGATAACACCGTCTTCTTCATGGACCAGGGCTCGCTGTACTACGTGCCCGCCCGGATCAATCCGAGCGGCAATTTCTTCGTGAACTGACCGGATAACCGGCCGCGCGATGGTCGCGTCCTTGCAGGGCGGCCCGAACGCAAAATAAAATAATGCAACATTCTCGGTGGCGGAGCCTAAGATGACGTCCTTATCACCAGCCGATGCCGAACTGCTCAAACTCGCCTTCCAGCGCTGCCGCGAGATGGAAGGCACGTTGAACGAGCAACTCCGGGCCTATGCGGACGCCGGGCGCGAGATCTTTCCGGCCTATGGCGAGGCGGTCGATCGCCTCGTTGAAAGACTGAGCCAGAACGGCGGCGGCGAGAACGCGCCGCGTCGGGGTGAGGTCATGCCGCCCTTCATGCTGCCTGACGGCCAGGGGCGGTTGGTCACGCTGCCGTCGCTGCTTGCGCACAGTCCGGTCGCGGTGATGTTCTTTCGCGGACACTGGTGTCCCTATTGCCGGTTGAACGTGCGCGCGGTCATCCAGGCCGAGGCGCGCATCAAGGCGATGGGTGCGCAGATCGTCGCGATCATGCCGGAGACGCAGGAGTATACGGAACAATTCAAGGCAGATTCCGGCGCACCATTCCCGGTGCTGACCGATCTCGACAATGGCTACGCGTTGTCGCTCAACCTCGCGATCTGGCTCGGCGGCGAAATCCAGCGGCTGTTGTCCTACCAGGACATGGCCAGGTTTCACGGCAATGACGGCTGGATGCTGCCGATTCCGGCGGTATTCGTCGTCGGCCGTGACGGCATCGTGAAAGCCCGCTTCGTCGACCCTGATTTCCGTAAGCGCATGGAGATCGATGATCTGCTCAAGGCATTGGAGCAAGCAAGCCGGGAGCACTGATCTTCACCTCGCCCGCTCACGGGGAGAGGTGTCGGTAAGCGCTACCCCGAAATCTCCCGCCAGTCCGCCCCGCGCAGCATGCGCATAACGGCGGAGGCCACGGCCGTGCGCTGGCGTCCCGCGACGCCGTAGAGATTGACGGTGCGGCGGGCGTCCAGTCCGGCAACCGCAGCCCGCTTCAGGCTCGCCGGCACCGGCGAGGTGTGCGGCATCATCGCGACGCCGATGTCGGCCTCGACCAGCTCGATCAGATCGCGCTCCGAGGAGATCTCGTTGCTGTGATCGACGTCGACGCCCTGCTCGCGCAGGCTGGCCGAGATACGCTTGGAATGCTCGCAATAGATTCGGCTGAGCAACTGCTCCGAGCGCAGATCGTCGAATTCGATGTTGCTGTGTGCCGCCAGCCGATTGCCCTTGCTGACGACGAGTTCAAAATCCTCGGTGAACAGCGGCCAGACATCGAGCCGCTCCCAGGTCTCATCGATCTCGGCGGCGATGCCGAGCTCGGCCTCGCCTTTCTTCAAGTATTCAGCGACCTCGCGGCTCGAGCCGCGCAGGAAGCGGAATTCGAGCCGGTTGAACTGGCGCTTGATCTGATTGATATGCGGAATGAGCAGCGCGAGATCGATCGAATGCGTCAGCGCAATGCGCAGCGCGCCGATCTCGCCGCTTTTGAACGAGGAGGCCAGCGAGCGCGCACCGGCCGCGGCCTCGTGGCATTGCTTCAGGAGCGGATGCATGCGCTGGCCGAGCTCGGTCAGCTGCGCCGCCGGCCGCTCCCGGCGGAACAGGTCGCCGCCAAGCTCCGCCTCGAGCTGCTTGATCGCCCGCGTCAGCGACGGCTGCGTCACGTTGCACTCCTCGGCGGCGCGGGTGAAATTCAAGAGCTGCGCCACCGCGAGGAAATAGCGGACCTGGTGCATTTCCATGGATCGGCTCCCGGCAAGATCGACCCGGAATCTAACCGATCGGGGCCGCGAATGACATCCCAACCGCAATAGCGCCCACGTATGGTTTCGGAAGCCAACCGGCATTTCCGTTTGGGCAGGCGATCCCTCAGAGTTTGCAAAGTCAGGGGTCGGTCATCGGGCCGGCCATCGCCAACGGAGGGTTTCGGCCATGAACATTCCCGCCAAATCGCAGACGTCTCAGTCCTCACGGGCACTTGCCGGCAGGGTCGCTCTGGTGACGGGCTCGACCAGCGGCATCGGGCTCGGTATCGCGCGGGCGCTTGCCAGAGCCGGCGCGGAGATCGTGCTGAACGGCCTTGGCTCTGCGGCGGAGACCGGCAGGACGCGCGAGCAGATCGCCGCCGAGTTTGGCGTCAAGGTGAGCTTTTCGTCAGCCGATATGACCTGGCCGAACTCGATCGCCGAGATGATCGCGGCGACAGTTGCGCAATCCGGCCGGCTCGATATCCTCGTCAACAACGCCGGTGTCCAGCACGTCGCGCCCCTCGAGCAGTTTCCGGTCGAGAAGTGGGACCAAATCCTCGCGATCAACCTGTCGTCGGCCTTCCACACCACGCGGCTGGCGCTGCCGCCAATGCGCCAGCGCCGTTTTGGGCGGATCATCAACATCGCCTCAGCCCACAGCCTCGTCGGTTCGCCCTTCAAGGCGGCCTATGTTGCAGCCAAGCATGGCATCGTCGGCCTCACCAAGGTGACGGCACTGGAGACGGCGGAAGAGGGCATCACCTGCAACGCGATCTGCCCCGGCTATGTCTATACGCCGCTGGTGGAGGCGCAGATCGACGGCCAGGCCAAGGCGCACGGCATTTCGCGCGATCAGGTGATCCGCGACGTGCTGCTCGCGCAGCAGCCGAATAAGCGCTTTGCGACAGTGGAAGAACTCGGAGCGCTCACGGTGTTCTTGTCGACCGAAGCGGCAGCCTCGATCACCGGTATCGCGTTGCCGGTCGACGGCGGCTGGACGGCGCATTGACATGGGCCGGGGTAACAAATCGCGGCGACTTTCGAATATTCGACCAGTGCAAGCTCACCAGGAGCGAGACATGAACGGCATGCAGGGCAATACGCAGAGCATCAGGTCAAAAGATCTGCCGGGCCAGGTCGTGCTGGTGTTGCAGGGGGGCGGCGCGCTCGGCTCCTACCAGGCCGGCGTCTACCAGGCGCTGCATGAGGCCGGCATCGAGCCGGACTGGATCATCGGCACCTCGATCGGCGCGATCAACGCCAGCCTGATCGCTGGGAACGAGCCGCAGCATCGGCTTGGCCGCCTCAAGGAATTCTGGAAGCGCATGGAGCAGAACCCGGTCTGGAATCTGCGCACCGCCTTCCCGGGCTTCAACGAGAAGCTTGCCTATTGGTCGACCGTCACCAACGGCATTCCCGGTTTCTTCCGGCCCAACCCTCTGGCGCATGCCGGCGATTCCTATCCCCTCGGCGCCGATCACGCCGGCTTCTATTCGACGGCGCCGCTGGAGAAAACGCTCAAGGAGCTCGTCGACTTCAGCCTCGTTAATCGCTGCATGCCGCGGCTGACGGTCGGCGCCGCGCATGTGCGTACCAGCCAGATGCGCTATTTCGACAGCCGCGATGGCGAACTGACCGTGAAGCACATCATGGCTTCCGGCGCGCTGCCGCCGGCCTTTCCTGCCGTACGGATCGACGGCGAGCTTTATTGGGACGGTGGCATTCTCTCGAACACGCCGACGGAAGCCGTGTTCGACGACAATCCGCGGCAGAATTCGCTGATCTTCGCCGTGCACTTATGGAATCCCGTTGGCGCCGAGCCGACCACGATGGCGGAGGTGCTGAACCGGCACAAGGACGTGCAGTATTCCAGCCGGATTGCGAGCCAGATCGCGCGCCAGCAGCAGGCGCATCGTCTGCGCCATGTCATCAATCAGTTGGCCGCGCGACTTCCCGAAAGCGAGCGCAGCAACCCGGCAGTACGCGAGTTGATGAGCTACGGTTGCCCGACCCGCATGCATGTCGTGCGGCTTCTCGCGCCACAGCTCGATCGCGAGACCCACACCAAGGACATCGACTTCAGCCCGTCCGGCATCATGCGGCGCTGGGACGCCGGCTATGTGCACACCAGGTCTGCGCTCGAACGCCAGCCGTGGGTAGGCGAGTTCGACCCGCTGTCAGGCGTGGTGCTGCATGAGCACATGGAAGAGATGCCGATGGCGGCGGAGTGAGCGCACAGCCGGTTCAACCGTTCGAAGTCGGAGGCTGGTTGAACCGATTGAAATCGCAAGGGAGAAAAGTAGCATAGCCTCCCACGGCATCAGGTCTGGGGCCACCTATGTTTGCTATTCCGCGTCGCCATAGCCATTTCGTTTTTGGAGTCATCCAGTCTGGATTGACTTGCTTTGTTGCTGCAGGGATCGCGAGCATTCCTTCTATTGCGAGCGGTCATTTCCTTTGGAATTGGTTCGCCTCTTGGCTCATTTCGTGGGCAGCTTTGTCGCCGGTGGTTCTGCTCGCCGCGCCGGCAATAAGGTCGCTGTCCCTCGCTCTGACGCGGGACGAGCCTGCGAGCTAAGTGAAATTGGGTCGATATTCTACCGCGAGATCGATGCGCAGATCCGACCTTGGCCCGCGCCCTACGGATTCAATTTCCAAGCGCGCTATTTGTCCGGCAGGACCATGAGTTTGCCCACCAGGTGATCGAGCGAGGCGCGCCCTGGTCCGTAAGCCATGATGCCGAGCGCCATGGCTGCCCAAGTGATGTGAACCGGCCAGCCGTCGGGCACGGTGAGCTCGACGATGACGGTCATGAGCAGCAGCCCGAGCGCCGCGAACCGCGTGCCGAGGCCGAGGACCAGCAGGATCGGAAACAGGATCTCGCCTGATCCGGAGAGGAAGGCCATCACGGTCGGTGCTGGATAATGATAGGGGCCGCCCGGAAGATGCAGCATGAACTCGTCGCTGAACAACGTCACGGCGGTATCGCTCAGCTTGAGGAAGCCGTCCCATTTGAGAATGCCGGAGCGCCAGAACGGCACCGCCAGCGCTACGCGCAGCACGAGCTGGACGATCGATGGGGCGGCGATCGTCTGCACCAGGTGACTGGCTTTCTCGGCGAGGTGCCCGAGCGACGGCAGAGCGCGGCCTGCCGCGATGCGTTGTTCCGTGATCATCGTGCGTCTCCGGAAGTCACCGAGGTGAAGGCGCCGGCCTCGATCAAGCCGGCGATGTTGCTGGCGAGGTCGAAAGCGGGGGAACAGTCCAGCGCCGCCGCGGCAGCGTCGCCGAGCGAGCGTCCCGACATCAGGCAGGCCAGGAAGATCGCGCCGCCCAGCGGAAGCCGTCGCACCGCGACGTCGAAGTCCGGCCGTGTGATCAACGCGTCTTCCGGCGTCGCGGCGTCGATGGTTCCTGCGGGCTCCGTCCCGCGGTTGGCGACAAAGATCGTCACCGCTGCGAAAGACGAGCGTATGATCCGCGTCGCCGGGTGCGTCGTGAAGACGAGATCGGTCAACTGGTCCGGTGCGACTTTGGACAAAGCAATCGGGGAAAACGGCGCGGCGTCGGCGGCGTGATAGGCATCGAGCCAGGCCCGTTCGATCCGGGCGACGTCGGCGAGCCAGGGCAACGATTGCGCGTATTCGTAACGTTCGATGAAGGACGGAAAATCACGACCGTATTCGAACAGCAGCGGCGATGTCGGCGGTGTCTCGCGGATGTGGAAGCGCGCCATGGCGCGGAAGAAATCGACCCCGGTGATGCGCTGCACCGCCGGATAGGTCGCGGCCAGCGCGTCGATCAGGCTGACCATGACATTGTTGCGGTAGACGTTGTAGCGCTTGGCCGCCGCCTTGCCGTTCGGCCCGGTGACGACGGATGGCACCTCGTGCGCAGGATCGAGCAACGCCGGCGCGAAGGCGGCCGCATAAGAGGCGTGCTGCTCAAGCGGCATGGCTATCCCCCATGGTTTGGCCGCAATCGAGGATTGCCTGGGCAGCCTCCGCCTCAGCTTTCAAGATCGGCCAGTCCGGGATCTTGCTGTCCCATTCGATCAGCGTCGGAACGGGGCCGTGACGCGCAATGACGATTTCGAACAGCTTCCATACGGCGTCAGCAACCGGACCGTCATGGCTGTCGATCAGCAGCAAGTCGCCTTCGTCGTCGCTCTGCCCGGCGTGGCCGGCGAGATGAATCTCGCCGACGTGCGCAAGCGGGAAGTCGGCGAGATATTGCAAGGCCGAAAAGCCGTGATTGGTCGCGGAGACGAAGACGTTGTTGATGTCGAGCAAAAGGCCGCATCCGGTGCGCTGTGCGACGCTGCGGATGAAATCGGTCTCGCTCATGGTCGATGCGCGAAACGTGACATAGGTCGACGGGTTCTCTAGGAGGATCGGACGCCGGATCGCCTCCTGCACCTCGTCGATGTGATCGCAGACGCGATCGAGCGTCGCTTGGGTGTAGGGCAGGGGCAGGAGATCGTTGAAATAGCTGGTCTCGTGCGTCGACCATGCGAGATGTTCGGATACCAGCGCCGGCTGATAGCGCGCGACGAGGCCGCGGAAGCGTGCCAGATGCGCGCGGTCAAGCGGCTCAGGTCCGCCGATCGACATGCACACGCCGTGCAGCGAGAGCGGATGATCGCGACGTATCGTTTCCAGCGCCCGATGCGGTGGTCCGCCGGCGCCCATATAGTTCTCGGCATGGACTTCGAAGAAGCCGCACTGCGGACCCTCGGCGAGAATTGCGCCGAGATGCTCGTGCTTGAAGCTCGTCCCGGCGACGCCGCCGAGGGGCAAGGAAAAGCGGAGGGGGATTGTTGCAGGTGTCTGAGGCTTGATCGCCGCGTTCATGTCGCTCCCTCCGCTGTTGTCGTGATGGATTGAATTGCCGTGTCAGACCGGCTTCAGCGAACCCTTCTTGCCGCCCGGCAACTCGATGCTGGTACAGGTGCCGCCCTGGACGAACTTCCACGCGTTGCCCTGGAAATCGACCGTCGAGGTGCCCTGACAGGTCGTGCCCGGTCCCGCCGCGCAGTCATTCTGGCCCTTCAGCGCGACGCCAAAGCACTTCTCCTTCTTGGCGGCGATGGCCGCATCAGCCTCCGCCTTGGTTAGCGGGCCGGCGGAGGCCAGCGTCGCAAGCGCGGTGGAGACGGCGCCGGCGAGGACGAGCGAACTGATGGTGGTCTTGGCAGACATGAGAATTCTCCTCTTGGGGTTCCTTCGCCTCGCCAGGCGAAGGCGCATCGTCTCATTCGTTCCCGCCGCAGCCTTCGTTACCGGGGCAGCCGCTCACGAGTCTGTGAGACCGTTGGGTGTCGCGCACGACAGGGTGCGCTTGGGGACGGATTAGCGGGGAAGCGAACGGACAAAGCCAATGCCTTATCCCTATCGAGATGTTAGCCAGCCGGCATTGGAGGGGGCCTTGGGCATTTGCGAGACGTAACGAACGGGGGCGCAACCGCGTATAGCCGTACCAGTCGGCGTCGCCACGCGCTGCTTGCGGAGTGGAAACAGCAATGATCGCCAGTCCCGGACGGTATGCCCCCAGGCCGCTTCAACCGGTCGCCAAGCGGCTCACGATCAGCATCCGACTTGCCGTCTCGGCGCTGGTCTTGACCGCGATCCTGCTGACCGCAGCGCTGTCCAGCCTGTTGTGGTGGAGGACTGCGGAGGCGACCAGCCGGCAGTTGGCCTCGACCATCAACGAGCAGATCGTGGCCGCCGTCCGCAAGGAGGTCTCCGCGATCATCGACGAGGCGCGTGCCGCCCACACCGCCATTCGCACGCTGTTCCTGCAAAACGTGCTCGACACCCGCGAGGCGGACAAGCGCGAATTCGTCTTCCTGTCGCAATTGCAATCGCAAGCGACGATCTCCTGGGTCGCCTTCGGCTGGCCCGACGGCGCGTTCTTTGCCGCCCACAAGCTCGGCGACCGCCGCATGGAAATGATGGAGATCTCGCTGACCGATCATCCCGGCCAGCGCCGGATCGACGAATATGACGTGGTACCGGGCGATATCGAATTCGCCAACCGCCGTTTCGAGCCGACCGATTTTCGCGTCGCCGAACGAACCTGGTTCAAGACTGGCCTCAAGGCGGAGGAGCCGGAGTGGTTCAAAGTCGCCGATCACCCGATCGGAGAGCGGCCGTCGATTGCCTATGCCGGACCGATCGACGTCTACCAAGAGCGTCAGGGTGTGCTTGCGGTCATCATCGAATACACGAGGCTCGCGCGTTTTCTGTCGCAGCTTGAGGTCGGGCATACCGGAACCGCATTCATCTTCGATGGCGCCGGCGAGCTCGTGGCGGCGCCGGACAAGGACGCTGACGAATTGCATCCCGCGCGTGGCGAGCAGAAGCTGCTGCCGCTGGCGCAGATGGCGCTGGCAAAAGCCGGCGACGTGGGTCGCAAGGAGGCTTGGCGAAACCGGCTTACCTCGGGCGGCGCAGCCTATGAAGTCGCGCTCACACCGTTGCCGTTCCCCGGCTGGTCGCTGGCGACCGTCATTCCCGAGGCCGAGTTTCTCGGACCGGTCGAGACGACGCTGCGGCGATTGATCATCGGCCTTGCCGTGGGCGCGGTACTCGCGGCGTTGGCTTCGGCGGTGCTGGCACGTACGGCGATTGCAGCACCCCTGTCCCGCGTCGTTGGCGAGATCCGCCATGTCGAGGCCTTTGCGCTGGAGCTGGTCCGCCGGCATCCCTCGCGGCTCAAGGAGATCGCGAGCCTGTCCGGGGCCATTGCCGAGATGGCTGCGGGGCTGTCCGCCTTCCGCAAATTCATCCCCGCCGATCTCGTCCGCGCGCTGCTGCGCCAGGGCGTCGAGGCAAAGCCCGGCGGCGCCATTCAGGAGCTGAGCGTGATGTTCATCGACATCGCGGGCTTTACCGGCTTGTCCGAACGTATGGGCGATCGCGTCGTGCCGCTGTTGTCCCGCTATCTCGATCTCGCCTCGGAAGCCATCGTCGCCAATGGCGGCACCATCGACAAGTTCATCGGCGATGCCGTGATGGCGTTCTGGGGCGCGCCGCAGCCGCAGCCCGATCACGCACTGCTGTGCTGTCGCGGGGCGCTGGCCTGCCGCCAGGCGATCGAGGCCTCCAGCTTGGTCGACGACCAGGGCAAGCCGCTCCAGATCCGGATCGGTATCAATTCCGGCCGGATGCTAGTCGGCAATATCGGCTCCGAGCTGCGCCTGAACTACACCGTCATCGGCGATGCCGTGAATGTCGCGAGCCGGCTCGAGAGCGCCAACAAGAGCTACGGTACGCAAATCCTGATCGGCGAAGAGGCCGAACGCCTGGCGCGCGGCGCGATCATCACCCGCGAAATCGACAGCGTCGCGGTCTATGGACGGGAAGAGGGGCTTGCCGTTTACGAACTTGTTGATCTTGCAGAGGAACGCGAAGCGAACCACCGCGAATCTTGGATAGTACACTATGAGCGAGGGCTCGCGAAATATCGAGATCGGGACCTCACTGGCGCGATGGTCGATTTCGAGGCGGTGCTGCGGGAGCGAAACCAGGATCGGCCTGCCGAGGTGATGCTAAAGCGCTGCAGGCAGTTACTACAAGAGGATGCACCCAAAGACTGGCAGCCGATCGCAGTACTTAAATCAAAATAGCGCCGGCTGGTCGTTCCATTGCCAAACAAAGCGGGAGCATGGTCCCGCTCTTGGTGCAGAGCGTACATTCGTCAAGTGATCGAAGTCGGCTGTGGGTCAAGAGAGCGGCTTAACCAGAACGGCCGGTTTCGGCGCAAAGCGCACAAATGGCCCAGGCGAGACCCGTTATCCCATAATCAGGGCCAAGAGAATCAAGATAATTCCCAGGGTAGCGACGTTCCAAACGAGCGAGCGTACTAAAAATATGCCTGCAGCGTAGAGAGCGACATAGGCGACACGAGCCCCAAAATAAAGCTGCGCCCCCAATTCGGTCATCCAACTGTGCCTTCCAGCAATATGTGCCGTGAGCACGGCTGCTGCGAACAGTGGAAACGTCTCGACAAAATTTCTCAGCGCTCTGTCCAACCGACCAGCCAGCCCAGTTAAGGCCGGCAAGGTTTCATCGCGCGCACTCGCAGTCCACATATATCCGCGTTGCAGACTTGCCGCGTGTGAAGCCAAGACAATTTGGGCAAGCCCAAGGGCGATACTGAGGCCAAGCATTTTGAGTTCAGGCGTCATGCTGTTCCATTGGCGGCTTGAGAGGCATCAGAACGTTCGTCGAGGACGCGAGCTTGGTTTTAGCATCGACGAACTGGGTGGCCTGCTTCGCCTGGTCGACGGGCACGCCTACACCTGGGGCGAGGTCCACGCGCTTACCATCCAGCATCTCGCGGACATCCATCAGAAGATCAAAGACCTGCGGCGCCTGGAGCGAGTGATGTCGGACATAGCAGCGCGCTGCACGGGGGATCAGGTGCCGGACTGTCCCATCATTGACGCGCTGTTCGAAATGCAGCCCGTGGCAGGCCGAAGCGCGCCCTTGAAGCCTACGAGCGATGCAAGCTCCAGACAGTGATGACCGAGCCCAGTCTCGCACTCGCTCCTTCGCTTCACCGAAGTCCGAAACACTGTACCGCATCGTAGCGCAGCTGCTTGCCATCACCACGGCCGTCCTGGTCTTCGCCCATGACCTAACAATATAGAGCGCGCCCCTAGCCGGCTGGCCGCAGATCTTTGTCGACGTCTCACAGGATTTGCCATCGGGATCGTTGCCTCTTGGCGCAGGTGCGCTCTGCGCCCTTAATCCGAAGGGGATCAATTATGTCAGCCGAGCACGTTGAGACGACCGTCGTTCAACCGCCTAGAAGCGATTGCTGTTCTCGGACTGACGAGCTTCCTGACCGAATTCGGCAGTTGCCAAGCTATCTGCACTCGGTGGCGATTCTTCGCCACATTGTTACTTATTCGAATGCGCAGAGCTGAGAGTCTCAGACCAGGCGAGCATTATCGCGCTGAAAAATAAAGAAAAAACTGGCGCGCCCGGCACGATTTGAACGTGTGACCTTTGCCTTCGGAGGGCAGACGCCAACGCTACCGATCGCGGAACAACGCATTTATTCGATCGCAAGAATGGGGTGTTGCAAGCCCCCGGCAACCACGCCGCAGCTTGCCTCCTTACCCCGCGCTACGTTGCCTTGCGAAACCGCGCTATGGCTCGTTCATGACTCGACCGCCGACGGAAATTGAAAGGCCGGGCCAGAACCTGCATGAGCCACCATCAGATTCCGCGACTGGACGGTGATCAGGCTGAGCGGTGCGACGGCGAAATTGCCTTTCGCTAATCGCTTGATGGCGCCGTTGTCGATGACGGGCCATTGGGCGGGACAGGCTTTTGTAAGGCGAAATTCCATTTTCCGGCGGTAGCTCAAATGGTGGGTTTCTGTCTACGAAGGCCGAAAATGCTTTATTTTTCAATGGGGATTGACTGACACTCTCTCCGCCATTCGCACGATTTTGCGCGCCAACCGGCTCTTTTTGAACGGGTCGCGAGTTCTTTGCGGACGAAGAAGGCCTGGGCCTGCCCAATCATGAAGCGGCGGAAGTCGAGGAGATGCAAGCGCTCGTCGGGATGGCCAGGGATTCCGTCTTTTAAGGCGAACGGCCCGACTTGGCAGTCGGAGTACGCTCGGCGACCGACCGGCTATTCTGCGTCTCGATAGTCTATCGGAACGCAAGCACTAAGCATTGAGGCCGCCTCAGCTGGCGGCCTCCGAGGCGAACTCAAGCTTGTCCCATTTCCTGCGTGCGGCATTGTCAGCGTCAGCCCAGGGAAGGGTCTCCTTCATCGTCTTGCTGCGATCCTACGCACTTCCAATCCGAGTAACTATACATTCCCGACCAACGATGGACGGTCGTTCCGCAACGTTCGCATTTGAAGGCGCCCGAGCTGATCACGGGCATGGCGCCACGCTCTTGAACAGCGCTATAAACAGCGCCGCAGCCACGGCATGAAAAGTAGACGATCATCAATTCTCCTTCGAGCGTCCAAAGCGCGCCTTAGCCGCGCGCCCCTTCTGCGCGGTAAATTGTGTTGAGCATGGATCTGGCTTTCGTCCGGCCAGTCGCTGACGGCCGGTCCTCAACGCCAAGCGGTTTGGTCCGGGTCTGAGGACGCCGTCCATCCTCGCAATGCTTCACCGGCTGCGAAGGCAGCCTCCTTCCATGCCACGCTGTTGTTTGGGAGCTCGACCCCATCGTTATCACGATGGTTTCCGTCGTGGCTGGCGTGAAAGAATAACGTGGCATGATGATAGCTCCAGGGAAGGAGACCCTTGTCGACGCCGTCATCTTTCGGCAAGGCAATGGTTTGATTGTGGCAGGCTAGGACAGCTAGCAATCGGCCGAGTTGCAGCGCATACTTCCGAAATGAAAAGCTATTTCACCCCCCGCTTGCTAGAAGTAACTCTAACACCGCTAGAGCCCACGCTCTGGAAATGGCGCGTTTCCGAAGCGAACCTTGAGGTTGCGCACGGTTATGCAGCAAGCCGGGAAACGGCGCAGATTGACGGTGATCATGCTCTATTCGGTATGCTGTCCGTTGCGCCGTTCCGATGATCCTATGCCGTCAGTTGGTTCAGTTTGATTGGAGTTAAGGGTAGCGATTTGCCGAGCCATGGCACATATTGCGCCCATGGACGTGTTCCCCCGGTTTGAAGCTAAGGTGATGACGAACGGTCGCTGGTTCGTTTCGGTAACCACCGGACATGGACCGGATTCTCATGTCGGAAACTTCGCAACCGACGAAGACGCCAAGATTTGGATTTTGACCAAATCGAAGTACTGGCCCAGCAAACCGGATACGCCCTAGTGTCCGGGCGCGACAAATGGACGGTAGACCTTCAGTGCCCGCGCTGTGGAAGGATTGACGTGGCGCGGCTCTCACAGGCGGATGGCTACGACTTCAAGAGGGGTGAGACCGCTACCCGCGCCGATCATGTGCCGAACGGCTTTATCTGCATTGACCCAGAGACGAGCAACTTCCAATGCTCGAAGTGTCAGGTGTCAATTCCGTGATCCCCGGACCACTCTCGGGACTCCAACCAACGCGCAAGGCGATCAGCCTCGGGCTTTCGAAGCGGGATCAATGTTCAAGCGCGGGCTGTTAGTCACTCGGCGAGTTCGTCAGTCCATACTCTGAAGCTGATCAGAGAGTTCGGCTCAAATGTTTGGGTGATCGAAACGTCAGCGGCGTCGCGTCCATGTGCGATCAAGATGCGGCCGATCCGCGACTGATCGGACGAACAGACAAGCGCCTCGATTGACGTGGACGCGGCCCAATTGAGGACTCACAAAGGAGAAACTAGGACAGCTTTGCTTACCCGGGGCGCGAGCTGAATTCCGGGGCGCATATTGATCACCGGCGCCATCGAACTCCCCATCGTGGCCGGCTCACAACCGCTGGAGCATGGCCGAGCCCGAGTTTCCGAAAGACTTCGTCGCCGTGGGTCTTGCGTCGTCGTCATCTGGCGCTTCGCGGCGCCGTAGCGGACGTGTTCGACGAAAAGGTCGCCAGCTGAGGCGGTCATCAATGGGGCTCTGAAAAGTTACGCCGCCCGCTTGAAAAGATACGGACGGCGCTTCTCCAGCCCCGAGAGGGTACTAACAAAATCCCGGATGTTGATCCGTCTCGCTGAGGGAAGAAAAGGTTCAGCTCCGGGCGGCGCACCTTGTTTCCTGCGGATTAGCAGCTGGGCGCCGGCGCCGTTGATGCCTCGCCCGCTTGAGAGCGGAGCGTTTGGCGCGCTAAGGCAACTCAAAAGACGCTTTGGGGTAACGTAGCGCCGGCGAACACCTCCCGGCGTCAACCTAGAGCATTGAGAGCACTATCATTCCGTTCTTAATCTCTCCTGAAGCCAGGCGCGTCCGCGCCATTTGCTCGAACTCCTTCCGATACCGATGGAGATAGCTAAAGGCTTGCTTGTCGGTCTGGAACGTCGTCGTAAGCTTGCACATCTGTCGTGCAGCCCCGAGCGCAAGAGAAAACGTAATTGTTCCGCCGCCGTCTGGCTTGGCTCTACGCACGGTTCGTCCCCTTGCTGCACAACGCATCGACGGTGCTTCGATTCGACTATCGCGTCAGCTTGCGCGTGCTGCTTTTCTTTGGCGCGTGCGCCGGCAGCGATACGCGAAGGGATGCATCGGCGGCTTCCTTGGTCACGCGCAGCTCCCGAAGGCGCGCAATATTCTTTCGAACCTCAATGGCCCGCCTTTCGACCTCCGCCAAGGCCCGTGTTCCCTCTTCTGCGGATAACCGTTGACGGTTAGAACGCGCGATGCTTTCGGGTGACGGCTTTGCCGATTTCTTGGCGCTCATCCTTCACCTCCGCCTTACAAGACACGACGTCCGCTCCATCCGGAGATCGAGCGGGCGGAGCGGCCGTTTCAGTACATCCGTGAAACGGCGCCACGAGATCAGGCCAGCGAGAGGTTTTCAGCGCTGACCTTGCCTCGCATCTTGTCGGTCTTGGCCTCGTAGTTGACCTTTTGGCCCTCCGCTAGATATGACTTTCGCATTTTTGCAAGGAATGGGGCCAGATTGCTTCGGCGAGCACTTTTGGTGCCGGTCGAGACGCTTCGAACGGGCGTGTCGGTGTGTGAGAAAGGCTTTATCGATTGACATGGCTGCGCGAGAGTGTTCACGTCTGGCGAACCAGATCGCCGTGGCGCATAGGCCCGGCTTGCTCGAGGGCGGCGAAGATATCGGCCGTGCCTCCCGTCCTCGTCCGCACCATCGCAACGAGACTCCTGCGCAATTGGCTGCGTGCAGGACCGCCGTATTCGCAGCCCAGCGAGGAGTTTCAATTGCAGGTAGTTGTCCGCGATAACAATATCGATCAGGCGCTTCGCGTTCTGAAGAAGAAGATGCAACGCGAAGGCGTCTTCCGAGAAATGAAGCAGCGGCGCTCCTATGAGAAGCCTTCAGAGAGAAAGACGCGCGAAAAGTCCGAGGCCATTCGCCGGGCTCGCAAGCTCGCTCGGAAGCAGGCCATCAGGGAAGGTTTGCTGCCGGCGCCTCCGAAGAAGAAGCTTCCGGAGCGCAAGTCGCCTTTGCCGCAGATTGCCAGCAAGGAACGCGCTTAGAAACTTCTTCGACGAAGAAGATGTCAGCCGATCGCCAGGCGATCGGTGCCGTCCACCAGACAGCTTGGACGCTGCTGCCAAAGCTACGTCCTAAAATCGATGCCCCGCAGCACGATTCCTCGCGGATTTCCTTCAAGCTCCGTCGCTCGATATTTGCTGGCCGCCTGCGCCTCGATGCGATCGCGTAGCCGAATAAACTGGGCTTCGCGCTGTTCGGAACGGATCTGCGGTCCGCGCTCGAGATAGTCCATCGCGGAGGTCGAGATTGCGCAAGGAATTTCCTTGCCGCCGTCGTGCATCGAGAATAGGACGATCATCCTGTCGTATTCGTGGCCGATGTAACGTCCGCTCGTGAGCGTCATGGTTTCCTCCTTTACGCGATGGCTCCGTGACATGATGATCACCACTTCGGCTCGTTGCTTCCGCGATCGTCTCAGTCCTCGCCGGTGAGCCTGGCGAAATCGTCGAGCAGCGCCGCGACCAGCGCGCGGTGCCGCGTGTCCTCAGCAGGCAGGCTCGCGGCGTAGAGGTTGAGCAGATGCCGTGCCTTGACCGCGGCCTCCGGCCACGAGGCGGCTGGCACCGTCATCATGCGGTGTTCGAGATCGGCTTCCCGCTCGCGCAGCTCCCTGCCATGGGTCTCGACCTCGGCCAGCGCCCGGCGCAGATCGGTCGCCTTCTGCGCAGCCATGCCGCGATGCTTGTCGAGATCGACCGGTTGGTCAGTCATTGGCGGCGCGCGCATCCGTAGCCTGCGCATTGGCAAGGTCGACGGAGCCGATCGAGAGCAGCTCCATGGAGCCGCGGACGCCTTCCGCGGGCACCATGATCATCGTAGCGATGCGGCGGTAGGCCGAGAAGGTGAGGCCCTCGATCGCCTCCTCGTCGGTGATGACCTCGTAAGCTCCGGCGGGCAGCAGCCGCTCGATGCCGCGGATTCGGAACCGATGCCTGAACGTAACGGTCTCTCGCCGCGAGCGGATGGTCATGCACGCCTGCCTTTATGCAAGAGGGGCCGACCGGGCAGCGATGACCATGCGCCGGTCGCACCGCAATAGCCAGCACTTTCGTGATTACGTTGCGCAAGCTGACGCCGCAGCGCCCCACGCGCGGCGCTTTGGATCTCGCTATTGGCGTGACGCAGGCGTAGGGTCGTCATATCACGATGGCTAGGACAACGCGCGTGTCGTACCTAGTCACGGGGACCAACGCGTATGGCAGCGCCAATCTCGGCCGCGGCAGCGCGACCGTCGCATTGCGCCTAGCGCGAAAGCTGCTGCGCGAGGGCTACATCGATGTCCGCGCCGCGCGGGCGCGTTCTGCAGTCGGATGAACTGGACGAACTCGAACCCCAACAGGAGCTGGACATCATGGCCAAGGGACAGCAACGCAGCAATCGCGAAGCCAAGAAGCCGAAGAAGGAAAAGGCCAAGGTAGTTGCCGCGGCGCCGAGCCGGAAAGAGGCCGCTTGGCAGCCGGATTTCGGGCAGCCGAAGAAGAAATAGGCAACGGATTCCTATCGATTCGGAGTCAGAAGCTGACTGCCATTCCGACGCCCCGCCGGCATTTGCCCTCTTGGCGCCACTTGCGGGAGAGGACCGAGATTCCAGCATTCGCCGAGCAACACGCTGATCCCTCCAGTGTGAGCGAAGCCTTACTGCTTCAGTTTTTCGACGTCGAAGCTAGACCTGACCTGCGTCACCGGGACGACGTTGTCCCGTACTTCAATCGCCATACTCTTTGCCGCTTCAGCCTGCACCACATGAAGGCTCAATAGTTCCAAGCCTTCCTCATCCATGGATAGGCCGTCGGCGCGTTGGATCGGCGGTGACGTCGATCGGGCCGCTCAACGTCAACGACCGCTCGTTCGACGTCGCTATCCGCGGCAATGTCGGCGAGCCGGCCGGATGTCGCAGCATTTCATGACCGAACTGATCGTGCCGGTCTGCCACGTCGAAGGGCTGGAGCTTCCAGACGGGTGAGACGCTGAGTTCGTGTCTTTCGATTGGACCTCACCGCGCCTCCAGCCCTATGACAGCACCGGGGGAACGCGCATGCCCAACATGTCTCGCCGGCCATTCCTGCAATTCGCGCTCGGCGCGGCGACGCTGCCGCTTGCATCGATCAGTGCTGGCGGGGAAACGGTTGCGCGCCAGGTCACCATGATCGTGCCGTTCGCCGCCGGCGGCCCGACCGATGTGCTGGCGCGGATCCTGGCCGAATATATGCGTGGCACGCTCGGTCATCCCGTCATCATCGAGAATGTCACCGGAGCCTCCGGCACCGTCGCGGGCTTGCGCGCCGCGCGCGCGACGCCTGATGGCACCACGATCACGATCGGGCATTGGGGCACGCATTGCCTCAACGGCGCGATCTATCAGCTGCAATATGATGTGCGCGAATTCGCGCCGATTGCGCTGGTCGCCAGCGGGCCGCAGCTCATCATCGGTCGGCCCGATCTGCCGGCGCAGAATCTGAAGCAGCTGATCGCCTGGCTCAAGGCCATGGGCGACAAGGCCACAGCGGGCACCGCGGGCCCGGGATCCGGCGCGCATGTCGCGGGCGTTTTCTTCCAACAGCTGACGGCCACCAACTTCTCCTTCGTGCCGTATCGCGGCGCTGGGCCGGCGCTGAACGATCTGATGGCCGGGCATATCGATATCATGTTCGATCAGGCCTCCAATTCGCTGCCGCAGGTGAAGAGCGGAACCGTGAAGGCCTTTGCAGTGACGTCGTCGTCGCGGCTTGCATCGGCGTCAGATATTCCAACCGTCGATCAAGCCGGATTGCCGGGTCTCACCATCGCCTATTGGCACGGCATCTGGGCGCCGAAGGGAACGCCGGCCGATATCGTGTCGACACTGTCGAAAGCGGTGATAGCGGCGCTCGCGGAGCCCGCCGTCCGGCAACGCTTCGCCGAGCTCGGGCAGGAGATTCCGCCGCCGGACAGGCAGAGCCCCGCCGCGCTGCGTGCGCATCAGGCCGCCGAGGTCGAGAAATGGTGGCCGATCGTCAAGTCGGCCAACATCAAGGCGGAATAAACGTAATCGGCTGATTGCCGCGCGGTGTTCGATGCATCCGTGCAGGCCGAGCGATCGCCATCGCCGCGGCGTTGATTCGCGCCGTATCCCAGCATTTTGCAGTCCGGTTCAGCTGCTTTGCGCAACTGGCGGGATGACCGCCGCAGGAGAATTGCCGACCGAAATCCGTGAAAACCCTGGCTGTCGTTAACCTTTGATTAACCATGCGGTCCGATTGTTAACCATTCGACAAGACAACCGAGTCAGGGGCGATGGACGCAACACAACAGGTCGCACGTCAGCAGGTCCGCATGCGCGGCCGTTCCTATGTTGCGTTCGTTTTCGCGCCCGTCGTGCCGGTCGTGTCCTGGCTTGCCGAGATCGACGCGACGCTGGCGAAGTCGCCGGGCTTCTTCACCGGCAAGCCCATCGTGCTCGACCTCTCGGCCGTCGATCTCAGCCAGACCGCAATCGCGCATCTGGTCGGCAGCCTGGCTGAGCGCAACATCCGCATCCTCGGCATCGAGGGCGTCGACGAATCGAAGCTCGGCACCAACATGCCGCCGCTTTTGACCGGTGGCCGCGCCTGCGCGATCACCCATGTCGAGCCGAAGACGCCGCAGCCGAAAGACAAGGACAAGGCCAAGTTGCCGTCGCTGCTGCTGGAGAGCCCGGTCCGTTCCGGCCAGTCGATCGTGTTTGCCGAGGGCGACGTCACCGTGCTCGGCTCGGTGGGTTCCGGCGCCGAGATCGTCGCCGGCGGATCGATCCATGTCTACGGCACGCTGCGCGGCCGCGCGATGGCCGGCATCAACGGCAATTCGGCGGCCCGCATCTTTTGCCAGAAGATCGAGGCCGAACTGCTCGCTATCGACGGCTACTACCAGACCGCGGAAGAAATCGCCGACAGCCTGCGCAATCGGCCCGCCCAGGCGTGGCTCGAGGGCGAAATGCTGCGCATCACACCATTGAATTGATCGACCACAAGGAGAGAGAGAATGGCCAAGGTATTGGTCGTGACGTCTGGGAAGGGCGGGGTCGGCAAGACGACCTCCACGGCCGCGCTCGGCGCGGCGCTCGCGCAATTGGGCCAGAACGTCGTCGTCATCGATTTCGACGTCGGCCTGCGCAACCTCGACCTGGTGATGGGCGCGGAGCGGCGGGTGGTGTTCGACCTCATCAATGTGGTGCAGGGGGTTGCAAAACTGCCGCAGGCGCTGATCCGCGACAAGCGGCTGGAAAACCTCTGGCTGCTGCCGGCGTCGCAGACCCGCGACAAGGACGCGCTGACCGAGGAGGGCATCAAGCGCGTGATCTCCGATCTCAAGACCAAGTTCGACTGGATCCTGTGCGACAGCCCGGCCGGCATCGAACGCGGCGCAACGCTTGCGATGCGCTACGCCGACGAGGCCATCATCGTCACCAATCCGGAAGTGTCGTCGGTGCGCGATTCCGACCGCATCATCGGCATGCTGGACTCCAAGACGGTCCGCGCCGAGCGTGGCGAGCGGGTCGAGAAGCATCTGCTGGTCACCCGCTATGACAGCGCGCGGGCTGCGCGCGGCGAGATGCTGTCGATCGACGATATCCTGGAGATCCTTGCAACCCCCTTGCTCGGCATCGTCCCGGAGAGCCAGGACGTGCTGCGCGCCTCCAATGTCGGCTGTCCGGTGACGCTGAACAATGCGGGCAGTGCGCCGGCGCGGGCCTATATCGACGCGGTGCGGCGCCTGATGGGCGAGTCCGTGGAAATGAAGGTGCCGGTCGAACGCAAGGGGCTGATGGACCGGCTGCTGCGACGGAGGGCGGCATGATGAACGTAATGCGGCTGTTCAGCGGCCGCTCTGCATCGGCGCCCGTCGCGCGGGAGCGGCTGCAGATCCTGCTTTCGCATGAGCGCGGCCGGACCGGCGCGCCCGATCTTCTGGAGACGCTCCGCTCGGAAATCCTGGGCGTGGTCTCCAAGCATATCGACGTCGACCCCGACAAGGTCGTGGTCCGGATGGACCGGGGCAAGTTCGTCTCGATGCTCGAGGTCGACATCGAGGTTCCCAACGGCGTGCAACGATCAAAGATGGTGGCGGCCACATGACGGCAGACAGCAACAGTCACATTGCCTGGCAGCGCGCGCAGCTCAAGAAGCTGCGTGCAGCGCTGAAGGAAATCGAGGTCGATCAGCTCGGCAAGGCCAATTGCGGCCGCGCGACGCAGATGACGATCGACGAATTGCAGCGCAAGATCGGCGAATCAGGCCGCTGCATCGCCGAGTACGAGCGCCGCACCCGTCGCCCGCTGGCGACGGATCGCGGCAGTCTTGCCAGCGTGAGCTGGACGCACTGGAACGCCAATCTGCCGATAGCCAAGTCGCAGCGCCATCGCGCATGACAGCGTGAACGGGCGCTGGTCTACAGCAAGAACGACAGCGCCGTCTCGCACTGGTCCTCGATCTTGAGCGTCAGCAACTCGTCGGCTCGGGTGCGGCCGAGATTGACGGCGGCGATCGGTAATCCGCGCTGCTCCGCCATCCGCACGAAGCGGAAGCCGGAATAGACCATCAGCGAGGAGCCGACGACGAGCAGGGCGTCGGCCTGCTCGAGATGCGCCTGCGCCGACGCAACCGTGTCGCACGGCACGTTCTCGCCGAAGAACACCACATCGGGCTTCAGCACGCCGCCGCAGGCCTCGCAGGCCGGCACTACGAATGACGAAAAATCCTGTTCGAGATCGGCGTCGCCGTCAGGTGCATCGGCGGCATCAAGCCTGAGCCACGCGGGGTTCAGCCGTGCAAGTTCGTCCTGAAACTGTTCGCGCGGCATCGTCGCGCCGCAGCCGAGGCAGCGCACCACGTCGAGCCGGCCGTGCAGGTCGATCACGCGCTGGCTGCCCGCGGCCTGGTGCAGGCGGTCGACATTCTGGGTCAAGAGCAGCTCGCAGCGGCGTTGCTGTTCGAGCTTCGCCAGCGCGCGATGCGCACCGTTCGGCGTCGCGCGGCCGAACCGCCGCCAACCGACCATGCTGCGCGCCCAATAGCGCTGCCGCGTCGCTGCCTCACCCAAAAATGCCTGGATCGTCACCGGCCGCGTCCGCTTCCAGTTGCCGTCGCTGTCGCGATAGTCAGGAATGCCCGAATTGGTGCTGCAGCCGGCTCCGGTCAGGACAAACAGGCGTTGGTGCCGATCGATGAAATCCTGCAGGGCGGGGTGTTGCATGGCAGCACATCTAGTGCGGCGCGCACGCCTGCGCCAGATGGAGGGCCTGTTGCGAGCGGACCTTTCACGCCGCCTCTGCGTTGACGGCATGGCACCCGAGACAGGGTGTCGCTGGCGCCTGCTTGCCTGGTGCAATTGCAGACGGAGTGATCGATGCGGCCAAGATTCATCGTCGTCGTTTGCGGGCTGACGGCCCTGCCGCTGTCGCCGTCCTATGGCCAGGATGCGGGCGTGTCCGGCGAGCAGGCATTCAACAATTCCTGCCGCACCTGCCATACCGTCAAGGAAGGCGATAATCGCGTCGGCCCGAACCTGCACGACATCATCGGCCGCAAGGCTGGATCGGTTGCGAATTTTCCCTATTCGGAGGCGATGAAATCATCCGGCATCGTCTGGGACGACAGCACGCTGTTGCGCTTCATCGAGGATCCCGAAGCCGTGGTGTCGGGCAACGGCATGAAGCCGTACACCGGCGTGCGCTCGGCGGAGGATCGCGCGAAGATCGTGGCCTTTCTGAAATCTCCCGGCAAGTGACCGTTAGAGCGTTTTCGAGCGAAGTGGATACCGGTTCGCGTGAAGAAAACGCGTCAAAACAGGAATCTAGAGCCCCGTTCCGATTCAATCGGAACGGAAAAGGCTCTAGCGGAATTCCGGCGTTACCGTGCCGGCAGCACGAAGACCTGGCCGGGATAGATCAAGTTCGGATTGCGGATCTGCTGCATGTTGGCCCGATAGATCACCGCGTAGCGCTGCCCGGCACCCAATGCGCGCTGGCTGATCCGCCACAGACTGTCGCCGCGGGCCACGGTGGTGGTCGTGATCTTCGGCACGGTCACGACGGAAGGTGAGCTCACATCAGATGCGACGGGTGTCGTCGCCGCCGCGAGCCGCGGTTTGGTCATATCCGCACGGCCGGACGAGGCTGCTGATGCCGGCATCGATGCGGTCGTCGTGTCCGGAACGTTGAACGGCACCTCGGCCCGCGCGCGGACCTTGCCGGAGCCGGGGTCGACGTCGTCAAGCCGCACCTGATAGTTGCCGGCCGTCACGCCCTTGTTGATCGTGACCGAGAGGTGCCCCGCCTGGTCGGCAGTGGCGGATGTGATCAAACTGCCGTTGAGATAGAGCCTGACGGTCGCGCCGGGAGCTGCTTGACCGCTCACATGGAGCTTGCCACCCGGTTCGGTCTCGACCGCCTCGATCACCATTTTCCCGGCTGCCGGCGGCGTGGCCGCAGGTTGCGACAGCACCCGGACCGGCTTGTCCGGCGTCATCAGCGCCACCATCGGCCGCTCCCTTGCCGCAGCCTCGAGCGCCACGGCTACGCTTTGTTTGGAGATCACCTGCTTGCCGTCACGCGTCATGCGCAGGGTCAGGTCATAGTTTCCCGGCGGAAGCGGGCGCGGAACCATGACGAACTGGCCGGACTTATCTGCCACGGCGCGATCGTGAACCTCGCCATTGCGCAGCAATTCCACCGTCGCGCCAGGTAGCGCCCGGCCGGCGACAACGGTCTCGCCGGTCGGCTCGATGCTGACGACGTCGAACTCCGGCACGGCGTCGCCGCCCGGTGCCGGCGACGGTCCTGCCAGCGCGTCAGCCAGGGAGGCGGTCTCGGTTTGCGCCTTTGCCAGCGCGGTCTTGTCCTGGTTTCGCGCGTCCTGGTCTCGCGCGGAAGCCGCCGGCGCGGATGGCGCCGTCGCCATCAAAGGCGTGTTTGCGCCCAGGATTTGCTGGGTTTGGCGGATGCCGAAGACGAGCGCTGCCGCGCTGCCGGCGGCAAGTGCCAGCAACGGAATGACCAGTCGCATCGCCGTGGCGTTCATGATTGGCATCCGCGGATGAATGTCCCCGCGCGCGACCCTGCAGCCCCGTGGGGACCCCGAGAGAGAGTGCGCCGGTTTGCGCTGGCCATCAAGTCGAATGAAAGGATTACTTCTCTTGGGCAGCCGGTCTGGCCCGGCAGCTCACCGCCACTCCGCGACATTGACGGCAAGCGCCGCAGCGCCCACAAGAATGAGGCTGACAGCCCAGACTGTCTCCAGATTGAACCAGCTCCGCGCAACGAATTTGACGCCGAGATAGCGATAGACCAGCCATGCCAGCAGGCCGCCGGCACCGAGCATGGCGGCGGTGTGGACGAGCGCAACCAGGAGCGCCATCGCAAGATTCTGGTCGATCACGCGGGCCGCGGCGGTGTGGCCGTCACGCGCGGCCGATGGCGCGCAGAGGCCGAGATAGATCGGCAGCAACATCAAGCCTGCGCCATGTGCGATCGCCACAGCGAACGACCAAAGCGCCAATCTGGTCGGCGGTATCCGCGCCAAAGCGCGCGGATGACGGCGATCGACCAGGCGCATGAGGCCGAAGCCGATAACGATGATGCCCGCCGCGATCTGGATCGGGCGCTGCCATTCCGCCAGCGCGATCAACAGCGCAAACGGCAGCAGCACGAGCAGCATCGCTGCAAGGTGGCCCGTCGATAGCGGCAGCAGCGCGCCGAGGACGGCGCGCGGCGATTTGTTCATCAGGCCCGCGGAAACCGCGAGCGGCCAGCCCATGCCCGGATTGATTCCGTGATAGAGGCCGCTTGCGATGATCGCGAGCCACAGCCAGATGCCCGTCGTATCGATGGCACTCAATTCCATACCGACGGATAGCAGAACGAATCGGTCGAACAGTCGCCGCCCTCGAGGCGGATTTGATGCGGGCGATAGCCCTCGGGGAAATCGACGAAATAGTCCTTGGCGAGCTCCAGCCCGCCGTTTGCGCCGACATTGGCCATGACCTCGGCGCCCGGCATGCCGTCGGGATAGAACTGGTCGTCCCAGGTCGAATAAAGCGAGTTGGTCCAGTACACCCGCTTGCCGTCGCGGCTGATCTCGACCATCTGCGGACCGCCGGCAAACGCCTTGCCATTCGGATGCGGCGTGCGGCGAGCGATGCCGCCAATATGCACCGAACCTGCAAGCTTCGGCTTCCTTGGGTCGCGGACGTCGTATTGGCGCATTTCGCCGGTGCCCCAGCAGGAGACGTAGAGGAAGCGGTCGTCCATCGACAGGTCGATATCGGTCACCAGCGGTGGCACGGCGCCGAATCCCTGTAACAGCGGTGGCAGCTTTTCCTTCGGCGCCGGCTCGGGCGGTATCGTCGCGGTCTTCTCGGCGTGGAATTTTCCGCCCTCGCGCCACCAGGTCCAGATCGACGCTTCGAGGTTGGTGGTGTCGACGACGACGCCGACAAAGCCGTACTCGCGGATCGGATCGTGCGCGGGCCTGACCTCGAGCGCCATCTGGTGATTGGCGCCGAGGTCGATGGTCTGCACATTGCGCCGAGCTCGCAAATCCCAGAAATGCAGCCGGTGACCGTATTTGTTCGACAGCAGGTCCTCGGCGACGATGCCGTTCTCAAATTGCGGCGGTAGCGCCCACTCGCTCGTCACCATGTAGTCGCGCGGCAGATTCCACCAGAAATCATAATGCAGAGTCTGCGGCCCGCGGTCGATCTCCCAGCGGCCGAGCACGTCGAAGGTCTCGCAATCCATGATGAAAATGCCGGGCGGGCCCTGCGTACCATCCTTGCCGCCGCCGCCGAGGGTGGAGACGTAAATGCCTTCCGGCCCGCAATGAATGGTATGCGGCCGCGAATAGCCGGTTTTCTTGAACACTTCCTCCGGCTCGATGATCCTGTGGATCTTCGCCTCGAGCGGCGAGGGTTTGGTGTCGATGATGTAGATGCGCGACGATCGCAGCCCGGGGATGATGAGATAGCGTCGTTCGATGAAGGCGTGTCCGGCGAGCGGAGACAGTGCGGAGGAGCAGGCGTTCCAGCCGAAGTGATGGAACTCGTCGCCCTTGTTCGGCATCGTTACGGTATGGACGATCCGGCCATAGGTCTTCGAGCCCGGCTTGACGTCGATCACCGCGAGCGCGTCGGGCTTCTTGAAATCGGGACTGAGCAGCAGCGTGTAGGCGAACTGCTCCGGCGGCGCCTCCATCGCAAGTCTTGGCGAGGCGTGAAACGTGGGGTCGGGTCGCATCGTCATGACGTCCTCCCGGTTATGTCGGCTTGTCGCCAACGTCGGGCCGCTCGCAGCGTTGCAATGGTCTGCAATGGTCTCAATGGGTCGGCCTGGCACTCCGCTGGACGCGAGGTTGGCTGCGGACAGCTTACGGCATCATGCGCCTCCCGGAAACACGCCCGCATCCATTTGCGCTGTGGCGTTCTGCCACGAGTTCGTGAGCCGAATCACACTTGGAATTACTCACACTTGGAATTACTGGCGGCTCAGCCCGCGCTTAGCCAGCATCCATGTCCGCAAGTTGTGAAGTGAGGCCGCTGCCGCTCGTGGTATATGCCTTGCGCAAGCCGATCACTGGCAGGGGCGGACTATGCAGGCAGCCGATCTCGTCGTCGGGCTTTCGTCACGGATCAGGACTGCGCTGGGCGCGTTCATCCTGCTCACATCGGTTTGTTCCGGCGCGGCCAATGGGCAAGGCGCCGAGCCGGTCTGGCCGACGGCTCAATGGGAACCCTCCACGCCGGAGCAGCAGGGCATGGATTCGGCGGCACTGGCAAAACTCGTGACGACCGGCACTACGCGTAGCTTCGACAGCCTGCTGGTGACGCGCCATGGCCGCATCGTGCTCGATGCGTATTACGCGCCCTTTACCGCCGACATGCCGCACGCAATCAACTCCTCCACCAAGGCAGTGGTCTCGACGCTGCTCGCGATCGCCTACAAGGATGGTCTGCTGGATCGTCTCGATCATCCCATGCTGGACTTCTTTTCCGATCGCAGCACCGCCAATATCGACGAGCGCAAGAAGGCCATCACGGTCCAGCATCTGCTCAACATGACATCGGGCCTCGACTGGGACGAGGGCTTCGAAGGTGGGCGGGAGCAGTCGCTTCGCGACATGGGAAGGAGCGCGGACTGGGTCCAGTTCATTCTGGACCGCCCGATGGCGCATGCGCCGGGCGAGGTCTTCTATTACAACAGCGGTGGCTCGCATCTGTTGTCTGCGATCGTCAGCAAGCTTACCGGCAAGAGCACCGCCGACTATGCCCAGGAGCGACTATTCGGTCCGCTCGGCATCGCTCAGCCGTTCTGGCGGCGGGATCCCCAAAAGCTCGCGATTGGCGGATTCGGCCTGGCGATGCGGCCGCGCGACATGGCGAAGATCGGCTATCTCTATCTGCGCAACGGTGAGTGGGCGGGCAAGCAGTTGCTGCCGGCGGATTTTCTCGATGCCGTCAACCATGCCAGCATCAACATGAATTCGCGGTTCGATCCCTCGCGGCGCTACGCCAATCAGTTCTGGGCCATCCCCGACAAGCACGTCTACATGACGGTCGGCTATCATTGCCAGGTAGTCATGGTGTTGCCGGAGCGGGATATCGTCGCCGTCATGACGGCGAGTAGTTTCTGTTCGTTCGGCAAGCTGGCCGACGAGATTTCCGGTGCCATCAAATCCGATCAGGCTTTGCCGGCCGATGCGGCCGCGGCCGAACAATTGGCAAGGGCGATCGCCGACGTCTCCACCGAGAAGCTGGGACAGGTCGGCGCGACGCCCGCGATTGCATCCACGATCTCGGGCCGGACCTACAAATTTCCCGACAATGACCTGGGTATCAAGACGCTGACGCTGTTCCTTGCCGATGAGAACCCGCGCTACGTGGTGGAGACGAACGCGGGCGATCCTGCGCGGCGCCACCTCGACGGACCGATCGGCCTCGATGGTCTCTATCGCAAGAGTGCCCCCAGCTTCCTCGGTGTTCGCGCCGTCAAGGGCGCGTGGAAGGACGTGCAGACCTTTGTCGTCGATCTCCAATATGTCGGGCTCGGCGACGCCTGGATATGGACGCTCACCTACGACGGCGACAAGGTCGCGCTGCGCGGCAAGGCGAGGGATGGGCGCGAGGGAGCAGCGGAAGGGGCGGCGGGCGGCTAAAGCGCGGCGCGTGCTGGCGCGCACAGCTGCAGTGGCCGGGTTGATCTCCTGATCAGACTTATAGGCATTTTCACTTAAAGGCGTGCCGGGACACTCGCTCACGGTTCGCGGCAGGTGGCCTGCGCCGATTTTCGATACCCGCGCATTGCTTATTGCGAGTACGTCAGCTGCTCTTCCGTCACCACCCGCTCGATATTGCCTGCTTTGCTCCTGATTCGGTATCGAAGCCGCCCGTCTGCTTCTATCGGCATGCGTTGAACGATGGTGTAGACCGCCGGCTGATCGGCCTCGGCACGACCTTGCGGCCCCTGGGCCCGGTGGTGAACGTCCTCATTCAGCTTGTAGGCATATGACATCTGTCCACCTCAAAAAGATTAGGGGGTGCTCTAACGCAGGACTGTGCTGTGACGCAATGGAGCTGTGGCTTCCCGTGCGGACGCGACTTGCTGCTTCGATCGCCGCGTCAGGCCTCTCCGGAGTCCGCAGGAGCACGTTAGTCACATTGACCGAATACGCCGGAAATAGCCACCGAATACTCGCCTTCGACCAGGGATGCGTGAGCGCCTTGGAAGGGGTCCCGGCCGTTTTGCGGCTTCAGTTGCCATTTGATCGCCTCAGGCAGATGCTGCCGGCCAGGGGTACAAGGGAGAGCAGCATGAGCAAGGCAGGTCTCGACAACCGGCATCCCAACAAGGACGGCGAAATCAGCGGCAAGCACGGAAATACGCTGCTGCGCACCTTGCGCAAGGTCTACGGGCCGGGTTTCGCGGCGGGTTATCCCGAAACCGAGAAGCTGAGCGATGTCCTGGTTGCGCTGAATGAGACGTCGCTCAGCCAACTCCGTCGCGATCATCAGACCGGCCATCTCGGGCACAAGATCGCCAAAGCTTCGAAGTAGGTTGCCGAGCGGGGCTAAAGCATGATCCGTAAAAGTGCGAAGCGGTTTTCCGAGAAGATCATGCTCAAACAAAGAGCTAAAGCGCGATGACGATTCAACCCAATCTCATCGCGCTTTAGCGGCTCAAAACTCCAGCGCCGCATTATCCACCACCTCCTTCATGACGAAGAAGGTGCGGGTCTGCCGCACGCCGGGCAGCGCGATCAGCTGGTCGCCATGGATGCGCTTGAAATCGTCGACATCGCCGGCGCGGATCTTGAGGAAGTAGTCGAAATCGCCGGCGACGAGGTGGCAATCGAGCACGCATCTGAGTTGCGCCACCGCCTGCTCGAAGCTCGCAAAGCTTTCCGGCGTCGAGCGGTCGAGCACGACGCCGACCATGACCAGCGTGCCCTTGCCGAGCTTGCGCGGCGCCACCATGGCGCGGACGCCGCTGACATAGCCGTCGTCGAACAGCGCTTGCGTTCTCCGGTGGCAGGTGGCGGGGCTGACGCCGACCTGGTCGGCCAGCTCGGCATTGCTGAGCCGGCCGTTCTTCTGCAGCAATCTCAACATCTTGAGGTCGATGCGGTCGAGCCGGGATGACATGGAAGAATCTCTCACAATTGGCCGGTTTAGTGAGAGGAACCATATCATGGTGACCGAATTCAGCAATCTTCGATAATCTTGGGGGCTGAGTTAGAGAGCACCTTTCGCGCCGGGGGTGATAGGTCTGGCCGCCGTTCCAGGACACCGAAAACACGACACCAAAGAGGATGCCAGCATGCTGGAAAAATTCGCGCGCTACCCGCTCACCTTCGGGCCGACCGCCATCGAGAAGCTCGATCGGCTGTCAAAGCATCTCGGCGGCAAGGTCGAGCTCTATGCCAAGCGCGAGGATTGCAATTCCGGGCTCGCCTTCGGCGGCAACAAGCTGCGCAAGCTCGAATACATCATCCCCGACGCGATCGCCTCCAACGCCGACACGCTGGTCTCGATCGGCGGCGTGCAGTCGAACCATACGCGCATGGTTGCCGCCGTCGCGGCCAAGATCGGCATGAAGTGCCGGCTGGTGCAGGAAAGCTGGGTGCCGCACGAGGACGCAGTCTATGACCGCGTCGGCAACATCCTGCTCTCGCGCGTGATGGGCGCCGATGTGCGCCTGGTCGATGACGGCTTTGACATCGGCATCCGCAAGAGCTGGGAGCAGGCGATCGAGGAGGTGAAGGCGGCGGGCGGCAAGCCTTACGCTATACCGGCCGGCGCCTCCGTGCATAAATATGGCGGGCTCGGTTATGTCGGCTTCGCCGAAGAGGTGCGCGCGCAGGAGCGCCAGCTCGGCGTCAAGTTCGACTACATCATCGTTTGCACAGTGACCGGCTCCACCCATGCCGGCATGCTGGTCGGCTTCGCCGCCGACGGACGCGCGCGCAACGTGATCGGCATCGACGGTTCGTTCACGCCTGCGCAGACGAAGGCGCAGGTGCTGTCGATCGCGCAGAACACCGCAAAGCTGGTCGAGCTCGGCCGCGACATTGTCGACGACGATGTCGTGCTGATCGAGGATTACGCCTATCCCGCCTACGGCGTGCCGTCGGAGGAGACCAAGGAGGCGATCCGCCTCAGCGCGCGGCTCGAGGGCATGATCACCGACCCCGTCTATGAGGGGAAATCAATGCAGGGCATGATCGATCTCGTGCAGAAGGGCTTCTTCCCGGCCGGATCGAAGGTGCTCTACGCCCATCTCGGCGGCGCGCCGGCGCTCAACGGCTACGCCTACGCGTTCAGGAACGGCTGAGGCAGGCCGCGGGGCTCCTACGGGCTGTCGCGTCAGGTCCGCGTCAGCTTCGTTCGGTATTTTTACGGTGCCGGACGAGTCGGGAGACCTTCGCGTGAGGATGATGAATGCGGCCGGCCGAGCCATCGCCGCGCTCGGCGTCGGCATCGTCGCGGTGGGGCATTGGGTCTGGATCTACCAAGGCCACGGCGCTGTGCCGCGCGCCCGCCTGCTGGCGATGAACAGCGAGATCGAGCTCTACGCCGGCATCTTCCTGATCGGCGTCGGCGTGCACGCCTTCGCATCCCGCTACTGGTTCAGCGATCCAGACCCGCCGGCGCAGTCTTCGGCTGGGGAGCCGCCATAGCGTCCGCCTGGCGCGGCCGCTGAATATGTCCGGGTTGACATTTCTGGAACAAAATAGGAACATTTCTTCTGTAACCAGAGGATGTGGCGGTTGCCTCATCCGCGGCGGTATTGCGTGGCCGCAGGACCAAAGACCAAGCCGCGCACCACTTGCGGATGAATTTCTCCGCCTCCTATGATGGGTTGTGGCTGGGGAGTATGCGTCATGAGAGTTGCGATCTGGGCGGCCGTTGCGGCCGCGTGGCTGTTTGCGTCTGCAACTTCGTCGAGCGCCCGCGGTCCCTACGGTTCGATCAGTGTCGGCAACTGGAAGGGCGGCGCCTTCACCAACGACAAGAACGGCGCGTTCACGCATTGCTCGGCGGGCACCACCTACCAGAGCGGCATCTTCTTCATGGTCTCGATTGCCGAAAATGACAGCTGGCGGCTCGGCTTTGCCCATGACAGCTGGCGTTTGACGCCGGGTGAGGCCTTTCCGCTTGCGCTGACCTTTGACGGCCAGCCGGCGTTCAACGTTTACGGCCTGCCGTTCGGCACCCAGCTCGTCAATGTCGAGATGCCGGTGAATTCGGCGCTGATCAACCAGTTCCGCAAGGCGCGCCAGATGACGGCATTCGCGCAGGGACAATTGTTTCAGTTCAACCTCAATCAGACCGCGCAGCTGCTGCCGGCACTGCTCAACTGCGTGGTCTCGGTGAAGAAGAACGGCGTCGCCAATGCCAGCGAGTTCGCGGTCGCGACAAAGCCTGCGGCTGCGCCGCCGCAACAGGCGGCTCCGGCGCCGCCGCAGAAACAGGCGAGGTCGGGGACGGGGACCGGCTTTGTGGTCAGCAGCAGCGGCCACGTCGTCACCAATCACCATGTCGTCGGCGGTTGCAGCGAGATTACCGGCAACCTGAGCGGCGAGGCGCCGGTCAAGCTGCGCCTGGTGTCCGATGACGAGACCAACGATCTCGCGTTGCTGCAGGCGCCGGCGCCGTTCAAGGACGTCGTCAGCCTCAGGCAAAATCCCATCCTGGTCGGCAACGGCGTGGTCGCGGTCGGTTATCCCTATCACGGATTGCTGACATCCGATTTCACGGTCACCACCGGCATCGTCAGCTCGCTGAGCGGCATCCTCAACGAGACCCGTCATCTGCAGATCAGCGCCGCTGTGCAGCCCGGCAATAGCGGCGGTCCGCTGTTCGATCTTACCGGCGCGGTGGTCGGCGTGGTGGCTGCCAAGCTCGACGCGGTCAGGATGGCGCGGGCGACGGGAACCATCCCGGAGAACATCAACTTCGCGATCAAGACCGGCGCGCTGCGCGACTTCCTCGACAACAGCGCGGTGGCGTACCGGACTGCCGAGTGGCGCGAGGAGATGAAGAAGGAAACCGCCGAAATTGCCAAGAATGCGCGCGGCTACACGCTGCTGATCACCTGCACGGTGAACGAGCAGAGCGCGAGCGCGAAACGGGGAAATTGAGACTTCCGCTACTCCCTCTCCCCGTCCTTACCGCAGGGCGATCGCATATGGCGATCGGCCACACGTCTTTTCCTGCGCAAGTCCGGGCAGCCGCCGGCTCCTTTGCATGGGGTTGTTTTCGATATTTTGGCCATGTGCTCTTACGACGGCAGGCTATCCGGCTATCAGCAGCGCGGCGGGTTGCCACGTACGGGCGAGGTATCAGAGCTCAGCGGCCGAGCCGCCGCAGCGTATGCACCGTGATCTCAGCCGGGCAGTTGAGCCGCACCGGCGCCAGGCTGGTGCCGGCGCCGGTTGATGTGTATCCGGCAAGCCTCTCGAAACGCCAGGCGCCCTTGCCCATTCGGCGCGGCAGCCGCGCCTCCAGCTTGATCGCGACGCCGCCGGGCAGGCAGAGCTGGCCGCCATGGGTATGGCCGCTCAGCATCAGGTCGAAGCCGGCCGCGGCCGCCTCGCGATAGGACTCGGGTGTGTGCGCCAGCAGGACCGAAAACGCGTCGCGCGGGATTGCCGCGGCAGCCTTTGCAATGTCGTCGGTGCGATAGAAATGCGCGTCATCGATGCCGGCGAGATGGATCGTCGCGCCATCGCGCGTGATCGGTTCCTGCTCGTTGAACAGCATCCTGATGCCCATCGCCTCCAGCGCCGGCGTCATGCGGATGCTGTCGTGATTGCCGAGGATGCCGTAGAGCGGCAGCTTGATCCGCGCGCAGAGATCCCTCATCAACGTGAGGCTCGTCTCGAACGGTCCATACGTCTTGCCGCGGTAGTCGCCGGTGAGGACGCAGATGTCGCAGGCGATGGTGCGCACGATATCCGCCAGATGTCGCATCGCGCCCTGGCTGATGTCGGCGTGGAGATCGCTGAGGTGAAGGATGGCGAAGCCGTCGAACGCCGCCGGCAGGCGCGTTGACGTCACCAGGTTGCGCCGCACCTCGACCCGGTCGGCGTTGCGCCGCGCGCGGCCATAGAGGCCGGTCACCTTGAGCGCGGTCTCGACGGTCCACGGCGCCAGCTTCCAGTTCTCGACGTTGAACAGCAGCGTGCCCTGGCCGAACAGCTGCTTTTCGTGCGCGGCCTCGATTCCAAGCCGGTGCACGACGTGATCCGCGCCGATCCGATCGACCAATCCTTGCAACGCCGTGTCGGCCATTGTCCCCCGTGCGGCCCACGATACGAAACGCGGGCCGGCGCGACACTATCATGCGCGATCCTGCCGGGGATACCGCCGATGCTCAGACCACAGGAACGCGCCTGGCGGCGATCGCGGCCGGCGAGATCACCTCGATGTCGAGCGGCACCTGCCAGCGCTCGGTGAAGCGCACCTGCGGCGGTGCGTTGCCGGTGCGGCCGCCCTGCAGCACGAAGCCGTCGTAACCCGAGTTCATCACCTCATTGCATTTCTGCACATAGATCGGGAAGCCGCCGATATAGGGCATGAACACGCGAGGGCGGCCCGGAATATTGGCGCCGACATACCACGAGCTGCAGGTCGAGCGCAGCGAGACCGTGGAGACGTCGTTGACATGGGCGACCCAGGCATCCTCGTCGTCGCGCACCGCTTCGATCGTGCCGGCGCCGACCTCGCGCATGTGGCCGAGGCAATCCGCCAGCCAGTCGACATGCTGCTCGATCGCCTGGATCATGCTCGCGAGCACCGACGGGCTGCCGGGCCCGGTGATCATGAACAGGTTCGGAAATCCCTCCGAGGCGAGGCCGAGATAGGCGCGCGGCCCGGCGCGCCATTTTTCGGCCAGCGTCTGCCCGCCGCGGCCGGTGATCGCGATCTTGTCGAACGAGCCGGTCATGGCGGCAAAGCCGGTGGCGGACACGATCGCATCGAACTTGTATTCGGTGCCGTCGACCACGATGGCATCGCGCGTGAAGCGTTCGATCGGCGTCGTCGAGACGTCGACCAGCTTCACATGCGGCAAATTGTAGGTCTCGAAATAATTGGTGTCGACGCAGAGCCGCTTGCAGCCAAACACGTTTCGAGGGCACAGCAGCTCGGCGGTGGCGGGATCCTTGACGATGCCACGGATCTTATCCCGCGCGAAATCGGCGATAGTGTCGTTGGCGGCCTTCTCGAACAAGAGGTCGCCGAACGAGCCGAGAAAAGGCAGGCCGCCGCGCTGCCAGGCTTCTTCATAGAGCCGCTCGCGCTCTTGCTCGCTCGCCTGCAAGGCGGGCTGGGCGTTGAACTGGAAATAGAAGCCGGTCGGTCGCGCGCGAGCCTTGGTGCGCAGCTCCGGATAATGCGCCTTGGCTTCCTTCAGATACTCCGCCGACAGCCGCTCGTTCCATGCCGGCACCGACCAGGTCGCGGTGCGCTGGAATACGGTGAGCTCGGCCGCCTGCTGCGCGATGATCGGGATCGACTGGATCGCGGATGAGCCGGTGCCGATGACGCCGACGCGCAGGCCGGTGAAATCGACACCCTCATGCGGCCATTCACCGGTGTGATAGATCGGCCCGCGGAAATCCTCCATCCCGGCGAAGGCCGGACGGTTCGGTGCCGACAGGCAGCCGACCGCCATGATGCAGAACTTCGCGGTGACCCTGTCGCCGTGGTCGGTTTCGATCAGCCAGCTGCCGGCCTGTTCGTCGAAGGTCGCCGCGGTGACGCGGGTGTCGAACACGATCTGGCTGCGCAGATCGAAGCGATCGGCGACATGATTGGCGTAGGCGAGAATTTCGGGCTGCGGTGAATATTTCTCCGACCAGCTCCAGTCCTGGTCGAGTTCCTCGGAGAACGAGAAGGAATATTGCAGGCTCTCGACGTCGCAGCGCGCGCCGGGATAGCGATTCCAGTACCAGGTGCCGCCGACGCCGCCGCCGGCTTCATAGACCCGCGCGGTGAAGCTGAGCCCGCGCAGCCGATGCAGCATGTACATGCCGGCGAACCCCGCGCCGATCACCACCGCATCGAACGTTCCGGTTTCGGCAGGGCGCGCAGTTGTGCGCGCGGCGTTCTCCTGAGCCATGGCCCGTCTCTTCCCTATCTTTGGTCGTTATGTCTTGTCTTGGCCGCGCCTCGCTGGACGCAACGACCGAAAGATTAGGGCGAGGGCGGCGCAGCCCGCAAGCACATGCGCTGCCGCGCCGGGTATGGCTCCTATGCCTCCGGGTCGAGGGCTGCGGTATCCGGGCGCTGCCTTACGCGAGACTCGTAGCGGCTTCATCGATCAGGGCGGTCACCTCGTTCGGCTTCGAGGCCAGTGAGGCGTGGCCGGCAGCGAGCGTGATGATCTTGCGGGGATTCATCCGTTCCGACATCCGCTTCTGGTTGTCAGGGTTGATCATCCGGTCTTCGCTGGAAATCTGGTACCAGACCGGCTTCTTCTTCCAGGCCGGCGCGGTGACGTTGTCGCCGAAGGTGCTGGCAAGCGGCGCTTTCTGGGTGACCGCCATCACCAGCGCTTCATCGGCAGGCAGGTCCTGGCAGAAGCTCTCGTGAAATTTGTCGGGCTTAATCCAGAGATAGCCGTCGCTGTCGGGCGCAAGATTGGCGATCGCAGCCGGCGGAAGCGCTTGGCTGATGGCCCCGGGGCTCTCGCCAGCGTCGGGCGCGAAGGCGGCGATATAGACGAGACCCGCGACATTGGGCAGGTCGCCGGCCTCGGTGATAACGGCGCCACCATAGGAATGGCCGACCAGCAGCACCGGACCGCTCTGCTGCTTGACCATCTTGCGCAGGCGTTCGGCGTCGTCGGCGAGCGAGGTCAGGGGCATCTCAACCGCTTGCAGGCCGCTATGCCCTTTGCGCGAGAGCGCAACGATTACCTTGCTCCAGTGCGCAGCACCTCCCCAGAATCCGTGAACCAGAACGATCGTCGGCTTGCTGCCCATGCTCGGCTCCTCTGGTGGATGAGTTAAGGAAACGCGGGCAGCATGAGCGGGCGCTTGGCTGCCGTCAACGAGACAAGGCGCGGCCGTATCGCGCCGGTGTCACGTTTTCGTCACCAGCAGGAGGCAGTCACCAATGCCGGTTGTTCAGCCGTCGTTGGACTTCACGATCCGGATCAACTCGTCACCGTAATGCTCGAGCTTCTTGTCGCCGATCCCGGCGATGTTGCGCAGCTCGCACAGCGTGTCCGGCCGCATCGCCGCGATGCCGTCGATGGTGGAATCGTGCAGCACCACATAGGCCGGCACGCCGCGCTGGCGCGCGATCTCGGAACGCCAGGCGCGCAGCGCCGCATGCAGCGCGGGGTTGGCGGCGGCGCCCTTGCCGTCGGCCGCAGGCGCGAGCTCACCGCGCCGCGAAGTGCCGCGGATCGCGCGATTGCGCGCGCCTTCCGGCTGCTCGCGCAGCATCACCGTGGTTTCGCCCTTGAGCACGCCGCGGGCGCTGTCGGTCAGCTTCAGCGCGCCGAAGGCGTCGCTGTCGGCGCGCAGATGACCCATCGCCACCAGCTGGCGCAGCACCGCGCGCCATTGCTTCTCATTGAGCTCGCGGCCGATGCCGAACACCGACAATTGGTCGTGGTTGAACTGCTTGACCCGTTCGGTCAGCCGCCCGACCAGCACATCGATCAGGTGCATGGCGCCGAAGCGTTGCCCGGTGCGATAGACGCAGGACAGCAGTTTCTGCGCCAGAACCTTGCCGTCGCGGACCCGCGGCGGCGTCAGGCAGTTGTCGCAATTGCTGCAATTTTCGTGCGCGTGCGTTTCGCCGAAATAGCCAAGCAGGCGTTGCCGCCGGCAATGCACGGTTTCGGCAAGCGCAACCAGCGCATCGAGCTTGCCGATCGAGACGCGCTTGAAGGCGTCGGAGCCGGTCGATTCATCTATCATGCGGCGCTGCTGCACGATATCGGAGAGGCCGTAGGCCATCCACGCCGCCGACGGCTTGCCGTCACGGCCGGCGCGTCCGGTTTCCTGGTAATAGGCCTCGATGCTCTTGGGCAAATCGAGATGCGCGACGAAGCGCACGTCGGGCTTGTCGATGCCCATGCCGAACGCGATCGTGGCGACGATCACGATGCCGTCCTCGTTGAGGAAGCGGTCCTGATGCCGGGCACGCACGCTGGCATCGAGCCCGGCGTGATAGGGCAGCGCCGGAATGCCGGCCTCGCTCAGCGACGCCGCGACGTCCTCGACCTTGGCACGGGACAGGCAATAGACCACGCCGGCGTCGCCGGCATGCCGCTCCTTGATGAAGGACTTCAGCTGCGTGGTGGCGTTCTGCTTGTCGACGATCTCGTAGCGGATGTTGGGGCGGTCGAAGCTTGCGACGAACTCCGGCGCGTCGGTGAGTGACAGCCGCTCGGCGATCTCCTTGCGCGTCAACGCGTCCGCGGTCGCCGTCAGCGCGATGCGCGGCACCTTGGGGAAGCGCTCGGCGAGCGCGGACAAGCCGATGTATTCGGGGCGGAAGTCGTGGCCCCATTGCGAGACGCAATGCGCCTCGTCGATCGCAAACAGCGCGATCTGCGCCTGGCCGAGCAGATTAAGGCAGCGCGGCGTCAGCAGCCGTTCCGGGGCGACATAGAGCAGGTCGAGATCGCCGGCGAGCAACCGCCGTTCGACCTCGGACGCTTCGTCATACGATAGTGTCGAGTTCAGCACCGCGGCGTTGACGCCGGCTTCGGTGAGGCCCGCGACCTGATCGCGCATCAGCGCGATCAGGGGCGACACCACGATGCCACAGCCGTCGCGCAGCAGTGACGGCAGCTGGTAGCACAGCGACTTGCCGCCGCCGGTCGGCATCAGCACCAGGCAATTGCCGCCGTCAGTGACGTGGCGGATGATCTTCTCCTGCGCGCCGCGGAACTCCGACAGGCCGAACACGGAACTGAGCACGGAGCGCGCGTCGCGAGGCGGAGCGGATGCGCGATCGAGGGCGGGCTGGGCGGTCATGATCGCGTGCTCGGTCCCTTGGGATTTCCCGGGGTCAACAGGCGGTGATCGAGGTTTTCTGGCCGAACGATACCGGAACGAAGGGTGTTAATACACGTCCCAACAACAAACTCAATTCAGGCATGGCCGGTCGGCTGAGGATCATCACAGGCATTGCCGCGATCGTGCTGGTCGCAGGCGCGGCGGCGGGCTTTGCGGTCGCCTGGCGGCCACAGATCTCGGCCATTGCGCCGCCGCGGCCCGATACCTTCGATCCCGAGATCGTCAAGCGTGGCCGTGATCTCGCGGCAATCGGCAATTGCAACACCTGCCATACCGTGCAGGGCGGTGGAAATTACGCCGGCGGGCTTCCGATTCCGACGCCGTTCGGCACGGTCTTCTCGTCGAACATCACACCGGATGCCGGCACCGGCATCGGGGGCTGGCCGGAAGAGGCCTTCGTCCGCGCGATGCGCTCGGGTGTCGGTCGCGACGGCCAGCACCTCTATCCGACCTTTCCCTATGATCATTTCACCAATGTTTCGGACGCAGACGACCGGGCGCTCTATGCGTTCCTGATGACCCGACAGCCGATCCATGCGTCGCCGCCGGCGAATCAGCTGCCGTTTCCGTTGAACTACCGGCCGCTGATTGCCGGGTGGAAGCTGCTGTATCTTCGCAGCGGCGATGTCGCTTCTGACGCGGCGAAGGGCGCGGATTGGAACCGCGGCGCTTATCTGGTCGAGGGGCTCGCGCATTGCGGCGCCTGCCACACGCCGCGCAACGCGCTCGGCGCGGAGCGCGTCAATGCGCAGTTCTCCGGCGGAGACGTCGACAATTGGCACGCCTACGCGCTGAACGACGCGTCGCATGCCCAGGTGCGCTGGGATGCCGACGCGCTGTACGCCTATCTGCACCACGGCTGGCACGCCGATCACGGCACCGCGCGGGCCGATGGCTGAAGTTGTGAGCAACCTGGCGTCGGTGCCCGACAGCGATGTGCGCGCCATCGCCGTGTATATGGCCGATATCTCGGGCGCGCCGGCGCCGGATCGCAAGCAATCCGCGGACGCAGTGGCGCAGTCGGCCTCCGCGGACGCAGCGCAAGCCAACGCCGCTGGCGCGGCGATCTATGCGGCGACCTGCGCGGCCTGCCACGAAGGCGGCCGGGCGCTGCCCTATGGCGGCGTCAATCTCGCGCTGAGCACGGCGATCGCAAGCCCCGATCCGCGCAACCTTCTCAACATCGTGCTGGCGGGCGTCGGCGCCGTCGAGGGCGAGCGCAGTCCGATCATGCCGGGCTTCGCCGCCAGCATCGATGATGCGCAGATGGTTGCGCTGACGACGTATCTGCGCGCCAGGTTCGGCAAGCGCCCGGCGTGGAACAATCTCGAGAAGGCTGTGCATGACGCGCGCGCGGCGCAAGCCACGTCGCTTGCGGCGCGCGACACGCCTGCGGAATCCCGACAGCGAGGCAAGCCATGACGACATTGAAGATCAATGGCAGCGAACATCAGGTTGACGCGGATCCCGATACGCCGCTGCTCTATGTGCTGCGCAACGATCTCGAACTCAATGCCGCCAAGTTCGGCTGCGGGCTCGGGCAATGCGGCTCCTGCACCGTGATCGTCGACGGCAAGGCGGTGCTGTCCTGCGTTACGCCGCTGCTGCTCGTCGAGGGCAAGCAAATAACGACGCTCGAAGGGCTCGGCACGGTGGCGGCGCCAGCGCCGATCCAGCGCGCTTTCATGGAGGAACAGGCGGCGCAGTGCGGCTACTGCATCGCCGGGATGATGATGCGGGCGCAGGCGCTCTTGATGCGCAACTCGAAGCCATCGGATGCGCAGATCCGCGCCGAGCTGGAGCCTAACCTCTGCCGTTGCGGCACCCATATGCGCATCCTGCGCGCGGTGCACCGCGCCGCCAGGTTAATGGATACGGCCGACGCCGCAAGTGACAGGAGCGTCCGATGACGGCGCCAGTGGTTCTCGATCGCCGCAGCGTGCTGGCCGGTGGCGGCGCGCTGATCGTCAGCTTCTCGCTGCGTCATGCGGTGGCGCAGGAGAAGGCGACTCAGGGTCCGGAGTTGCCGGGCAGCCTGGCGAAATCGCCCAATCTGGATTCCTGGATCCGCATCGACGCCAACGGCCAGATCACGGCCTTTACGGGCAAGGCCGAACTCGGCCAGGGATTCCGCACCGCGTTCCAGCAGATCGCGGCCGAGCAACTCGATATTCCCTTCGATGCGCTGAAGGTGATCACCGCCGACACCAAACTCACGGCGAACGAGGGCTACACATCGGGCAGCCATTCGATGCAGGACAGCGGCACTGCGATCCTGCATGCCGCGGCGCAGGCGCGCGCGTTGCTGGTAGCCGAAGCCGCCAGGCGGTTCGACCTGCCGCCCGACCGGCTGCGGACCGAGAATGCGACCGTCGTCGCTCCCGATGGCCGGCGCCTGACCTATGGCGAGCTCGTTGCTTCGGACATGTTGCATGTCCAGGCGCAGCCGACATCAGACCTGAAGGATCCGGCAAGTTTCAAGGTGATGGGCCAGCCGGTGCCGCGCGTCGACATCCCGGCGAAGGTCACAGGCGGCGCCGCCTACGTGCAGGACATGCGGCTGCCCGGCATGGTGCATGCGCGCGTGGTGCGCCCGCCGAGCTACGGCGCGCAGCTCGCCGAATACGACACCGCCGCGATCGAGAAGATGCCCGGCGTGATCCAGATCGTGCGCGACGGCAATTTCCTCGCCGTGGTGGCGGAGAAGGAGTTTTTGGCAGTCAAGGCCATTCACGCGCTATCAGCCGCAGCGAAGTGGCGGGAGAGCGCGAAGCTGCCGAACCAGCATGATCTCGCGAATGTGCTGACGGCGCTGCCCTCGCAGGATTTTGCGATCTTCCAGCGCAATGATCCCTCGGTGAGCGGTGCGCGATCGCTCGAAGCCACCTATACGCGGCCTTGCCAGTCGCACGGCTCGATCGGACCGTCCTGCGCGGTCGCGCATTTTGTCGATGGCGCGATGACGGTGTGGACGCACACGCAAGGCGTCTATCCGGATCGCCAGGCGATCGCCGAGATGCTAGGCATGCCGCCCGCCAGCGTCCGCCTGATCCATGTCGAGGGTTCCGGCTGCTACGGCCATAACGGCGCCGGCGATGCCGCGGCCGACGCCGCGCTGATTGCCCGCGCGCTGCCCGGACGACCGATTCGGGTGCAGTGGACGCGCGAGCAGGAGCATGGCTGGGAGCCCTATGGGCCGGCGATGGTGACGAAGCTGAGCGCCTCGCTCGACGCCAATGGCAACATCGCCGACTGGAATTTTGCGGTATGGAGCAACACGCATTCGATGCGGCCGGGCGGCGCCGGCTCGCTGCTTGCGGCCCAGCACATGGCGCGGTCGTTCGCGGTGCCCGCGCCAAAGCCCTTGCCGCTGCCGGAAGGCGGCGGCGATCGCAATGCGATCCAGATCTATAATTTCTCGAATGCGCATGTGATGCATCACTTCATTGCCGCAATGCCGCTGCGGATTTCCGCGATGCGCGCGCTGGGCGCCTATCACAACGTGTTCTCGATCGAGAGTTTCATGGATGAACTGGCGGATCTCGCCGGAATTGATCCGGTCGAGTTTCGCCTCAAACATCTCGACGATCAGCGCGGCCGTGCGGTGGTCGAGAAGGCCGCCCAGGAATTCGGCTGGACGCGCGGGAAAAAGCCGCCGCAAGATCGCGGCTACGGCTTTGCGTTCGCGCGCTACAAGAACCTCGCCGCCTATTGCGCTATTGCATCCGAGGTGGAGGTCGATCGCGAAACCGGCCGCGCCCGCCTGGTGCGCGCGGTCGCCGCCGTCGACGCCGGCCAGGTCGTCAATCCCGATGGCATCACCAACCAGATCGAGGGTGCGATCGTACAGTCGGCCAGCTGGACGCTCTTTGAAAGTGTCACGTTCGACGAGGCCAGGATCACCAGCATCGACTGGCAGACTTACCCGATCCTGCGGTTCAATTCCGTGCCCGACAGCATTGCCGTCCACATCATCAACCGCCCCGGCCAGCCGTTTCTCGGCAGCGGCGAGACCGGCCAGGGTCCGGCTGCGGCGTCGCTCGCCAACGCCATTGCGCATGCGACCGGCAGGCGGTTGCGCGACTTGCCGCTCAGCCGCAAGCGGATCAAGGATGCGATCGATGCGTAAATCTGTCAGGCCGTCGGAGCGGGCGGCGGTGTCATCTGCTCGACCTTGTAGGTCTTCGGCAGGTTGATCGGCTTGTAGGTCGGATCCTTCTCCATGCGTTCAAGCACCGAGCTATGGATGGTCGCGCCTTCCGGAATCGGCCGCGGCTCGCCGTGCGGCAGATAGAAGCCGAGGAAGGATTTCCGCTGGGGCCATTCCTTCCATTTGTCGCTCTTCGGAATCCACTCCAGGATTTCCCAGGCGGCGGTCAGCGAATTGTGCAGCGGCGCCGTCGCGCTCGGCGGCACATATTCGTGCGTGTGCGGCGGCAGCGGCATCCCCCAGGCGAGATGATCGATCAGCGCCTGGTCGACGCGCAGCCCGGCGGCCTTGACCTGCTCCAGCATCCAGATCAGCGGAAACTTCGAGGGCCCGCTCTGGTCCTCCGGATAGCCGCCGCCGACGTCGGAATGCACGCCGGCGAACCAGACCTGGCGAATGTCCTGCTCCACCGCCGTCGAGGGATCGAACGGATCCGAGCGGAATTTCTGCGGCTCGATCCAGCGGTTGAGGCGGAACATGCGCCTGCGCTCGTCGATCGAGATCGCCTGGCGGAATTGCCTGACGCTGGAATTGGTGCGGGTGAACAGCAGTGTCTGCATGTCGAACAGGAAGTTGTCCTGCCGCGGCACGATGATCGAGGCCACGGTGTCCCAGACCCCGACGAACTCGATGTCGATGTTGCGGCCGCCGGCGATCTGGCTGAAGTGCCAGGCTTCCTTCAGCGGAGCATCGTCGAACGTGCCGTCGGACTTCTGGGCGTCCGAGCTGGCTTTCTTGTAGGTGTTGAACGCGTAGTCCGCGATATCGAGCTGGTCGATCGGCAGGAGGCCCATCACATGAACGAAGGCCGCCAGCACGCGCACGGTGTAGGCGCCGCGGCTGAACCCGAACATCCAGACCCGGTCGCCGGGCTCCCACGTCCGACATAGGAACAGGTAGGCGCCGAGCGTGTCCTTGTCGAGACCGGCGCCGAAGGCCAGCCCGAACAGGCCGCGCATCTGCTGCTTGATGCGGCCCCAGGTGTTCTCCAGGCCGATCGTGCCGAGACCCGGATGATAGTAGATCCGCTGCCGGTCATCCTTGTCGGTGACGCGAAACAGCTTCAGGATGTTGGAAATATTGGCCCCGATCTCGTTGCCGGTGCCGTCGCAACAAATCACAATATCCTTCGGCATCCGTTGCCCCCGCGGTCGCCGTGAAATTCGTGGCCTCTATGTACGGCAGAACGCAGGGAAGATTCAATCTTCAATTGAAGAGGGTTCTGTGTGTGCGCCGTATGAACGGCGGCGGTGCAGTGCAGCTGAAGCCTGCGGTCGGCATCGGAATCGGCCGGGTGCTCACTCCGGATAGCGATCCGCAGAATTCAATTGCAACACTCCGGAAAAGATGGAAATCTCACCGTCGCTCATTGTTGTATCGCGTTGATATTTTCTTCCTTTCGGGGACTTCGCCGGTGCGCGAGATCATCTTGCCTGCGGGTTTCCGCAGCTTCCTCAACATCGACAGGAACGGATCGGCATGAGCCATCAAGCTCTCGTGACGATCATTCTCGCGGGACCGGTGGTGATAGCGTTCGGACTGTTCTGGTGGGTCGGCAGCTATTCCGATCACGTTTTTGCCAACAGATTCCGCACCCGCTTTCCCGAGAAGACGCTGGGCTACACCGGCGAACAGCTCGGTCAGCTGGTGCAGTCCGATCTCCGGATGAAATATGTCTTCCCGATCCTGTTTCCACTCGATCTGATCGTCATGCTGGCGCTGGCTGGCGCGATGGGCGCGGCGTCATCGCACTGGCTCGACCAGATCTATCCGTCCGCGGCGTGGCTCGGCCTGGTCGTGCCGGCGGTATATTTGCTCAGCGACCTGATCGAGGATTGTCTGCTGGCATGGCTGTTGTTGCGCGGCGACCCGCAGGCGGCGGCGCGATCCGTGTCGGTCCTGAAGGCGATCACGACGATCAAGCTCGTCAGTATCTTTGCCTCGATCGTGCTGACATTGGTTGCGTTCGCCGGGTGGCTGGTCCGCAGCCAATCGCTCGCGATATAGACGGCGCGGCCGAGCAGCCTATTGATACGTCGCCACGATGTCGGAGACGGCGCGCTCGAGCTGCCGCGCGGTCCCGCATTGCCGCACCACGGTGCAGAAGGTCGCGTAGCGCGGCATCTCGGAATCGCCGAAGCCCCAGACCATGCGGCCCTCGGGATTGAGCCACACCAGCCGTTTGGAGCGCTCGCCGATGCGGCGCAGGATATCGGCGCGCGGATCGAGATTGTTGCTGCGGGCGTCGCCGAGCACGATCACCGTCGTCTGCGGCGTGATCGCGCTCATCCAATTGTCTTCGAAATCGGCGAAGGAGTTGCCGTAATCGGACGAGCCGAAGCCGACTTTGGACATGATCTCTTTCATCGCCTCTTCCGGCGATTTCGATTCCAGGATGTCGCTGACCTCGATCAGGTGGCCCGAGAAGGCGAATGAGCGGACGTCGTCGACGACCTCGTGCAGGCTGTGGATCAAGAGCAGGAAGAAGTCCGAGACGCGGGCGACCGAACCCGAGACGTCGCACAGCGCGACGATTTTCGGCCGGTCGCGGTGCTTGCGCTTCCACGCGGTGAGGAAGGGGACACCGCCCCAGGCCGCGTTCCGGCGCAGCGTGCGGCGGACGTCGAGATGGCCGCGGCGCTGGCGCTTGCGTGGCTTGGAATAGCGCTCACGCAGGCGGCGCGCGATCTGGCGGATCAGCGCGCGCATCTGCTCGACCTGACGCGGCTCGATCCGCGCCAACGGCGCGTTGCGCAGGATCTCGTTGCGCAAATTCTCCGCTTCCTCGCGGCCGTAGAGCAGCAGGGCCTGCGAGACGGCGTCGCGAACCGTGCCGCGCAGGCCGTTGAGCGCCTCCTGCAGCCGCTCGGCGAGCGCCGGATTGCGCGTAGTCAGATCGTCGATGTCGTCGCGGAGGCGCTGGATGCCCATCGCATCGAGGATGCGGGTCTGGAAGATGCCGCGCTGGGTGAAGTAGCGGATGTCGGGCAGCGAGGCGGCGCCGGAGGCGTTGGCGATCGCCGTCGATATCGCGGAGCGATCCTGCGACAGCAGCATCTGCGCCAGCGGCCCGACATTCTCGCTGGCGGCGCCGCCTGCCGTGTCGCCATGCTCATCGGCCGATGGGTTGGCGCCGGATTCGCTGCTGTCGTCCGTCTTGTCCTGCGCAGCGTTTTCTTGCTGTGGCTCGGGCCGGCTGAAGAACAGATCGAAGCATTCGCCGAGCGCGCGCTTCTCGTCCTGGGTCTTGGCAAGCGTCAGCAGGAACGTATCGCGCAGGATGTCGCGGTCGGCAAAACCGACCTGGGCGACCGCCCGCATCGCATCGATGCTTTCGGCGGGCGAGACCCGGACCCCGGCTCCCCGCGCCGCACGAAAGAAGCGATGCAGGTTCTCGCGCATGTTGGTTTAGCTGAACACGCCTTGGCGCGACGCCTTGGCGATGAAGGACGAGATCTGCGGCGTCGCCGCCTCGATATCGGTCTCGTATTTCAAGAGCACGTTGAGTGTGTCCTTGACGATCTCGTGGTCGAGCTCGCTGGCTTGCAGCAGCACCAGCACACGCGCCCAGTCGATCGCCTCGCTGACCGAGGGCAGCTTCTTCAGATCCAGTGAGCGGATCTCGTGGATGAAGCCGACCATCTGCCTGCGCAGCGTCTGCGAGATGCCGGGCACCCGGCTCTCGACGATGCGCTCTTCCAGCTTCTGCTCGGGGAAGCCGATATGCAGATGCAGGCAGCGCCGCTTCAAGGCGTCGCCGAGATCGCGCTCGCTGTTCGAAGTCAGGATCACGGTCGGCGGCGCGACCGCGGAGACGGTGCCGAGCTCGGGGATCGTGACCTGGAAGTCCGAGAGGATCTCCAGCAGCAGCGATTCGAATTCGGCATCCGACTTGTCGATCTCGTCGATCAGGAGCACGCAGCCGGCCGGCTGCTCCAGCGCCTGCAACAGCGGCCGCGGCTCGACGAATTCCTTGGAGAAGAACACGTCGCCGAAGGTGTGGAGCTGGTCGAGCGCTGCGGCCAGCGTCTGCGCGCCGCCGAGCACCTCGCCGAGCTTGTCCTTCAGGATCTGCGTGTAGAGCAGCTGCTTGGCATATTTCCACTCATACAGCGCCTTGGCCTCGTCGAGGCCTTCATAGCATTGCAGGCGGATCATCTTCATGCCGCGCCATGCGGCGATCGCCTTCGCCAGCTCGGTCTTGCCGACGCCGGCGGGGCCCTCGACCAGGATCGGCTTCTCGATCTGCTGCGACAGATAGACCGCGGTCGCGATCTGCCGGCTCGCAATATAGCCCTGTGCGGCGAGGCCGCTTTCCACCGCCTCGATCGAGGCGGTGGGCCTGGTGTCAGCCACGAGGATCAGCTCCGAATTTGCCTTGAACTCGGACCTGTTCTGCGCCCGTTGCGGGCAAAGCACAAGGCTCGTTTGGCCCGCAAAGGCAAGGGGCTAAAGGCTGGGGTTAGCGCATGGTTCCGGAGTATTTCCGCCGAGCGCAATACCCCGGAGGCGGTTGCCTTTAGCCCGCACAGCTCTTCACGAAATCCTTGCGCTGCGAGCCGGTGATCTTCTGGTCGATCGCCTGCTTCAAGCAGTCGAGATGCGCCTGCGCCATGCAGAGCTGCATTTGGTCATGCCGGTCCTGACCTTTCAGCGCCTTCGCCGCGCTCTGGCAGGCCGCGCGCTTCGCACCGGGTACCGGCGCTGCCGCCGACGTGCTCTCTTGCGCGGGAGCAGTCACAGGCGCTGCCGCCGGCGCTGATGTTGATTGCGCGAACGCTGCGACCGAGACCAGCAGCGAGCCAGCCGAGACAAGGACGACGACGAGACGTTTCATGGGATGTGCCTCCGCGGGCATGATCCGGAGAAGTGAACGTCGGTTTTCCGGAACGTCATGCTCAGACCAGGAAAGGGATCACGGTGCGCTTTCGCGATTGCCGTGATCCAAGGGAGGCCTACGATTAGCGGCGGCCGCCTGAATGCGGAGTGAATGCGCGCGGAACCGCTTCACCTCAGCGTGAGCCCGGTCGCAGCTTCGAGCTCGGAGATCGCCTGCGCGGCGTTCGCGACCTTGATCGTGGTCATGCCCATCTCGCGCGCCGGCTTCAGGTTGACGCCGAGATCGTCGAGATAGACGCAGTGCTTCGGGTTCACCTGCAGCGTCTCCACCATCATCTGGTAGATGCGCGGATCGGGCTTGCGCAGGCCGATCTTCGCGGATTCGATGACGTGATCGAACAGCGACATCACCTCGGCGACATAAAGCGTGCGTCCGCTATGGCTGCCGATCGCGTTCGACGGCAGATTGTTGGTGATGCAGCCGGTCTTGAATTTTGCCTTGATGCGCTTCAGCGCCTCGACCATTGCCGGCCGCAGGTCACCGGAGAGCAGCGGCAGCACGTCCTTGCCGCGCACCTCGGCGCCGAGCGCCTTCGACTCCGTGGCGAACAGCTCGTCGAACGCGTCGATACCGATTTCGGCGCGCTCGAACTTGGCCCAGGCGTTTTCGAGATGGTTGGCGGCGTTGGTGCGGCGGATGATGTCGATGGGCAGGCCACGCTCGGTCTCATAGCGCGCAAATGCCTCGAACGGCGACGTGGTCAAGACGCCGCCGAAATCCCAGATCACTGCCTCGATCATCAATGTCCTGCCCGTTAATGTCCTGCCCGTTGCAAAGCGGCGGCTTCGCCTCGGGTCGTCCGGCCGCTTGGCAGGAGGACAGGGAAACGCGCGTTCAGCCTTCTTTATTGGAATTGCCGCCGATCAGGCAAGTCGCCAGTTTGCGGCAATATCCGCCACGCGGAACGCGGGTCACCAGACCATCGGCACCAGGCGATAGCGCACGCGCGCGAGATATTCGGCATAGCCGTCGAGTTCGGCGGTGAGCATCCGCTCCTCCATCATGGATCTCAGGCCGAGCAGCGCCACCATGACCGGCACGATGGCAAGGCCATACCAGGATCCGAGCAGCAGCGGCGTGCCGACATAGGTCAACAGGCCGCTGGCATAGATCGGGTGCCGCACATAGGCGTACGGCCCCGTGGTCACCGCAGCATGCCCGCGCTCGCGCTGGATCTTCACGACCGGCGCGGCGTAGCTGTTTTCCCGGTAGGTCCGGTAGACGATGTAGAACGACGCCGCGATCATCACCGCGCCGGCGCATTGCAACCAGAAGGGGACGAGCGATGTCTGGTAGCGGACCGCATCGAGCGCCATCAGCGGCAGCCAGGTCAGCCACAGCAGCGGCATGATCGATGTGATGACGCGATCCCACCCGACCTGGCCGCTTGACGTGCGCCGCTCCGCCAGCAACCCCGGATCGTGCCTGGCGAGCCAGGCCTCGGTGATCAGCGCTCCGATTGTGACCTCGAGCAGGAACGCCCAAGCGCCGGCCCATCGCATGGTGCCGGCCGCGAGAAACAGAAGTGCCCCGAGGCCGATGAACGTGAAGGCGGCGTGGCGCAGATTGATGCGAGGGGGATTGCCGGTCTCGTTCATGTCTCTCTCCGACGAGCGGCAACGGCCGCGCCGCCGGATCGGGCGGGCCGTTGCATGTCTGCGCGGCGGATCGACGCGCGGTTCGGCGCGAAGCCGATCACGGTCTACGAGTCCAGTTTCGCGCCTGTCCGGAATAGACCTTGCCCGGCAGCGCGCGCGCCATCGGATCGAGCAGGATCTTCATCGCGGTGTTGAGCCGCTCTTCCGAATGCGGCGACCCATCATGGCGCAACTGTTGCGGAGCGCCCGGCCCCTGCGGAGGTGCCATGTAGGCTGACGTGGTCGGCGGGGTGGGGGTGGTCGCGATCTTCGGACGGGCGACAAGCGCGGCGTCCATCGGGCGCCGCGCCTCGGCAATGCGTGACGCTGCGGATGCTGTTTCCGCAGGCGGCGGAGAGGCTGCGCTGTCGGATCCGGATTTGCGGGGCGGTCTTGCCATGGCATCGGCTCCATAGGTTCGGTGGTGACGACGATTTCAGGATTTGTCCTCGTCGGATGTGGTGCGTTTGGCGATGATCGGGTTGCGGTCGCTGATCGCGGCGATCAGCGAGGCGTGGCTCACGACTGACGACACGACGATCTTTCCGGAGGGCTCGATCCGGCGACCGTTCTGCTGCTGCTGTTGTGGGCTTCTGGCAGTGGATTTCTGCATCATGTCGGTCTCCTCGAAGGCAGGTGGGGCCCGACAACGCCGGGCCCCGAGTTTGGCGATCAGATGCCGAAGGCGCCGAGGACGCCCGGCAGCGCCTGCGCGACGCCGCCGAGGATATCCGTCCAGCCCTGCGGGTTGACCGACCCGTTGGTCGCCACTTCGGTAATCCGCTTCGGACCGCGCTCGATGCCCTCACACTGGATCGGGCTACGCACGCTGCCGAAGGTCTCAAAGTCGTTCCTTGCGTACATGTTCAGCTCCTTCTTTCGGTTTGAATTGACGGCAGCTACCGGAGGTGGGCACCGACCGGCGCAACCGTCGCTGGACGTCGCCCGGGCGATCGCTCATCGCGTCGATCCCCCGGACCACGTGACGCCAAATCGCGCCACGTTCTGATCTCCTCCGGACGCAGAGGAGCAATCGCGTCAATAGACCTGCCACTGCCGTAGCGGTCCGACCGCAACCGGCACCACGTCGCTCACGTCGATCGTGTATTGATAGACTTCGCGCGCCTGGGTCAGGACCTGCGTCGGGTTGAAGAAGCGGTAGGTCACGTCGTGGCAGACCGAGTCCGGGCGGCAGATCACGCTCTGGTCGACTTCGACGGTGTCGAGCCGGAGGCCCTTCTTGGCGACGTCGGTGAAGATCTTCCGCGTGTTGTAGGCATTCATCGCCGAATAGTTCAGTGCGCGATCCTGCGGTGAGAGACCGACATTGCGGAACTCGTTGTAGATCCGCTCGAGGAAGCCCTCCGCGCCGGCGGGCCAGGTCTCGACGTCGGGCCCGAACAGCGTGTAGAGATCCCACTGGTAGAAGCCGCGCCAGTCGGTCACCAGCGTCGGCACGACGGTCCCGTTCAGGAGCTTGGTCGTGTTGGTGCTGTCGACCCAGCCGGCCATCGAAACCCGTGCAACGCCGCCGCGACCCGGGAACGCGGGAGGCGTGGTCGGTGGCGTGTCGTCGCCGGGCGCCACAGCCGGAACCATGGTCTGGGTGTTTGCGGGATCCTCATGTGAGACTTCCTGGTGCCAGAGCGCCAGGATCAGCGCGGCGAAGAATCCGAGACCAAAGACATCGAGCGGCTTGATCGCGTAGATCGGAATCGAATCGATCGTCAGCGTCCAGATGATGGCGTCGGCGTCCGGGAAGTTGTTGCCGGAGCCGGCCGGCGTGGCGTGCTCGCCGTCCGCCTGATTGAGCAGATAGCGTGCCATGATCTGCGGATTGTACGGCGCCGAGGTATCGCCGGAGCGGTCGCGATCCGGTCCGAATGCCGGAAGGCCGCGCCCGACCAGGCTGTCGCGCCAGTTGGCGATCGCCTGCACGAAATAGTCGAGGCGGGCTTCCTTGCCGAAATCGTAGAACAGCCTGCCGATCGGGAAGGCGAACTGACCGGAGGACTCGGCCGCAGCGCCTTGCGGACGCATGCCGCCGCCGCAGCCGCAGCTCTTCTCGCTGGTTCGAACCGCGGGCGCTTCGTACATCGGCAGTGCCTGAGGCATTGCGACGGGAAGGGCGTGGCTCGGCATCAAGGCAGGGAGCTGCTGCGGCTGCAGCCAGGTTTGCGGCATCATGCCGGCCGGCGGCATCGCCATCTGCGGCATCATCATCTGTGGCATAGCCATCTGCGGCATCGGCGCCGGCATCCAGACCATGTCGCCGCCGGTATGGGGGGCGTGATACGGATAGGGCGCGGGCGCTGTGATCGGCGCGGCGACGACACCGTGGTCAACCGGGGCCGCCATGGCCGCAGGTGCCGCCGCTGCGGCAGCCTGGGCCTCGCTTGGCATGATCCCGGCGCTGCCTCGCAGGACCGAGCCGTCCGGCCCGAAAATGCGCGGAGCCGATGGTGCAGACATTGCTGATAGATCTCCCATGGAACCCTCTCTGGTTGCAGTTGGCTGAGCGGCGGATGACGGTTGGACGAAAGGGCGCGCGGACACTCCCCAGAAGCGGGGAGGCGCGGCCGTGGCACCCGACGGCATGACGGCATCCGCCTGCTCGCCAAGCAGGGCGGCGACAGCCGCGGGAATATCGAGCCGTCCGGCGAGGCAGCGCGAGGCGCTGCCGTCGCTGCGGCAGGGCACCGCGCTTTCGAGTAGCGCGGCCCGGACGGCCTGCGGATCGGCCCTGCGTCCGTTCTGGTGCAGGCATGAGAGCAGCAGCGCGACGACGCCGGTGACGATCGGCGCAGCGAAGCTCGTTCCGGAACGCAGGCTGACGTTGCGGACCGGCGAAGCGCCGGCGATATTCTCGCCTGGCGCGAGGATGCCGTTCTCGAGATAGGCATCGCCGAAATTGCTGAAAGGCAGCGGATTGCCGGCCAGGTCGCACGCGCCGACCGCGAGCACCGAAGCGAGGCTGCCGGGCACCTGGACGCAGCGGCAGCCGTCATTGCCGGCAGCGGCGACGATCAGCTTGCCGGCGCGTTCGCAGGCGCGGACCGCGTCGACCAGAATCCGATCGGCCCGTCCGGTCGCCGATTGCTGGCCGCTGCTGATGTTGATGATGTCGGCGCCGACCGCCAGCGCCTGGTTGATCGCGAGCGCCAACGTGCTTTGCGAGGACGGCTCGATCTGCCCGGCGGCATTCTCGCGATAGATCGAGAACACCGTCGCGCTGCAATTCGGCGCGACGCCGAGCACCGGGCTGCCGGGCGTGCCCATCAGCACGCTTGTGACATGGGTGCCGTGCTCGGACTGGATCATCGGCGAAGACGGCGCGACGAACTGGCCGCCGACGGCGACGCGGGCCTGCCTGAGCGAGGGATGATTGAGGTCGACGGGGCCGTCGATGATCGCGATCTTCACCGCGGGGTCGCCGCCCGACGTTCTCTGCCACAAGGCAGCCAGACCAGCGATGTCGGCAACTGGATTCATGAAATCGATCCCGGCCGATCTGCTGCGAATTCGTGCAACCGATCCGGCTCCCACGGCAATTTGCATTCACGCAACGATCGAAAAGGAGCGGCACGTCGTTGCGTTGGTGCAGTTGTGGCAGCTGTGCCGCGAAAGGCCTATTCACCGCGGTGGATCAGAAAGGATCGAGGTGATGATGCGGATCGATCGGTCCATGAGGTCGAGCGCGTGCCTCGAAAGATCGACCAAAGGGTTTAGTCGGGATTGATCTCACGGCGCGATGCGTGCGCAGGCGCATCTGCAGAGATACGCCGCATCTCCGCACGCATGCGTGGAAGCATCGCGGTCAGCCGCACACGGAATTCAGGATGCTGGGGTCAGTCGAGCTCGCGGCGGCGATCAGGGATCGGCGCAGATGATGCGATCCACGGCGCTTCGCGCACCCGCCGCATCGCCTGCGCCCGGCGCGGCAGGCCGAGCTTCTGCAGCACGTGATGGACGTGATGTTTGACGGTCGCAAGACTGAGATTGAGATCGCGCGCGATCTCCTTGTTCGACAGGCCCTGTCCGATGAGCTTGAGGACCTCGCCTTCGCGGCGCGTCAATCCCTCCGCATCGGTCGTATCCGCCTGACGCTCCATGCAAAACAGTGCGCGCAGCAGGCCGCCGGAAATCTCGGCGCTGCAGGCGAGCCGTCCTGATGCGACGTCCGACAGTGCGCGGCAGAGTTCATTGAAGCTGGCATTCCGGGAAATGTAGCCGCTGAACCCGGCCCGGCCGCAGCGGACGACGTCCCGGCGGTCCTCGTTGAGGCCGAGCGCCACCAGGGCGATCTCCGCATGCTCGCTCGCAATCACGCGCACTTCGTCGAGATCGATGCCTTGTGTGACGTCGATCAAAATGACATTCAATCCGCTGGTCTTGAGGGTCTCGCGCAGGCCGGCGAGATCGGAAACCGCCGCCTCAATGGCAAACTCGGCGTGGTTCTCGAAACTCGACGTAAGCCCCTCGCTGAACAGCCTGATCGGCGTGACGACCGCGATCCTCATATTATCCTCGAATTCAAAAATGGCGGATGGAAAGCCGTCTGTAGATCAACGGCACCGGCATCCAGAAAGTCATGAAGGTAAGTATGCGGTATGCTGCCGGAGGTTGTATTGCTATAGGGTCAAAATTACGGCCGCGATACGTGCACAATCAAGAGACACAGTTCACATTCGAACGTCGATCGGGTCATGCAGTGCGATCCGATGTGTTGCATATCGCGACAGCACGGCGACGCGGAGCGCGCACGGTCGATCGTGGCGCAGGATTTTGGCGGCGACTTCAACGCCGTAGCCGTCGTCGACTAGATATTTAGACAATTGACGCGTGCAGGTTCGGATGCTCTGTACAACATTGCGTGTTCTCCGGGGCCGAGTGTGAGCGACGCAATGTCGCGCTTCGGATATGTCAGGTTTCAATGAAGATCAACGGGGATCCATGACGGGCTTGATTCGAGCGACAGCCTTACTGACCGTGTTGATGGCAACGCCGGCGTTGGCCATCGTCGGTGGTGGCGCGCCGTCGACTGATGGCGTTGCGCACTCCGTCGTCACCATCGTCGGTTCACGCGGTAATTTCTGCACCGGCGCGCTGATCGCGCCGAAGGTGGTGCTGACCGCGGCGCATTGCGTGCAGCCCGGTGCCGACTACAAGATCGTCGAGTATGGCGCGGACCGGCAGCCGAAGCTGCAGGACGTCAAGACGGTCGCGATCCATCCCGGCTTTCGGATGCAGGCGATGACCAATCATGTCGCGACCGCCGATGTCGCGCTGCTGCAGCTCGCGGTACCAGCGGCAGGCAAGGCGCCGGCCGCGCTCGGCATGCCCAACGTTCCGATCCAGGTCGGCGGCCGCTTCACCGTCGCGGGCGTCGGCGTCACCGTGCGCGGCGATGGCAAGAGCGGCGGCAGCACGCGTGTCGCCGGCCTGATCGCGAGCGGCAAGCCCGGCACGCTGCAGATCCGTCTCGTCGACCCGGTCGGACAGGGCGTGCGCGACGGGCTCGGCGCCTGCACCGGCGATTCCGGTGCGCCCGTGTTCGAGGACAAGCAAGGTGGGCCCATTATCGTCGGCGTGGTGAGCTGGTCCACCGGCCCGAACGGCACCGCCGGCTGCGGCGGCATCACCGGCGTGACACCGCTAACGCTCTATCGCGACTGGGTGATGCAGACCGCGCGGCAGTGGGGTGCGGGGTTTTAGCAAGGCCGTCATTGCCGGGCTTGACCCGGCAATCCATCTCATTCGGAAGGCTCTCTTGTCGGATGGATGCGCGGGTCAAGCCCGCGCATGACGAGTAGCGTCAATGCCCCGCGGCCTTGTTCGCGGCGGCGTTGTTCAGCACGATCAGGCCGTCGACGGCGACGCCGAGCTTGCTGTTGATCAGGAACGGGTTGACGTCGATCGAGGCGATGCGGCCATCGGCGTCGGCCATCAGATTGGAGAGCCCGACCAGCGCCTTCACCGCCGAGGGCTCGTGCAACGCGGGCTTGCCGCGATAGCCCTTCATCTTGACCCCGGCCTTGGTCCTGGCGATCAGCTCCTTCGCCTCGGCGGCATCGAGCGGCGCGCCGGCGAGCGCGACGTCCTTCATCAGCTCGATGTCGACGCCGCCGGTGCCGAACAGCACCACCGGCCCCATCTCGGCGTCGAGCGAGGCGCCGACCACGAGCTCGAGGTCGGCCTTGACCTGCTGCGCGATCAGGATGCCCTCGAGCTTCGGCTTGCCCTTCAGCTTCTTCACCCGCGCGGTGATGTCGTTGAACGCCTTCTTCACCTCGGCCGCATTGCCGAGGTTCAGCACCACGCCGCCGATATCCGACTTGTGCAGGATGTCGGGGCTGACCACCTTGGCGACGACCGGAAAGCCGACTGTCTTGGCGATCTTCACGGCCTCGGCCGCGGTCTGTGCAACGTCTTCCTTCGAGATCGGGATGCCATAGGCCTTGAGCAGCTGCTTCGAGGCGACCTCGTCGAGCGCGGCGGCGCCGTTGGCGGCCTTCAGCGTCTTCTCCAGCACGGCGCGCGCGGACGCCTTCGAGCTCGACGCGATGTCGGGCACTTCCTTGCGCAGACCGGCGTACTCGATCAGCGACTTGATCGCGCCGACCGCGCGGTCGAGGCCCTGCATGACCGCGATATCGGGCAGCGTCTTGCGCAGCCCCTTGGTGAATTCGGTGAAGCCGATCGACATCGCGCTGATATAGATCACCGGCTTGTTGGCCCGGCCCGCCATCTCGTTGACGATCCGCAGATTGCGTTCGCGCAGCTCGTGTGGTGCCTTCGGCAGCTCGGCGTCGATGATCACGATGTCGGTGTCGGGATCGTCGATCATGATCTTGATCGACTTCATGTAGACGGAGGGATCGACCACCGCGGCAAAACCGGCGTCGAGCGGGTTACCGACGATGCTGCCGGGCCCGAGCATCTTCGCTAGCTGTTCCGATGCGTTCGGGCTCAGCGGCGCGAAATTCAGCCCGGCGGAATGGAACGCGTCGATCAGCAGTCCGCGCTTGCCGCCCGACAGCGACACCGCCGCGAGGCGGTTGCCCTTTGGCGGATCGGCGTGGACGAAACACTCGGTGGTTTCGATCAATTCGTCCAGCCCGCGCACGCGGATCACGCCTTCGCGGGTCGCAATCGCGTCGAATGTCTCGATTGAGCCGGCGAGCGCACCGGTATGCGCCATCGCGGCAGCACGGCCGCCTTCGGAGGCGCCGAGCTTCAGCGCGATTACCGGCTTGCCCGCGGCGCGGGCGGCCTTGCAGGCATCGCGGAACCCTTTTGTGTTCCGGACGCCCTCCAAATAGACGACGATGACGCGGATGCTCGGATCGGCGGCGAAATAGCTCATCAGGTCGGGGGTCTCGAGGCCCGACTCATTACCGGTGGTGACCATGTAGCCGACGCCGACACCGCGATCCTCCAGCGCCTGCCGGATCGCCATCACGATCGCGCCGGATTGGCCGGCGATCGCCACCGCGCCCTGCTCCATGGTGACGATACGGTCGTCGATATTGGTGAACAGGTTCTCGCCAGCGCTGAGATTGCCGAGGCAATTTGGGCCGGTAACTGCAAGCCCGGTCTCCTTGATGGCCTGCTTCAGCTCGACCGCGAGCCGCTGGCTCTCTTCATCCTGCAGCTCGCTGAAGCCTGAGGTGACGATGGTCGCCGAGCGTGCGCCGGCGGCGGCCGCGTCGCGGATCACCTGCACCGCAAAGCGGGCCGGCACCAGCACCAGCACATGGTCGGGCTTCTCGGGAAGGCTGGCAAAATCCTTGTAGCAGGTGACGCCCCAGATGATTTCGCGCTTGGCGTTGATCGGAAACAGGCCCCCGGCATATCCGTACTTGATCAGGTTGTTCCAGATCCGTTCGGCGTAGTTGCCGGGCTTGTCGGTGGCGCCGACCAGCACGATGTTGCGCGGGTGCAGCATCGCGTGGATGCTCCTGACGATGTCGCTGGCGTCAGCGGGCGGCGCCCATTTATGGGACGGATGAGACGCGGTGCCTGCGAAAGCTTCCATGGAGCCTGCCCTTATCCTTGTTCTACTTGTTTCCTCTGGCCCACGGCGGATCACCGCAGAACGCGACTTTTCATTGTTTTTATGGCTGATGGAAGGGGGTAGCAACTCACGCTGGCGCAAGTCAGGCATCGCGCGCAATATCCCGGCACACGCAAAATTCATGTAGGTATCAGGAACCCGATTCGATCTGGGTCAAACGCGATTGGATCATGGTCGCGTGCAGCAGATAGCGCTCGGGACCCGATGTCAGCGCGTCGAATGGCCAGCAGGTCGACAGCACCAGCTCATAGCGGTTGGTGAGCGGATCGATGCCGGACTGATCGAAGCGGACGATCGAGCTGCGATCGGCCCGGTAGCGAAATGTCTTGCCGTCGCTCCTCGTGACGTCGATCTCGTCACCGATTGTGACATCCTTGAGAAAGCGGAAATGGGTGTCACGATGCGCGGAATACACCGCCACCCCGCGCTGGCCGGCATCGACGGTCTGCTCGACATGGCCGGGACCGAACGCCAGCGCCTGGCCGCTGCTGCCGGCAAGCGCGATCGCGGAAGCATGCAGGCGCTTCACCTCGATCCGGGCTACCGGCCAGGTATCGGACCAGCTCCACGGCTTCACGGGTTGGCCGGCTGCGATGCTGCTTGCGAAGGCGCGCTCCAGCAGCAGCTGCGCGAGCAGCGCCTTGGCGTGGATGTAGGCACCCTGGCCGAACAGGGTCAGGCCGATGACGGCGAAGGCGAGGGGAGGAATGAAGCGGCGCATTGGGCCTTCCGTCATTCGGAATGACACTCGAAGAAAAAATGGCGCGCGCGGCCCTTGGGGGACGGGTGGGAAGGCCGCGCGCGCTCTTGAAGGAGGAGGTCGGGGGCACCTCCTCCTTTCATCCGACGTCATTGGGGCGACGTCTGACGCCGGTTGAACACCAGAAGCAGAAGGCTGACCGTGAGCAGGATCACGCCCGCGATCATCTTCAATTCGGCATCGGTCGCCGTCTTCGGCAGCTGGATCGTGCCGGGACCTTGCGTGGCGACCGGTGACCGCTTCAGCGCAGCGAGTTGCATCTTGCCGTCGCCGGCGTCGGCGCGACGTTCGCCCGGTGCAGCCGGCAGGCGCGGACGCTCACCGAACACCTTTGCGAAATCCCAGCCGGCGGGCAGGTTGAGCGGCAGTTCGGAGAGCTTCAGCGGCTCGCCTTCGGGACGGCTCGGCGTCTTGTCGACCGCAACCAGGCTGGTCAGCCGCGTGACGAGCTGATGCTCCAGCGCGAGTGCAAGGATGGTCTTGTCGGCGTCCTCGGGGCTCGCCTGGCGCGTGGTGCGCGCGACCTCGGCATCCGCGATCTTGCGGCGCGCCCACAGCTTTGAGAGGCCCTTGCCTTCTGCGGCGCCGGCGAGCGGTAACGTCACGCTCCACGGACGGTCGCCGATGCGGCCCTTGATCTCGACCGAGCCGGCAAGCTTGTCGAGCTTCGCGGCCAGCACCAGCGGCTCGTCGCGATACACGTCAGGGAGTGCCGAGGGCGTCAGATCGGCCGTCGCCTCGGAGAATTTTGCGGAGAGGTTAGTCACCGCCGGATTTTCCAGCTTGGCGAACAGGCCGCGCATGCGTTCGTCGACCTGCTCGACCGAGCCGATATGGGTGAAGGTGCCGCGGCCGAGCTCCGCGGCGCGCGTCATCAGGTAGGTGTTCGGCGCCGAGCCGATGCCGACCATGAACACCCGCGAGCGGCCGCGTAGCGCGCTGATGGCTTCGAACAATTGCTGCTCGTTGCCGACGGCACCGTCGGTCAGGAACACGACCTGGCGGACGAAATTGGCGTCGTCGCGGTTGGTGTCGGACAGCGCGGCGCGCATCGCCGGCAGCATCTCGGTGCCGCCGCGCGCCTGCAGCGCGCTGACGAACGACGTCGCGTTGCCGATATTGGCGCTATTTGCCGCGACCGGCGCTGGGAACAGCACGTCCATGGTGTCGTCGAAGCGGATCACGTTGAAGCGGTCGGTCGGCTGCAGGCGGCCGAGCGCGTAGATCAGGCTCGCCTTGGCCTGGATGATCGAGGTGCCGCCCATCGAACCGGAATTGTCGATCACAAGGATCACCTCGCGCGGCAGGACCTTCTGTTGCGCCGGCTCCACCGATGGCGGGGTGACGAAGGCCAGCAGATAGTCGGAATTGCCGACATGCTCGCGGAACAGCCCGACCGACGGCGTCTTCTCGGCGGCCGGCTTCCAGGTCAGCTCGAAATCGCGATCGGCCGGCACCGGGCCTTCGGCCAGCTTGACGATGCGCGTGGTGTTGTCAGGGCTCTCGATCTTGACCTGATGGAAATGGCTCTTCACGTCGCCGAGCGGAAAGCCGGCGTTGAGGTGCACCGTGATGTTGGTCGGATTGACCGGCGCATTCTCGGCGGGATCGAGCACCTCGCGCGCGATGCGATCGCGGTCCGGCACAGGATCGGTGGTGGTGGCGCCCCAGCCGTTGCCGTCGGCACGGAGGTCGACGCTCTGCGCCACCGGACGCGGATTGTAGCGCGGGCCGACCACCATCGGCACCCGCAGCGAGAATTCGCTGCCGTTCTGCTGCACCGGCTCCTGATATTCGATCTGCACCAGCACGGTTTCGCCGGGACCGATATTGGCGACGGAGTTGGTGAAGATGTTGGGCCGCTCCTGTTCGGTGAGCGCGGCCTTCTGACCATTCTGCTTGGCCTGCTCGTAGATGGCGCGGGCCTGCTGCCGCTCCTTGATGTCGCCGACCACGATGCGGTCGCCGACCACCATCTTCAGTGTGTCGACCGCGCCGCCCGCCGGCAGCGGATAGACATAGGTCGCTTCCACCCAGTCCTTGGTCGGATTGCGGAAGATTTGCGTGACGCGGGCGCGGACGGTCGGGCCCGACACGGTGAGGTCGACATCGATGCCGAGCCTGGTTGCGTCGGCATATCCGTTGTCGGTCTTGAACAGCAGCAAGCCGGAGCGCGCATCGCCAGGCCGCAGCACCGCCTGCTGCGACAGCTCGGCCGACCACACCGGATCGAAACTCAGGAACAGAGCCGCGAAGCCGATCACCAGCGCGGCCACACCTTCCACCAGAAAGAACAGCACAATGCGCATCCGGCGCGACAGGCGGATCTGCGGGCTGCTCTCACATGCATCGTAAATCGTCATTTTCGTCACTCCCGAGCGAGACTTTCGCTGCTTCGCAATCATGGAGAACGGCGGTTTCGGCGCGAGCAGAATGATCGGCAATGATTGGCCGCCGCCCGGCGCGGCCCGCCACCGGCGGAGGCGGGTTTGTGCGGTTTTGTGATGGATTGTCCGGTCTGCTAGACTGTACAGATTCATGGGGAATCGCGCAGGAACACGATGTCGACGCCTGATAAGCAGCTTTCCGCCGAGCAGAGCCAGCAGGTCGCGGAGACCATCCGCGAGGAAATCGCGCGCCGCCGCATCTCGCGGCAGACACTGGCGGAGCAGGCGAAGCTCAGCCTGTCGACGTTGGAAAAAGTGCTCGGCGGCCGCCGCCCGTTCACGCTGGCGACCACCGTGCGGCTGGAGCAGGCGCTCGGTGTTTCCTTGCGCAGGCTGCCGGAGGCGATCAGGGTGGTCACGCCGGCCAATGGCGGGATCGCGCCTGACAGCCTCGGATCGTATTCCCGCCGCGCGGTGGCGCGGATCGAGGGGACCTATATCACGGTGCGTCCGTCGTTCGGCGAAACCGGCGCGCTCTATGCCTATCGGACGGAGATCGCTTGGGACGAAGCAGCGTCATCGCTCGGTTTCCGCGAGGGCGAGCGGCAGGATGCCGACTACACCCAATATGGAGAGGTGGCGGTGCCCAATGAATCGGGCTTCGTCTACCTCGTGACCAACAGGCATGGCCAGCATCGCGTGATCACGGTCTCGCGCCCGCGCAATTCCGGTGAGATGTACGGCATCATCACGACGCTGCTCGCCGGCCGCGGCTCGCTGCTGACGCCGGTCGCGGCGCCGATCGCATTCTTGCCGGTGAAGAACGTGCCCAAGCCGAGCCTCGGCCGGGTGTCGGCTGACGATGCGAACTACGCCCTCTATCGTGAGCATCTGCGCCGCACGATCGATGAGCCGTTCGCGATCTTCCTGCCGGGATAGCTTCTTGCCTTAACGCGTTTTCTTCACCCGAACCGACATCCACTTTGGTCGAAGTTTACGCCGGTCTCGGACGCGCAGGCGCGGCCACGCCGGCGATCAGCACGGCGAGAATGCCGGTCAGGAAAATGCCGTCAAATGTGCCGGCGCCACCGATTGATGCGATCGGCGCGCCGAGGCTGCCGATCTTATCGAGATTCAACAGATCGGCGCCGAGCAGCGTTCCCATCGAGCCGCCGATATAGGCGAGCGGTGCCCCGTATTCACGCGACAGCAGCAGAGCGAGGATGGCGGTGGCCACGACCGGTACGAATACGGGAACGGCGATTCCCATTCCCGGCACCGGCGTGGCGCTGGCATGGACGATGGCTGCGATGACGACTGTCGCGATCGCGGCCCTCAGCCAGAGCTGATAGCGCAGCATCAAATAGGTGGACATCACGGCCGGGATTACCGCGCCGCCGACATTCACAGCCAGAATCGTCCTCGGCGACGTCAGGAACGGCACCACATAGCGCATGCCAAAGAAGTCGACGATCTGCCCCGATCGTACCGGTGGTCCGGACAGCACGGTGATCGGAATGTTGAAATAGCTGCCGATCAGCGAACCGAACAGCAGCAGCAACGCGACACCGGGACCGATGCCGAGCCGCATATAGGCATAGCGCAGGATACGAAGCTGGATCAGCACCACCAGCGCTACGGCCACGAACACCAGGATCGAGAAGAATCCCGGAGTCAACGGCAGATAGTGAACGTTGGAATCCATCGGTTCGACAGCCTGGCTTCGGCTCGGCCCCTCTTGTTAACTAGGAATTGAGGACGAAATCACAAGGACGGTGCCGGTCCCGTCATCCTGAGGTGCGAGCCTTGCGGCGCAATTGCGCCGTTGGGCGAGCCTCGAAGGATGCGCGGCCGAGCTGCCGCATCGGGACCTTTCGAGACGCCGCTTCGCGGCTCCTCCAGCAACAACGGCAAGCCCGTTGCGCGGGGGTGACGGTGAGAGAGTGGTGTGCCCATCCGGCCGGTCTATTTAGATTCAACTCGCTGCGGACTACGAAGTACCCGCAGAACAACGAAGCCGCCCGAACGGGCGGCTTCGCGGCACTGTTCGCTCGGTGAGCGTGCGGCGCTAGCCGCCAGTCTCGGCGCTGATGATGTCGCCGAACAGCTCCCACTGTCCGTTCTTGAACTGCATCATCTTGAGCTGCTCGACCGGAGCGAAGTCGGTCGCGCTGGTGTTGATCCTGATGCCGGGGATCAGCGTGTCGGGCGTGAAATCCTTCAGGCTGGCAGCCTGCTTCATCACGTTCTCACGCGTCAGGTTGTCGCCGGCCTGCTTCAGCACCTGCACCATGGTCTGCGCCGCGGCGTAGCCATAGACCAGGTTGGCGTCGGCCAGATTGGCACCTGGCATGTACTTCTCGGCGAAGGCCATGAACTTCTTCATGCCCTCGTCGTTCTTCCACTGCGGATCGGACGCGTCCTTGAGGTAGCCGGCCGACAGCACGCCTTCGGAAGCTTCAAGACCGGCGGGCTTCATCACCGCGCCGATCGAGATCGAGACGTCGGTCATCACCTGCATCGGCTTCCAGCCGAGCTCGGCGATCTTCTTGATCGCTTGCGCCGCGAATTTCGGCGTCGAGATGTTGACGAACACGTCGGCGCCGGTGTCCTTCAGCTTGACGATATGGGAATCGATCGACGGCTCGGTGGTCTCGTAGCTTTCCTCGGCGACGATCTTGACGGTCGATTTGTCGAGGACCTCCTTCAGGCCGAGCAGGTAGTCCTTGCCGAAATCGTCATTGGCATAGAAGATCACGACCTTGGCATCCGGCTTGGCCTTGAGGATGTACTTGCCGAAGATCCGCGCCTCGACGCGATAGCTCGGCTGGAAGCCCATCGTCCACGGAAAATCCTTCGGATCGTTCCACTTGCTGGCGCCGGTGGCGAGGAAGAGCTGCGGCACCTTCTTGGCGTTGTGATACTTCTGCACTGCGGTCTGGGTCGGCGTCCCCAGCGCGTTGAACACCAGGAAGACCTCGTCGCTTTCGATCAGCTTGCGGATCTGCTCCACGGTCTTCGGCGGCGAGTAGCCGTCGTCATAGGAGATCCAGTTGATCTTGCGGCCGTTGATGCCGCCGGAATCGTTGATCATCTTGAAATAGGCTTCTTCGGTCTTGCCGATGATGCCGTAGGCGGAGGCGGGACCGCTATAAGCCTCGACATTGCCGATCTTGATCTCGGTGTCGGAGGCGCCGGTGTCATACTTCTTTTGTGCAAAGGCGGCCTGGGTGGAGAGCAGGCAGAGCGCCGTGGCGGCTGCCAGCAGCGACAGTGTTGTTGTTTTCATAAAGGCAATTTCCTCGATTGATTTTGGTTGGGGACTTACGCAACGAACCCGCGGCCGGTCCCGGCAGACGGTTACGGGGTAACTCTTGTCACGGCGAAATCCGGAACGCGACGCGTCCTAGAATTACGCCGCGGTATCGGTTGGCTTCGGCCGGCTGAATTGTTGCCGGAGCGTCGGCTTATGAATTTTGCCTGTCGCATTCCGCGGCAGGGCATCGATGAATTCGATCAGGCGCGGGCACTTGAACCGCGCCAGATTGGCCTGGCAATGCGCGTGGATCTCGGCCGGCGTCAGCGTATGGCCCGGCTTCACCGCGATCACGGCCATCCCGACCTCACCCCATTGCTCGTTCGGGATGCCGATGACCGCGGCCTCGGCAACGGCTGCCAGTTGATGCAGCACGCTCTCGACCTCGGCCGGATAGACGTTCTCGCCGCCGGAGATGTACATGTCCTTCCAGCGGTCGACGATGTAGTAGAAGCCTTCCTCGTCGATCCGCGTGGCGTCGCCGGTGTGCAGCCAGCCGTCGGTGAAGGAGGAGGCATCGGCGTCCGGCCGGTTCCAGTAGCCCGGCGTGATGTTCGGTCCCTTGACCCAGAGTTCGCCGAGCTCGCCGACCGCGGCATCGCTGCCGTCGGGCCGCACGATCCGAACCTCGGTGTGCAGCACCGGCTTGCCGGACGAGCCGGCCTTGCGCGCCGCATCCTCGCGGTCGAGCACCATCACTGCCGGCGAGGTCTCGGTCATGCCGTAGCCTTGCTGCAGGGCGACGCCGCGTGCTTCCCAGGTCTTGAGCAGCGGCACCGGCATCGGCGCGCCGCCGACGCCGCCGATCACGAGTCGGCTGAGATCCACGGTGGCGAAGGTCGGATGCTGCGCCATGAACTGGTAGATCGCGGGCACACCGAAGAACACATTGATGCCCTGCGCCGGATCGCCGATCAGCTTCAGCGCTTCGCCGGGATCGAACGCGCGCATGATCAGCACCGTGCCGCCGGCATGCAGCACCGGGTTGGTGTAGCAATTCAGCCCGCCGGTGTGGAACAGCGGCAGCACCGTCAGCAGCACGGAGGCCGGCGAGATGTAAGCGGGCCCGCCGAGATTGACGCAATTCCAGAACGTCATTCCATGCGTGATGATCGCGCCCTTGGGCTGGCCCGTGGTGCCTGAGGTGTACATGATGGTCGAGATGTCATCGAGCATGACTTCTTCGAACCGCTCGAGCGGCCTGGCCGCGGCGATGCGGGCCTCATAGGCGCCGCCGGGACCGAGCTCTATCGTGGAAGCGACATTGCAGAGCTTTGCGACCGCGAGCGCGGTCTCGGCGAGCTCGTCGTCATGGATCATCACCTTGGGCGCGGCGTCGCCGGTGATGTAGCGCAGCTCGGGAACGGTGAGGCGGGTGTTGAGCGGCAGGAAGATCGCGCCGATCCGGAAGCAGGCGAACTGCACCTCCAGCGTATCCGTGGTGTTCAGCGCCAGCACCGCGACGCGGTCGCCGCTCGTGACCTTGAGGGCGTCGCGCAGATAGGCCGCAAGCTGCGACACGCGGGCGTCGAGTTCCGCATAGTTGAATCGGCGTCCACTGGCGAGATCGACAAGCGCCATCTTGTCCGGCGTACGCCGGCGATGATGCGCGATCCAGTCGTAATAACGAACCGGCAAATTTCCCTCCTGTGGAACGGCAGTCTTGCGCCGCCTGTTCCTAGCTCAATTGATGCCATGAATTGGCAGTGGAGGGGGCGTATTAGGATACTGTCTTGCGTTTAGTGGCTGGCAGGTGGCCGGATGGAACGTCGGTCCAGCCGACAGCCACTCGACGCAAGTGGCCCGGGAAAAATCCGGACATCGTCGGATACGGGAATCAACGGAGCGACGCGGATGGCAAACCCGTTTTACACTGGCGAACATGAGGCCTTTCGCGAGGTGATGCGGCGCTTCGTTGCGAAGGAAATCGAGCCTTATGCCCATCAATGGGACGAGGACGGCGAGTTTCCGCGCACGCTCTATGCCAAGGCGTCCGAAATCGGGCTGCTCGGGCTCGGTTTCCCCGAAGAGTATGGCGGGATCGCCGCCGACCAGTTCATGAAGATCGTGGCCTCGCAGGAGCTGGCGCACGCCGGGGCCGGCGGCGTCTCCTCGAGCCTGATGAGCCACACCATCGGCTCGCCGCCGATCGCCCGCGCCGCGCGGCTCGAGGTCAAGGCGCGGGTGCTGCCCGAGGTGCTCGCGGGCAGGAAGATCTCGGCGCTCGCGATCACCGAGCCGAGCGGCGGCTCCGATGTCGCGAACCTGCGCACCAAGGCGCGGCGCGACGGCGACCATTACGTCGTTTCTGGCGAGAAGACCTTCATCACCTCAGGCATGCGCGCCGACTACCTGACGGTCGCGGTGCGGACCGGCGGCGAGGGTCCCGGCGGCGTCAGCCTGCTCTTGATCGAGGGCAACACGCCGGGCCTCTCCCGCACCAAGCTGAAGAAGATGGGCTGGTGGGCGTCGGATACCGCGACCTTGCATTTCGACGAATGCCGCGTGCCGGTCGAGAACCTGATCGGCGAGGAAGGCCAGGGTTTCAAGATCATCATGCAGAATTTCAACAGCGAGCGCATGGGCATGGCCGCGAGCTGCACTGCCTATGCGCGCGTCTGTCTCGACGAGGCGATCGCTTATGCAAAGGAGCGCAAGACCTTCGGCAAGCCGATCGCCCAGCACCAGGTGATCCGGCACAAGATCGTCGATATGGCGCAAAAAGTCGCGGTCTCGCAGGCAATGCTGGAAATGCTGGCATGGCGGCTCGGCCAGGGCGAAAGCCCGGTCGCCGAGATCTGCATGATGAAGAACCAGGCCACGCAGACCATGGCGCACTGTGCCTCCGAGGCGGTGCAGATCTTCGGCGGCGCCGGCTTCATGCGCGGCATCAAGGTCGAGCGCATCTACCGTGAGGTCAAGGTCAACGCCATCGGCGGCGGCACCGAGGAGATCATGAAGGACCTCGCGAGCCGGCAGATGGGATTGTGAGATCAGTTTGTCGTCATGCCCGGGCTTGTCCCGGGCATCCACGTCTTTCTTTCCTGCGACAAAACAAGACGTGGATGGCCGGGACAAGCCGGCCATGACGGATCTGAAGCTTTGACGGAGTTATTTAGCAAAATGCTCTTCACCGCCGAACACGACGAGCCGCGCCGGCTCTTGCAGAGATTCATCGCGGCCGAGATCAATCCTCATGTCGACGAATGGGAGAAGGCCGACATCTTCCCGGCGCATGAGTTGTTCAAGAAGCTCGGCAATCTCGGCTTCCTCGGCCTCAACAAGCCGGTCGAATTCGGCGGCCAGGGGCTGGATTATTCCTACGCGCTGATGATGGCCGAGGAGCTCGGCGCCATCACCTGCGGCGGCGTGCCGATGGCGATCGGGGTGCAGACCGACATGGCGACGCCGGCGCTGGCTCGGTTCGGCTCCGACGAGGTGCGGCGCGAATTCCTCAGCCCCGCGATTGCGGGCGACCAGGTCGCCTGCATTGGCGTCTCCGAGCCGGGTGCCGGCTCCGATGTCGCCTCGATCAAGACCAATGCGCGCTCCGACGGCGACGACTACGTCATCAATGGCGGCAAGATGTGGATCACCAACGGCACCCAGGCCGACTGGATCTGCCTGCTCGTCAACACCAGCGACGGCCAGGTTCATCGCAACAAGTCGTTGATCTGCGTTCCCATGAAGACCAGGGGCGTGCAGGTCGCGCGCAAGCTCGACAAGCTCGGCATGCGCTCCTCCGACACCGCGCAGATCTTCTTCGACAATGTCCGGGTGCCGAAGCGCAACCGGATCGGCGAAGAAGGCCAGGGCTTCGCCTATCAAATGATCCAGTTCCAGGAGGAGCGGCTGTGGGGCGCGGCGGCCTGCCTGAAGGCGCATGAATTCATCATCAACGAGACCATCGACTACACTCGCAACCGAAAGGCGTTCGGCGGCTCGATCCTCGATAACCAGGTGGTGCACTTCAAGCTCGCGGAGATGCAGACCGAGGTCGAGCTGCTGCGCTCGCTGATCTATCGTGCCGGCGAGGCGCTGGTGGCGGGCGAGGACGTCACCCGGCTCGCAACCATGGCCAAGCTGAAGGCGGGCCGGCTCGGCCGCGAGCTCACCGACGCCTGCCTGCAATATTGGGGCGGCATGGGTTTCACCAACGAGACGCCGGTCAGCCGGGCCTATCGCGACAGCCGCCTGACCTCGATCGGCGGCGGCGCCGACGAGGTGATGCTCATGGTATTGTGCAAGATGATGGGCACGCTGCCGGGCCTGAAGCAAAAGGGAAATGCCTGATGATCACGCTCTATCACTGCGACGCCGCGCGCTCGTTTCGTCCGCTGTGGATGCTGGAAGAGCTCGGGCTTGCCTACGAGCTGAAGATGCTGCCGTTCCCGCCGCGCGTCTTCGCCAAGGAATATCTCGGCATCAATCCGCTCGGCACCATTCCGTTCATGATCGACGGCGAGACCAGGATGACGGAGTCCTCCGGTATCTGCCATTACCTCGGCACCAAATACGGTCCGACGCCGCTGATCGTCGGTCCCGATGAACCGGCCTATGGCGCGTTCCTGAACTGGATGTATTTTTCCGACGCGACGCTGACCTTCCCGCAGACGCTGGTGCTCCGCTACAGCCAGCTCGAGCCGGAGGAGCGGCGCAACCCGCAAGTCTCAGGCGATTATGCAAAATGGTTCCTGGGCCGCCTGCGCGCAGTCGAAGCCGCCGCCGCGAAGTCGGAATTCCTCTGCGCGGAACGCTTCACCGCGGCGGACATCGCCAACGGTTATGCGCTCCGGCTCGCAGGCAATATCGGCCTTGCCAAGGATTTCGGGCCGAATGTCGCGGCCTATTGGGCGCGGCTGCAGCAGCGCGAAGGTTACCGGCGCGCGGTGGCGGCGGAGCAAAAAGCCGGGCAGGAACAGAACGTTGTGCCGCGTGCGCGACCGTAACCTACGCTGTCGTTCCGGGGCGATGCGCAGCATTGAACCCCAATGCGCAATGGCGCATTGTGGAACCTCGAGATTCCCCGGGGTGCAATTGCGCCCCTGAGGTCTGGTGCTTGCGCACCATCCCGGAATGACGACATTTCGCGTCGGTGACAGGTTGCGAATTTGCGCTATGGTGGCTCCGCCGCAGCGGCCCAAAGAGCCGCGCGAGGAGGAACCGCCATGGACGCGATCGTGGACGCAAAGGGCCAGCAATCCGGCCACCGGATGCTGATCACGCCGGAACGGGTGTTCTATGCCGGGCTGCTCGGCCGCCCGCGCGAACGCTGTCCGGGCGCATTCCATGTCTATGTCGCGATCCGCGACGGGCTTCATCTGTTGACCAGCGAAGGCCGCGAGTCGCATGGCGAACTCGCGGTGACGATGCCGAACCTGCGCCACACCATCACCAGTGAGTATCGATCTGCGATCTGCGTTGCGATCGAGCCGGAAAGCGTGCCCGACGGCACGCTGGAAGCCGTCGCGCGCCGCCTGCAAGGGCCCGACTCTCATCTATTCGCCAATCGCATCCGCGCCGCCTACACGACGCTTGCCGAGATGCAGCATCGCGACGCGATCGCGAATGCCGAGTTCGATACCATGTGCTTCGGCGACGCGCTGCCGCAGCGCGTGCTCGATCCGCGCGTCGTGCGCGCGATCGGCCGCATCGGGCAATTCTCCGGCGAGCCCGTGACCGCGGCCGGCTGCGCTACTGATGCCGGGCTATCGCCCTCACGCTTCCTGCATCTGTTCAAGGAGGAGACCGGAATCTCATTCCGCTCCTTCCGCGCCTGGAAGCGCGCGCGGCATTTGCTGCACTTCGCCAACCAGGACATCAACCTGGCGCATCTCGCGCAGGACATCGGCTATCCCGACTCAACGCATTTCAGCCACTCGATCCGCCGCTTCTACGGCTTGAAGCCGCGCGCGATCTTCTCCGGCTCGCGGGATCTTGCGATCTACCGCACCGGGCAGGCGGCGAGTGAGCGGGTGTTGACGTGACTCGTGATTCCCCGATGCGCAATTGCGCATCTGAGGTCTGGCGCTAGCGCACCATCCCGGAATGACGACGGCGGCACTCACAAATTCGCGCCCTGAATCACCTCGCCGAACCGCAGCCAGCCGGGTCCTTCGATCCGTTGCAGCTGAAGCTGCTGCAGAGGGTGGTGATTGGTCGGGCTGGTGTTGACGCGGATGCCGGGCAACAGCGTCGGGACTTCGATATCCCTGAGGTTATTCGCCTGCGCCATGATATTGTCGCGGCTGAAATTGCCGTTGCATTGCTCGAGCACGATCTTCAGCACCTGGGCCACGGTGTAGGCGTAGAGATTGTAGCCTTCCTTCGGATTGCCGTCGGGGAAGTACTTCTCCATGAAGGCGAGGAAATTCTTCACGCCGGGATCATTGGCCCAGGCCGGGTCGGCGACGTCCTTCACATAGGCCGACGAGATCGTGCCCTGCGACTTGTCGAGGCCGACAGGCGCAATTGTCGAGGAGATCGATGCGGCGCCGCTGGCGATGAAATGCATCGGCTTCCAGCCGAGCTCGTAGATCTTGCGGATCGACTGCGCGCAGAATTTTGCCGTGGTGCCGGAGATCAGCACATCAGGGTTGGCGCCGCGCAGCGCGACAATCTGGGAATCGATCGTGGGATCGGTGACCTCGTGCGAGGCCACCACGGCCGATGTCGCGAACCGCTCGCCCAGCACATCCCTGGTACCGGCGACGAAATCCTTGCCGAGATCGTCGTTCTGGTAGAGCACCGCGAACTTAGCGTTCTTGTTCTGGCTCAGCGCATATCTGACGAACACCTGCGCCTCGGTCCGCGCACTCGGCGCAAAGCCCATGGTCCAAGGATAGGTCTTGTAGTCACCCCATTTGTCGCCGTTCACCGACAGGAACAGATGCGGCACCTTGGCGGCGTTGATGTATTTGACGACCGACGAGTTCGGCGCGGTGCCGAGCATGTTGAACAGGAAGGCGACGTTGTCGCTCTCGATCAGGCGGCGCACCTGCTCGACCGTCTTCGCGGGATTGAACGCGTCGTCGTAGTAGATGTACTTGATCTGCCGGCCGGCGATGCCGCCCTGCTCGTTCAGCATCTTGAAATAGGCTTCCTGGCAGCGCGCCTGCACGCCAAGCGCCGACACCGGGCCGCTCAGCGAGGTGGTGCTGCCGATCCTGATCTCGGTCGCGGTGACGCCGGGCGTGTCCTCGGCAAGCGAAGGCCGCAGGCCCGCGACCGCGGCAAGCCCAGCACCCGCCGCGCCGGTGAGCCATGAGCGGCGGTTGATCGAGACCATGACGTTCTCCCCGTGATGCCGGCTTGTTGCGCCGCTTCTACTTGGCAAGCGAGGCTATGCGTTACGTGGGCTTGGCGTCTTGTGTTAACCGGCTGACGGCGGATTGTGTCGTGAGCGCATCCACTTAGCCAGTCAACGCAAGATGGCGCGGAGACAAATTTCTCATCATGGCAAAACCAGCAGCGAAAAATCAGCAGCGCATTTGCGCTGCAAAGCGGACAACAGACCCATGAGCGACAAGGCCGTCATCACCTGCGCGCTGAACGGCGTGCTGACCGACCCGAAGCAGCACAATGTTCCGGTGACGCCGGAAGAGATGGCGCGCGAGGCCAGGGCCGCGTTCAATGCCGGCGCCAGCATCATGCACATCCATCTGCGCCAGCAGGAGCCGAACAAGGGCCACCTGCCGTCATGGGAGGTCGGCGTCAGCAAGGAAATCCAGCAGGCGATCCGCGAGGCCTGCCCCGGCGTGATCATCAATCACACCACGGGTACATCGGGCCCGAACTATCAGGGCGCGCTCAATTGCGTGCGCGAGACCAGGCCCGAGATCGCCGCCTGCAATGCCGGCTCGCTGAACTATCTGAAGGTCAAGGCCGACAACACCTGGGCCTGGCCGCCGATGATGTTCGATAACGCCGTCGAGAAGGTGCAGGACTATCTCGACGTGATGAAGCTGGCCGGCACCATCCCTGAATTCGAGTGCTTCGATGTCGGCATCGTGCGCTGCGTCGGGATGTACCGGCAGACCGGAATGTATTCCGGCCCGCTCGAATACAATTTCGTGATGGGCGTCGCCTCGGGCATGCCGGCCGATCCGGACCTGCTGCCGATCCTGCTCAAGCTGAAGGCGCCGGAGGCGCATTGGCAGGTCACCGCGATCGGCCGCGCCGAGATCTGGCCGCTGCACCAGCGCGCCGCCGACCTCGGCGGCCATCTGCGCAGCGGGCTGGAAGATACGTTCTATCTCGGCGACGGCACCAAGGTGACGTCAAACGGGCAGCTGGTCGAAGGGCTCGCCGCCTGCGCGCGGCGTGCCGGCCGCGAGATCGCGAGCCCCGCAGAAGCGCGGCAGATGTTCGGGGTGAGGCACTGATCGTCATTCCGGGGCGCGCGCAGCGCGAGCCCGGAATCCATAACCACGATCGGGAGTTTGGATTCCGGGCTCAGCCCTTCGGGCTGCCCCGGAATGACGACGGGAGGGAGTAACGAGCATGGACAATCTCGCATCAACTGGTGGTGTCGCCGGCCCGGGCCGCATCGGGCGGGTCGCGATCGGTGATCTCCTGAAGCGTGCGGCACGGCGGTTTCCGGATCGCGTCGCGCTGACCGATGGCGGCAGACAGGTCACCTTCACCGAGCTCGAGCGCGACGCCAATCGTTTCGCCAATCATCTGGTGCAGCGCGGATTGAGGCCGGGCGAAAAAATCTCAACCATCTGCAACAACTCCGTCGAGTTCGTCAAAGCGCTGTTCGGCATCCACCGCGCCGGTCTGGTGTGGGTGCCGATCAACACCATGCTCGGCCCGGCGGACATGGACTACATCCTCGGCCATGCCGAGGTGCGGTTTGCCGTCATCGATGACAACCTCCACACCCAGGCGGACCGGCGTGCCGCGCTGGAAGCGCGTGGCATGGAGATGGTCGCGATCGACCTGACCGGCAATGCCGGCAAGACCGGATTGGAGGAGTTCAGCGGTCTCCTGGTGGAACAGCCCGATCTCGAGCCGGAGATCGAGATCAACGACCGCGATCTCGCGATGATCATCTACACCTCAGGCACGACGTCGCGACCGAAGGGCGCGATGCATTGCCACCTCGCCGTTGTCATGGCCGTGATGAGCAACTGCATCGAGATGCAGCTCTCGCGCGACGACGGGATCACCGGGCAGTTTCCGCTGTTCCACTGCGCCGGCCACGTATTGCTGCTCAGCTATCTCTCGGTCGGCGGCCGCATGGCGCTGATGCGCGGCTTCGACCCGGTCGTCTGCATGGAGGCGATCGTCCGCGACCGGCTCACCGTGTTCGTCGGCCTGTCGCTGATGTACCAGGCGATCCTCGATCATCCGCGCCGGCGCGAATTCGACCTGTCCGGCTTGCGCTGCTGCATCTACACCATGGCGCCGATGGGCAAGCCGCTGCTCGAGCGCGCCATCGCCGATCTCTGCCCGAACTTCGTGCTGTCCAGTGGCCAGACCGAGATGTACCCGGCGACGACGATGTCGCGGCCGGAAGTGCAGCTCGACCGCTTCGGCAATTACTGGGGCGAGTCGCTGATCGTCAACGAGACCGCGATCATGGACGACAACGGCAACCTGCTGCCGCGGGGCGAGATCGGCGAGCTCGTACATCGCGGCCCCAATGCGATGATGGGCTATTACAAGGATCCGAAGTCGACCGAGGAGGCGCGCAAGTTCGGCTGGCACCATACCGGCGATCTTGCCCTGATCGATGGAAACGGCGAGGTGCTGTTCCTCGACCGCAAGAAGGACATGATCAAGTCGGGCGGCGAGAACGTCGCTTCCGTCAAGATCGAGGAGACGTTGCTGGCGCACCCCGCCGTGCGGAATGCCGCCGTGGTCGGCCTGCCGCACCCGCAATGGGGCGAGGCGGTCTCCGCCTTCGTCAAGCTGAAGCCCGGCGCGGTGGCCGATGAGGCCGGCATCGAGGCGCATTGCAGAAAGCATCTCGGCGGCTTCCAGGTCCCGAAACTGGTGCGTATCCTCGAGGAGATGCCGATGACCGCGACCGGCAAGCTGCGTAAGGTCGAGCTGCGGCAGCAGTACAGCGGGCATTTTGTGGAGAAGCGCGCGTGATACGCGTCAGCTGTATAAACGTCGTTCCGGGGCGCACGTCAGTGCGAGCCACAGATGCGCACTGCGCATCGGGGAACCTCGAGATTCCGGGTTCGATGCGTTCGCATCGCTCCGGAATGACGGAGCGAGCTTGATGGCCATTATCGAGAACACGATATCCACCGGCAGCGCCGGCTTTCAGGGCAATCGCGACGGCATGCTGGCCCTGATCGGGCGGATGCGGGGGCTGGAGGAGCGCACGCGCGCGGCGTCAGCCGCGGCAAAGGACCGCTTCCACAAGCGCGGCCAGCTCCTGCCGCGCGAGCGCGTCGCGCTGGTGCTCGATCCCGGCTCGCCGTTTCTCGAACTGTCGACGCTCGCCGGCTACATGTTCGATGTGGCTGACGCGGACAAGAGCGTGCCCGGCGGCGGACTGGTCGCCGGCATCGGCTTCGTCTCCGGCATCCGCTGCATGGTCAGCGCCAACGATGCCGGCATCGACGCCGGCGCGCTGCAACCGTATGGCCTCGACAAGACGCTGCGGGTGCAGGAGCTCGCGTTGGAGAACAAGCTGCCCTATGTGCAACTCGTTGAAAGCGCCGGCGCCAATCTGCTGCGCTACCGCGTCGAGGATTTCGTCCGCGGCGGCAACATCTTCCGCAACCTGGCGCGGCTGTCGGCGGCGGGGCTTCCTGTCGTTACCGTCACCCACGGCTCTTCGACCGCGGGTGGCGCCTATCAGACGGGCCTCTCCGACTACATCGTGATGGTGCGCGGCCGCACCCGCGCCTTCCTCGCCGGGCCACCCTTGCTCAAGGCGGCCACCGGCGAGATTGCGACCGAGGAGGAACTCGGCGGCGCCGAGATGCACACTCAGATCTCCGGCCTCGGTGATTATCTCGCCGAGGACGACCGCGACGCGCTGCGCATCGCGCGCGAGATCATGGCCAAGCTCCCATGGGATCGTCCCGGGGCGGAACCGGCTGCGTTCAAGCTGCCGCGCTATGACGCGGAGGAACTGCTCGGCATCATGCCGATGGACCACAAACGTCCCGTCGATATGCGGCAGGCGATCGCGCGCTTCATCGACGATTCCGACTTCACCGAATTCGGCGCCAATTACGGCCCGGCGACGGTCTGCGGCCATGCCCGTATCGAAGGCCATGTGATCGGCATCATCACCAATAACGGCCCGCTCGATGTGCCCGGCGCCAACAAGGCGACGCATTTCATCCAGGCCTGCTGCCAGTCGCGTACGCCGATCCTCTACATGAACAACACCACCGGCTACATGGTGGGCAAGGCCTATGAAGAGGCCGGCATGATCAAGCACGGCTCGAAGATGATCCAGGCCGTGACCTCGGCGACGGTGCCGCAGATCACGCTGTATTGTGGCGCGTCGTTCGGCGCCGGCAATTACGGCATGTGCGGCCGCGGCTTCCATCCACGCTTCTGCTTCTCCTGGCCGAATGCCAAGACCGCCGTGATGGGCGGCGAGCAGGCCGCGGAAACCATGGCAATCGTCACCGAGGCCGCGGCCGCGCGGCGCGGCAAGCCGATCGAGAAGGAGAAGCTTGATGCGATGAAGGCGCAGATATCAGGCGTGTTCGACGGCCAGATGGACGTGTTCTCGACCAGCGCCCGCGTGCTCGACGACGGCGTGATCGATCCGCGCGATACGCGGACGGTGCTCGCCGAGGTGCTGGCGATCTGCCGCGAGGCTGAGGCGCGCAGCCCGCAGCGGATGCAGTTCTCGGTGGCGCGGCCATGAGCGGGGCAATCGTGAAGCGGACGCCGTTCTTCAAGATCCTGATCGCCAACCGCGGCGAGATCGCGCTGCGCATCATGCAATCAGCGCGGCGGCTCGGCTATGGCGTGGTCGCCGTCTATTCGGACGCCGACCGCGACGCGCTGCATGTGCGCGAGGCCGACCAGGCGGTGCGGATCGGCGAGGCGCTGCCATCACAATCCTATCTGAAGATCGACGCGATCATCGCAGCCGCCAAGGCGAGCGGCGCCGGCGCGGTGCATCCCGGCTACGGCTTCCTCGCCGAGAACGAGGACTTTGCGCAGGCCTGCCGCGATGCCGGACTCGTGTTCATCGGTCCGTCGCCGGAGGCGATCCTGGCGATGGGCAACAAGGCCGGCGCCAAGGAGATCATGCGCGAGGCCGGTGTGCCCTGCGTGCCCGGCTATCAAGGCGCCGACCAGAGTGATGCGGTGATGCTGGCGGAAGCCAAGACGATCGGCTTTCCCGTCATGATCAAGGCCGTCGCCGGCGGCGGCGGCCGCGGCATGCGGCTGGTCACGGATGCTTCGGCGTTTCCGGATGCGCTGCGTAGCGCGCGGTCGGAGGCGCAGGGCGCGTTCGGCGATCCCACCGTGATCCTGGAGCGCGCGATCGTCGATCCCCGCCACATCGAGATCCAGGTGTTCGGCGACCGCTACGGCAACGCCCTCCATCTCGGCGAGCGTGATTGCTCGGTGCAGCGGCGGCACCAGAAGCTGATCGAGGAGGCGCCGTCGCCCGCGGTGACGCCGGAACTGCGCGCGCGCATGGGCACGGTTGCCGTGCAGGCAGTCAAAGCGATCGGTTATGAGGGGGCCGGCACGCTGGAATTCCTGCTCGACCGCACCGGCAATTTCTACTTTATGGAGATGAACACGCGGCTGCAGGTCGAGCATCCCGTGACCGAGGCGATCACCGGGCTCGATCTCGTCGAGTTGCAGCTCCGTGTCGCCCGTGGCGAGCCGCTCGGCTTGACGCAGGAGGACATCACGTTCTCCGGTCACGCCATCGAGGTCCGGCTCTGCTCGGAGGATGCCGGGCATGACTTCATGCCACAATCCGGCATGATGGCGCGGTGGCGGATGCCGGATGGCATCCGCGTCGAGCACGCGCTGCAGTCCGGCTCCGAGATTCCACCATTCTATGATTCGATGATCGCCAAGGTCATCAGCCACGGCGCGACCCGCGACGAGGCGCGCGGCAAGCTGATCTGCGCCCTGGAGCAGGTGACGGCCTTCGGCGTCACCACCAACCAGGGTTTTCTGATCGACTGCCTGCGCCATCCGGTCTTCGCCAAGGGCGAGGCGACCACGGCCTTCATCTGCCAGAACCGCGAGGCGCTCGCGCCACGCGCCGACAATGCGGTGGACATCGCGCTCGCCGCGCTATTGCTCTACGTCACCCATCCTGATGCGCCATCCTGGCGGCGCGGCCGATCGCTCGCCACCACCTTTCCGCTGGGCTTGCAGTTCGATCTCGGCCACGGCGTGCAGGAGATCGAGGTCGTGCGCGAGCGCGACGGCGGCTACGTTGCCGCCCGTGACGGCGATCGTTTCAGATTCGAGATCGACGAGCTCGATCTCGATTTCGTCCGCTTTCGCCGCAACGGGTTGATGGAATCGGCCAAATTCCTGCGCGACGGCGACCGGCTCTACGTTCTGCATCGCGGCGTCACGCTGTCGGTCCGCGATCTCACCCTCGCCCCGCCTGAGAGCGCAACGGCCGCCGGAGGCGACGGCAAGGTCCGTGCGGCCATGAACGGCCGGGTCGTCGCGGTGCTGGTGAAGGCCGGCGACAAGGTCGCGGCCGGCCAGCCGGTGATGACGCTGGAGGCGATGAAGATGGAGCACGTTCACACCGCCGCTGTCGCGGGTACGGTGTCGTCGATCGATGTCGCCGAGGGCGAGCAGGTGACGACGGGGAGGATCGTGGTGGAGATCGAGGCGGCTGCATAATAGGTGTCGTCCCGGGCAAGCGGAGCGCGACCCGGGATCAATAACCACTGATGCTGATTGTTGAAGCGCGCTGGTGCCACGGCGTCGCGCGACGTTGAACAACCGCGGTTATGGGTCCCTGCTTTCGCAGGGACGACAGCGGAATCATTCTTTACGCCCAGTTCCGTCGTTCAGCCAGCAGGCGACCTGATGCGCCGTACCGGCCGCCTGCAGCGCCGGGCGTTCCGTCTTGCAGCGATCCATTGCGTAGCGGCAGCGGGTGTGGAAGGCGCAGCCCGAGGGCGGGTTGATCGGGCTCGGCACGTCGCCGTCGATCATCGGCGCGAGCCGCTTGGCCTTGGGGTCGGCGATCGGCACCGAGGCGAGCAGCGCCTGCGTGTAGGGGTGACGCGGGTTGGCGAACAGCTCGTGCTTGTCGGCGATCTCGACAATGCGGCCGAGATACATCACCGCGACGCGGTGGCTGATGTGCGCGACGACGGCGAGATCGTGCGCGATGAAGAGGTAGGAAAAGTTCTGCTTGCGCTGCAGGTCGATCAGCAGATTGATCACCTGCGCCTGGATCGAAACGTCGAGCGCGGACACCGGTTCGTCGCAAACGATCAGCCGCGGCCCAAGCGAAAGCGCGCGCGCGATGCAGATGCGCTGGCGCTGACCGCCGGAGAACTGGTGCGGGAAATTCTTCATCTGGTCGGGCCGGAGGCCGACCTGCTGAAACAACTCGGCGACGCGCTCCTGTTTCTTCGCGCCGGTTGCGATGCCGTGCACGATCAGGGGCTCGCCGACAATGTCGCCGGCGGTCATACGCGGGTTGAGCGAGGCGAACGGGTCCTGGAACACGATCTGCATCGAGCGGCGGTACGGCCGCAGCGCGGTCTTGCTGAGCGGCGCGATGTCCTCGCCATCGAGCTTGATCGCGCCGCTGGTCGGCTCCACCAGCCGCAGCACGGTGCGCGCCACCGTCGACTTGCCGCAGCCGGACTCGCCGACAAGTCCGAGCGTCTCGCCGGCGCCGAGCGCGAAGCTGACGCCGTCGACCGCGTGAACGGTGCCGACTTGCCGGCGCAGCACGCCACCGCGCACCGCGTAGTGCTTGACGAGATCGGTGACCTCGAGGAGCGGGCGATGCTCGGTCATGACGTCTCCGCGATCTCGCCGGCGCGCCAGCACGCTGCCCAGTGTTCATTTTTGACCTCGTCGAGCGGCGGATATTCCTGACGGCAGCGGTCGCTCGCGAGCCTGCAGCGCGGCGCGAAAGCGCAGCCGGGCGGCAGATTGGTCAGCGACGGCACCATGCCGGGAATTTCGGTCAGCCGGGCCTCGGTTTTCGCGCCGAGCGCGATCACCGCCGGCATCGAGGCCATCAGTCCGCGCGTGTAGGGATGCAGCGGATTTTCGAACAGCGCCTCGACGGTCGCTTCCTCGACCTTCTTGCCGGCATACATCACGATCACGCGCTGCGCGGTCTGCGCGACGACGCCGAGGTCATGGGTGATCAGGATCAGCCCGGTGCCGAGCCGCTTCTGCAAATCAACGATCAGCGCGAGGATCTGCGCCTGGATGGTGACGTCGAGCGCGGTGGTCGGCTCGTCCGCGATCAACAGCACCGGCCGGCACGCGAGCGCCATCGCGATCATGGCGCGCTGGCGCATGCCGCCGGAGAGTTGGTGCGGATACTCTTGCGCGCGGCGGTCCGGCTCCGGGATCCGCACCAGCCGCAGCATGTCGACCGCCTGCTTCCAGGCGTCCTTGCCGCTCATCCTCCGATGCAGGCGGACGGCCTCGGTGATCTGGTCGCCGATTCGCATCACCGGATTGAGCGAGGTCATCGGCTCCTGGAAGATCATCGAGATGCGGTTGCCCCTGATGTCGCGCATCGCGGCGTCGTCGAGCTTCAGCAGATCGGTGCCCTCGAGCGTCACCGAGCCGCCGACAATGCGGCCGGGCGGATCGGGCACCAGGCGCATGATCGAGAGCGCGCTGACGCTCTTGCCGCAGCCGGATTCGCCGACGATCGCCAGCGTCTCGCCGCGGCGGACCGAGAACGAGACATCGTCGACCGCGCGAAACAGGCCGGAGTTCGTGAAGAACACCGTCTGCAGGTTCTTCACGTCGAGAACCGTCTCTGCCGGAATAGCCTCGCTCATCAGCCGCGCTGCCTCGGATCGAGAATGTCGCGCAGCGCGTCGCCGAACAGATTGGTGCCGAACACCGCGAGACTGATGGCAATGCCGGGGAAGATCACCAGCCACGGCGCGGTCCTGACATATTCGGCGGCGGATTCCGACAGCATGCGGCCCCAGGAGGGATAGGGTTCGGGAATACCTAGGCCGAGGAACGACAGCGACGCTTCGGTCAGGATGGTCGAGCCGAGCTGCGCAGTGGCCAGCACGATCAAAGGTGCGATGGTGTTCGGCAGCACGTGGCGCAGCGCGATCCGCGTCTCGCTCATGCCGATCGATTTGGCGGCTTCCACGAACGGCTGCTCGCGCAGCGCCAGCGTGTTGGCGCGGATCACGCGGGCAACCGTCGGAATCAAGGGGATGGCGATGGCAAGGATCACGTTCGGCAACGAGGGGCCGAGTGCGGCCGTCATCACGAGCGCGAGCACCAGCAGCGGCAGCGATTGCAGGATGTCGGTCACGCGCTGGAACACGAGGTCGACCCAGCCGGAGAGATAGCCGGAGGTGAGACCCACGATCACGCCGAGCGTGGCGCCCAAGGTCGTGGAGCCGATGCCGACCGCAAGCGAGATCCGCGCGCCATGGACGATCCGGCTCCAGACGTCGCGGCCGAAGGAGTCGGTGCCGAACCAGTGCAGCGCCGAGGGTGCGGCAAGCCTGTGTGCGGAATCGACACTGAGCGGATCGTAGCGGCTGATGACGTTGGCGAAGATCGCGGTCAGCACGAACAGCAGCATGATGATCAGGCCGATGGTGCCGAGCACATGGCGCTGTGCGAGGAACGCAAACCGTCCCCAGCCGCCGGTCGCATTGGCTCCGGCGCGTCGCAGTTCGCTCTCGAAGTTGATCGTTGCCACGCGCTCAGTCTCCGAACCGGATGCGCGGATCGATTGCCGCATACAGCATGTCGACGATGAAGTTCACGACCACCACGACCACCGCGATGAACATCACGAGGTTCTGCACGATCGGGTAATCGCGCCAGCGCAGCGCCTCGACCAGGAAGCGGGCGATGCCGGGGATGTTGAACACCGTCTCGGTGACGATCAAGCCGCCGATCAGGAACGCGGCCTCGATGCCGATCACGGTGATGACCGGCAGCACCGCGTTCTTCAGTGCGTGATGGTAGTTCACGGAGGCCTCGGAGGCGCCCTTGGCGCGCGCGGTCCGGATGTAGTCCTGGCGCAGGATCTCCAGCATCGACGAGCGGGTGATGCGCATGGTCAGCGCCGCGCTGCGGAAACCGACCGCCATCGCCGGCACCGCATAGATGGTCAGCGCCTCGAGCCAGGTCTTCGGGTTCGGATTGAAGATCGGCATGGTGCCGAACAGCGAGACCGAGGCCATCAGGATCAGCAGGCCAAGCCAGAATGACGGCAGCGACAGGCCGCTGAGGCTGACGACGCGCAGCGCATAATCGAGCTTTGAGCCCTGGCGCACGGCGCTGATCACGCCGAGCGGAATGCCGATCGAGGCGGAGAACAGCAGCGCCAGTCCCGCGAGCCGCGCGGTGATCGGAATCCGCGGCAGGATCTCCTCCAGCGCCGGCTTTTCCGAGACATAGGAATAGCCGAGATCGCCGTGCAGCAGGCCGCCGATCCAATGCAGATACTGGATCACGATCGGCTGGCTGAGACCAAGCTCGCGCTCGAGATTGGCCTTGTCGGCGGGATCGACGAAGCCCGCGGCGTCGAACAGGATATCGACGATGTTGCCGGGAACGACGCGCAGCAGCACGAAGATAATGACCGAGATCCCGAACAGGGTCACGAGCATCAGGAACAGCCGCCGCACGATATAGGCAAACACCCTGGCCCTCTCCCTGATCTCGAATCTTCTCTTGACGCGTTTTCTTGACGCGAACCGGTATCCACTTCGCTCGAAAACGCTTCGCGCTACTTGTCCAGCCAGACGTCTTCGTAGCGATAGCCGTTATAGGAGCTGTTGGACATGATCGTGACATTCTTCACGTAAGGCTGCCAGCAGGTGCCGGTGCGGGCATGGAAGATGATCGGACGCGCGACGTCTTCCTGCAGCTTCTTGTCGATCTCCCAGACCAGCTTCTTGCGCTTGTCGATGTTGGTCTCCTCGGACTGCTGGTCGAACAGCTTCTCGATGTCCTTGTTGCAATAGTTGGTGTAGTTCCGCTCCGAGCCGCAGGCGTAGTTTTCGTAGAAGGACTGGTCGGGCTCGTCGACGGCGTTGCCGGTGAGATTGAGGCCGAGCGAATAGTCCTTGCGTGCGATCTTCGGGAACCATTGTGCGGTGTCGACGACGTCGAGCTCGGCATCGATATAGATGCTCTTGATCTGGTCGATCAGGATGATCGCGGGATCGCGGTAGACCGCAATGTTGCGGGTCGACACCTTGATATGCAGATGCTTGTCCGGGCCGTAGCCCGCCTTCTGCATCAGCTTGCGAGCTTCCTCGCGGTTCTTCTCGATGTCGGGACCGTAGCCGGGAATCTGCTCCAGCATGTCCTTCGGCATCGCCCACAGGCCGTCCGGCGCCGGCTCCATGGTACCGCCGATGTCGCCTTGCCCCTCGAACATGATCTGGATGAACGCCTTGCGGTCGAGCGCCAGCGCCAGCGCGCGGCGGATGTCGATATTGTCGAATGGCGGTCCGCTCGAATTGATGATGATGTTTGTGGAGACGTTGTTCGGTTCCACCACGCAGACCGCATTGGGTGCCTGCGACTTGACGTCCTTAAGCAACGGGATCGAGACCTCGGTCGGGAACGTCATGTCGAACCTGCCCGAGACGAAGCCCAGGATCGCCGTCGAGCGGTTGGTGATGATGGTGAATTCGATGCCGTCGAGATAGGGCAGGCTCTTCTTGAAGTAGTCGGGGTTTTTCGTGAGTTTGATCGATTCGTTGGCCTTGAACTCGACGAACTTGAACGGCCCGGTGCCGACCGGCTTGGTGCGCATCTCCGCCGGCGACACGTGGCAGGGGTAGACCGGCGAATAGCCCGAGGCGAGCAGCGACAGCAGCGCGGGCTGTGGCCGTTTCAGCTTGAACGACGCTTCATAATCCCCGTTTGTCGTGACCTCGTCGACCTGGTCGTACCAGGACTTGCGCGGGTTCTGCCGAAATTTCTGCTGCGACTTGCCCATCAGCATGTCGAAGGTGCACTTGACGTCGGCCGCGGTGAACGGCTTGCCGTCGTGCCATTTCACGTCCTTGCGCAGCTTGAAGGTCAGCGTCTTGTTGTCGCCGCTCCAGGCCCAGCTTTCCGCAAGCTCCGGCCGGATCGTGCTGGCGCTGTTCTGCGCGATGTGCTGGTCGAAGATGACGAGGTTGTTGAAGATCGGCATGAACGGAATGTTCACCGAATAGGTCGCGCCCTCGTGGATCGAGGCGCTGCCGGGGCTGTCGCGGTGATAGATCCTGAAGATGCCGCCGGATTTCGGCTCGGCTGCGCGTGAAACGTCGCTGATGGTCAGCACAGACAACACCGCGACGGCCAGCGCTTGCACGCTCCGCATGGTCCCCTCCCACATGTCGGTCTCAATGGCCGATTGGCATCGACGATACCACGGTGAGCCTGTCGGGCAACCGGCGAGGGTCGTGAAGGGATTGGCAATTGGGATGACGCCAGAACATTAAAATTTCCAAGAGCCGGGAATAATGGCTGTGTTCGCGGGGAACTCAGCTTGTTTTGCTATGCGTAGACTAGTCTCCGTTCGAGTTCGATTGGCAACGCAGATGTGGGCGGTGTGATACGGTCCGCAATCAGCGACAGTTTGTCGCCGATCGTCAGTGTCGCCGCCGGCTCGTTGCCCGTCCATCCTACGAGACGCGCTTCGCGCTCAGGATGACGGTTCAGCAGAAACATCGCCTTACTCCGCCGCCTGCGGTGAGAGCAGGTGCATGTTCGCGACACCATCGGCCTCGGTTGCCGAGATCGTGGTGCGGATCATCAGGCGGCCCTCATGCGCCGGCCAGGGGCGGCCGCGATGCATGGTGGCGCGGTTGTCCCACATCACGACGTCGCCCTGTTTCCATTGATGCAGATAGCTGACGCCGGGCGCGGTCGCAGCTTCGGTCAATTGCTCGATCATCGCCTTGCCGGCGTCGGCATCCATGCCCTCGACGCCATAGGCATGGGAGGCAAGATACAGCGCGCCGCGGCCGTTGACCGGATTGCGCCAGACCATGCGCCAGCACACCGGCGGCAGCGCATCGACTTCCTCAGTCGTGGCGAGGCCTGTGGCGACCTTGCTGCGCGAATGCGCGTAGGAGTGCCAGGCGAACGAGTTCTCCAGCCGCTTTGCCGTATCCTTGTCGAGCCGCTCGAAGGCAAGCCGCATCGAGACGAATTCGGTCTCGCCGCCATGTTCGGGGATGATGCGCGCGGACAGGATCGAGGTCAGCGCCGGCACGCGCTTGAAGGAGGAATCGGTGTGCCAGAGCTGGTTGGCCCTGGCGCGCAGCTGCTGCCGGTGGTCCGACGGAACCACCGTGCCGTCGGGCCCGAAGGTCGAGAGGATCACAAAATGCGAGCCGGTGCCCATTGAGCCCACCTTGGTCACCTCGGGCGGGCCGAAGCGGCGCGAGAAGGCAAGCTGGATGTCGTCGGTGACCACCTGGCCGCGGAACACCAGCACCGAATGTTCCTCGAACGCCGCGCGCACTGCCGCATAGGCAGCGTCGCTGGCGGCAACATCCGACAGCGTGACGCCGCGCAGTTCGGCGCCGAAGCCCGGTCGCAGCGGGATCACTTCCATTGGCAGGTCCTCCCTGAGTTTTCTTGTTGATGTGAGGCTAGGGGAAAAGCCCGCCATCGGCAACGCGACCCGCAGTGCCTCACCCCATTGCGATCAGATTGTGCCGCGTACGCCGGTCGGCGATCTCCATGCGATGCGTGACGAATGCGAACAGCGCCCAGCTGGAATGGAAGGCGATGCCGGCGAGAACCACGATGGTTCCAGGAATCGGACCGATCGAGGCGCGGTCCCAGATCGCGCTCACCGCGGTCAGCGGCAGCGGATGGATCGCAAGCTTGCCGTAATAGGCGATGGCCTGGATCGCGAAGATCCAGCCGTAGGTCCGGCGCAGCCGCCGGCCGATCGCCCTGATATAGCTGATGTGGTAGCTCGGGTTGCGGTAGTCGTTGGCCAGCAGCTCGGTCCAGGGCGAATTCGGTAAAGGACCTTCGCCCCGAATCATCGGCGCGTAGAAGTCGGTTTCGAGCAACCGGGCGCGGGCGCGCCAGACGTTGAAATAGCGGTAGCGCCGCGCCTCGAACAACAGGAATACGGTCACGAGCAGCCCGACCAGCACCATCGGCAGTGGCGAGGCCTCCGCGCTGCTGTAGGTCGCCGACAGCGCGATCCCGGTCGTGACCACCGCCCAGTTGGTCGAGCTGTCGAGGCGGGTGCGCCATACCGTACTGCGGTAGACTTCGCCACGATAGAGATGGGCAAGCGCACCGATCTCGGCGGCGGTGAATTCGAGCCTTCGGGCCGGTAGCGACTCCGGCTCGCGCGGCTGGGGCGACGGCATGGCGGCCTCCGGCGAAGCTGGCTTGCGGGCGCAAAGCATAGCGCGAAATCAGCACAACGGGCGAGTCCGTTGCGCGCCGGCGCTTGCCCGATCGGATCGGCCCGGCCCGCTGCATCGGCGGCTCACACGATCCGCGAGGTCTTGTTGCCCCAATAGCGGTCGCGCAGCAAGCGTTTGTAGAGCTTTCCGGTCGGCAGCCGTGGCAGCTCGGCCTCGAAATCCACCGAGCGCGGCACCTTCTGGCGCGACAGCGCGCTTGCACAGAACGCGATCAGTTCCTCCGCGAGCTCCGGCCCGGGCGCGATGCCGTCAACCGGCTGCACCACCGCCTTCACCTCCTCGCCGAGATCGACATTGGGCACGCCGAACACCGCGGCGTCGGCAACCTTCGGATGGGTGATCAACAAATTCTCGCATTCCTGCGGGTAGATGTTGACGCCGCCGGAGATGATCATGAAGGTGGCGCGATCGGTGAGATAGAGGAAGTTGTCATCGTCGATATAGCCGACGTCGCCGACCGTGCTCATGCTGCCGTCCGGCGAGCGTGCCTCGCTGGTCTTGGCCGGATCGTTGAAATATTCGAACGGCGTGGCGGTCTTGAACCACACGGTGCCCGGGGTGCCTTTCGGGCAGGGCTGCATGTTCTCGTCGAGGATATGCAGGTCGCCGAGGAGCACCTTGCCGACGGTGCCGCGATGCGCGAGCCATTCCTCGCTGTTGCAGGCGGTGAAGCCGAGGCCTTCCGTCGCGCCGTAATATTCGTGGATGATCGGGCCCCACCATTTGATCATGGCGTCCTTGACGAGCGCCGGGCAGGGCGCGGCGGCATGGATCGCGATCTCGAGCGTCGACAGATCGTAGCGGGTGCGAACCTCCTCGGGCAGCTTGAGCAGGCGCGAAAACATGGTCGGCACCAGCTGGCTGTGGGTGATGCCCCATTTCTGCACCAGCTCGAGATAGCGCTCGGGATCAAAACTCTCCATGATGACGACAGTGCCGCCCATGCGGATGGTGAGATTGACCGCCGCTTGCGGCGCCGAGTGGTAGAGCGGCGCCGGCGAGAGGTAGACCATGCCCTCGCGGTAGTGCCAGAGCTTGGTCAGGAAATCGAACAGCGGAAGGTTTTGCGACGGCGGCTGTTCCGGCAGCGGCCGCACGATGCCTTTCGGCCGGCCGGTCGTGCCGGAGGAATAGAGCATCGCGGTGCCCGCATATTCGTCCGCGATCGGGGTTGACGGCAGGCCGGCGATGACCTCTCGCAGCCCGACGATGCGCTCGCTCTCGCCCTCGCCGTCGACCACGATGCAGAGCTCAACCAGCGGGCACTCCTTCAGCGCCTCGCGTGCGATGTCGAGCTTCAGCTTCGAGGTGATCAGGATCCGCGACTGGCTGTTGGTCAGGATGTAGGCGAGCTCGCTTGGGGTGAGGAAGGAATTGACGCAGGTGAAATAGAGGCCCGCGCGCTCGCCTGCGCCGCAGGCCTCGAGGTAGCGGTTGTTGTTCTCCGTGAAGATCGAATAGTGGTCGAGCCGCCGCAGGCCCTGCTTGCGGAACAAATGGGCGAGGCGGTTGCATCGCGCCTCCAACTCGCGATAGGTGACGATCTCGCCGGTCCCGGCCATGATGAAGGCGGGTTGCAGCGGGCGCAGGTAAGCGTGCTTGCCGGTGTACATCGAACTTTATTTCCCCCTCGGTCGCGGCTTGATCATGCTCTCATCTTTTTGAGCATGATCCTTTCGGAAAACCGGTTTCCACTTTTCCGGATCATGCTTCAGGCGGCCATCACCAGAATCTCGCGAACCTGGGATGGACCATCGATCTTGCGCGGATTGCGCGGCACCCAGGGCGTTCGCATCGCTTGCGTTGCGATACGGTCGAAATGTTCGGGGCCGACGTGCACCTCCCTCAGGCTGCGCGGCATGCCGAGGTCGCGGATGAAGCGATCGAGCACGTCGCCGGCGTCTGCGCCAGGATGCCCCATCGCGGCTGCGACCACCGCCTGGCGGTCGGCATTGTCGCGCTTGTTCCAGCGCATCACCGCAGGCAGCATCACGCAGGAGGTGTAGCCATGCGGGACGTCGAATTCGGCGCCGAGCACGTAGCCGATGCCGTGGCTCGCGCCCATCGGCACGCCCGAGGCAAGCGGGCCGGTCGAGAGCCAGGTGCCGATCTGGCAATCCATCCGCGCCGAGATATCCTTCGGATCCGCCTTCACCCGCGGCAGGCCCTGTGCCAGCATCTCGAGCCCTTTCAGCGCCTGCGCGTCGCCGTAAGGATGCGCCTCGCGCGAGCAGATGCCCTCGACGCAATGGTCGACAGCGCGGATGCCGGTCGACAGGAACAGCCAGTCCGGTGTGTATACCGACAGTTCCGGATCGAGGATGGTGGCGCGCGGCATTACCAGGGGATGGCGCAGCATCTCCTTCTGCCGCTTGGCTTCGTTGGTGACGCCCGCGATCGACGAGAATTCGCCGCCGGCGATCGTGGTCGGCACGCTGATCTGGCGCACGGTCGGCGCGTTCATCTCCGGCGCGACGCCGCCATGGGTGCGGATCGTGTCGATGCCGTCGGATGTGGTGACGTTGTTGGCGAGGCAAAGCTGCACCGCCTTGGCGCCATCGGTGATCGAGCCACCGCCGATGGTGACGATCAGGTCGGCCTTCGCGGCGCGAGCCTGTTCCGCCGCCGCGATCACCGCGGCGCGCGGCGTGTGCGCCGGCATTTTGTCGAAGATGCCGACACAGCGGGAACCAAGTGCCCGGCGGACTTTCTCGATCTCGTCGGTCTCGCGGTTCAGCGTGCCCGACACCATCAGAAAGGCGCGCTCTGCGCCAAGCCGGTCCAGTTGCTCGACGACCGCCTCAGCGGCCGGGCGCCCGAACACGACTTCGTCCATGGCGCCGAATACCACACGGCCTCGATGCACGCGGCTGTCCTCCCTCAAAATGGTCCGCCTTGCTGGCGGTCCTTTGCGGGGAGGTTAGCGGAGGAAATCGGGGCCGTCATCAGTCCTCCCGCCGGTGGTTTGGTACGGTCGTGCCGTCCGTTCCACCGTCGTCACCCGCGAAAGCGGGCGATCCAGTATTCCAGAGACGTTTGAGTTCAACCTGCGCGGCGTACTGGATCGCCCGGCTCGACCGGGCGATGACAGGTTCGCTGGGGACGCAGCTTCGCAGCCTCGCGACGCGACGCGTCCGAGTCTTGCGTTTACTTGTCCCTCCGGTTGAACAGAGGGCGCAGGGAAAGCCGGGTGCCGATCGCACCCATGGGCCTGTGCAACAAAAAAGCACAGGGCTAGGACCACAGGTGTAACCGGAAACGACCCGGCTTTCCCTGCGCGGAGCGATTGGCAGAATGGATTCCGGGTTCAGCCTCGCATGCCCCGGAATGACGACGAGATCCGAGAACGGCCGCCCGGCAGAAATCTTGACGGCGGCGTTGCGGGCTATGTTACACCTGTGAAACCAACCGGGACGTGCGCATGACATCCACCGTCGATCTGGCGAAATTGCATATTGATGACTTCAGGTCGCATCAGGACGCGGAATTCGAGATGCAGACGGCGGATCACGTCGTGGCGCTGAAACTCGCCAAGGTCGAGCCGGCAGGCAACAGCGGCCGGCCGGGCGGCGCGTTCTCGCTGCTGTTCGCGGGGCCGAAGGGCGCGTGGCTGTCGCAGGCGATCTATCCGGTGCGGCATCCGGCGCTCGGCGTGATGGAGATTTTTCTGGTGCCGATCGGCCCCCTCGGAGACGGCAACGGCTATCAGGCGATCTTCACCTGATGGTCCAGAGCGCCTGGTGCGCGCCAGCGCATCAGGTCGTAGACGCCTTTGTCCTCCTCGGTGACGAAGCCGAGCCGGCGATAGAGTTGCATCGCCGGGTTGAGCTTCTCGACATGGATCGAGACGTCCTTGCCGACGGCGGCCGCCTCGTCCATCGCGTCGCGCAACAGAGCCTCGCCATAGCCCTTGCCGCGGTATGCCGGCATGAAGGCGATGTCGATGATGCGGTGCTGGCTCGGCCAGCGCTCGACGTAGAATCTGCCGATGTCGTCTTCCTCGCGCGTGATCACCAGCCAGTCGGCGTTCGGATAGAACTGCTGGTAATGCGCATGCTGGGCGTGGAATTGCTGCCCGAGAAAGGCAGCCTTATCCGCCTCGCTCCACGGCACCGCCGCCAGCTCCTCGGCGCGCGTCGAGGCATAGAGCCGGCTGAGGAACGCAAGATCGGCCTCTGACAGCCGACGAAAGCCGCAACCGGCTTGAGCTGCACGCGCCCAGCCGAACGCGGGCGTGCCAGTGGCGGGAACGTCGAGCGTCAAAGCGATCTCAGCCCCGTGGCGGGAACACGCCCTCCAGTGCGATGCAGAAATTCAAGGTGAGGTATGGCTGCATGTTGTTGTGCGGCTGGCTGCCGCCCGTCATGCCGATCATGGCAGCGTTCATCTGCGTCAACGATGGCGCCGGGCTCCCGGGCACATAGGCGAAGGCGTCTTTCGATTTGCCGAGGATGCGGGTCAGACTCGGGACCTGGACGTCGGCGACGTCCTGCGTGCCGACGTTCACGAGGTGGTTGTGAAGCGGTATCTCGGTTTGCAGCAGCGTCACCGAGGTCGAGCCGCCGGTCTCTCCGAGGTCATACAACGACAGCCCGGGACCCTGTCCAGGCGCCATCGGCGCGTTGCCCTGCATGTTGGGAAGCGCGAAGGTCGACTTGCCGTCGCCGCCATAGGTGGTACCGAGCAGCGAGAACAGCGCCGTATTCTGCGAAATCGGCAACAGCTGACCGTTGCAGAAGGCCCAGCCCTTGGGCGCGAAGTTGAACGGAAAAATGCGAATCTCGGCGACGTAGGGTTCGGCCATGTTGTCGCGCTCCTAGCTCTGGGTCGGGTAGATGCCGAACAGCGAAATGATGAAGCTGACGCACAGGAACGGCTGCAAATTATCATGCGGCAGGTTTCCGCCCGTGTTCGTCAGCATTCCATTCGCCATCGGGCCGTCGGGCGGCTGGCCGTCGATGTACATGGCGATCGTGCCCGATGTCTGATCGAGAATATTTCCCTGCGGGTTCTGCCCGGTGCTGGTTTGCGTCGAGGCGATGAAGGCGTGCGAATGCTGCGGGATCGTCTGTACCGTGAGCGTTACGTTTTCGACGCCGCCGTTCTGCCCGATGAGATAGCTCGTGCCGCTGCTGGCGGTGCCCATATGAAGCGGCAGACGGCCGCGCAGATCGGGGAGTGCGAAGGACGACTGGCCGTCGCCGCCATAGGTGGTGCCGATCAGATTGAACAGCACGTCGTACTGGGAGATCGCCAACAAGCTGCCGTCACAGAAATTCCATCCCGCCGGGGCGAAATTGCCGCCGAACATACGGATCTCGCCTACAAAAGGTTGTGGCATCGATGCTTCTCGTCAGTTCTGCGAGGGGAAAATGCCCTGGAGGGCAATGCTGAAATTGATCGTCAGGAACGGTTGCATGTTTTGGTGGGCCTGACTGCCGCCGACATTACCCACGGTCGCGGGATTGAGCGTGGTGATGTTGGTCATCGACGTGCTGTAGCCGTTGTTGAAGGCGCCGAGATAGGCGCCCGAATCGATCGGCGTGCTGCCGTTGCTGTTGGTGGCGTTGGCCAAATGATTGTGCTGCGCCATTTCGTTCAGCGTAAGCGTATGGCCCTCCTCGCCGGCACGTTGCCCCAGTGTTTGGCCATTGCCCATATGGGTCGGTACCCGGCCCCGCAAGTCGGGCAGGCCAAAGGTAACGCGTCCGTCGCCGCCATAGGTCGTGCCCAGCAACGAGAACAGCGCCTGATTCTGATTGATCGGAAGCAGCTGACCGTTGCAAAGCGCCCAACCCTTTGGCGCAAAGTTGAACGACATCATGCGGATTTCGGAAAGAAACGGATCGGCCATCGGTCCTCCGCGAATACGTCGTATGATTTGTAAAGAATACGAGACAATGATGTCGCGTCGACGACGTGCGCACGATAGCGTGTTTTCCGCCAAGTGCAACCTGAACGATTGTCGTGCTTAGCTGATTCTTTGGTTGGCGCGTGACGCATTCGCGTTGTAGCGGTGCGGGTATTTCACTGTTGCGATCGACGTGAATGCACGCGACCGAATGCCGGACGCCTGCCGGGTGGTGCCGGCAGGAGTCGTTGTTGCGGCGACGTTCGATCAAACCACCAGATCGTGATGGGTCTGGACGTGATTGTCGACCGGCGTGCCGCCCATGGCGGCGAGTTGCAACTCATGGCCCGCCCACCCGGGTGTACCGGAACTGGAGTGCCCGCTGAACAGATCGGACAACGCCTGGGCGTTGCCGGCAAGCGCCGCGAAGTCGAGGTGGCTCAAGCCGGCAGGCGGTGTGCCGGCTGTCTGCTGGCTCGCGAACGTATCGGTCTGCGTGAACACGAAGTTCTGCCGCGTCTGGCTGGAGCCTGCGGTCGTGCTGTCGGCCTGCGCGACATCGGCCGCGCTCGGCAGCCGCCGCTCGCCGTCGGCGAGGCCGATATACATCAGGTCGTGGACGTCAGACGGCGAGCTGGAGTCGGGGAGGCCGAGCACATGTCCCAATTCATGGGCCACGGCGGTCAGGAGATCGAGATGCCCCGCTGCGGCCGTCGACGAATTGGTCAGCAGATCGGTGCCGGACGCATTGAGAGCTTGCGTGAACTCGAAATTATCCGACGGTGTCGGGTCGATGAACCAGCCGTGGCCGGCGGCATCGCTGTCGATCGTAATGTGGCCGGCGCTCTCCAGGCCTATGACCTGGCCGGCGAGGTCCGCGACGCTGAAGGTGACCGCCTCGAGTGCGGCGAGTTGGGTCGCACTGATGCCCGCGGCCGCCCATTGGTGGATTGCGACCGACATGACCGAGTCGAGCTGGCTCTGGGTCAGGTGGGTTTCGCCCGGGTTGGTGACATCGGCCTGCACACCGCCGTCCGCGGCGAGCATCGGTGCTGCGCCGAACCCGTTGCTGCTGCCCGCCGTCACGCTGATGGTAGGCGCCGTGGTGACTGTATTGTGCGATAGGACGTAGCTCGAAATCGCGGCGGTATCGGTCGCGCCGCCGAGGTAGGACGAACCATCGCCGGCGTGCAGGCCGACGGTGGTGTTGAAGCGATCGCGCAGCCGGATATCGGTGCCGCCATTCGCGCCCGAACCGAGGAACTGATTTTCCTGGGCGCCGCTGCCGCCCAGCGTCAGCGAGACGCTCTGCGCGTCAGCGGCGTGGGCGGGAGGTCCCGCGCTGGCTCCAACCGTGCCGGCATTCAGCTCGAAGCCGTGATTGCCGAACGTGCCGGGGTTGGACACCGTGTTGCCCATGACGATCGCGGTCAACAGCGCGTTGCCGCCATCGACCGCGTCGCCGGTCTGCAGTTCGATGCCGTCGTTGTTGTACTGGTACAGATGGTTGTTGGTGATCGTGACGCTGGAATTGGCACCACCGTCGGTGATGAAGCCGATGTCGCTGCCCTGGGCGGAGCCGCTGTTGGCAACGCCCGCGACGCCGATCGTGTTGGAATCGATCGTACCGGTAAACGAGCTTGCTCCCGATCCAGTGCTGATGCCGAGTGCGGTGCCGACCGCATCGCGCATGGTGTTGTTCGCGATGTTGAAGGTCAGGTTGGCGTGATCGCCCGTCCCACCGGAGCTGATGGTGATGCCGCCGCCGCCCGAGACGATATTCTGGTTGTTGTTCGAGAAGCTGTTGCCCAGTCCGGCGGTCGCGCCGCCCAGCACGAGGTCCGAACTGACACCGCCGTGCAGATCGAGCTGGAACAGGTCGCCGCGCGCCGACGTGAAAGTCGAGCTCTGAACCGTCGCGTTGAACGTTCCGTCGGTGGCCTGGAACACCAGTGCATCGCCCGACTGGTTTCCGGCCGCCGCATTGGTTGCGAAGGTCGAGCCCGTGATCGTGATGCGGTTGAGCGTCTGGCCACTGTTGTTGAAGACGTGGAACGCATCGAGTGCAGCGCCCGTGAAGGTCGAGTTGGTCACCGTCGCGGTGCCGGACAGGCCGGTGAAGTAGACGTCGCCTTCGCCGATGCCGCCGACGTTGTCGCCGTTGGTGCCGGTCACCGTGGTGTTGCCGAGGGTAAAGCCGGTGACGTTGGTGCCGACGATGCCGTAGTTCTGGAAGTCGTGCATCGCCAGATACGAAAGCTCGACGTCCTTGGTGTTGCTGAGGTAGATGCCGCTGCCCTGGCTGGTGCTGCCGTCGGCGCCGGTCTTGCTTGCAATGGTGCCGCCGCTGCCCGCCGTCGCGCCGTCGCCGGTGACATGCAGGCCGCCATTGCCGGCTGCGGTGCCGGTGTTGGAGAGGATGATGCCGTTGCCGGAGCCGCCGCTTGACGTGATGCTCTTGAAGGTGAGGTTGCTCGAGCCGATCTGGGTGTTCTCGACGTCGAGCGCGGTGCCGGTGCCCGATGTGATGGAATTGGCGGTTCCGGTCAGCGAGATCGTGCCGCCATGGGTGAAGCTCATGCCGGCGCCGCTGGCGGTCTTGACCGTGATGTCGGACATCGTGACGGTGCCGACATTGTTGCCGTCGTCGCTGATGCCGATGCCGCTGCCGGCCGAGGTATCGATGCTGACGCCGCTGATGGTATGGCCCGACGTGCCGAGCAGGTCGATGCCGTTGTCGGCGCCGGTCACCTTGATCACCGGATCGGTGCCGGAACCGACATTCGCGGTGACCACCTGGCTGGTCACCGGATTGGTGAACTGCAGCGTATGGCTACCGCCGATCAGGTTGACGCCGTTGGCGAGATTGATGCCGTTGGCTTCGGAGTAGGTGCCGGTGCCATGCTCGAGCACGACGTAGTCACCCGCGCCTGCCGGATTCGCCGCGTTGAAGGAGGCGATCGACGTATAGGGATCGGCCTGGGTGCCGAGGTTGGCGCTGGTGCCTGTCGTCGAGTTGTCGATATAGAACACCTGCGGGACGACGCCGACATGGAAGGTCTGGGCGCCCGATGAGAGCGGCCCGCCGGTGCCGGTGTTGCCGTTGTCGTTGACGTTCAGCGTCACCGTATCCGAGCCGGTGAAGCCGTCGTCGCTGTTGTAGGTCAGCGTCGCCAGCGCGGTGTTGACCTGCGCCGCCGTGCCGGTGAGCGTCACGGTGTGGCTGTCGTTGTTGGTGAAGCTTGCGAGTCCCGTAGTGGTGAAGGTCAGGTTCGCATGGCTGGATGAAATTGTCGCCGTGACGTTGCCGCTGCCGGCATCGACGTCGGCGATCGAAAGGCCGGAGATCGCGAGATTGGTGTGCGAGAAGGCAGTGCCGATCGAATTATCCGCCGGCACCGTCGCGGTGGGCGCATCGTCCACGGCGGTCACGCTCCCGGTCGTCGATCCCGTCCCGGTGTTGTTGCCGCCGTTTGCGGTGCCGCCGTCATCGTGCACGGTGAGGGTATAGGAACGCGCGGTGCTGTCGGGATTTTCGCTGGTGTTGTTGAACTGGATCAGGTCGAGCGCCGTATTGTAGTGCGCAAGCGTGTCGGTGCCGGTGAAGCTGATCGTCTCGGTCGTGCCGGTGCTGGTGATATCGAAATGGATGCTGCCGATATCGCCGCTGGTGCCGGCGTGACCTGCGATCGTGAGCGCATCCGACGGCTTCAGATTGTTCAGCACGAAGGTTGCGTCGGTCAGGTTGTTGCCTTCGGCATCTGATATCGTCAGGTTGGGCGTGATCGTGACCGGTGTCGAATTCGCGGCCGGCGTGCCGTTCGGCGGCTCGGAGAATCCGGTGATGGCGCCGAAGCTGACCACCGGCGCGTCGTTGACCGGCGTGACATGGATGGTCGAGGTCGAGGTGTTGCTGCTCGCCGAGCCGTCGTTGACCGTATAGCTGACGGTACGATCCGCCCCGGACGGGTTGTCGCTCGAGTTGAAGTAGGTGATGGAATCGAGCGCGGCCTTGTAGTTGGCGACGCTGGAAGAGCCCGTCAATGTCAGCACGCCCGTTCCGGCGTTGTAGGAGCCGGTGATGCCGTTCTGGTTGACGAAGCCTAGCACGTCCTGGCCAGCGGCAAAGCCGCCGGTGATCTGCACCGTCGCGCCGGCCATGTTGGCGCTGTCGACGTCGGACACGCTGACCGACGCGTCGATCACGGTCGCGGCCTGGTTTTCGAGATAATTCAGCGTGCCGCCGGCGGTCGTGACCGGTGGATCGTTGACCGGCGTGACATTGATGGTGTCGGTGACCGCCGTGGAATTCGCCGAGCCGTCATTGGTGATGATGGTGACGGTGCGCGCCAGGCCCGACGGGTTGTCGCTGGTGTTCTGATAGGTCACCGAGGCGAGCGCCGCCTGGTAGTCGGCGACGCTGGCCGTGCCTGTCAGCGTCAGGGTGCCGGTTCCGGCATCGAACGAGCCGGTGATGCCGTTCTGGGTGGTGAAGGCGAGGACGTCCTGGCCGGTCGCGTAGTTGCCGGTGATCTGCACGGTGGCGCCGGCCAGCGTGGTGTTGTCGACGTCGGATACGGTGATCGCAGGATCGAACGCGGTCGCGGCCTGGTTCTCCGTAAAGTTCAGGGTGTGGCCGGCGGTGACGACGGGCGGATCATTGACCGGAGCGACGTTGATGGTCTCGGTGGCGGGGGCGCCGTCGAGCGTGCCGTCATTGGCCGTGATGGTGACGGTGCGCGCCAGCCCGGACGGATTGTCGCTGGTGTTGACATAAGTCACCGATGCCAGCGCGGCCTGGTAGTTCGCGACGCTGGAGGATCCGGTCAGCGTCAGCGTACCGGTTGCGGCATCGAACGAGCCGGTGATGCCGTTCTGGTCGGTGAAGCCGAGGAGGTCCTGGCCGTTTGCGTAGTTGCCGGTGATCTGCACGGTCGCGGACGCCAGATTGGCGTTGTCGCCGTCGGATACGGTGATCGCCGAATCGATTACGGTCGCGGCCTGGTTTTCGGTGTAGTTCAGCGTGTGGCCGCCGGTAACGACCGGCGCCAGGTCGACGACGACGGCGATGGTGAAGGTCTGCTGGTTGTGCAGCGTACCATCCGAGGAATCGACCGTGACGTCATAGGACGGATCGGCGGCGAGGATCTTGCTGGGATCCGCGACCGTAATCTTGCCGGTATTGGGGTCGATGGTGAAGCCGCCGAGCGATGAGTCGCCGACCAGCGTATAGGTCACCGCCGGTCCGTTGACGTCGGTCGAAGCGGCGGTCACGTTGACATAGCTGCCGGCCGGGGCGCCGACCGCGACCTGATTGGCCGTACCGTCGCTGTCGACCGGCGTCGACGGTGCGACGTCGGTGACGCCGACGGTGAAGGTCTGCGTGCTGGTGCCGCCCGCACCGTCGCTGGCTGTCACCTTCACCGTGTAGGCGTGGCCTGGCGCGGTCTCATAATCGATCTTGCTCGAATCGGCGACGGTGATGACGCCGGTATTGGGATCCACCGCGAATCCGCCGACAGAACTGTCGTCGCCCGGCGCGATCGAATAGGTCACGGCCGGCCCGTTGACGTCGGTCGAGGCCGCCGTGACGCCGACCGTCGAGCCGTTGACGGCGCCTTCGGCAATGGTGTTGGGGTTAACATCGCTGTCGACCGGGGTCGACGGCGGGGCGTCGGTCACTGCAATGGTGAAGCTCTGTGTGCTGGTGCCGCCCGCACCGTCACTGGCCTGCGCGATCACCGTGTAGGAATGGCTCGGGCCGCTGCTCTCGTAGTCGATCTTGTTCGGGTCGGCGACGGTGATGACACCGGTACTGGGGTCGATGCCGAAGCCGCCGAGCGAGCTGTCGCCGGTCAGCGACCAGATGACGGGCGGACCGTTGACGTCGATCGAGGACGCGGTGATGCCGACGGCGGTGCCGGCGACCGCGCCTTCGACGACGGTGTTGACGGCGGCATTGCTGTCGACCGGAGCCGATGGCGCAGCGTCGGCGACGCCGATCGTGAAGGTCTGTGTGCTTGAAAGCGTGCCGTCGCTGGCCTGCGCCGTGATGGTGTAGGAATGGCTCGGGCCGCTGCTCTCATAGTCGATCTTGGTCGGATCGGCGACGGTGACGACGCCGGTCGTCGGATCGATGCTGAAGCCGTGGGCATCGCCGACCAGCGAATAGGTCACGTTGCCGCCATTGATGTCGGTCGCGTGCGCGGTGATCCCGACGACGGTGCCGATCGCCGCACCTTCGGCCACCGAGTTCGCCGTGAGATCCGTATCGGTCGGGGCCGCCGGCGGGGCATCGGTGATATTGATGGTGAAGGTCTGCGTCGACGAGGTCGCGCCGGCCGTCGCGTGCACGGTGATGGTGTAGGCGTGGCCCGGCGCGCTCTCGAAGTCGAGCTTGGTCGGATCGGCGACCGTGACGACGCCGGTATTGGGATCGATCTTGAAGCCGCCGACGGACGTGTCGCCGGTCAGCGAATAGGTCGTCGCGGGGCCGTTCGGATCGACCGCGGAGGCGGTGATGCCGACCGGCGTGTTGACCGCGGCGCCTTCGACGACGCTGTTGGCGGCGGGATTGATGTCGACCGGCGTAGAGACCGGCAGATCGTTGACGTTGATCGTGAAGCTCTGCGAACTGACGCCGCCATGGCCGTCGCTGGCCTGCACCGTGATGGTGTAGGCGTGGCCCGGCGCGGTTTCGAAGTCGATCTTGCTGGAATTGGCGACGCTGACGACGCCGGTATTCGGATCGATCTTGAAGCCGCCACTGGAGGAATCGGCGGTCAGCGAATAGGTGACGCCGGGGCCGTTAACATCGGCCGATGATGCGGTGATGCCGACCAGCGTGTTGACGGCGGCGCCTTCGTTGACCGCGTTGGCGGTGGCGCTGATGTCGGTCGGTGTCGAGGGCGGCGCGTTGCTGACGGCGATCGTGAAGCTCTGCGACGAGACGAAGATACCGTCGGTCGCCTGCACATTGACGACGTAACTGCCGCCGGAACTTTCGAAGTCGACCTTGGTGGGATCGGCGACCGACACCACGCCGGTGTTCGGATCGACCTTGAAGCCGCCATGCGAGGAATCGGATGCCAGCGAATAGGTGACCGGAAGGCCGATCAGGCTCGAGGATTGTGCGGTGATGCCGACCGAGGTGTTGGCTGCTGCGCCTTCCACGACCGTATTGATGCCTGAATTGGCATCGGTCGGTGGCGACAGGAAGCCGGAGACCGGCGGCCACGGCGTGCCGGGAGGACAGCCGAGATAGAGATATTGCAGGCCATACGTACCTGCGAACGCCTGCGCGGCCGGATCCAGGATAATATTGCCGCTCGGATCAAGATGAAGTTCGGGGCGGGTTAAACCACTGATTGTATAAGCAGGTATGGTCGTCATGAGCACTCCTGCGACCGGTGTGGAAGCCGATCAACAATTACAATTATTGGGGACGATGACGTGTGAAGCCGTTCACACGTTGAAGTTGATTACTAGCGACCGGAGATCGCACCGGGTCGTCCGCAATTCGAGACAGCCGCGATGTCCGCGGCGTCGTGACAGCAGCAAGGTCAAATGCGCTTGCCATTACGTAGTCGCCTTCACTCACTCGCGCCGCGACAAAACACAATGAATGTTCGAGAAAAATGCGGCGGCCAGAAAAATTCACTCTCTGGCAACCATGACCGTATGGGCGATATTTCCGAGTGTCAATGTGTGTCCGCGTGACAACCGCGCCGTTAACTATGATTCTGCCATGCAGCGGGAGGTAGAGTATAAGAATCTGGCCGGCCTTGCCGTCTGCGGGCTGAGGAGGTTTCCGCGCCAAAAGCCGAATCGGGTTCGTGTGACGAATCTGTGAAACGAACTCGCGTTGTGATTGATTCGGGACGATCCGTCTGTGATCTCGCGCGTCCGATAGGCCAGCCAAACTGCCCCTTTTCGTCGTCACGGCTTCGCGTTCGCGTCGTAAGGCTTTCAGACTACGCAACTATTTGCTTGATCCGGCGGCCATCTTGAACAGACTGGGGGGCGGCTACATCTGTGACGTCCGCCGCCGCGACATCGCGGCGGTTCATCTGCGTAGAATCACCGCAATTTCAATTGCGACTTTCGTAGCCCTGCATTGGTGGCGTGCTTTCGTGGTCTTGGGGGAGAGAGAATTGAGTTCGATTGACAGAACAGGGCGTGTGGCTCCGCTGACCGGCGTCGGGCGTCACTCGCTTCGCCGCCAAGGAGTCGTCAGGGCGTGCTGGCTCGGCCTCGCGCCGATCGGGCTATTGGCCGCGCTGACGCTCGGCGGCTGCAGCGACAAGAGTGCGCAATCGCAGGCCGCGCCTCCGCCGCCGCCCGTCACGGTCGCGCAGCCGGTCAAGCGAACGGTCACCGACTGGGACGAGTTCACCGGCCGCTTCGAGGCGATCGAGGAGGTTCAGGTCCGCGCCCGTGTCGGCGGCTTCGTCAACAGTGTCGAGTTCAAGGATGGTGCGATCGTCCACGCCGGCGATCTGCTCTATACCATTGACCCGCGACCATTCGAGGCGGTCGTGCTGCAGGCCGAAGGTCAGCTCGCTGATGCGCGCGCCAAGGGGGAACTTGCCAAGCGCGATCTCGAGCGCGGGCTGAACCTGGTGCAGACCAGCGCGGTCTCCGAGCAGGTCGTCGACCAGCGGCGCCAAGCGTTGCAGGCAGCGCGCGCCGCCGAGACCCAGGCCGAGGGCACGCTGAAGGCCGCGCAGCTCAACGTCGAATTCAGCCACGTGCTGGCGCCGATCACCGGCCGTGTCAGCCGGCATTTGGTGACTCCGGGCAATCTGGTGCAGGGCAGCGAGGGCGGTGCGACGCTGTTGACCTCGATCGTGTCGCTCGACCCGATCTACATCTATTTCGACATCGACGAGGCGACCTATCAACGCAACAGCAAGCTGTGGTTCGAGGGCCGGCGGCCGAGCTCGCGCGACACGGCGAACCCGGTGCAGGTGACGCTGACCGGCGAAACCAAGCCTTCACATGAAGGCAAGATGGACTTCCTCGACAACCGCCTCGACGTCTCCACCGCGACGCTGCGCAGCCGCGCGGTGATTCCGAACCATGATCTCTCGATCCTGCCCGGCCAGTTCGGCCGCGTCCGCATCATCGGCTCCTCGCCCTACGAGGCGCTGCTGATCCCGGACACGGCTATCGCCACCGATCAGTCGCGCAAGATCGTGTTCGTGGTCAAGGACGACAACACGGTGGAAGCGAGAGCTGTTGTGCTCGGCCCGCTCGACGAGGGCCTGCGCGTAATCCGTGAGGGCCTGAAGGCGGAAGACCATGTGATCGTCGACGGGCTGCAGCGCGCCCGCGTCGGCGCCAAGGTGACGCCGAAAATGGCGCAGGCTCCGGCAGGAGACAAGCCCGCGGCCGATGCCAAGCCGGCGGCAGGTGCGAAGCCATGAATCTCGGCAGGCTCTCCATCAACCAGCCCATCCTCGCGATGGTGCTGTCGATCGTGCTGCTGATTGTCGGCGCGATCGCCTATCCGACGCTGCCGGTCTCGGAATATCCGCAGGTGGTGCCGCCGACCGTCACCGTCACCACGCAATATCCGGGCGCCTCGGCGCAGACCGTGTCCGACACCGTTGCCGCCCCGATCGAGCAGGAGATCAACGGCGTCGAGGACATGCTGTATCTCTACAGCCAGGCGACCTCGAACGGCCAGCTCACCATCACCGCAACTTTCAAGCTCGGCACCGACCTCGACAAGGCCCAGGTGCTGGTCCAGAACCGCGTCGCGATCGCGCAGCCGCGGTTGCCTGAAGAGGTGCAGCGCAATGGCGTCGTCACCCGCAAGAACTCGCCCGACATCCTGATGGTCGTGTTCATGCTGTCGCCCGACGACAGTTTCGACCAGCTCTATATCTCGAACTACGCGCTGCTGCAGGTCCGCGACCAGCTGCTGCGGCTCGACGGCGTCGGCGACATCCAGATGTTCGGCGCGCGCGATTACTCGATGCGGCTGTGGCTCGATCCCGACAGGATCGCCAATCTCGGCCTGACCTCGGGCGAGGTGCTGGCCGCGATCCGGGCGCAGAACCTGCAGATCGCGGGCGGACAGATCGCGGAACCGCCGATCGCCGACCGCGCCTTCCAACCGAATCTGGTCTTCACCGGCCGCCTCAAGGACATCAGGCAGTTCGAGGACATCGTGGTGAAGGCCGGTTCCGACGGTCGCACCGTGCGGCTGCACGACGTCGCCCGCGTCGAGCTCGGCGCGCTGTCCTACGCCACCAACAGCTTCCTGCTGCGCAAATCGGCGGTCGCCCTGCTGGTGACGCAGCGGCCCGGATCGAATGCGCTCGCCACCGCCAAGAGCATCTCCGACACGATGGAGCGGATGAAGGCGAGTTTCCCGAAGGGGCTCGACTACAATATCGGCTACAACCCGACCGAATTCATCGCCCAGTCGGTCCATGAGCTGATCAAGACGATCTACGAGGCGATGGCGCTTGTCGTCATCGTGGTGCTGGTGTTCCTGCAGGGCTGGCGGCCCGCGATCATTCCGATCATCGCGATCCCGGTGTCGCTGGTCGGCACCTTCGCGGTGATGGCCGCGCTCGGCTTCTCGATCAACAATCTGACGCTGTTCGGCCTCGTCCTCGCGGTCGGCATCGTGGTCGACGACGCCATCGTGGTGGTCGAGAATGTCGAGCGGCATCTTGAGCACGGCATGAGCCGGCGCGATGCGGCGCTCAAGACCATGGAGGAGGTCGGCGGCGCGCTGGTCTCGATTGCGCTGGTGCTATGCGCGGTGTTCGTGCCGACCGCCTTCCTCGGCGGCATCTCCGGGCAGTTCTTCCAGCAATTCGCCGTGACGATCGCGGTCGCGACCGCGATTTCCTGCTTCTGCTCGCTGACGCTGTCGCCGGCGCTGGCTTCGCAGATCCTGGTGCCGCACGAGGATAAGCGCCCGCCGGCGCGCTGGAACATCATCGCGCGCGGCTGGAACAGTTTCACCGCGCTGTTCAACCGGGTGTTCGACCGGCTGGCCCACGGCTATGCGGCGGTGGCCGACTTCGTGATCCGGCACACGGTGGTGATGCTCGCGATCTACCTCGCGCTGATCGGCAGCGCCGGCTGGCTGCTCGCGACCACCTCCCAAGGCTTCATTCCGGCGCAGGATCGCGGCTACGTCATCATCTCGGCGCAACTGCCGGGCGCCGCGTCGCTGGCGCGCACTACGGCGGTGGTGCGCGAGATCGAGCGGATTGCGCTGGATACGCCGGGCATCGTGCGCGTCGCGGCGTTCGCCGGCTTCTCCGGCGCGACGCGCACACAGCAGGGCAACGCCGCGGCGCTATTCCCGGTGTTCGACGAGCCGGAGGCGCGGCTTAAGAAGGGGCTGACGGCGAACGCGATCACCGCCGAACTGCGCAAGCGCCTGGCGGTGATCCAGGGCGCCTTCATCATCGTCATTCCGCCGCCGGCCGTGCCCGGTATCGGTACCGGTGGCGGTTTCACGATCCGCGTCCAGGATCGGCAGGGGCGCGGTCCCGAACTGCTGGCGGCCGCGACCGACGAACTGGTGCTGGCCGCGCGCAAATCGCCGTCGCTCACCTCGGTGTTCTCGCCGTTCTCGGCCAACACGCCGCAATTGTTCGTCGATATCGATCGCGTGAAGGCGCAGAAGCTCGGCGTTCCGATCGCCAATGTCACCGACACGATCGAGACCTATTTCGGCTCGACCTATGTCAACGACTTCAACCTGTTCGGGCGCACCTATCACGTCACCGCGCAGGCCGATCTTCCGTTCCGCAAAGAGACCACCGATCTCTCGCGGTTGCGCACCCGCAACGCCGCCGGCGACATGGTGATGCTTGGCAGCATCGTGGACTTCAAGGACATCTCGGGACCCGACCGGGTCGCGCGCTACAATCTCTACTCGGCGTCCGAATTGCAGGGTGAGCCGGCACCGGGGGTAAGCTCGACGACGGCGCTCAACACCATCAAGAAGCTCGCCGATGAAACCTTGCCCAGCGGCTTCTCGTTCGAATGGACCGACCTGTCCTACCAGCAGGTCAACGGCGCCAATGCCGGCCTCTACGTGTTCCCGATCTGCGTGCTGTTCGTCTATCTGGTGCTGGCCGCGCAGTATGGCAGCTGGACATTGCCGTTCGCAGTAATCCTGATCGTGCCGATGTGCCTGTTCGCGGCCACGATCGGCGTGCGTATCATGGGCCAGGACGTCAACATCCTGACCCAGATCGGCTTCGTGGTGCTGGTGGGATTGGCCGCCAAGAACGCGATCCTGATCGTCGAGTTCGCGCGCGATATCGAGCTCGAGGGCAAGCCGCGGCTGGAGGCGGTGATCGAGGCCTGCCGGCTCCGCCTGCGGCCGATCCTGATGACATCGTTCGCCTTCATCCTCGGCGTGCTGCCGCTGGTGGTGTCGACCGGCTCCGGCTCGGAGATGCGGCAGGCGGTCGGTGTCGCCGTGTTCTTCGGCATGCTCGGCGTCACCCTGTTCGGCCTGGTCTTCACGCCGATCTTCTACATGGTGGTGCGCAACCTCGCGGAAGGAAAGAACGAGGGCAAGCCGGCCACGCCTGCGGCGACCGTGGCGGGGTGAGGCGCCTGGAGCAGCTGCGCGAAGGAGACGCGGTACTGGCCCGTCATCCTGAGAAGCGCGGAATGCGCGTCTCGAAGGATGCAAGGCCTGGCTGGTGGCCGTTCGCCCTTCGAGGCTCGCCCAGCGGCGCAATTGCGCCGCAAGGCTCGCACCTCAGGCTGACGGGTCAAAAACTATGCGGCTACCACGAGCCCATACTATTGGCTTATCGGAAATCGATGGGCAGCCGCAGGGTTATAAAATAATGTCGCGCCGATTTTTCCTGATAGAAGTTACTGGGAGAGCACAAAAATGAAGTCGGGATTTTTGGCCGCGGTCGCGGCTTGCAGCCTGATGCTGGCAGTGCCGGCGTCGGCCCAGGGCGTCAAGATCGGTATCCTGAACGATCAGTCCGGCGTCTATGCCGATTACGGCGGCAAATATTCGCTCGAAGCTGCGCGGATGGCGGTCGAGGATTTCGGCGGCGAGGTGCTGGGACAGAAGATCGAGATCGTCACCGCCGACCATCAGAACAAGCCGGACCTTGCGACCGCGATTGCGCGACGCTGGTACGAGGTCGAGAACGTCGACATGATCACCGAGCTCACCACCTCGTCGGTCGCGCTCGCTGTGCAGGAGCTGTCAAAGGAAAAGAAGAAGATCGACATCGTGGTCGGCGCGGCGACCTCGCGCATTTCAGGCGATGCCTGCACGCCCTACAGCTTTCACTGGGCCTACGACACCCGCGCGCTCGCGGTCGGCACTGGCGGCGCGCTGACCGAAGCGGGCGGCAACACCTGGTTCTTCCTGACCGCCGACTACGCCTTCGGCTATGCGCTGGAAAAGGACACCAGCGACATCGTCGCCTCGAAGGGCGGCAAGGTGGTCGGATCGGTCCGCGTGCCCCTCAACTCGTCGGACTTCTCGTCCTTCCTGCTGCAGGCGCAGAGCTCGAAGGCGAAGATCATCGGGCTCGCCAATGCCGGACTCGATACCACCAACTCGATCAAGCAGGCAGCCGAGTTCGGTATCGTGCGCGGCGGCCAGAAGCTTGCCGGCCTGCTGATGACTCTGTCGGAGGTGCACGGTCTTGGGCTCGAGGCGGCTCAGGGCCTGGTGCTCACCGAGGGCTTCTATTGGGATCACGACGATGCCTCGCGTGCATTCAGCGAACGCTTCATCAAGCGCACCAGCCACATGCCGAGCATGATCCATGCCGGTACCTATTCGGCGACGCTGAGCTACCTGAAGGCGGTGAAGGCCGCCGGCACCAAGGATAGCGAGGCGGTCGCCGCGAAGCTGAAGGAGCTCCCGGTCGATGACGCCTTCGCCAAGGGCAAGGTGCTCGCCAACGGCCGCATGGTGCACGACCTCTATCTGTTCGAGGTCAAGAAGCCCTCGGAGTCGAAGAAGCCATGGGACTATTACAAGCAGCTCGCGGTGGTGCCCGGCGACAAGGCGTTCTTCAGCGCCAAGGACAGCGGCTGCCCGCTGACCAAATGACGCGAAGCTGACGTATTGCGCAGCTCGCGACACAACATCACCGTCGTCCCTGCGGAAGCAGGGACCCATGACCACTGATTTCAGTTGTTGTGCAGCGCTGCGGCCCCAGCCTTCGCAAAACTGGTTGCTGTGGTTATGGGTCTCGGCTTTCGCCGGGACGACAGTGGAATGTGTCGCGTCACCCGTGCACCAGCCGCCACACCGCGCCGCCGATCGCGCCGATCCACAGGATGATGCAGGCCACGGCCTGGATGGCAAAACCTCGGCTGCGTTTCGCCACCGCCTCGCGATAGCCGATGAAGTAGACGATGCGGCCGATCACCCAGAGCGCGCCGACGGTCGCGGCCGCGGCATCGCCGATATAGATCGCGAACAGCCAGAGCGACGGCAGGAAGATCGGCATCCACTCCAGCGTGTTCATCTGGATGCGGAAGATGCGCTCGAAATCCGGATGGCCCGAGATCGCCGGAAGCTTGACGCCGTAGGCGACCCGGGCGCGCGCGACCTGTGTCGACGTAAAGAAATAGAACGCGATCGCAAGGCAAGTGACGATGGCCGTGTAGTGGTACATGTCAGGCGTGTCCTCTTGTTTCATTGGCCCCGATGTCATGACGGGGCGGCAGGGGCCGGTGTGACAGGCGGAATTTTTTGACTGGGCCGCTCTAGTATCCGGTCATCTCAAGATAGCCGATTCCGGCGTGGCTGCCTGAAAAGCGGATCGGGCCTTCCCAATAGGGGAAGCTGGTTCCCATCCAGGCCTTCGGATTGAGCGGCGTGGTTTCGATGGCAAGGCCGCGCGCGGGCAGGGTGACCCGCCAAGACGTCGGCAGCTTGCGGCCGTCGATCTCGGTGGTCGCAAGCGGCGCGATGCTGTTCCCGGGGGCGGCGATCTCGGCCGAGCGGCCGTCCGGCGTGATCCAGTTGCCGAACAGGTTTTCGCGGCCGTCCTTCTGGCGCAGGCGGTACAGCATCAGCTTCTCGTCGCCGGGCAGGTGCAGCGAGAACCAGTCCCAGCCGGTCTGATCTGATGCCAGCGGCTGGCTGCTCCATTCGCGATCCATCCACGCCATGCCCGTGACGTCGACCGGTCTGTCGCCGATCACGATACGGCCGGACGCCTTGTAGAATGGCTGGCTATAGTAATAGGAGGCCTGTGCGCGATCCGATTTGCGGCTGTAGCCGTGGTCACCCTGCAGCACCAATGCGCGGTCGGCATCGAGGCGGAGCGCCGTGCTGAAGTCGGCAGCCGAGGCCTTGAGCTCGAGCGGCGCGACGCGCTGCGCGTCGAACGCATCCAGCCCGCGCATGTCCCAGGCGTCGATCCAGGCGCGCAACGGTGTGGCCTCGACACCGGCCTGCCCGATACCGCCGCGCGCAAACGTCTCGCTGAAGCGATGCGTGGTGGCGCTGGTCACCGCGGCGTGGCCCATCCAGACCTGCTGATTGGCCCAGCCCTCGCTAGGGCCGCCCGGCTTCATCGCCTGGCGAAACAGCGTCCATTGCGCGCCAAAGGCCGCGCCGCTGGCATCGGACAGATTTGCCGTCACGTACCACCATTCGATCCGGAACTCCGGATGCGGGCCGTGATCGACGGGAAATGCGAACGGCTTGCCCGGCGTGACGGCGGCAAATCCCTCGGCGCTCTCGCCGAGCCCGGCAAAGCCCTGCGCAAGACTCTTGCCGCCGAGCGCGAGCGCCAGCGCACCGCCGGCAAAGGCGCGACGCGTGATCGTGCCGCTAGCGCTCATTGACAAAGGTCCGGATCAGGGTGGCCGGCTGCATGCGGGCCAGTCTAGCGACCGGGAGCGCAGCGGCACAGAGTGCTGCGGCCATCGCGACGGCGATCAGCTCGATCAGCTGCAGCGGGAAGACGTGGAATGGCAGCCGCCAGCCGAACGCTTTGACGTTGACGATCGCAAGCAGGCACCACGCGACCAGAAGGCCGAGCGGCAGCGCGAACAGCGCGGTGATCAATGCAACCGCCATGGTCTTCAACAGTTCGAGCGCCGCGAGCCGGCGCCGCGTCAGGCCGATCGCCCACAGCGGTGCAAGCTGCGGCAGCCGCGAATTGGCCAAGGTCAGCAGGCTGGTCAGCAGCGCGATGCCGGCGACGCCGAGCGTGAAGGCGTTGAGCGCCGCGGTTACCGAGAAGGTGCGGTTGAACACCCGTTTCGATTCCCGCTTCATCGTCGCCTGGTCGGCGACGTTGCGATCGTCGAGGCCGAACTTCTCCTGCAACGCGGTGATCAGCGGCGCGATGTGATCGGGCGCGACGCGGAGCCCGAGCCGGGTCTGCGGCGTCTGCGGGAAGCGCCGGGTCAGCGCGGCGAAGTTGACCGCGATCTGGCCCTTGGGGTTGCCGTAATCGGCATAGATGCCGACGATCTCGAGCGGCCAATTGCCGCCGGGGGCGGGCACCTCGATATGATCGCCGAGGCCAAGCTTCAGCCGCCGCGACAGCTGCTCGCTGACAAGGCAGGTATCGCCGGGACGCAACCTGACCCAGGCATTCGCAGTGCTTTCCAGCAACGGCCAGTTGTCGCGATAGGTGGCGTGGTCGGGCAGGCCGAGCACCTCGATCGGCGCGCCGCCGAGCTGGGTGTCGGCGCGGCCGCCGGGCAGGATCGCCCGAACCTCCGGCCGGTCGCGCAGCCATGCCTTGATCTGCGTTGCCTGCGTGTCGCTGGCGGCGCTGATATAGACGTCGGCGGCAAGGCGGCCGTCGAGCCAGACCAGGAAGGTGCGGCTGAAACTTTCCACCATGGTGCCGACGCCGACATTGACCGCGAGCGCGAGCAAGAGCGCCATCAGCGCCAGCGACAGGCCCGAGAGCTGCTGGCGGCTGTCGGCCCAGAACCAGATGCTGACCGGTTCTCGCGCGCTGCGCTGGCCGAATGCGAGCGCGATCTGCAGCACCATCGGCAGGATCAAGGCCGCGCCGAGCATCAGTGCGGCCAGTACGGCAAAGCCGGCGATCAGGGAATCGCCGAACTGAATGAGAACCGCGGCGACCGCAAACACCGCGACGGCTGCCGCGCTCTGGAACATCAGCCAGCGGCGCTGCGCCTGCTGCCAGGCTTGCGGCTGCGCCGTCGCCAGCACCGGCATCCGGATCGCCTTGGCAAGGCTCGCCGCGGCGGCGGCGAGCGCACCCAGGATGCTGATGGCGATGCCGGCGAACCACCAGACGGGTTTGAGCGAAAGCTGTCCGGGAATCTGCGCGCCATAGAGCCCGCGCAGGGAGGCCGCGACATCGGGCAGCAAGGCCGCCGCGATGAAGTAGCCGCAGACCAGGCCGATCAAACCGGCGATCAGTGCGAGCGACACCAGCTCGATCACCAGCACGGTGTTGAGCATCCGCGCCGAGACGCCGCAGGCGCGCAGCGTGCGCAGCATCGGCAGCCGCTGCTCGAAAGCGAGGCCGATCGCGGAGTTGACGATGAACAGGCCGACGAAGAACGACAGCAGGCCGAATGCGGTGAGGTTGAGATGGAAACTGTCGGTCAGGCGTTCGAGATCGCTCTCGGCGCTCGGCTCGACCAGCCGCAGCTTGTCGCCGACGACGTTCTCCAAGGCCGCGCGCGGCGCGCTCGACTTGCCGATCAGCAGACGCGAGAGCTGGCCGGGCATCTTCAGGATGTCCTGCGCGATGCCGATGTCGACGACCAGCGCGCCGGGCGCGAGCTCGGCCTGCACGCGCAGCGGTGGCAAGCTGATGCCGTTGGCCTGCGGCCGGTCGCCTTCCTTGAGCCCGGGATCGTGCAGCGTTTCGCCCGCCACCAACATTTCGCCCGGCGGCGTGACGAAGGATTGCAGGCTGCCGCGGCCGACCGCCGGCGCGTTGCCGACCTCGGACGGCAGCGTCACCGGCTCGACACCGAGCAGGCGGAAGCTGCGCCCGTCGATCTGGACGCGGCCCTCCAGCATCGGCGACACCGGCCAGCCGGCGCGGCGCAGGTCTACGAAGAGTCTTTGCGGGAAGGTCGCGCTGTCGGGGCTCACCAGGACAGCGGTGCGCGAGCCGCCGAAGGTTGCGGCGGCACGGTCATAGGCGATGCGGGCCTGCTGGTTCAACGCCTGCACGCCGCTCCACAGCGCGGTTGCCGAGATCAGCCCGATCAGCAGCGTTGCAAGCTGCATCGGATGCCGCCGCCAATGGCTGAGCAGCACGGCGAGGATCCAGACCGCCCGGGAGCCTTTTCCGTTACCCACCTCGCTCGAAGACGCTCTGATCACGCTACCACCCCGGCATGCAGGGTGACCCGGCGGTCGAGCGTCGCGGCGAGCCGGACGCTGTGGGTGACCATCAGGAAGCCGCAGCCGGTGCGCCTTACCAGATCTCGCGCCAGTGCCAGCACCTCGTCGGCAGTGTCCTCATCGAGATTGCCGGTCGGCTCGTCAGCGAGCAGCAACAGCGGCTTCGGCGCCAACGCCCGGCCGATCGCGACGCGCTGCTGCTGGCCGCCGGACAATTGCTCGGGATAACGCTTCAGCAGGTTTTTCAGTCCGAGGCGCTCGACCAGCTCGTCATGCCAGCCGGCGTCGTGGCGGCCGGCGATGCGCGACTGGAACACGAGATTGTCCGCAACCGTCAGGCTCGGGATCAGGTTGAACTGCTGGAACACGAGGCCGAGCCGGTCGCGACGCAGCTCGGCGCGGCCGGCATCGTTGAATCCGGAGACGACGATATCGGCGAGCCTGATCTCGCCGCTGTCGGCGGCGTCGAGTCCAGCGATCAGGTGCAGCAGCGTGCTCTTGCCGCTGCCGGATTCGCCCGTCAGCGCGACACTCTCGCCGGTTGTGACAGCGAGGTCGACGCCGCGCAGCACCGCGACGTCTTCACCGGCAGCGCGGTAACTCTTGGTCAGGCCGGTGACGCGAAGCACCGCGGCGGTCTGGTCAGGTGAAGCGATGGCCGTGCCTCATTCAAGGCTTCTGGTATTTCAGGACGAACTCGTCGATCGGCACCGGCGCCTTGAAGACGGGAATGTCCTTGGGGTCTTCCGCATGATGCAGGAAATCACCCTCGGCGACCAGCCTGAAGCCGGCCGCCTCGATCTCCTGCTTAAGGGTGCTCTCCTCAATCCGGTGCAGCGTCTTGGCGACGCTTGTGCCTTGGCCCGGCTTGGCCGAGTGGTCCGCGATGACAAGGAAGCCGCCCGGCTTCAGCGCGGCGAACATCTTCTTGTTCATCGCGGCGCGATCGACCGGCAGATAGCTGATGTCGTGATAGAAAAAGAAGAAGGTGATCATGTCGAGGTTGTTGAGCTCGGGCGGGATCGGGTCGTCATAGTCGCGCACCACATGGACCACGTTCTGCATCGCGGGCGCCTTCGCGCGGGTGTCGAACTTGTCCTTGACGAACCGCTCGAGCACGGTGGCCGAGTCCTGCGCGTAGACCTTGCCCGACGGGGCGACGGTGCGCGCCAGCAATTCGGTGCTGTAGCCGGCGCTCGCCGCCATGTCGAGGACGGTCATGCCCGGCTTGACGCCGGCAAAGGCGAGCATCTTGGCCGGCTGGCGGCGCTGGTCGACCTGGCGATCCGCGTCGCTGCGATCGGGTGCGGCAACGATCGCGGCGTAGTCGGGGCTTGCCGCATCTTGTGCGCGGACTTGGGGCACGGCGAGCAGCGCGGCGGACACGAGTGCAACGCAGGCGGCCGCGCGTAGGATCGATTTGTTCATGAAATAACCCCGGGCTTTTCGTTGGCCCCGAACATAGCAGGGGGGACATGACAGATCACCGCTTCACGGGCGTGACGACGCGATCGTGATCGGACCGTCAGCGGCGCGCCGGGGCGTGTGACCCCGGGAAAATGCGTTGTTGCGTTGCGCGGCGAGGCGTGGCTAGCATCGCCAATTGGGGCCGATTTTACGAAGCCAAAAACGAAACGACGGGGAGCCAGACATGACGACGCAACCGACGCCCAAGGCAATGTCAATGGGGACGCCCAAAGGCGCCTGGCAGATCACCTGCCTTCTGTTCCTGTTCATGGTGGTGAACTTTGCGGACAAGATCGTGGTCGGGCTTGCCGGCGTGCCGATCAGGAAGGAAATGGGTCTCACGCCGGAGCAGTTCGGCGATCTCGGTTCGGCCTTCTTCCTGCTATTCTCGATCTCGGCAATCGTGGTCGGGTTCATCGTCAACCGCGTTGATACGCGCTGGGTGCTGCTGATCCTGGCGGTGGCGTGGTCGCTGGCGCAATTCCCGATGATCGGCACCGTCAGCTACGCGACGCTGGTGATCTGCCGCATCATCCTCGGTGCCGGCGAGGGGCCGGCCTTCTCGGTCGCCGCGCACGCCATCTACAAATGGTTTCCGGACGAGAAGCGCACGCTGCCGACCGCGATCCTGTCGCAGGGCTCTGCGTTCGGCGTGATCCTCGCGGTGCCCGCGCTGAACTGGATCATCGTCAATCACAGCTGGCATCACGCCTTCGGCGCGCTCGGCATCGTCGGCCTGCTGTGGGCCGTCGCCTGGTTCGCGCTCGGCAAGGAAGGACCGCTGGTGTCGACGGCTGCCGTCATGGCCGACGAGCCGCGGATTCCTTACCTGAAGCTCCTGACCTCGCGCACCTTCGTCGGCTGCGTGGTTGCGACCTTCGGTGCCTATTGGGCGCTGTCGCTGGGACTGACCTGGTTCACGTCCTTCATCATCGAGGGGCTCGGCTTCTCGCAGCAGCAGGCCGGCTTCGTTTCGATCCTGCCCTGGATCTTCGGCGCGACGATTGTCATTCTCACCGGCTGGATTTCCCAGCTGATGCTGACGCGCGGCTTCACTACCCGCGGCGCGCGCGGCGTGCTCGGCTCGGTGCCGCTGATCGTCGGCGGCTGTATTCTCGCGACGCTGCCGTATGCGCCGCCGGGCGCACTGATGATCGCGCTGCTTGTGATCGGCTCCGGCCTGTGTGGTTCGATCTACGTGGTGTGCCCGCCGATGCTCGGCGAGTTCACGCCGGTGTCGCAGCGCGGCGCGATCATCGCGATCTACGGCGCGTTGTACACCATCTCTGGCATCCTGGCGCCGATGGTGATGGGCAATGTGATCCAGCACGCCGCCACGCCGATGGCCGGCTACATGACCGGTTTCACCATCAACGCCGCGATCATGGCCGGTTCCGGCCTGCTGGGATTGCTGCTGCTGTGGCCGAACACCGAGCGCGCGCGGCTAACGGGCACGACGCAACCCACGGCCGCGATCAAAGGCGCGATGTCGCCGACGTAAGCGGCGCAGCTCCAGCAACTCGCTCCACTTCGCCTCTCCCCTTGTGGGAGAGACGGGAGTTTGCTGCGACGGCTTTACTTCAATTCAATCTCTGCGCGCCGCGGACGAGCCTGCCGGGCCGGGCGCCGGTGGCCTTGCCCTCCCGCTGGGTCACCACGCCGGAGACGATGGTGGCGTCGTAGCCGTCGACCTGCTGCAGCAGGCGCCGGCCGCCGACCGGCAGATCGTAATGCACCTTTGGCGGATGCAGGTGCAGCCGGTCATAATCGATCACGTTGACGTCGGCCTTGAAGCCCGGCGCGATCACGCCGCGATCAGTGAGCCCGACCGACAGCGCGGTCTTGCGCGACTGCGCCGCGATCACGAACGGGATCGAAAGCTTCTCGCCGCGGCTGCGGTCACGCGTCCAGTGCGTCAGCAGATAGGTCGGGAAGCTGGCATCGCAGATGATGCCGCAATGTGCGCCGCCGTCGGAAAGACCAGGCACGGCGCTGGGCTCGCGCAGCATCTCGTGCACGGCATCGAGATTGCCGTCGGCATAGTTCAGGAACGGCACATAGAGCATGCCGCGGCCCTCGTCGGTCAGCATCGCCTCATAGGCGAGCTCTTCAGGCTGCCGGCCCTGGCGGCGCGCCTGCGGGCCGAGCGCGTTCTCCGGCGGCTGTTCGTAGTCCGGCGGATTGCCCAGCAGATACATCTTGTCGTAGTTCGGCCGGAAGAACAGCGGATCGTCGGTCGCCGTCGTGGTTTCGCTCAGGATCGCCGCGCGCACCTCCGGCCGGCGCAGATGCGTGAGCCGCTCGGCCAGCGGAAGTTTGGCGATTTCGCGATAGCTCGGATGGGTCTGGAACGGGTTGCGCGACAATTCCAGGCCGAGCAGCAACCCGACCGGGCGCGCGGCGATCTGGGTCGTGATCGACAGGCCGCGGGCGGCGGCCTCATTGATGGTGTCCATGGTCTGCCGCCAGCGCCGCGGCGCCTTGTCGGCCTGGGCGACGGAAAACGAGATCGGGCACCTTGTGTTTTCAGCGACCCGCAGCATCATCGGCAGGTCTTCGTGGACGGTGCTCTGGTCGAGCACGAATTGCAGCACGCTGCGGCCGACGCCGTGCATCGCGCCGGCGATCGCGGTCAACTCGTCTTCGCCCGCTTTCAGCGTCGGTGTGTAGTCGCCGGTCGAGGTGCGGTGATTGAGCGTGCGCGAGGTCGAGAAGCCCAGTGCGCCCGCACGCACGGCGTCTCCGGCGAGCGCCGCCATTGCCTTGTTGTCCTCCGCCGTTGCGGGATCGCGGCGCGCGCCGCGCTCGCCCATCACATAGACGCGCAGCGCTGCGTGCGGCAGCTGCGCGCCGATATCCATGTCGAAGCTGCGCTTCGACAGCCACTCCATGTAATCGGGGAAGCTCTCCCAGGCCCAGGGAATGCCGGCGCTCAGCACCGGCTCCGGAATGTCCTCGACGCCTTCCATCAGCTGGATCAGCCTGCCATGATCGCTTGGCCGGCACGGCGCGAAGCCGACGCCGCAATTGCCCATGATCGCGGTGGTAACGCCGTTCTGCGACGACGGGGTGATGTCCTGGCTCCAGGTCACCTGGCCGTCGTAATGGGTGTGGACGTCGACGAAGCCCGGCGCCACCAGCTTGCCGCGCGCGTCGATCTCTTCCTTGCCTTTTGGAGAGACCTTGCCGACTTCGGTGATCTTGCCGCCCGAGATCGCGACATCGGCCTCATAGAGGTCGCCGCCCTTGCCGTCGGCGATGGTGCCGCCGCGGATCACGAGGTCTGGGGTCGAGGTCATGGCATTTCATCCCGAGGCTGTTCTTGGTTAGGCGGCATCATGGGTGAGCCCTTGATGCTGTCAACCACCGCGGATGACGTTCTGGAATGCGTCCGTCTCGTGTTTCGCGTGGAGAAACGCGCTTTGCGTCTATGCAGCCGCGGGAACTTGCGCGGGCTTGCGCTCGGTGACCAGCGCGAGCAGCACGGTCAGCACCATGAAGACCACCGAGGCGCCGAACACCCAATGCGGCATGTGTTGGTCCATGATCCAGCCGAACAGCAGCGGGCTGACGATGCCGCCGAAGTTGAAGCCGGTGGAGACGATGCCGAAGGCGCGGCCGGCGGCACCGGGAGGCGCGGCGTTGCGCACCATCATGTCGCGCGAGGGCGCGATCACGCCGCCGAGGAATCCGGCGAGCCCCATCGCGAGCGTGAGCGCCACCGGCGGCAGGTTCGCCAGCGCAATCAGCAGCACCAGCACGGCATTGACCGCGAAGCAGGCCGCGGCGAGCTGGCTGTGGCGGTGGGTCCAGTCGGCGAGATAGCCGCCGGCGAGCACGCCGGCCGCGCTGGCGCCGAGGAACGCGGTCAGTGCGATGTTGGCCGTCGAGAACGACGCGCCATAGCCGCCCATCAGCGCGACCACGCCGAAATTGTTGATGCCCGAGGTCGACAGGCTGAGCAGTGTGAAGAAGGCCGTCAGCACCATCAGCGCCGGCGTGATCACGCTCGCCTTCGGCGCCGCCTCGTCCCTTGTTTTGTTCTTGTTGGCGCCGGCATCGGGAATGCCAAGCACGATCAGGAACAGCGCCACCAGCGGTCCCACTGCGCCGGCGACGATCAGCGCATTGAGGCCGCCGATCGAGGCGACCAGCGCTGCCATGATCGCAGGCGCTACCGCGCCGCCGAGGAAGCCGGCAAAGGTGTGGATCGAGAAGGCGCGGCCCATCCGCGCCTCGTCCATATGGGCCGAGAGGATCGCGTAGTCAGCCGGATGATAGACGCTGTTGGCGAGGCCGAGCAGCACGGCGCAGACGATCAGCGAGGTATAGCTGAGATGCAGGCCGAGCCCGATCAGCGCGCAGCCGCCGACCGTGAGTCCGATCAAGAGGATCTTGCGCGCACCGATATGGTCGGCGAGATAGCCGATCGGCGCCTGGGTCAGGCCGGAGACCACCGCGAACACCGTCAGCGCCAGGCCGAGCTCGACATAGCCGACGCCGAGTTGCTGTTTCAGGAACGGGAACAGCATCGGCAGCACGAAGATATGGAAATGGCTGACCCAATGCGCGACCGAAATCCCGGTCAGCGTGCGCAGCGCGCTGTCGGCTTTCGCTTGCTGCGGTGCGGCCAAAATGTCGACCATGTCGTTGAAACCCCAGTTTCATAGCGTTTTCGAGCGAAGTAGGTACCGGTTCGCGTGAAGAAAACGCGCCAAAAACATGCCCGGCAGGGCGACGTGAAAATAGAGGTTGGCCGCTAATTGTCCATGAACGCAGGCGCATGGCTGCCCCCGGCGCGGGCGTGCCGGATCGACACATGCGGCATTAAATGCGGCGACAAAGTGCGGCGGTGCGGTGATGATCGGACATGATCGACGCCAAAAATCCGCTCCGCGTGCTGGTGTCGGAGGGCTCCAGCACCTCCGGCCGCGAGGCGATCACGATCCTGGGGCTGGCCGGCCATCACGTCGAAGTCTGCGATCCCTCGCGCTGGTGCCTGGCCCGTTACTCCCGCTTTGTCCGCAAATATCACCATTGTCCACCTCTGCGCACCGATCCGGCCGGCTTCCTGCGCTTCGTCGAGCGCCTGCTGGCGTCGCAGCATTTCGATGTGCTGCTGCCGACCCATGAACAGGGCTTTCTGTTCGCCCGCGCCGCGGAGCGGCTGATGTCACGTACCGGTCTCGCGCTGCCGGACTTCGCTGGCTATCGCGCCGTGCACAGCAAGGCCGGCTTCAGCCGTCTGCTCGACCAGCTCGGCCTGCCGCAACCGCCGACCCGGATCGTGAGCTCAGTCGACGAATTGCGCGAGGCGGTGCGGTTTCCGTCCGTGGTCAAGACATCGGTCGGCACCGCCAGCCGCGGCATCTGGTTCGTGCGCGATGCCGGCGATCTCAATCGCGCGCTTTACGATCTCGAATCCTCCGGCGATTTTGCCGGCGAGGTGCTGGCGCAGGATCTCATCACCGGCACGGTCGAGAAGGCCCAGTCGGTGTTCTGCCGCGGCACGCTCACCGGCTTCCACGCCTACCGGCAGATCGCGGCCGGCGTCGGCGGCGGCGAGGCGATCAAGGAGAGCGTGAGCCGGCCGGCGATTCGCGCCTGCCTCGAGACCATCGGCGCGCATCTCGGCTGGCACGGCGCGCTCTCGGTCGACGTCATCATGCCGCTCGACAGCGCGACGCCGCTGCTGATCGACTGCAATCCGCGGCTGGTCGAGCCTGTCAACGCGTATCGCGCCGGCACGGATCTCGTCGACCTCCTGCTGCGGGTCTCGCTCGGTGAAACGCCGGCGCCGCTGTCCGAGGGCCGCGCCGGGGTGCGGACGCATCTGGCGATGCAGGCGCTGCTCGGCAGCGCATCGCGGGACGGCACGCGGCGCGATTTGATCCGCGAATGCGGCCGCATTGCCGCGGGTGAAGGCCTTTATCGGGGAAGCAGCGAGGAGTTGACGCCGGTGCGGCTCGATTGGCTCAGCGCCGTGCCGCTGGCGATGACCACGGCGCTGCTGCTTGCATCGCCGCCGATCGCATCATCGCTGGCGCGCGGCGGCTTTGGTGCGCATCTGCTCGATCGCTGCAGCATCAGGAAGATCGAGAGCGAGGATTTCGAGTAACTCCATCCGCGTCGTCCCGGGCAAGCGAAGCGCGACCCGGGACCCATAACCACCGAAGGTGATTGTCGCCATCGCTGGAGCCACATCGCGCTTCAACAACCCGACCCTGTGGTTATCGGTCCCGGCTTTCGCCGGGACGACGTGGGGATGGACATCGCTCATCCCTCACAACGGCTCGTCGTCATTTCCGTAGCGGTCGAGCTTCGGCGTGGCGATGTCACCATCCTCATACTCGTCGTCCTGCGGCGGTGCGGGCGGTGGAGGCGCCTTCAACTTTTGGTCGGCCTTGTCGTTGATCCTGGCACCGCCCTTGCTCTTCTTTCTGGCCTTGGCCATGCGTTTCCCCTGCGCGGGTCAAATCAATTGCCGGAAGTCTACCCCAATTGCGGGCGCATGTAATGTGAGAGGAGACGCGGCGAGATCACCCCTGCCGCGCCGGAAAAGCTCAAAACGTCGCGCCGGCCTTCACCATGTAGGTGCGGCCGGGCAGCGGATAGGCCGAGAAGCGGCCATCCGTGAACGAGCTCGCGATCGCATAGTCGTAGTACAGCGCGTTGAACAGGTTGTTGACGCCAAGTGACCAGAAGAAGCGGTCAACCTGCCCGCTCAGCTTGATATCGGCGGTGGCGTTGCCGGGGATCCGGCTCTGGGTGTTGGCCTGGTCGTTGTCCATGATGCGCGAGCTCCAGGCCCGCAGCGTGGCGTCGAACACCAGGTAGTTTTGCCAGATATTCCAGGTCACGCCGAGATTGCCGGTGTAGCGGGACACCAGCGGCACGTCGTTGCCGGCCCACATGCCCTCACGGAAAACCGCGCGGGTGATCGCCATGCCGCCGCGCAGGGTCACGCTGTCGCTGACCTTGAGCGAGGCGCTGGTCTCGGAGCCGTAGCGGCGGGTCGGGTCGAGGTTGACGTTGTAGAACAGCACCGGGTTGAAATGGATCTCGTTCTCAAGATCCATCAGATAGACGCTGGTCTGGACCTGAAACAGGTCGGTCTTGACCCGGAAGCCGCCCTCGACGTCCTGCGAGGTCTGGGTTTTGAACTGGAAGTTCTGCGGGATCGGGGCGAAAGTCAGCGGGTCGAATGACGGACCCGACGCCACGCGCTCGTCGACATCTGGCGTGCGGAATGCACGCGCCGCGCGGCCGAACACCGAGAAGGTGTCGGTCAAGCGATGCTCGGCACCGACATGCAATGCGTACTGCGTCTCGTTGCTGTCGAGCGGCGCTGCCTGCGTGTCGAAGGCAAAGGGCGCATTCGGATCGTAGCGATCACGTGCCGAGACGCTCGTGTTCTGGACGCGTGCACCGTAGGAGAAGTCGGTCGTCGGCAACAGGCCGATTGTGTGCTGCCAGTAGCCGGCTACGGTCTGCTGCTCGATGTTGTAGATGTGGAACGGGTCCACGCCCTGATAGGCGCCGCGCGCCTCGCGGAACGTCGAATCGTAATAGTCGATGCCGGTCAGGACCGTGGACGGCATCCCCAGCATCAAATTCTTGACGCTGAGACGCGGCGTGAGCGACCAGGTCTCCAGCGCGGCATCGTTGTAAGTCGACGCGAAGCTGATGGTCGGCACCGTGCCGAAAAAGCCGCTCTGGGTGTCGCGCTGCCGCCAGCCGCCGTCGATGATGAAGTCGACGCCGTTCATCAGCGTCCTGGTGAAGCCGGCGGTGACGCTGGCGGTCTGCTGGTTGGCGTAGTCGAACGGCGTGGCGGCACCTCGGCGATCGGTGAGCAGCTCGTTGACGCCGATCGACGGATCGACCAGCCGCCCGCCGGGCAGGCCGAGCTTCTGGTCGCTGCCGGTGACAGTCAGGAAGGCGGTGAAATCGGGCGTGGTGTAGTTGATGTTGCCGACGGCATTGCGCTGGTCGAGCGCGTTGTTGACGCGGTAGCCGTCGGACTTGATGCCGTTGCCGTAGAACGAGGTGGACCATGGCCCCGAATTGAGCGCGGCGGAGACGGCGGCCATGCGGGTGTTGAACGAGCCATATCCGGCCTCGGCTCTCATCGTCGCCGGCGGACCGCCGGCGCCGGTCTTGGTGACGATATTGACCACGCCGCCCACCGCGTTGTCGCCGTAGAGCACCGCGCCGCTGTTGCCGCGCGTGATCTCGATGCGCGCGATCGAATCGAGCGGGATCGTGGTGAGATCGAAGCCGGCCTTGTCGACGTCGTTGAGGCGGCGGCCGTTGAGCAGGAACAACGTATTGTCAGTGGCGAACGCGCCGAAGCCGCGCAGATCGACGGAGGTCTTGGCGCCGTTCGGTCCCCCGTAAAGCGACTGCAGCTGGACGCCCGGCACCTGTGCGAGAATCTCGGGCAGCGATTGCACCGGCGAATGCGCGATGTCGTCGGCCGTGATCACGGTCGAGGCGGATCCGACGATGCCGGCAAACTGGCGGCCGCCGCCACCGGTGCCACCCGACCCGGTGGCCGTGCCGGTCCCTGTCGTGCCCGGTCCGCTCCCACTGCCCGAGTTGTTGCTCTGCGTGGTACCCGGCGCCGGGCGGCGTGGCGCCGGCGCTTCGTCCGCGGCCGGCCTGGCGCGGGTGACGTTCTGGTCGCCCGGCTTGGTGACCTCGATGGCCGGCAATTGATCGGGCGACTGCTGCGCCCACGCAGCGGAGGCAAGGATTGCCGGCGCGACCATCGTCGACGCGAGCAGAAGCGCGCGTCGCCGATGGGAAGGGAAGGAAAACATCAGCGAGACCTCGGTAACGTCAGTGGTACGTCACCGCGGACCAGTCTCACCATCGTGCTTGCAGCCTCAGGTGCTTGCAGCCTCAAGTGAAGCTAATGCCTGTACTCCCCGACCGGCATCGTCGCGTGTGACCACGGCTGACGGCAGGTCTCCTGGCTCGCGGGCCGTTACCCTTCGTCGCCTTCCCAGGACCGAGATTCCCAGTGGCCTGTGACGAAGGATTCACCGCATACAGTTGCGGGGGCAGCCGCGGCCTTGGGGAAGTTTCCCCGCACCGCATTCCCTTTTCATCTCATTAAAGAACCGTCATGTTCATCTAGGGTTCGGCCGGGCAGCAAAGTCAATCCGGCGGAAGTCGGGCAACGGCCGCACGGCCACGGTTTTTGTCGAGTGTCGCTTGTCTGCCACGGCGATCGCTGTAAGAGCATGGATCCAATGAGCGTGCAGGATTTTGCCTTGGCGGCCGAGGTCGCGGCGCGGCGCCGGTGGGGCGCCACCGCGGCGCTGCTCGCACTCGTGGTCCTGCTGCTGATGCTCTCGCTCGGCATCGGTCCGGTGCGGCTGTCGCCGCTTGCGGTGATCGAGGCGCTGTTCGGCGGCGGCAGCGACGTGGCGCAGGTGATCGTGCGCGAGATCCGGCTGCCGCGCACCATTCTGGCGTTTGCGATCGGCGGTATTCTCGGCCTGTCCGGCGCGGCGCTGCAGGGCTTGCTGCGCAATCCGCTGGCCTCGCCGTCGCTGTTCGGCGCGCCGCAATCGGCGGCATTCGGTGCGGTGCTGGTGATCGCACTCGGCCTCGCTGACGTGCGCTCCTACGCGCTGCCGGTGGTGGCGATCGTCGCCGCGTTCGGCTCGGTGTTCGCGCTGCTCGCGATTGCCGGCCGCAATGCCGGGCTGTTGATCCTGATCCTGGCCGGGCTCGCGATCTCGAGCTTTGCGGGTGCTGCGACGGCGTTGGTGATGAACCTCTCCAGCAATCCCTTCGTGGTGCTGGAGATCGCATTCTGGCTGCTCGGCTCGCTGGAGGATCGCAGCTTTCAGCACGTGGCGCTGGCGTTGCCTTTCATCATCGCAGGCGCCGCCATCCTGCTGAGCCAGGCGAGCGCCTTCCGCGCGCTGACGCTCGGCGAGGAGGCAGCACAGAGCCTCGGCGTCGATGTCGGGCGCCTGCGGCTCACCGTGATCACGGGCGTGGCGCTCGGCGTCGGCGGTGCGGTCGCGGTCACCGGCACCATCGGCTTCATCGGTCTGGTCGCGCCGCATCTGATGCGACCGGTGATCGGTCACGATCCGGCGCGGCTGCTGGTGCCGAGCGCGCTCACCGGCTCGGCGCTGCTGCTCGCGGCCGATATCGCGGTGCGCATCATCCCCTCGACCTCGGACATCAAGGTCGGCGTGCTGACCTCGATCATCGGCGTGCCGTTCTTCCTCTATCTGATCATGCGCGAACGCCGCGCGCTCGGCGGAGGCGTGGCATGATGCTGCTCTCCGCCGCCGCTCTCAATGCCTCGCTCGGCAGCCGCAAGGTGCTGCACGATGTCGCGCTGTCGCTTGCATCCGGTCATCTGGTCGCGCTGGTCGGTCCCAACGGCGCCGGCAAGACCACGCTGCTGCGCGCGCTCGCCGGGCTGATCCCCTCCGACGGTGACATCCGGATCGGCGGCGATGCGTTGGTGTCGCTTCCGTTGCGCGAGCGCGCGAAACGTTTCGCCTATCTGCCGCAGGGGCACATGGTGCACTGGCCTTTGCCGGCGCGCGATATCGTCGCGCTCGGCCGCTATCCGCATGGCGCGACCGATCCGGCACGACTGTCGCCAAAGGATATGGAGGCCGTGCTGCGGGCGATGCAGGCGGTCGACGTCACAGAATTCGCCGACCGCCGCGTCACCGAGCTCTCCGGCGGCGAGCGCAGCCGCGTCGCGCTGGCCCGGGTGCTTGCCGTGGAGGCGCCGGTGATCCTCGCCGACGAGCCGACTGCATCGCTCGATCCACGCCACCAGATCGACGTGATGCAGAAGCTGCGCAACGTCGCCGATACCGGTGTGCTGGTCATGGTGGTGACGCACGATCTCGGGCTCGCCGCGCGGTTTGCCGATCATGTGCTGGTGCTGTCGGAGGGGCGGCTGGCGGCGCAAGGTACACCCGTTGAAGCGTTGTCGGAGGCCGTCCTGGCCAGCGTGTTCCGGGTGAGCGCCTATCGCGCCGAATTTCAGCGCGAGGCCGTCATCGTGCCGTGGGCTGATGTCTGATGTGTGCGCAGTACTCCCGCGGGCTTCCATCACCTCCCCCGCAAGCGGGAGAGGGAGCGCAGTCTTTCCGTGGCTGGCAGTTCCGCTCATTTCTTCGTACGCTAACGTTTGCCGTTCTGGCATGGTTCGTGTCCGGCAGCGCTTCGTTGGCCGCCGGACCGCGCATCGTCTCGATGAATGTCTGCAGCGACCAGCTCGTGCTGTCGCTGGCCGATCCGGACCAGATCCTCGGCCTCAGCCGCTTTTCGCGCGATGCCTGGCAATCCTGGGCCGCCGGACAGGCGCGAAACTATCCGCGCCTGTCCGGCGAGGCCGAGGACGTGCTGCTGCTCAAGCCCGACATCGTCGTGGTCAGCCTGTTCGACAAGCGTGCGACGCGCGATCTGCTGAAGGCCAACGGGCTGCATCTCGTGGAATTCACAGTGCCCCGCACGCTGGACGAGGTGCGGGACCAGATCCGCGCGATGGGCGATGTGGTGCAGCATCCGGATCGGGCGCTGGCCGAGATCGCGCGCCTCGATGCGGCCATCGCGCGGGCGCGGGCGTTGGCGAGTGGTCATCATTATCGCGTGCTGCCGCTGGAGCGGCGCGGCTTTGTGTCGGGTGACAGCAGCCTCGTCAGCTCGCTGCTGGCGGCAACCGGCCTGACCAACGCCGCTGGTGAGCTCGGATTCAACGCCGGCGGATTTGCCTCGCTGGAGGCGATCGTGAAGCTGCGGCCGGATTTCATCCTGGTGTCGGAGGCCGGCGACCGGGCCGAGGATGACGGCCGCGCCTTCCTGCTGCATCCGGCGCTGGAGCGCTTCTATCCGCCCGACAAGCGCATCGTGCTGCCCGAGCGGCTCACCGTGTGCGGCGGCGTGATGCTGGCGGATGCGCTGGACCGGCTGACCGCGGAGCTGCAGCGGGTGAGTGCTGCTGGCGGCTCTCACTAAACCCGTCATCATGAGGAGCGCGTAGCGCGTCTCGAAGGATGCACGGCCCGGATGTTTCCAAGTGTTCGCGGAGGAACCGGGGCCGTCGCCCTTCGAGGCTCGCTTCGCTCGCACCTCCAGCGACAACGGCGAAGCCGTTGCGTGGGGGTGACGGTGAGATTTGATTTGCGCGGTTTCGCGTGGCTAACCCGTCACCACCGGACCGCCGGCCTTCTTCCACGCGTCGATGCCGCCTTCGATATGGGCGGTGTTCGCCAGCCCCGCCTTCTTCGCGGCAGCGACGGCCATCGCCGAACGCTCGCCGAAGGCGCAGAAGAACACCACGCGGCGGCCGGTTGCGGCCGCGACTTCGCGCAGCATGCCGCCGGGTTGCAAGGTGGCGCAAATCCCGGGGTAGGGCGCGTGCAGTGCGCCGGGGAGCGTGCCGTGCTTGGTCCGCTCGCCGCTTTCGCGCAAGTCCACCAGCAGGATATCGGGCCGGCCGAGGCTTGCGATGGCGTCGCGCGCGTTGAGGGAGAGGCCTTCCTTGGCCAGCTCGTTCTGGTGCAGGCCGACATGCATGTTGGCGGGCACCACGACGTCCATCAGCTTCGGGTTCGGCAAATTGAGATTGTTCATCAGCTCGACATAGTCGTCGATCGATTTCACCTGCAGCCGCGGATTGTAGCGCTTCTCCTCGCCGATCGTGGAGACGGTGTCGCCCTTGTAGTCATGCGCGGGGAATACCATGGTCTCCTCCGGCAGCTTCAGCAGGCGGTTGAAGATCGAATCGTACTGCGCCCGCGCGCTGCCGTTCTGGAAATCGGTGCGGCCGGTGCCGCGGATCAACAGCGTGTCGCCGGTGAAGACGCGGTCGCCCATCAGATAGCTGTAGGAGTCGTCGGTGTGGCCGGGCGTGTACATCGCCTCGAGGCAAAGGCCCTCGATCGTCACGCTGTCGCCGTCGGAGACGCGCATCGACACCACGTCGGCCTTGCTCTGCTCGCCCATGATGGTAATGCATTGGGTGCGGTCGCGCAGCTCGCCGAGGCCGGTGACGTGATCGGCGTGCAGGTGAGTGTCGACGGCCTTGACCAGCCTGAGGTCGAGTTCCTGCAACAGCTTGCAATAGCGGTCGGCCTTCTCCAGCACCGGATCAAGGATCAGCGCCTCGCCGCCGGCGCGGCTCGCGAGCAGATAGCTGTAGGTGCCGGACACGCTGTCGAACAACTGGCGAAAGATCATGACGGCTTACCTATTCTCCAGGTCGAGTCGTGAGGAGGATATTATTCCATAGATAGGCCCGCTTCAAAGCAAATCCATCCCCGTCCAGAAACCTGTCGGAATTTTGGGGGAGCGACCTCAGGGGCGGGCGTAACTCCAGCCCTGCTCCTGCAACCCATCAGATGCACCACGCCCAACGGTACGATGGTGGCGTCCGGGGCGACGGAGCAGTCCATTCTATCGTCTCGTCGAGACATGGATTGCTTCCGCCTTCGCCGAGGCTTCGGCGGACAAGTCGCTTCGCTCGCAATGACGCTGCGATTACGGACGAACCAGCGTGTATCCGTTCTCGGTGAGGAGCAAAATCTGCGCGACCCCGACCTGCACGGGGGTGGCGGCTGCGATGTAGTCCGGCCGCTTGCCGGTGTCGCGCTCGATCGTGTCGACGGTGTTGAGGCAGATGTCGACCCGCGCGCCCTGCGCGACCAGGCTTTCGACCAGCTTGCGGTTCGCGTTGTCCGGCCTGAGCAGATCGATGCCCGGGCCGAAGGCGACGATCTCGACCGCCACCTTGTCGGGGTCGTAATGCTTCATCAGGTTGTTGGCGATGCTGATGACGAGGCCCTGCTTCTTCGGATCGTTGTCGGAGAGCTGCAGCACGACCTTGTGCTCGGCGAACGGCTTGTCCTGCAACGGTGCGAGCTGGGCGCGGGTGGGCGGTGTCGCAAGCGCGATCGCCGCAAAGCCGAGCGCAGCGATGAGCGCGCGCCGCGTCATCCGTGCCTCGCAATGCCCGGGTTGTCCTCGACGCCTTTCAGGGTCACGCTGGGGTCGTCGCGGTTCGGCGGCCGGCCTGAGCGCAGATGCTTGGCCACGACATCCCAGATCGGCGCGCCGCTCTGCTGGTTGACCGAGGCCCAGCCCGCGACCTTGTAGTGCTTGCCGGCCTCGAGATGCTTGCCGTTGCGAAGCTTCAGCTCGGAAATGCGCTTGCCGACGGATTCGCCCGGCGTGCAGGTGTAGGCAAGGCCGCCGACGCGGACCATGTCGCCGCCCTGCTGATAATAGGGATCGGTGTTGAACAGGTTGTCGCAGACGTCTTCCAGCACATCCTTGATCTGGCTGCCGGTCATCGTCGCGACGTAGGTCTCGGGATACGTGATCGCGGTTTCCGACAGCACGTCTTCCATGGTCAGCGGTTGGCCGGCGAGCGTGGTGAGGCCCCAGCGGAACCCCGGCGACAGCGCGATCTCGGCGTTGAGCTCGTTCAGCAGCGCGTCGCAGATCAGCTGGTCGACGGTGCCGGAGAAATTGCCGCGGCGGTAGAGCAGGCGGTCGGCCGTGCCGAGCTTGTCGCTCCATTCGTCGGCATGCGGATCGCGCATCTTGTCGATCAGCGCCTGCATCGCCGGATCGGGCTTCAGGAGCTCGGCGAACACCGGCAGCAGGCGGTAGCGGATATTGGCGACCTTGCCCTTGGCGAGATCGAGATCGAGCACGCCGATGAACTTGCCGTTGGAGCCGGCATTGGTGACCAGCGTGACACCGCCGGCGTTGGTCACCGTGATTGGGATCGGAATCGCGTCGTGGGTGTGGCCGCCGAGGATGACATCGATGCCGGTGACGCGGCTGGCGAGCTTGAGGTCGACATCCATGCCGTTATGCGACAGCAGGATCACCGCCTCGACCTTGTCGTTGTTGCGGTGGCTGTCGACGAGTTTTTGCAGCTCCTCGTCGCGGATGCCGAAGGTCCAGTCCGGCGTGAAGCGCTTCGGATGCGCGATCGGCACATAGGGAAAGGCCTGGCCGATGATCGCGATGCGATGGCCGCCGATCTCCTTGATCGTTGACGGCTTGAACACACGCCCCGAAGCCGGATCGAACGCCTTGGCGTCGTTGAACGCAGCTTCCTCGGTCAGGAATACGTTCTGCGCCAAAAACTCGCCCTTGAAGCGGGAGAGATTGTCGAGCAGCACCTGCTCGCCATAGGTGAATTCCCAATGCCCGGTCATCGCCTCGATGCCGAGCAAATTGGCGGCCTCCACCATGTCGGCGCCGTTCATGGCGTTGGCGAGCCCTGAGCCCTGCCAGAGGTCGCCGCCGTCGAGCAGGATCGAGCGCTTCTCGCCGACATCGGCGCGCAGCTTGTCGACCAGCGTCTTCAGATGGGCAAAGCCGCCGAGCCGGCCGAAGCGGACGGCGGCCTTCTCGAACTCGACGCAGGTAAAGGCATAGGCATCCGCGCTGTCGGGCCGGATGCCGAAGCGATCGAGGAACGCCTTGCCGACCAGGTGCGGCGGCTGGCCGGCCATCGCACCGACGCCGATATTGACGCCGGGCTCGCGGAAGAACACCGGCTTCAGCTGCGCATGCGTGTCGGTCACGTGCAGGATGCGGGCGTTGCCGAACCGTTCGAGGTCGTAGACGCTGGCGGTATCGGCGCTGCGCGCAAAGCGGGGCAGGCCGGCCGTCAGCGTCGCGGCGGCCGAAGCTCTCAGGAAATCCCGGCGGCGGATGATCATCACTCTCCCGGCATTCGGTTCGAAGCCACGCGGGCGGTAGCAGGGCTCTCTCCCCCCTTGCGGGGGAGAGTTGGAGAGAGGGGTAAGCCACGAACACCGCCCGTGCTTACCCCTCTCCCTAGCCCTCCCCCGCAAGGGGGGGAGGGAACCCTTCCGCCCGTGCTTCCCTAACTCTTGAGTGTCAGCGAACTTCCATGTCCTTCCAGCGTTCCTTTTCGCTGGTGGCCTGGAAGATCGATGCCTTTGCCAGCGCCTCGGCCTCCTTGGCCTGGGCGACTGCGGTGTCGAAATCACCAGCCTCACCGGCCTTTTTTGCGGCTGATAGCGTCGAGGCTGTCGTGGTCCACTGGTTGCGCAGGCTGCCGGCCTCCTTGTTGGCGGCTTCAGCCGCGGCATAGGCCGCCTTGTAGTCGGCCTCGGAGGCGGCGAGGGCTGTGGTCGCAGTCGCGATCAGCAGGGCCGATGCCGCGAAGATCGCTCTGATGGCCGCGCTCATGGCCTTGCTCCCGGACCCGAAATCGGCAGGCCATTGCTGACATAGGACAGGTAGTATTCGAGATTACGGTACTCGTCGTCCTGCGGATTGAGCGGCACGCCGCGGATCTGGCTGTTGCAGGTGGTGAAGCGGCGGCTGGTGGTGCCCATGCCTGACCATTCCGAGCGGTAGATCGGCATCGCGTTCAGGATGCCGAGCGCTGGCGCCAGCACCTCGGCGCGGATCCGCTCGCCCGGGCTCTGGATATGGCAGGTGGCGCAGGAGAAATTGAGCTGACCGCGGCGGGTGTAGAAATATTCCTTGCCGTTCTGGTAGGCCTGAAGCGCGCGTGGATCGTTCGGGATCTTGATGTCCATCGGCTTGCCGCGCGAGGTGAAGGCCATGTAGGCGGTGAGCGCGGCCATGTCGTCCTTCACATAGGAGAACGGCGCCTCGCCATTGGCCTCGCGGCAGCGGTTGAGCGCGAGCTCGAGCGTGACGACCTTGCCTTCCTTCTCGTCGAAATAGGGATAGTTCTGGCGGATGCCGATGCCCTTGTTCGGGAAGCAGTCGGCGTAGGTCTTGCCGTTCTTGAACGGCGTCGCGAACATCTCCTTGCCGGCTTCGAGCGAGAATTCGTAGGGCGGAAACTGCTCCTTCTCTTCCCACTGCTTGTGCAGGTCCTCGTTCATCGAATAGGGACCGTTGACGAAATCCTCGGGCTTCAGCTTGGGGAATTTGGTGGTGAAGAGTTTCTGGAACGCCGCCTTGTCGGCGGCGGGATCGACGCTGTCGGCTGCGCGCGCGGCCGGCGCGAGCGCCAGCATGCCGAGCGCGAGCGTAGCGAGGATTGCCAAGCGCCGCGTCATTGAATCTTCGCCGTGGTGGTGTCGGTCGCGCCCTTGTTGTCGACCCAGTTGACCTTCAGATCGTCGCCCTTCTTGCCGCCCTTGAACGCGAATTTGACATAGGGGTCCTTGGAGACGCCGCCGCCCCAGTCGGCGACGAACACCGGCTTGCCGTCATACTCGAAGGTCAGCACCTGGATGAAATGCGGCGGAATGATCTCGCCCTTGGCGTCCTTGACGAAGCCGGAATCCATCGGATGCTGGATCAGCGCCTGCACCTCGATGGTGTCGCCGTTTGACGTGGCGCGCACGCGAATGCTCGATGCCATCTGTTTGCTTCCTTATCGTTTGCGCAGGATCAGCCGCCGCAGCCGCCGACGGTGACCTTGATTTCCTTGTGGGCGCTGTAGAGCTTGCCGCCGGCCTCGACGATCACGGTGACGTTGCTGGTCTTGGCCATCTTGATGCGGTTGGCGACCGTCGGCAGCGTACCGGCCGGAATCTTGTACGAGGCGATCAGCGAGATCGGATTCTCGCTGACCAGGAACGAGATCGAGGTGACGTCGGCCAGCGTCGTGGTGGCGGAGATCGGCACCACCGCGCCATTCTCGGCGATCTCGGGCGCGTCCATCTTGACCTTGTCCGAAGGCTCGGCGGTCTTGCCGTAGAGCGCCTTGATCGCGTCGGCCTCGTTCTTCTGCTTGAACGCCTCTTCCGGATATTTGTCGTTGGCGGCGGCGAGCGCCTGCGGCACGTCGAACGGAATGACGCCAAGCCCGATCAATGCGGCGACGCCCGCGCCCTTCAGCACCAGGCGGCGGTTCCTGAAAAACTCGCTGGTCGTGATGTTCATCGAAAAAATCTCCTCAAGCGACGGTCGTGGCGTCACAAGGTTTGCAGGAAGTCGACCACCGCGTTGATTTCCTTCTCGCTCAAGATCCGGTTTCGGCCGAACGGCGGCATCACGGTTTGCGGATTGCGCCTGGTCTCATCGGTCACGATCGCGATCAGCTCGTCGCGGCTGTATCTCGCCTTCAGGCCGGTCAGCTCGGGGCCGATCGTGCCGGGCAAATCGCCGCCCTTGATGACATGGCAGGTCAGGCAATTGCCCTTGCCGCGGTCGAAGGCGAGCCTCTCACCCTCGGCGGCGGATTGGGCCTGCGCGGGCAAGGCCATAGCCGTGCCTGCCAGCAGCGCCAGAACGAAGGCTGGCTTGGAGAAAGTGGCGATCAAGGACGTTTCCCGGGCTTCAATCTCGATGATCCCATCGCAATATAAAGAGTGGAAAGCACAAAGGCCATCGGCTGGCAACTCGGAGAATAGGCGCGTTGCGACGGGGTTAATGGAAGCGTGGTGGTCCGTCTGCCTGTCATGTTTGTGCGATTGAGCCCTTAAGGAGAAGCGTAGTGGCGGAGTTCGTGGTGGAGTTCGGCAAGGACGGCAGGCCGGTCGAGGCGGACGGTCGGCTCGACGCGGCAGCGTTCCACCGCAATCACCAGCCGATCTGGGCGGTCCTGAAGGACTACCTCGTCGGCCAATCCGGCGACGTGCTGGAAGCCGGCAGCGGCACCGGCCAGCATGTCCTCTATTTCGCAGCTCAGACACCCGGCGTCACCTGGTGGCCGAGCGACCTCCATGCGGCCCATCTGCGCAGCATCGAGGCCTGGCGCGCGCATGCTGCCCTTGCCAACATCCAGCCACCACAGCCGATTGATCTGTCGGACCCGGCCTGGTCGCCGGTGCCGTCGGACGGCAAAGGTCCGGAAAAACTGCTCGCGATCTTCTGCGCCAATGTGATCCACATCGCGCCGTGGCGCGTGGCCCAGGGCCTGTTCGCCGGTGCCGCGCGGCATCTGCGTGCCGACGGCCGACTGTTCCTCTACGGCCCGTTCAAGCGCGACGGCAAGCACACCGCGCTCAGCAATGCCGTGTTCGACACGTCGCTGCGCGAACGTGACGCCGAATGGGGCGTGCGTGATATCGCCGATGTCGAGAGGCTCGCGGAGAGCAATGGGCTGGAACTGGCCGGCACTTTTGAGCTGCCGGCCAACAATATGATCCTGATGTTTGTCCGGAAGGGTGCCGCTCAATCATAGGCGAGGCACCAGCCCTCGCCACGCAGCCAGCAGCGTTCGTCGGGAACGTCGGCATCGCGGGCGTCACCTTCTGCCAACCGCCGCGCGCGAAGGCTTCGGCCAACACCTTTTCAGGCGCCTCGTCGCGGCCGGCGGGGCGTGGTGCATGAGATAGGCGTGCAGCGACGGCTGGCCGTTGTTGAGGCGCCGCTGCCGCGCTCTCCCACGATTGCGTGTATTGTGTGATTTGACACACAGAGGTGTGTCAAATAGCATACTCCGACGATGGAGGCCAGAATGAAGAGACGGCTTTATCCGGCCGTGCTGGAGCGCGGTCCTCGCGGCGCGTTCGGCGCATGGTTTCCGGACTTTCCGGGCTGTGTTGCCGGCGGCAAGTCGCAGGAAGAGGCGATCGAGCGTGCCGAGCATGCGCTGGCGCAGGCGGTGGACGGTTGGGTCGAACAGGGCCGTGCGCTGCCGGAGCCGACGCCGATCGAGCGTATCGTGCCGCCCAAGGGCTCCGACGTCGCCGCCTTTTTCATGGTGGGCGTCGATCCGCCCGATCCATCCGAGCGCGTGAATGTTTATCTGCCGAAAAGCCTGATCACGCGGATCGACAAGCGTGCGGCCGAGCTCGGCGTGAGCCGTTCGAGCTTTTTCGGCTTTGCGAGCTCGCTCGCGCTTGAATGGCCGGGCGGCTATCCGCGCGGCGCCCCGATCGCGCCGCGCTCCAAAGTCCACAAGACCGGCGCGATGCGCGCCGAGAAGCGGCCGGGCAAGAAGCCGGCGCGGTAAGTGACGCGCGATGCAACACGCGTGACGTCGTCCTGGCGAAAACCAAGACCCATTACCCCAAATGCTGTTTGTTGCGCGTAGCTGGGGCCGCGGTCCCTCTCACAATAACACTCGGTGGTTATGGGTCCTGGTTTTCGCCAGGACGACGCCGGGGTGTGAGTATTCGACCAGGCTAACCCTCGTGCGCCTCCCGCATGGCGTGCGTCCGTTTGCGCCGGTTGATCGGCCTGCACCTGCTCTCCATAGTGCCGGCGATTGGAGGCTCCCGCCGGGGCTTCAACGCGGGAATGCTGATGATCGATATGACGGCTGCGGACGAAACCAGCGATGACGCGCGGGCGCGCAGCAATGTGTGGCGGCTTGCGGCGGCGCAGGCGCTGACCGGCGCCAATTCGGCGGTGATCTTCGCCACCGGCTCGATCGTCGGCGCGACGCTGGCGCCCGACATCTCGCTCGCGACGGTGCCGCTTTCGATGTATGTGCTGGGGCTTGCCGCAGGCACGCTGCCGACCGGCGCGATCTCGCGCGCCTATGGAAGGCGCGTCGCCTTCATCGTCGGCACCTTCTGCGGCACGCTCACCGGCGCGCTCGGCGCCTGGGCGATCCTGCATTCTTCGTTCTGGCTGTTCTGCGGCGCGACCTTTCTCGGCGGGCTCTATGGCGCCGTCGCGCAGTCCTATCGCTTTGCCGCGGCCGATGGCGCGAGTGTCGCGTTCCGGCCCAAGGCGGTGTCCTGGGTGATGGCCGGCGGCGTGTTTGCCGGCGTGCTCGGGCCGCAGCTCGTGCAATGGACCATGGACATCTGGCCGCCCTACCTGTTCGCGTTCTCCTTCGTGATGCAGGCGCTGGTCGCGCTGGTGGCGATGGCGGTGCTGTCGGGTGTCGATGCGCCGAAGCCCGCAGCGGCAGATCTGCATGGTGGCCGCCCCTTGCTCGAGATCGCCAGGCAGCCGCGCTTCATTGCGGCGGCACTGTGCGGCGTGATCGCCTATCCGATGATGAATTTGGTGATGACCTCGGCGCCGCTCGCCATGAAGATGTGCGGGCTGTCGGTCAGCGATTCCAATTTCGGCATCCAGTGGCACATCGTGGCGATGTATGGCCCGAGCTTCTTCACCGGCTCGCTGATCGCCCGCTTCGGCGCGCCTGTCATTGTCGCGCTCGGGCTGGCGCTGGAGGCGGTCGCCGCGATGATCGGGCTGTCCGGCATCACCGCGCCGCACTTCTGGGCGACGCTGTTTGTGCTCGGGATAGGCTGGAACTTCGCGTTCGTTGGCGCTTCCGCGCTAGTGCTGGAAACGCACCGGCCACAGGAACGCAACAAGGTGCAGGCATTCAACGATTTCCTCGTGTTCGGCATGATGGCGATCGGCTCGTTCTCGTCGGGCCAATTGCTGGCGCATTACGGCTGGAACGCCGTCAACATGGTGGTGTTTCCGCCAGTGCTGCTCGGGCTCGTCGTGCTGTCGCTGGTGTCATTCGCCAGGCGGCGGGCGAAATTGCACGCGCTGGACGAAATTCCGGACCTCGGCATCTAATCTCCTGCTGCCAACTGCTGCCAACTGCTGACACTTCGATCAGCTTCGAAATGATCGGCTTGCCAGGCTGCTCACATCGTGAGAACGGATCAGTCCGGCCATGACGATGTGAGAAGCAAGAGCAAGAAATGGACGCATCATCATCCACGCTATCAGACGAATCCTCGCTTGGTTATGAGGGCTGGCGCATCGTCGTCGTCTGCTTCCTGCTTGCGACCTTCGGCTGGGGACTGGGCTTTTACGGACAGAGCGTCTATGTCGCCGAGCTGCAGCGGCTGCACGGTTGGCCGGCGTCGCTGATCTCGTCGGGCACGACATTCTTCTACCTGTTCGGCGCCGCACTGGTCGCCTTCGTCAGCGAGGCGATCAAGGCGTTCGGCGCGCGCAGCTGCCTGATCGCCGGCACCCTCGCGATGGCGATCGCGGCGGTTGCGATCGGCGAGGTGCGCGAGCCCTGGCAGCTCTATCTCGCCGATGCGCTGCTGGCGTTCGGCTGGGCCGGCACCAGCCTCGGCATCATCACCAACACGCTCGGCCTGTGGTTCGACAAGAAGCGCGGCATGGCGATCAGCCTGGCACTGAACGGCGCGAGCTTCGGCGGCATCGTCGGCGTGCCGCTGCTGGTAGCTGGGATCGGCACTTTCGGCTTCTCCGGCGCGATGATCGCGGCCGCGGTGCTCCTGATCGTGGTGATGGTGCCGGTGATCCTGATCTTCGTCGGGCAGCCACCGGTGCATCTGCATGCAGTGACGGCGGCGGCGGCCGATGCGCCGTCGGCGACGCAGGTGCGCGCCCGGGCGCTGCGCGACATCCGTTTCCTCTCGGTCTCGATTGCCTTCGCGCTGGTGCTGTTCGCCCAGGTCGGCTTCATCGTGCATCTGATCGCCTATCTCGACCAGGTGATCGGCCGCGAGCGCGCGACGGTGGCGATGGCGCTGCTGACCGCGATGGCCGTGGCCGGTCGCGTCTCCTTTTCGTTTGTGATCGACCGGCTCAACCAGCGGCTGGCGTCGGCGCTGTCCTTTGTCAGCCAGGCGCTCGCGCTCGGCATCATCATTAATGTGCACAATGACCTCGCGCAGATCGCCGCCTGCGCATTGTTCGGCTTCTCCGTCGGCAACCTGATCACGCTGCCGGCGCTGATCGTACAGCGCGAGTTCGACCCGCGCGCATTCGGTGTGCTGGTCAGCCTGATCACCGCGATCAACCAGATCACCTACGCGTTCGGTCCCGGCGTGATCGGGCTGCTGCACGATCTCTCCGGCAGCTACACGCTGCCGTTCTATGGCTGTATCTGCCTCGAACTGATCGCCGCGGTGACGATCGTGATGCGCGGAAAAACGTAACCTGGATGGAACGAAGCTAATCCGGGGACCGTCTCAGCGCACGCAGGTTTCCCGGATTGCGCGGAGCCTGTCATCGGGTGCGCGTTCGCGCGACCCGTTGGCTCCATCCAGGCTACGGAATTACGCCGCGCGCTGCTTCAGCAGGTCTTCCAGGTCGAGCCGTCGGGTGAACATCGCGAGCTTGCCGTCCGCGCTGCGCGGCCACTCGGCCTCGGGGCGGTCCCAATAGAGCTCGACGCCGTTCTGGTCGGGATCGCGCAGGTAAAGCGCCTGGCTGACGCCGTGGTCGCTGGCGCCGTCGAACTGGATGCCGGCTGACAACACCCGATGCAGCGCGTCGGCCAACGCCGGGCGGGTGGGGTAGAGAATGGCGGTGTGGAACAGGCCGGTGGTGCCGGGCGGCGGTGGATGGCCGCCCTTGCTCTCCCAGGTGTTGAGGCCGATGTGGTGGTGATAGCCGCCGGCCGAGATGAAGGCCGCGTCCGCGCCCATGCGCTGCTGCAACTCGAAACCGAGCACGCCGCAGTAGAAGCCGAGCGCCCGCTCGAGATCGGCGACCTTGAGGTGGACATGCCCGATCCGCGTGCCCGCGATGATGGGGGGATTTTCGGGCATGACCTGGCTCCGTCGGCATCAATGCCTTGCCGTCAGGGGCAAGGTTTCGCCACCTGATATAGTCCGGATTTGCCGGGGCCGGAGCAATCCATCTCGAAACGCAGCGTTTCCGAAAGGCGCCACGGCCGGCGAAGCCTAGCAGAGCTCCGACAACTCGCCGCCGGGCAGCTGGAACTCGAACGTGTTCAGCGTCATCGACACCATGGTGTAGTAGCCGCAGAGGCCGATCACCTCGACCAGGCCGCGCAGGCTCAGCACCTCGACCGCCTCGTCATACAGCCCCTTCGGCAGGCCATGACCTTCGTGCAGCGCCTTGGCGACGTCGTAGATCATTTTTGCCTTGGGATCGTCGAAGGTCGGCGTCCGGCGCACGCGAATGTCCTCGATGATCTTCGGATCGAGGCCGCCCTTCAGCGCGAGGCGCTTGTGGGCATACCATTCGTAATGCGCGGTCCAGTGCCGCGCGGTGACGAGGATCGCAATCTCCGACAGCTTCGGCGGGAAGACCGTGTCGAAGCGCAGCACCTCGCCGAGCCGCGTGGCATGCCGCGCCATCTCCGGGCTGTTCAGCCAGGCCATCATCGGTGCCGGCGGCGCGCCGCGCTTGCCGGCGATCGACTCGTCGTAGGTTTCTTTCTGGGCGGGGTTCATTTCGCTAGGCGAAAGCAGCTTCAGCCGCATGTCCGTTTCCTCTTGTTTTTCAATCGTTACCCCGTCCCGGCGATACACCCGATCGCGCGAGGTGAGTAGCGACGCCAGAGCATGGCGCGGCTGCGAGGCATATTGAACTGGGCGGCCGCGCAGGGCTAAGGTCGATTCCAATTCGTCGATCTTGACTGGAAACGCACCATGGCTGACCTCGAGACATTCCGCGCTGAGACCCGCGCCTGGCTGGAGCAGAACTGCCCGCCCGAGATGCGCAAACCGATGACCTCGGATGGCGACACCTTCTGGGGCGGCCGCAACGCGAAATTCTCGTCCGACGCGCAGCGCGTCTGGTTCGAGCGGATGCGCGACAAGGGCTGGACCGTGCCGCATTGGCCGAAGGAATATGGCGGCGGCGGCCTCGATGGCGAGGAGGCCAAGATCGTGCGCCAGGAGATGGCGGCGATCGGCGCGCGCCAGCCGCTGACCTCGTTCGGCATCTCGATGCTCGGACCGGCACTGCTGAAATACGGCACCGAGGAGCAGAAGAAGGAGCATCTGCCAAAGGTCACTGCGGGCCTGATCCGCTGGTGCCAGGGCTATTCCGAGCCGAACGCCGGCTCCGACCTCGCCTCGTTGCAGACCCGTGCGGTGGGCGACGGCGACGACTACATCATCAACGGCCAGAAGATCTGGACGTCGTACGCCAACTATGCCGACTGGATCTTCTGCCTGGTGCGCACCGATCCGGCGGCCAAGAAGCATGACGGCATCAGCTTCATCCTGTTCGACATGACCTCGAAGGGCGTGTCGACCAAGCCGATCCTGCTGATCTCGGGCTACTCGCCGTTCTGCGAAACCTTCTTCGACAATGTCCGGGTGCCGAAGTCGCATGTCGTGGGATCAGTCAATCGCGGCTGGGATGTCGCGAAATATCTGCTGCAGCATGAGCGCGCGATGATCTCGGGCATGGGCGAGCGCGGCGTCGGCCGACCGCTCGGCCAGATCGCAGCCGACTCGGTTGGTGCGGACGCGCAAGGAAAGCTCGACGACGTGCAGCTGCGCAGCCAGATCGCGAGTTTCGAGGTCGACGAGGCCGCGCTCGCCGCGGCCGCCGAGCGTGCGGTTGACCTCGCCAAGGCCGGGCAATCGCATCCGGCGTTCTCCTCGGCGATGAAATATTACGGCACCGAGCTCAACAAGCGGCGCTACGAGATCCTGATGTCGGCGGGCGGCATCGACGCGCTGGAATGGGAGAGCGACCGCTCCAGGGGCGGCGCCCGCCCGCGCGCCTGGCTGCGCACCAAGGCCAACTCGATCGAGGGCGGCACTTCGGAGGTGATGCTCGGCATCGTCGCCAAGCGCATCCTCGATCTGCCGGGGGCGTGAATTCTATCCGCCGTCATGGCCAGGCTTGACCCGGTTATCCAGGTCTTTGCGGCGGCAGGCTCAAGACGTGGATGCCCGACACAAGGCCGGGCATGACGAAACTTTAAAGTTCAGCTGAACGACAAACAGTAGATTTATCGGAATCCATCCATGGCCCTCGTCCTCACCGAAGAACAATCCATGCTGCGCGACAGTGCGCGCGGTCTCATCAGCGACAAGGCGCCGGTGGCGCATCTGCGCGGCTTGCGCGACAGCAAGGATACCACCGGCTTCTCGCGCGAGCTCTGGAAGACCTTTGCCGAGATGGGCTTCTCAGGCCTCCTGGTGCCGGACAAGTTCGGCGGCAGCGGGCTTGGCTGCGTCGAGGCCGGCATCGTCATGGAGGAGATCGGTCGCACCTTGATGCCATCGCCGTTCCTCGCGACTTCGGTGCTGGCCGCATCGGCGCTGTCGCGCGGCGGCAGCGAGGCGCAGAAGGCGCAGCATCTACCGAAAATCGCCGACGGCTCGCTGCTGGCGGCGCTCGCGATCGATGAGGGTGCGAAGCATCGCCCGCTGCAGACCAAATTGCAGGCCGCGCGGTCGGGCAACGGCTTCAAGCTGTCGGGCGACAAGGCCTTCGTGGTCGACGGCCACACCGCTGATCTCCTGATCGTCGCGGCGCGCACGGCCGGTGGCGCCGGCGACAAGAGCGGGCTGACGCTGTTCCTGGTCGATCCGAAGGCGAAGGGGCTTGCGGTCGAGCGCACCGCGATGGTCGATTCGCACAACGCGGCGCGCATCGTGTTCGACAATGTCGAGGTCAACGCCGACAGCGTGCTCGGCGAGGTCGATCAGGGCTTTGGGCTGCTCGAGGGCGTGCTCAATATCGGCCGCGGCGCGGTCGCGTCCGAAATGGTCGGCCTCTCCGAAGAGGTGTTCGGCCGCACCGTGACGTACCTCAAGGAGCGCAAGCAGTTCGGCAAGGCGATCGGCGAATTCCAGGCGCTGCAGCACCGTGCAGCAGAGCTCTACATCGATATCGAGATCACCCGCGCCGCCGTTCTGAAGGCGCTGCAGGCGCTCGATACGGATGTCGAGAAAGCCGCCACCGCGGTCGCGGTGGCCAAAGCGCGCGCCGGCACCACCGCGACGTTGGCCGTGCAGGAAGGCGTGCAGATGCACGGCGGCATGGGCATGACCGACCAGTTCGACATCGGCTTCTTCATGAAGCGCGCCCGCGTCTGCCAGGAGCTGTTCGGCGACAGCAACTTCCACTCCGATCAATTGGCGAGCGGCAAGGGCTACTGAGCGGCCGCGTCGCCGTCGCCGCACAACACGCTGTCATCGCCCGGCCTCGACCGGGCGATCCAGTATTCCAGAGACGTCAGTGTTGAATCGAGAAGCCGCGGCGTACTGGATCACCCGCTTTCGCGGGTGATGACAGCTGAGGATGCGGTGGCGGCTGTGGCCTAGCTACGTGTCGTTACCGGATCGGCGGCGCGTACTGGACGCCGCCGGCGTTCCAGAGCTGGTTCATGCCGCGCGGAATCTTCAGCTTGGAATCGGCGCCGACGTTGCGGTCGTAGACCTCCCCGTAATTGCCGACATGCTTGATGATGCGCACGGCCCAGTCCTTGGTCAGGCCGAGATCCTCGCCATAGGAGCCCTCGGTGCCGACCAGCCGCATCACTTCCGGCTTCTTCGACTTCAGCGCCTCGTCGATGTTCTTCGAGGTGATGCCGAGTTCCTCGGCGTTGATCATGGCGTAGAGCGTCCACTTCACGATCATCATCCAGTCGTCGTCGCGCAGCCGGACCACCGGCGCCAGCGGCTCCTTGGAGATGATGTCGGCCAGGATCATGTGGTCGTTCGGCTTGGAGAGGTTGAGCCGCAGCGCGTAGAGCTGCGAGGCGTCAGACGTCAGTGTGTCGCACTGACCGGAGTCATACGCCTTCACGACGTCGTCCAGCTTGTCGAACTTCATCTCCGTGTACTTCATGTTGTTGGCACGGAAATAATCGGCGAGGTTGAGCTGCGTCGTGGTGTTGGACTGTACGCAGACCTTGCTGCCGTTCAGGTCGAGCGCGGAATCGATGTTACGCGAGCGCGGCAGCATGAAGCCCTGGCCGTCATAGTAGGCGACCGCCGGGAAATAGAGATCGTAGTTTGTCTCGCGGGACATGCTCCAGGTGGAGTTGCGCGAGAGGATGTCGACCTTGCGGTTCTGCAGCTCCTTGAAGCGCTCGCTGGCGTCGAGCGGAACGAACTTCGCCTTCGACGGATCGTCGAAGATCGCCGAGGCCACCGCGCGGCAGAAGTCGACGTCGAAGCCGGTCCAGTTGCCCTTGTCGTCCGGGTTCGAGAAGCCCGGCAGGCCCTTGTTGACGCCGCACAGCACGTCGCCGCGACGGACGGTGCGCTTCAGCGTGCGGGTGTCGTAACGCTCATAGGTGATGGCGGCTGCCGCCACCAGCACGGCGATTGCGAGCCCGATCGTCAGGCCGCCTCGAAATGTACGCATGGGTTCTCTCTCGCGAATGATCGGGGGAAAAACAGGACGGGTATCGAAGGCGGGGTGGAGACTACAGTTCGGGCTTCTGCCGGATGATCACCTTGGTGCCGACAGGAACGCGGCTGTAGAGGTCGGCGACATCATTGTTGACCAGGCGGAAGCAGCCGGACGAGATCGCGGTGCCGATGGTATCGGGCCGGTTGGTGCCGTGGATGCGGTAGACCGTGGTGCCGAGATACATCGCGCGCGCGCCGAGCGGATTGCCCGGGCCGCCCGCCATGAAGCGCGGCAGATAGGGCTGGCGCGCGATCATTTCCGGCGGCGGGGTCCAATCCGGCCACTCGGCCTTGCGGGTGATGGTCACCAGCCCCTGCCACTGAAAGCCGTCGCGGCCGACGCCGATGCCGTAGCGGAGTGCGCGGCCGTTGCCCTGCACGAGGTAGAGATGGCGTTCGGCGGTGGAGACAATGATGGTGCCCGGCGCCTCGTTGGTCCGGTAGTACACGACCTGCTTCTGCCATTCCGGATCGAGCTCGTAGCCGTCGTCGGCGATCAGGCCCGGCTCGTCGGCATCCGGGCGGCTCTGGGCGAAGCCTTGCGACGTCGACAGCACGAGCGCGCCCGTGGCGATCAACATCCAGACCAGGTGACGAAGTTTCGTCATGCAAAGCTCTCCTTGTTGGCGCATGCCAATTGCCTGCTCCACCCAAATGCACATGATCCGCCAAAGTGTGAGCGGTTTGGCGATCAGATCATGTGCCACTTTTAACTTGAGCATCAAATCTCAGCGGCAGCTTGATGGCAAGTTTAGGGCGGCGCTACAGGTATACCCCTGTAATGCTTCTGTTTTTTGTCATTGAGGGCTGCAGCACGCCAAGCTGGCAGCCTTATTTCGGCGCGATCCAGAGTCGCAAGGCGAACGAGACCAGGGTCACGGTGCCGACGCCGCCGAGCCAGAGCGCCGCGAACCACAGCAGGCGCTGGCCGAGCGGCCGCTGATTCGGGGCCGGTGGCATCAGTGGTATCCGTGGCCGGGGCGCACCTTGCCGCGGAACACCCAATAGGCCCAGGCGGTGTAGCCGAGGATCAGCGGCACCAGGATCGAGACCCCGACCAGCATGAAGATCTGGCTGTTGGCGGGCGCCGCCGCCTGCCAGATCGTGATGCTCTGCGGCACGATGTACGGATACATGCTGATGCCGAGCCCGGCATAGGACAGCCCGAACAGCGCCAGCACCAGGAAGAACGGCTGGTGGTCGTTCTTGTCGCTGAGTGCGCGCAGCAGCAACGCGGTGACGGCGGCGACCGCGATCGGCACCGGTGCGGTGAGGATGATGTTGGGCCAGGCGAACCAGCGCTGGGTGTACTGCACGCTGAGGAACGGCGTGGCGATGCTGACGGCGCCGATCGCGCACAGCATCGCGACCAACAACATCCAGCTCAGATGATAGGCGCGGTCGCGCAGCTCGCCCTCGGTCTTCATCACCAGCCAGGTCGCCCCCAGCAGCGCATAGCCGATCACCAGCGCAATGCCGGTCAGGACGCTGAACGGCGTCAGCCAATCCCACCAGCCGCCGGCATAGTGGCGTCCGTCGACATGGATGCCCTGCAGGATGGCGCCGAGCGCGATGCCCTGCGCCAGAGTCGCCAGCAGCGAGCCGCCGGTGAAGGCGAGATCCCATTTGTTGCGTGCTTTCTGGGTCCGCCAGCGGAATTCGAAGGCGACGCCGCGGAACACCAGGCCGAGCAGCATCGCGATCATCGGGGTGTAAAGCGCCGGCATCAGCACCGCGTAGGCCAGCGGAAACGCCGCCATCATGCCGCCGCCGCCGAGCACCAGCCAGGTCTCGTTGCCGTCCCACACCGGCGCCACCGTGTTCATGATGACGTCGCGATCGGCTTTTTGCGGAAACAGCGGAAACAGGATGCCGAGGCCGAGATCGAAGCCGTCCATCACGACATAGACGAACACGGCAAAGGCGATGATGAAGGCCCATATCGTGGTGAGATCGATGGCGAAGCTCATCGTGCGCCCTCCGCGACGGGGGCGCCAGCCGCCGGCGTGATGCCGGCCGCGCGGGCGGGAAGGTCTTTTGTCGGGCCCTGCTCGCCGGGATGCGGCGGCTGCGCCATCAGCCGCAGGATGTAGATCACACCGGCGGTGAACACGGCGAAATAGACGATGATGAAGGCGATCAGTGACGAGCCCACCGCCGGCGCCGCCAGCGGCGACGCGGAATCGGTCGTGCGCAACAGCCCATAGACCGTGAACGGTTGCCGCCCGGTCTCGGTGGTGATCCAGCCGGCGAGCACCGCGATGAAGCCGGCCGGGCCCATCAGGACCGCGAAGCGGTGCAGCAGCGGCGACTGGTACATCATTCCACGCCAGCGCATCAGCAGGCTGAACAGGCCGAGCCCCATGATCAGGAAGCCGAGCCCGACCATGATGCGGAACGACCAGAAGGTGATCGGTACCGGCGGCCAGTTTTCGCGCGGCACGGTGTCGAGGCCGGCGAGCGGGGCGTCGAGCGAATGCTTCAGGATCAGCGACGACAGCTTCGGCACCTCAATCGCGTATTTCACCTTCGCGTCGGCCTGGTCCGGCCAGCCGAACAGGATCAGCGGCGCGCCGTCCTTGTGGCTCTGGTAATGGCCTTCCATCGCCATCACCTTGGCGGGCTGATGCTCCAGCGTGTTGAGGCCGTGCTGGTCGCCGGCGAGAATCTGGATCGGCGCCACCAGCGTCGCCATCCACATCGCCATCGAGAACATCACGCGCGGGCCCGCCAGATGCTGGTCGCGCAACAGGTGCCAGGCGCCGACTGCGCCGACCACGAGCGAGGTAGTGAGGTACGCCGCTAGCACCATGTGCACGAGGCGATAGGGGAACGACGGATTGAAGATCACCTTGAGCCAGTCGGCGGCGACGAACTGCCCGTCGGCATTGACGGCATGACCTGCCGGTGTCTGCATCCAGGAGTTGGCCGACAAAATCCAGAACGCCGAGATCAGCGTGCCGATCGCGACCATCAGGGTCGCCACAAAGTGCAGCCTGGGCCCGACCCGTTCGAGCCCGAACAGCATCACGCCGAGAAAGCCGGCCTCGAGGAAGAATGCGGTCAAGACCTCATAGGCCATCATCGGGCCGATCACCGGCCCGGTCTTGTCGGCAAAGGACGACCAGTTGGTGCCGAACTGGTAGGACATCACGATGCCCGAGACCACGCCCATGCCGAACGCAACCGCAAAGATCTTCAGCCAGTAATTGAACAGGTTGATGTAGACCTCGCGCTTGGTGGCAAGCCACAGCGCTTCGAGCACCGCGAGGTAGCTCGCAAGCCCGATCGAGAACGCGGGAAACACGATGTGGAACGACATCGTGAAAGCGAATTGCGCGCGGGCGAGTACGACCGCATCCCAGCCTTCGAACATGATCCACCACTTGCCGTCGACCTGGCGTGGACCTTACCACGCCAGACGTGACGACGACACAGGGCGGAATGTCCAATCAGCTATTGGCGTTGAGCAGCCGGGCGACGGTGCGGTCGATCTCGTCGTACTGCCCTTCGCCGGCATGCTGGAACACGATCTTGCCGTTCCGGTCGATGATGTATTGCGCCGGCCAATACTGGTTGCCGTAGGCGTTCCAGGTCTGCGAATTGTTGTCCTGCGCCACGGGATAGAGGATGCCGTGCCGCTTCAGCGCCGCCTGCACGTTGGAGGCCGAATGCTCGAACGGGAATTCCGGCGTGTGGACCCCGATCACGACGAGGCCGCGATCCCGGTACTTTGAATAAAGTTTGGTGACATGCGGCAGCGTGTTGACGCAGTTGACGCAGCCATAGGTCCAGAAATCCACCAGCACGACCTTGCCGCGCAGGTCGGCAAGCCTCAGCGGCTGCGAATTGAACCAGTTGCTGATGCCGGCGAATTCGGGCGCGGTCTGGGTCTGTTCGGTCGTCATGGCGGTGGCCATTGGAACGGGCTCGGCCGGCGCGTTGGACTCGGTGCAGAGGCCGGGGATGACGGCGCCGCCGAGGCCAAGGCCCGCGACCACAGCGGATACAGCAATCAAGCGCAGGGACATCGATCTCTCCTTATGAGCTCACAGGCCGATCTGGCCGTTGGGGTAGAACTGGGTCAGCCACGCCACGATCAGCGTGTCGTATTGCAGGTAGGACAGCGCGGCGAAGGCAATGATCACGACGCCGAAGCCTTGCTGCAGGCGGGGCGCGATCCGCGCCATGCTGCGCATGCGGGTGGTGACGGCCTGCCCGCCATAGGCAATCGCAAGCATCGGGATCGCGGCGCCGATCGCGTAGGTGACGAGCTGCAGGCTCGCCCACGCCGTATCCTTCGAGGTCGCGACGATGGTCAGGATCGAGCCGAGCACGGGACCGGCGCAGGGCGTCCACACCAGTCCGAGCGTGCTGCCGAGCACGAAGCCGCCGAACAGGCTCTGCGACGGCGCAGCCTGGCCGACGCCGCCCGCGGCGCCGGTGAGCCGGATCGCCAGCCACTCGAACGGCGCCGGCCAGATCATCAGGAGGCCGAAGCCCGCGAGCAGGACAGCCGCACCCGTTCGCAGCACGTTCGGATCGAAGTCGAAGGCGCGCGTGATCGCGCTCAGCAGCAACGCCACGGCAGAGAACGACATCACGAAGCCGAGCGCGATCATCGCGGGCCGCGCCTTGCCGGTCTGGCCTATCGATACCCCGAGCAGGATCGGCAGCATCGGCAGGGTGCAAGGGGCGGCGACGGTGGCGACACCGGCAAGCAGGGCAAGGGCAAGGCTGAGCATCGTCGTCCGTCCATCAGAAGTCCCGGCGCGCCAGAAGGCCGTGCCGGGTACGCCTGATGTTCTTCGCCAGGACGGCGTGGCCGTTACGGCCGAGCAATCGCAGGCGTCGTCACGTCCGTGTGAGACGAGCTGTGTTCGGCTTCACGACCGCGCGCCAAAAACAGAGCGACCCGGCTGGGGGGCATCCCGGCCGGGTCGTTGGAGGTTTACTTGGGAGGTTAGAACTAGGGAGGTATCGAAACTGGTTCAGTGAATGGGGTTGGCGTTGCGTCGTTGGATATAGGTATAGAGATCGTGTTTTTCCGGCTGATGTCGTCGATTGTTTCAATTGTTTCGTCGCCTGACTTTTTTGGCTTCGTGGACAATCGCCCGGATCGCTCTCTCCTATTAAGTAACTGAATTTGCTTTATTTTATGCCGCGACGCTGTCCACGCCGGCACCCCGGAGGAGGTCGGCGAGCTGTTTGCGGGCATAGAACATGCGGGTCTTCACCGTGCTCTGCGGGATACCGATGATCTGCCCGGCCTCCTCGACCGACTTCTCATGGTAGTAGACCAGATTGATGATCTCGCGGTGGGCCGGCGACAGCTTGGCTACGCAGGCGCGCAGGATCTCGCTGGTTGTGGCGCGATCGAGCGAGGTTTCCGGTGTGTCGGCCCCGTCGGCGATCTCCAGCACGTCGTCCTGGTCGATGTCCTCATGCTTGCGCTGGCGCAGCGCGGTCAGCGCCTTGAAGCGGGCGATCGAGAGCAGCCAGGTCGAGACCTGCGAGCGGCCCTCGAACTGGGCCGCGGTGCGCCAGACGTCCAGGAACACCTGGCTCACCAGATCCTCGGCCATGGTGGTGTCGCGCACCATGCGGAGCACGAAGCGGTAGACCCGGACATTGTGACGGGCATAGAGCGTGTGCATCGAGGTGCGGTTATTCTTGGCGATACGCGCGAGCAGCGTTTCATCCGAGGTCGCGCGGGCAGCATCGATATGCTTCGTGGCTGCAGTGTTGATGGCGATGACGTTCGGCATGACAGGCTCCCAGTTCGCCGTTGGGCGGCGGTTCGTTGGGAGAATTGTTAGTTACCGCCCGTTTCCGGATGTCTGCGCGAAAAGCGGAAAATGGTTTCGTGATCGGGAGAATTGTTTCGTCGCCGGCCGGACGACGAAACATTCGGGACCAAAAAGCCAGTAATTTCAACGGGTGGAAAATTCGAGCCGCCGGAATCGCCCCTGTTGGAACGAATCCGGGCCATGACTTTTGGCACTATTCGGCCGCCTGCAAAGCGGTCGCCGCCTTTTTCGGGGCGATCCAGAACACGTCGGGCCGTTCGAAAAGGAAATTGGCCCGCACCGCCAGCGCCAGCCGCCAGATCAGGAGCGAACCGGCGACGCCGGCCGCGGTCACGATCAGCGAGACCAGGCCGATGTCGGGGATGACGTCGTATCGCAGCAAGAGGGTGCGTGTCGCGGCCATCGGCAGGAAGAAGGCGAGATAGATCACGATCGAGTGCTCGCCGCAGAAGCGCAGGAAGCCGAGCGGGTGCGCCCGCGCCAGCAGCGTGCCGGTCACGATGATGGCGCAGGCGCCGGCAAAGCCGAGTGCCAGCGAGACGATCGGCCATTCACTTACCCCGAGCGCAACAAGGCCGCCATTGATCAGGGCCCAGAGCCCAAGCCCGAGCAAGGCAAGCGCAGGCTGCGCCCGTGCGCGGTCCGACAGGGCGAACACGTAATCGGCGAGGACATAGCCGGTGTAGAAGTAGACAAAGCGGGAGCAGAACTCGTCGATCACGGTCCAGCCGGTCGCGAGATGCGCGGTCTCCAGCACTGCCGCGACGAGCCAGATCGCGAGCGGGTGCACATTGCGCGTGAGCTTGGTGACGACAAAGAAGATCGGCAGCAGATAGATGAACCACAACGTGCCGAACGGCTCGATGAAGGATTCGAGATATTGCAGCCCGACCTGGGCCCAGCCTCCCTGAGCAGCCAGCGAGGGTGCCTTGAAGCCGAACTGGATCGTCACCCAGAGCACGTAGAAATAGGCGAAGTGCATCACCTTGCGGTCGAGATAGGCGCGCCAATCGCGATCGATCACGACCGACAGGAACAGTCCCGAGATCAGGAAGAAGTCCGGCATCCGGAACGGTTTTGCGAACATCACGACGTAATGCATGAAGCCGGTCTGCTCGGCGGCCTTCTCCACCCCCAGCACCGAATGCATCATCACGACCATGATGATGCAGATGCCCTTGGCGTAGTCGACCCAATCGACGCGCGCGCCCATGTTCCCGGCGGAACGATCTGTCGCAGCTTGTGTGCCGTTTGTGGTCATCCTTGTCCTGTTCCGGCATGAGCGGACCCCATCATCGGCCCGATCGGTTGCTTTCTCCTTTATCTATACAAATGATGTGCCGCCGAACCCGGGCCTTTCCCAGGTTTCCCTGGACCCTGCGAATGGTCTAAGAGGCCCGGAAATCCCAAGCGAAGCCGGGGTTCGTTAACCACAGGACGCAGGCCGGCCGAGCGCCGCTGCTGCGATGAGACTCGTTGCCGCACCATTTCGATAGCCCGCTGCCGATCGACGCCGTGCTTGATGAGCTCGACCGCACGCTCGACGGCCACAACGCCGCCGTGCTGGTCGCGCCGCCGGGTGCCGGCAAGACCACGCGCGTGCCGCTGGCGTTGCTCGATGCGCCCTGGGCCAAGGGCAAGAAAATCATCGTGCTGGAGCCGCGCCGCATCGCCGCGCGCGCCAGCGCCGAGCGGATGGCGAAGACGCTCGGCGAGCGTCCCGGGGAGACCGTCGGCTATCGGGTGCGCTTCGGTTCAAAAGTGTCGCGCGCGACGCGGATCGAGGTCGTCACCGAGGGCATTTTCTCGCGCCAGATCCTCGACGATCCCGAGCTCAGCGGCGTCGCCGCCGTGCTGTTCGACGAATTCCACGAGCGCTCGCTCGATGCCGATCTCGGGCTGGCGCTGGCGCGCGACGCGCAAACCGGCCTGCGCGAGGATCTGCGCATCCTCGTGATGTCGGCAACGCTCGACGGCGCGCGTGTCGCAAAACTGCTCGGCGAGGCGCCCGTCGTCGAGAGCGAGGGGCGCGCCTTTCCGGTCGAGACCCGTTACGTCGGCCGCAAGGTCGATGCGCCGGTGGAGCGGCAGATGGCCGAGACGATCGCGGCCGCGCTGCGCGCCGATACCGGCTCGGTGCTTGCCTTCCTGCCGGGCGCGGCCGAGATCCGCCGCACCCAGACCTTCCTCGCCGAGCGCGTGCACGATGCCTCGATCGAGATCGTGCCGCTGTTCGGCGCGCTCGATTCGACCGTGCAGGATCGTGCCATCGCGCCGGCGCCGAAGGGCATCCGCAAGGTGGTGCTGGCGACCTCGATTGCCGAGACCTCGTTGACCATCGAGGGCGTGCGCATCGTGGTCGATTCCGGCTTGGCGCGGGTGCCGCGCTACGAGCCTGACATTGCATTGACGCGGCTCGAGACCGTGCGGGCCTCGCGCGCTGCGGTCGATCAGCGGCGAGGCCGCGCCGGCCGTATCGAGCCTGGCGTCTGCTACCGTCTCTGGGACGAGCCGCAGACCGCGTCGCTTCCGGCCTACACCGCGCCCGAGATTCTCTCCGCCGATCTGTCCTCGCTGGTGCTCGACCTCGCGCAGTGGGGCGTCAGCGATCCCGCAAGCCTTGCCTTTCTCGATCCGCCGCCGGGGCCGGCGCTGAAGGAAGCCAAATCACTGCTGTCAGAACTTGGCGCGCTCGACGGTGACGGCCGCATCACCGAGGAGGGCAAGAGCCTGCGCGCGCTGGCGCTGCCGCCACGGCTGGCGCGCATGATCGTGGATTCCGCCCGCTTTGGCGCGGGCGAGGAGGCGGCCGAGATCGCCGCGGTGCTGACCGAGCGCGGGCTCGGCGGCGACAGTGTCGATCTCGACGTCAGGCTCGACCAGTTCCGCCGCGACCGCTCGCAGCGGGCATCGAGCGCGCGCAGCATGGCCGCGCGCTGGGCTTCGCAGGTGGAGACGGCGGCCGGCGAGCAGAGCGGTCTCTCCACCGGCGTCATGCTGGCCTTCGCGTTCCCGGATCGGGTCGCGAAGAACCGCGGCAATGGCAGCTTCGTGCTGGCCAATGGCCGCGGCGCTGCCGTCGAGCAGACCGCGGCGCTGGCGCGGCTGCCCTATATCGCGGTTGCCGAGCTGACCGGTACGGCGGCGAGCGGCCGCATCCTGCTGGCGGCGCCGATCACCCAGGAGGAGATCGAGCAGCGCTTCGCCGACCAGATCGAAAACGTGGAAGAGGTGACGTTCGACCGCGGTGCAATGGCGTTGCGCGCGCGCCGCCGGCGTTCGTTGCATGCGATCACGCTATCGGAGGCGCCGATGTCATTGTCGCCATCGGCCGATACCGCGCGCATCTTCGCCGACGGCCTGATCGCGGCCGGGTTCGACCGGCTGCCGTGGTCGAAGCATTCGAAGCAGTGGCGCGACCGCGTCATGTTCCTGCGCAAGGCCGAAGACGAAAGCTGGCCCGATCTGTCGGACACGGCACTCGCCGCGCGAGCCGACGATTGGCTGGTGCCCGCGCTCTACGACAAGACCGCGCTGAAGGATCTGTCCGCCGGTGACCTGTCGGACGCGCTGATGGCGTTGCTGCCGTGGGACTTGCGCGCGCGGCTCGATCGCGAGGCGCCGACGCATTTCGAGGCGCCGACCGGAACGCAGCTTGCGATCGATTACGAGGCCGAGCAGGGCCCGACCATCGCGGTTCGGCTGCAGGAGCTGTTCGGGCTCAACACCCATCCCTCGATCGCCAAGGGCGCCGTGCCGCTGGTGCTGGAACTGCTGTCGCCGGCGCAGCGCCCGGTGCAGGTGACGCGCGATCTGCCGGGTTTTTGGCGCGGCAGTTACGCCGCCGTCCGTTCCGATCTGCGCGGCCGCTATCCGCGCCATCCCTGGCCGGAAGATCCCGCCAGCGCGATGCCGACAAGGCGCGTGAAACCGCGCGGCACTTGAGATTTCGAACACAGTCGGCTCTCGGGAAACATTTGATGATTCGCTTCCCGTCATGGCCGGGCTTGTCCCGGCCATCCACGTCTTCCCTTGCTCGAGGAATGCATAGACGTGGATGCCCGGCACAAGGCCGGGCATGACGAGCTGGATGAGTTCTTGCGCTGGCGAGCGCCGGCAAACGGTGGTTAGATTTGCGGGCTGGGATGGGATCACGGGCTCGCACCTTGGGGAGACCGCTGTGGAGATCAAGAACGCATCGCCCTCGCTGTACAACGAGGATCTGGCGCCGGCCAGGGAGCGCAACTGGGGTGCCTTCAGCATCTTCAACGTCTGGACCTCTGATGTGCATAGCCTGTGGGGCTATTATCTCGCCGCCAGCCTGTTCCTGCTCTGCGGCAGCTTCGTCAACTTCATCCTCGCGATCGGCGCCGGCTCGCTGGTGATCTTCGTGCTGATGAGCCTGATCGGCAACGCCGGCGTAAAAACCGGCGTGCCCTATCCGGTGCTGGCGCGGGCCTCGTTCGGGATCTGGGGCGCCAACATTCCGGCGCTGGTGCGCGCCATCGTCGCCTGCTTCTGGTACGGCGCGCAGACCGCGGCGGCCTCGGGCGCGATCGTCGCGCTGCTCACGCGCATCGACAGCTTCAAGGCGTTCCACCAATCCACCCACGTGCTCGGCCATTCCGGACTTGAAGTGGTCTGCTTCGTCGTGATCTGGGCGCTGCAGCTCCTGATTATCCAGCGCGGCATGGAGACGGTGCGCCGCTTCCAGGACTGGGCGGGGCCGGCGGTGTGGCTGATGATGCTGGTCCTCGCGATCTATCTCTGCATCGCGGCCGGCGGCATCTCGCTGACCGCGCCGATCCCGCAGGATGTGCTGCTGGAGAAGACCAAGGATGCCGGCGTGCCCGGCGAGCCCGGCACGTTCCCGGCGCTCTGCGCCGTCGCGGCGACCTGGATCACCTATTTCGCCGCGCTGTATCTCAATTTCTGCGACTTCTCGCGTTACGCGCCCGACGCCAAGGCGCTGCGCAAGGGCAATATCTGGGGCCTGCCGGTCAATCTGATCCTGTTCTCGCTGGTCGCCGGCGTCACCACGATCGCGGCGTTCAACGTCTATCACGAGGTGCTGCTGCATCCCGACCAGATCTCGGCCAAGTTCGACAGCTGGTTCCTGGCGCTGCTCGCCGCGGTCACCTTCGCGGTGGCAACGCTCGGCATCAACGTCGTCGCCAATTTCGTCTCGCCGGCGTTCGATTTCTCGAACGTGTTTCCGCGGCATATCGACTTCAAGAAAGGCGGCTACATCGCGGCGCTGATCGCGCTGGCGCTGTATCCGTTCGCGCCCTGGGAGGGCAGCGCCGCCTCGTTCGTCGGGCTGATCGGCGCGACCATGGGGCCGATCTTCGGCATCATGATGGTCGACTATTATTTGATCGCCAAAGGTCGCGTGAACGTGCCGGCGCTGTATCAGGAGAACGGCGAATATCGCTTCCAGAACGGCTGGAACGCCAGGGCGCTGATCGCAGCCGCGATCGGCGCCCTGTTCTCGTCGGTGTTGCCGAACTTCACCTCGATCCTGCCTTCGTGGTGGGCGGTCTATGGCTGGTTCTTCGGTGTCGCGATCGCGGGCGCGGTCTATTACGCGCTGCGGGTGGCGATGCCGAGCCCGGTCGCCAGGACGGCCTGAAGCCCGCCTGAAAGATCGCCTGAGGGCCGGCAAACTTCGGCCCTGGCCGGCGGCCGATGGTATTCGGCCGCCTGATCGGACTCATATTAACTCTTCGCTCATCCTTTTCGCCAAAATGGCAGGCTCGCGCTGCTGCCCTCGCTCGCGGCGGGACGTGCGGCGTGGTGAAATTGCGTGTTCGGTTTTCCGAGTATGGTGTCATGCGTAACCTGATGATTTTCGCGGCCATCCTGATCGGGCTGGGCACCTTCATGGCCCAGATGGCCAGCAAGATGTCGCCCGCCGCCGCGACCACCGCAAAGCAGACCATAGCCCCCGCCGTCACGGTGGCGCAGGCCAGCGCCCGCACGCTCAGCATTTCGCCCGATCCGCGCGGCCATTTCGCAACCGACGGCCGGATCGACGGCCAGCGCATCGACTTCATGGTCGACACCGGCGCATCGGTGGTTGCCCTGAACGAGACCTCGGCCGCGCGCTTCGGCCTGCGTCCGGTGCCGGGCGATTACACCTCGCGCGTCACCACCGCCAACGGCACCATCAAGGCGGCGCGCGCCCGCATCGCCATGATCGAGATCGGCGGCGTTACCGTACGCGACGTCGACGCCCTGGTGCTGCCGGACGAGGCGCTGTCCGAAAACCTGCTTGGCCTGTCGTTCCTGTCGAAGCTGAAGCGCTTCGAATACGCCAACGGCAAGCTGTTGCTGGAGCAATAGACGGGCCCTTGGCCTATCGCGGCCCTCCCGGCGGGCGCCGTCGCATGCTATATTCGGCCTATGAACAGCTCCGATGCGATCGACACGTTACGGCGTTCCGAGCAAGCCCTGCGCAGGCGCGGAGTGATGCATGCTGCCCTGTTCGGCTCGGTCGCGCGGGGCGATCATAGCGCTGACAGCGATATCGACATTATGATCGAAATCGATCCGGACGTCCGCCTGACGGTTTTCGACTACATGGATCTCAAGGAATACATCTCAGGGCTGTTCGATCGGCCCGTCGATGTGGTCAATCGCGACGCCCTGAAATCACACGTCCAGCCTGCCGCAACGGCCGATGCCGTCTATGCCTTCTGACCGCGCGGGCGGTGCGCTCCGCGATATCCTGCATCACATTGACTTGGCAACGACGTTTAGCGAAGGCTTCGATCGCCAGACGTTCGGCGCGGACATTCGCTCCATCTATGCGGTGACGCGTTGTCTGGAAATCATCTCGGAAGCATCGCGGCGTCTCCCGGCCAGCCTCAAGGCGCGACATCCTGATATTGCGTGGAAACAGATGGCTGGGGCCGGGAATGTCTATCGGCACGACTATGAGGATGTTGCCGCGCAGTTCGTGTGGGACACGGTTGAGCAGGCGTTACCTCCCCTGAGAGCGGTTGTCGAACAGGAGATCGCGCGTTTGACCAGATAGACCCGGCGCTGCCTCGTATGTCACCGCCATTTCTGCCGTAATTGTCGGCCACCAGCCCCAGTCCCACCTTTCGCCCGGCCCGCGCATTCGCTAAAGGCTGCGGCGATGTCTTTGTGCATGCGACCATAAGGCCGACCCATGTTTCCCAAGCCGAAATCCGCGCTGGTCCCGAACACCTATGCCTTCGAATCCGAGCCGCTGGTGAAGCCGACCGGGTTTCGCGAATACGACGCGCGCTGGCTGTTCAACAAGGAGATCAACCTGATGGGCGTGCAGGCGCTGGGCATGGGGCTCGGTGCGCTGATTGCGGAGCTCGGCGTCAAGCAGGAGATCGTCACCGGTCACGATTTTCGCGGCTATTCCGCGTCGATCAAATACGCGCTGATCTCGGGCCTGATGGCGGCGGGCTGCAAGGTGCATGACATCGGGCTTGCGGTGACGCCGATGGCTTATTTCGCGCAGTTCGATCTCGACGTGCCCTGCGTCGCGATGGTCACCGCCTCGCACAACGACAATGGCTGGACCGGCGTCAAGATGGGGGCCAACCGTCCGCTCACCTTCGGCCCCGGCGAGATGACGCGGCTGAAGGAAATCGTGCTCAACGCCGCGTTCGACAACAAGGCCGGCGGCTCCTACCAGTTTCACGAGCATTATCCGGCGCGCTACATCGCCGATCTCACCAGCCGGCCGAAGCTGAAGCGCAAGCTGAAGGTGGTGGCGGCCTGCGGCAACGGCACCGCGGGCGCGTTCGCGCCGCAGGTGCTGGAAGCGATCGGCTGCGAGGTGATTCCGCTCGACACCGAGCTCGATCACACCTTCCCGAAATACAATCCGAATCCGGAAGACATGGAGATGCTGCACGCGATCCGCGATGCGGTGCTGGCGCACAAGGCCGATGTCGGTCTCGGCTTCGATGGCGACGGCGACCGCTGCGGTGTGGTCGACAACACCGGCGAGGAGATCTTTGCCGACAAGGTCGGCGTCATGCTGGCGCGCGACATGTCGGCGATCAACGCCAACGCGCAGTTCGTCGTCGACGTGAAATCGACCGGGCTGTTCGTGACCGATCCCGTCTTGCAGAAGCAGGGCGCGAAGACGGTCTACTGGAAGACCGGCCATTCCTACATGAAGCGCCGCACCAATGAGCTGGGCGCGCTCGCCGGCTTCGAGAAGTCGGGCCACTTCTTCTTCAACAAGCCGTTCGGCCGCGGCTATGACGACGGCCTGGTGTCGGCGATCGCGATCTGCGAGATGCTCGACCGCGCCCCCGGCAAGTCGATGGCCGACCTGAAGGACGCGCTGCCGAAGACCTGGTCGTCGCCGACCATGTCGCCGCACTGCGCCGACGAGGCGAAATATGGCGTGGTCGACGCCGTGGTGAAGCACTTCGAGACGCTGCAGCAAAAGGGCGCGCAAGTCGCGGGCCAGAACATCCGCGATCTCGTCACCGTCAATGGCGTGCGCGTCACGGTCGAGGACGGCAGCTGGGGCCTGGTGCGTGCGTCCTCGAACAAGCCGGAGCTCGTGGTCGTGGTGGAAAGCCCGGTCAGCGAGCAGCGCATGCGCGACATGTTCGAGGCGATGGATTCCGTGCTGCGCACGCACCCCGAGGTCGGCGCGTACAATCAGAAGATCTGAGCACGCAGCTCCGCTGTCATCACCCGCGCATGCGGGTGATCCAGTATTCCAGAGACGGAAGTGATTGAGCCGAGAGGCCGCGGCGTACTGGATCGCCCGGTCCCGTCTACGCCAAGGCTTCGACGAGGCATTCGCTTTCAGGCGCGCCGAAGCTTCAGCGGAGGCGGCAAGCCGGGCGATGACGACACCTCACGCCGCCCGCAGCGAGGCGAGGAAGCGGTCCAGCTCGGTCTTCAGCCATTCCGATTGCGACGACAGGCCGTTCGCCGCGTCGAGCAATTGTGCGGTCGCGCCGCTGGCCTGTTCGGACGCCCGGTTGACGTTGAGGATGCCCTTGTTGACGTCCCGCGTGCGATCGGCCGCCTGCTGCAGGTTACTGGAGATCTCGCGGGTCGCCGCGCCCTGCTGATCGACGGCGGCCGCGATCTCGCCGGAGACCTGGTCGATCTCCGCGATGGTGGTCCCGATGGTCCCGATCGCGCTGACGGCTGCGCCGGTCGCGCTCTGGATATCCTGGATCTGAACCGAAATCTCCTCGGTCGCCTTGGCGGTCTGATTGGCCAGTGCCTTGACCTCGCTCGCGACGACCGCAAACCCGCGGCCATGCTCGCCGGCGCGCGCCGCTTCGATGGTTGCGTTCAAGGCGAGCAGGTTGGTCTGGCTGGCGATGCTCTGGATCAACGTCACCACTTCGCCGATCTTCTGCGTGCCGGCGGCGAGACCCTGGACGACGGTGTTGGTGCGGCGTGCCTCTTCAGCGGCCTGGGCAGCGATTCGCGCCGAGCGCGTCACCTGCTCGGCGATGTTGTTGATCGACGCCGTGAGCTCCTCGGTCGCCGACGCCACGGTTTCCACGTTGCTCGACGCCAGCGTCGATGCGGAGGCGGCCGCGGTGGCCTGACGAACGGTTTCCGCGTTGCTGCCGTTCATCGTTGCCGACAGGCCCTGCATCGCATTCGCCGCCACCGCGACGGCCTCGACGACCTCGCCGATCTTGCGCTCGAAGCCGGCGGCGAGCTCGCGCCGCGCGGCATCACGGTCGTGCTTGGCCTGTTCGGCCTCGATGCGTTCGGCATTGGCGCGCGCTTCGGCGGCGTTGGCAGCTTCGGCTTCCGCCGCCTTCAACGCCGACGTTTTGAACAGTTCGGCAAGCGTGTGCGCAAGCCAGATCAACACGCCAGCCTCGATCAGGAGGATCACGGCGTGGAGAACGACGCGGCCGAAATCGGCGCCGCCGGGGTAGATCGCGGCCGGAAGGATGAAGTTCAGCGTCAGGTGATGCAGGGCGACCGCTGCGGTGCCGGCGACGATCGGCCGATAGTCGCAGTAGGCGACAAGGCACGCCAGCGCGGCGAAGAAGTACATGTGCATGTCGACCTGCCAGCGGTGGCCCGCGAACTGATAGACCAGCATCGACACGCCGGCCATCAAGGCCACGGCAACGATCAGGCGAGTTGAAACGCCGTTTCCCGACATGCGCCACGACACCGTCGCGGCCAGCGCCATCGCGACCATGAAGCCGGCCGGGATCAGCCAGTCGGTGCGGAGCGTGATGCCGATGATGACCGCGATCGGAACGTGCAGCCAAAGCACCACGAGCAATATCTTGCTGGCCGTCTTGCGCAGGGCGGCCATTTCATCGCCTTCGAAGGTCATTCCCAACCCCCAGATCGTCGTCCGCTCTGAAGCAGCCAGCGATCGCCTGCGGATCCATGGTCAGCAAAGCGCCAGCCTCGTACAGCCGGCTCAGCCCGCCATTGCGGTCAGGCCGCACCACCAGCAGGGCCGGAATCGCGGTCATCCGAACGATCGACGCATTGGCGGACGCGGCGGCCATCAGCGCGCGCTCGGCGCGCCACCACGGCGGAAAAGCCACCGCCACCACGTCGCTGCCCGTACGCGCCTGCAACGACAGCACTGCGACCGCGATCCAGCTCGCAATCAGCAATGCAGCTGCGCCCAGCCATGCGGGCCGTCGTCTCGCTGGGATGATCTCCCCCGGCACCATCGCAGCACAATACCGCTGCCGGCGCTAACTTCAGGTAAATGCCGGACAGGCGGACTACTTGGGGGCGTATCGACGTGTGGGGTGGTGCGGCGGCGCTTACGCCGCCGGCACCGGCAGCGCCGTCACCGACTTGATCTTCTCCATCGCGAAGCGCGAGGTGACGTTCTTCAGCGGCACGGCGGAGATCAGCTTCTTGTAGAACACGTCGTAGGCCTGCATGTCCGCGACCACGACGCGCAGCATGTAGTCGACATCGCCGGCCATCCGGTAAAATTCCATCACCTCGGGCATGGCGCTGACGGCGTCGGCGAATTTGCGCAGCCAGGCTTCCGAATGGTCGGCGCTCTCGACCGAGACGAATACCGAAATCCCGAGTCCGATCTTGTTCTGATCGACCAGCGCCACGCGGCGCAGGATCACGCCGTCGGCCTCGAGCCGCTGGATGCGCTTCCAGCATGGCGTCGACGACAGTCCGACCCGGTCGCCGATTTCGGCGACGGAGAGCGAAGCGTCCTCCTGCAATACGGTCAGGATCTTGCGATCGATGGCGTCGAGGCGGCGGTTATTGTCATGAAGCTGAATGGCGACATCGGTCATAGAAGAAAGTTCCACATGAAGGTTCAATACCCCTCATATAGAGAAGAATCTTCCAAATCAAGCGATTCGTAGTCGGTCAGGCCGGCCGGGCATCGGCGTGGTCACCCAAAAACGCTTCAACTTCAGCACGTTGCGGTGCGGCATAGGCACCCCCGAAGCGGGTGCATTTCAGCGCTGCAGCGGCGGAAGCGAAGCGGAGCGCCTGCCGCAGCTCCTGCTTTTCGGTGATGGCGAGGGCAAAGGCCCCGTGGAAGACGTCGCCGGCCCCCAGCGTGTCGACCGTATGGACCGGGAAGGCCGGGGTTTCCTCGAGCCCGCCCTTCTCATCGAGCCAGATCGTGCCCATCGGCCCGCGGGTGCCGGCCAGGAAGGAGGAGGTGAGCTTGGCGAGCTTGTGCAGCGCCTGGCCGTCGTCGGTGACGTCGGCGGTCTCCTGCAGCGGTTCGCTGGAAAACACCAGATGGGAGGAGGCGGTGAGCAGCCCTTCCCGCATCGACATCGCGCGGTCGACGTCGACCACCACGGGGATGCCGCGCCTGACCGCCTCGGCGCAAAGTTCGGTGCAGAACGGCGCGCAGCGGCTCTCGGTCAGGATCGCCGCGCAATCCTCCAGCAACAGCTCGGTCGGCGGCAGCTTCACCTTCCAGAGCCCGGGATCGCGGAAGGTGACGATGGTGCGCTCGCCGCTGTCGTCGATCATGATCGCCGAGATCGGCGTGACCAGGTCCGGCATGTGGATGAGATGGTTGGTCTCGATGCCTTCCTGAGCCATCTTGTCGAAGATGTAGCGGCTCGAGGTCTCCCGCGAATCGCCCATCGGTCCGCAGATCGAGGCCCGGCCGCCCAGCCGGACGATGCCGATGGCGGCGTTCAGCGCGTTGCCGCCGCAGATCTCGTCGAAATGCGTCGCGTTCTCCTTGGAGCCGCGCGCCGGAACGCTGACGCGGAAGGTCAGGTCGCGCACCGGCAGGCCGATGCAGAGGATGCGGGGCGGGACTTTCGGGGCGCCGTCCTGAAAATTCATGCGGGGATCCGTCGCAATGGTTCCGTCAACTGCCAAACCTGTGTCCAGATCTAATCGGCAGAACGATGTCCGGTTCCCGCTATTGGTCCAACGGGTTTCGGTGATGCACCCAGCGGCCGAGCAAATGATGGGCAATCGCGAACGGATGCGGTCCGGCGAGGCCGTCGGGATGCTGGCGCTTGAGCATCAACGTCGCCTCGGCGTGGTCGAACCAGCGTGCATCCTCCAGCTCGGTGCGGTCGACCACGATGTCCTCGTTGGTCGCACGCGCGGTGCAGCCGATCATCAGCGATGACGGATAGGGCCAGGGCTGCGTCATGTAATAATTGACGTCGGTGCAGCGGATGCCGGACTCCTCGAAAATCTCGCGCCGTACGGCATCTTCGATGGTTTCGGCGGCCTCGACGAAGCCGGCGAGGCAGGAATACATGCCGGGCATGAACTGCTTCTGCCGCCCCAGCAGCACCTTGTCGCCTGACGTGACCAGCATGATCACGACCGGATCGGTGCGCGGAAAGTGCTCGGCCTTGCAGCTCGGGCATTCGCGCTTCCAGCCGCCGTCCTTCATCGCGGTGCGGGTGCCGCAGTTCGGACAGAAGCCGTGACGCTGGTGCCAGGTCACCATCGATTTCGCCATCGCGATGGCCGAGAGCTGCTCGGGCGGCACCACGCCCTGCATCGCCATGCCGCGCAATTCGGTGATCGCGACGTCGCCGCGCCCGACCAGCTTTTCGGCCGCTTGCGGCGCGATCCCCATGCCGAAGATCGGTGCCGCATCGCGCAGCCCCAGGAAGATCGTGCCGGGATTGGCGCCGTAGCTGCGGGCCTCCTCCAGCGAGAGCAGCGCGCGGGCCCCGCCATCCTCCTGCTTCACCACCAGGGAGTCGCGATAGATCACGTAAGCGCGGGCCTCGCGATGGCCCTCCAGCGCGAACAGTTTCTCGTCATTGGTGCGCAGATGCGCGGCGCGGTCCAGCACATGGGTCACGAAGGCCGGCTGGCCGAGCGGAAATGAATCGGATGCAGACATTGAAATTCAACCCAACCAGATCTTGCGGCGAAGCGCGCTGATGAAATTCTGCACTTCCTCGGCGTCGTGCGCCAGCGGCGGCATCACGCCCCAAACGGGACGCGGCCATGCAGCGTCGCTGGTGCGGCGCGCGATGACATGGACGTGAAGCTGCGGGACGAGGTTGCCGAGGGCTGCGACATTCAGCTTGTCGCACTTGGTGACCTCTTTCAGGGCCCGCGAGACGCGGGTGATCTCGGTCATCAGCTGCGCCTGCTCGACCTCGTCGAGATCGATGATCTCGACCGCGCCGTCGCGCCGCGGTACCAGCAGCAGCCAGGGATAATGCGCATCCTTGATGACGAGCACCTTGCACAGCGGCAGGTCGCCGATGTCGATGGTGTCTTTCTTGAGCTGCGAATGCAGCGACCAATTGGAGGCGGACATGACGGGCAAGTAATGCCTTTCCGTGTTCCCAGACAAGCCCCACAAAGCCCGGTCAGGCCGCTTGCTTTCCGGCGGCTTTGGCCCCAAATAGGGACCGGGAGATTGGCGGTGGACGAGCCACTCGCCAACCGGGTCAGGTCCGGAAGGAAGCAGCCCTAACGAGGTCCGGATCGGGTCGCTCGTCAGTCTCCTACCTGTTTTTCCGAGCGAATCGCGCTGGAATATGGCGGTCTCCGCGCCCGGCGCTTGATTTTGGCTCCTATCCGCACGCCGGCTGAAGAGACAAATCCCTAGTTGCGGATCGATGCATGAATGATGCTGGCGACCCCTCCCAACCGTCCGACGGCGCAGGCCAGAGCGGTTTTGATTTGGGCGGCGCGCCTGATACCGCGAAGCCGTACCGCGTTCTCGCCCGCAAATACCGCCCCTCCAGCTTCGAGGATCTGATCGGCCAGGAGGCCATGGTGCGCACGGTCTCGAACGCGTTCGAGACCGGGCGGATTCCGCAGGCCTGGATCCTGACCGGCGTCCGCGGGGTGGGCAAGACCACCACCGCCCGTATCCTCGCCCGCGCGTTGAACTACGCCAAGCCGGATGGCTCGGTGAAGGGGCCGACCATCCACATGCCCGACCTCGGCGTGCATTGCCAGGCGATCATGGAAAGCCGGCACATGGACGTGCTGGAGATGGACGCCGCCTCCCACACCGGCGTCGACGACGTCCGCCAGATCAATGACAGCGTGCGCTATGCGCCGGCCAGCGCGCGCTACAAGGTCTACATCATCGACGAAGTCCACATGCTGTCGACGGCGGCGTTCAACGCCTTCCTGAAGACGCTGGAGGAGCCGCCGGAGCACGCCAAGTTCGTGTTCGCCACCACCGAAATCCGCAAGGTTCCGATCACGGTGCTGTCGCGCTGCCAGCGCTTCGATCTGCGCCGCGTCGAGGCCGACGTGCTGATGAAGCATCTCGGCAACATCGCAACCAAGGAAGGCGTCGAGGTCGAGCCCGAGGCGCTCGGCATCATCGCGCGCGCGGCTGAGGGATCGGTACGTGACTCGCTGTCGCTGTTCGACCAGGCAATCGCGCATGCCGCCGGCAACGTGAAGGCTGACGCGGTCAGGCAGATGCTCGGTCTCGCCGACCGCACCCGCGTGATCGATCTTTTTGATTCGCTGGCGCGCGGCGATCTCGCCAGCGCCTTCGCCGAGTTCCGCGCACAATATGATGTCGGCGCCGATCCGGTCGTGGTGCTGTCCGACCTTGCCGAGTTCGTCAATTTCGTCACCCGCGTGAAGGTCGTGCCGGGGACGGCCGACAATGTCGCATTCGGCGAGACCGAGCGGGTGCGTGCGCGTGAATTCGCCGCAAAGCTTTCCATGCGGGTGCTGTCGCGGATGTTTCAGATGCTGCTCAAGGGCATCGCCGAGGTGCAGACCGCGACGCGCCCGGCCGCGGCTGCCGAGATGGTGCTGGTGCGGATCGCCTATGTCGCCGACCTGCCGACGCCGGATGAGGCGATCCGGATGATCGAGCAGAATGGCGGCGGCGCTGCGCCGGCGACCTCAGGCTCCGCCGCCTCGCAGTCGCCACGCGGGGCGTCGGCCTCGGCGATGTCGGCAATGCCGTCGCCGCCGGTGCGTTCGCCGCAGGCCTCGCCGCGCGGTGATCTCGCCGCGCGTCCGCAGATGGCGTCGCCGGCCACCAATGCCGCGCCGGCGCTGCGGATCACCAGCTTTCCGCAACTGATCGCGCTCGCCGGCGAGAAACGCGACATCATGACCAAGGGCGCGCTGGAGGCCGATGTGCGGCTGGTGCGTATCGAGGATGGCCAGCTCGAGATCGTGCTCGAGCCGAAGGCGCAGCGCGGTCTCGTCACCGATCTGTCGCGCAAGCTCGAACTATGGACCGGGCGGCGCTGGACCGTGATCATCTCCAACCAGGCCGGCCAGCCGACGGTGCGTTCGCAGAACGAATTGGCGCGCAGCGAGCATCAACGCGCGGCGGAAGCCGATCCGCGCGTGCAGGAGGTGCTTGTGCGTTTCCCCGGCACCAAGGTGGTCGAGGTCCGCCGCCTTGCCGCCGAGGTTCCGGTGGCGGATGCCACCGGCGAAGACCCGATTGAAACTTCCGACAGCGACGACGATTGATCTGATTACAGGAACGCACCCATGGCTGATTTTCTCGGCATGATGAAGCAGGCAGCGGAGCTGCAATCCAAGATGCAGGCGATGCAGGAAGAGCTCGGCAATGTCGAGGTCGAGGGCATTTCCGGCGGCGGCCTGGTCGCCGTGCGCATGACCGCGAAGATGGAAGTGAAGGGCATCAAGATCGATCCGTCGTTGATGAAGCCGGAGGAGCGCGAGGTGCTCGAGGATCTGCTGGTCACCGCGCACGGCGATGCCCGCCGCAAGGCCGAGACGGCGATGCAGGAGAAGATGATGGCTCTCACCGGCGGGCTCGGCCTGCCGCCGGGATTTGGTCCGACTTAAATGGCTGCAAGCGTTGCCGGCCCCGAGATTGAACGCCTGATCCAGTTGCTGGCGCGGTTGCCCGGGCTCGGGCCCCGCTCGGCGCGGCGCGCGGCACTGCATCTGATCAAGAAGCGCGAAGCCTTGATGACGCCGCTGACCGCAGCGCTGCAAGTCGCGATCGACAAGATCCAGGTCTGCAAGACCTGCGGAAACATCGATACACAAAACCCCTGCACCGTCTGCACCGATCCGCGACGCGATCCCTCGATCATTGTCGTGGTCGCCGACGTCGCCGATCTCTGGGCGCTGGAACGCGCCAATGCGACCAATGGCCGCTATCACGTGCTGGGCGCGACGCTGTCGCCGCTCGACGGCGTCGGTCCGCAGGATCTCACCATCGATCAGCTGGTGGCGCGCGCGCATGCGCCTGAAGTGAACGAGATCATTCTGGCGCTGAATGCGACCGTCGATGGCCAGACCACCGCGCATTACATCACCGACCTGCTGTCGGAGGCCAATGTGCGGGTGACGCGGCTGGCGCATGGCGTGCCGGTCGGCGGAGAGCTTGATTACCTCGACGAAGGTACGCTATCCGCAGCCATGCGGCAGCGGACGCTGTTCTAGAGCATGATCCGGAGAAGTGTGAAGCGGTTTTCCGAAAAGATCATGCTCAAACAATGAGCTAAAGCGATGGCGATTCAACCCAATCTCATCGGGCCTTAGCGCGCGCTCGAAAGCCGGACGCAACGGCGTTCGCCAGGCGATCCGTCACAAGTCGAAAAGATCGCACTGAAACAAAATGATAGGGTGGATGACGATTCAGGGGCGGTCATCCACGCTCTGACGAATCAAATACGGAACACTGCAAATGACGACACACCGATTCGGCGTACGCTTGGGCTTTGCGCTTCTGGCGGCAACCGTCGCCGCGCCCTGCGCGCTCGCGCAGCAGAGCGACGCGCCGCAGAAGCCCGGCAAGATGATCCGGGCCGGCGACGTGCTGTCGGGGGAACTCGGCGTCATGAAGGTGCGCGACGCCAAGAACCGCGGCAAGCGCGTCGCGACCTACCAGATCACCAGCGAGCCGCGCCGCCTGCCGCCGCCGAACGGTCTCTGCAATCTGGAAACAGGGCCGGAAACCTTCCAGCTGATTCCGACCAATGACGCCCAGGCGGCGCAGCTCAAGAGTCTTTCCGGCAAGGCCATCTCGGTGAAGGTCGACGAGATCGCCTGCGCGAAGGATGCCGGCGAGATGAGCGAAGCCATCGTCACCAAATGGAGCGTGGTGGCGAAGTAGGTCCTGCCGCAATTGCGGTGTCATCGCCCGGCTCGCCGCCTCCGCTAAAGCTTCGGCGTGCCAGGCACTCGTGGCCTCGTCGAAGCCTTGGCGTAGACGGGACCGGGCGATCCAGTACGCTGCAGCTTCTCCGCTGAATCACGAACGCCTCCGGAATACTGGATCACCCGCCTTCGCGGGTGATGACAGCCGAGCTAGACCCTCACTGGTCCCAATTCGTCAAAATGCCCGCGCCGCTGCAGCCAGGCGAGCAGGATCAGGCTCGGGATCGCGACCAGCACGCAGATCACGAAGAACATTTGCCAGCCGACGGCCTTGGCCACATAGCCCGCGCCCGATGACAGATAGGTGCGGCCGACGGCTGCGAGCGCCGTGAGCAGCGCATACTGGGTCGCCGTGTGCAGCGGATTGCGACACAGCGCCGAGAGATAGGCGACGAAGATCACGGTGCCGATGGCGCTGGTGAAATTCTCCGCCGTGATCGCAAGCGCGAGCGCCCATTGATCGACGCCGACATGCGCGAGCCAGGAGAACGAGAGGTTGGCGATCGCCTGCAGCACGCCGCCGATCCACAGGCTGGTGGCGAGCGAATAGCGCCGCGCCACGAAGCCGCCGGCAAAGCCGCCGATCAAGGTTGCGGCAAGTCCGACGCCCTTCACGATCGCCGCGTAATCGACCTTGGAAAAGCCGATGTCGATCACGAACGGCGCAGTCATCGTGCCCGAGAATGCGTCGGTGAACTTGAACAGCACCACAAAGGCGAGCGCCGCGAAAGCGTCCTTGCGGCTGAGAAACTCGGAGAACGCGCCGAGCGCCGCGTGCAGCACGCGTTCGGCTGCGGTCTGTGCATGCGTGGCCGCATCCGCGCCTTTCGATTGGGCCGGCTCGGTCGCAGCAAGCGCCGTGACGATGCCGATCACGACCAGCGCAGCCATCACCACATAGCCCCACATCCATGCCGACGGGCGCACCAGTCCGGCGGACTCGAAACCGCTGACAATGAACAGCGCGCCGGCGGTCGAGACCAGCATGCCGATGCGATAGGCCGCGACGTAGGATGCCATGCCGGCGGCCTGCTCGCTTTCAGGCAGGCTTTCGACGCGGAAGGCATCGACCACGATGTCCTGGGTCGACGAGGCCGTTGCGACCAGCAGCGCGGCGAAGGCCGCGAACCATGGCGATCGCGCAGGATCGGCCATCGCCAGCACCAAAATCGCCGCGATCAGCAACAGCTGCGAGAACAGCAGCCAGCCGCGGCGGCGACCGAAGATCTGCGTGAACAGCGGCAAGTGCAGCGCGTCGACCAGCGGCGCCCAGAGGAACTTCAGCGTGTAGGGCGTGCCGATCAGCGCCAGTAGCCCGATGGTGCCGAGGTCGACCCCGGCCTCCTTCATCCACACCTGCAGCGTCGAGCCCGACAGCGCCAGCGGCAGGCCCGAGGAGAAGCCGAGCAGCAGCACGACCAGCACCCGCGGCTGCAGATACACCGCAAAGCTGTCGCGCCAGGAGACGGGGAGGTCTTTCTCCTGTGTGGCTGTGGCGTCGGGAGCGGTCATCTATCCTATCGTGAGGTCATCGTCCGCGAAGGCGGACGATCCAGTACTCCGTGACGATTCCGTCCAGCCACCTACGTTCCGGCGTACTGGATGCCCCGCCTTCGCGGGGCATGACCACAGTTAGACACCGCTAATGCCTGGATACAAGTCTTCCCAGTTTGGATTGTGTTCTTCAATCAGGCGAATTTTCCAGGCTCGATTCCATTTCTTGAGTCGCTTCTCGCGCTTGATCGCGCTCTCAGGATCATCGAATGGCTCGAAATAAACGAGCTTCACCACATCATATTTCTCAGTGAAACTCTCGATGAGCTTCAGCTTGTGCTCGCCCACGCGGCGAATGAGGTCATTTGTCACACCGATGTAGAGCGTGCCGCCGATGTGGCTCGCAAGAATGTAGACGTAGAAGCTGCGTGCGCCCAACTTCCGCCTCTGGATACTGGGTCGCCCGGTCAAGCCGGGCGATGACATCGACTATGCAGCGAGATCAGGGTCCATACTACTCCCCCGCCTGCAGCTTGCGCGGGGCGGGGAACAGGTCGGGGGCGGCTCCCTTGACGAAGCGGGGGACTTCGATCGGGGTCTCGGCCTTGCTGAAGTCGAGTTCCTCGATGCGGCCGGCGCGTTTCTCGATCTTGTCGGCGGAGATCAGGATCTGCCTGACGTCCTCGTTCGCCTGGCCGAAGTGATTTTGCAGCTTGAGCACGCGATCGCGCAGGCGGGTGAGGTCGTCGCCGAGATGCATCACCTCGTTGCGGATCTGGTCGGCGGCGTCGCGGATGCGGGCGTCCTTCAGGATCTGCTGCATCACCTGGATCGCCAGCATCAGCAGCGAGGGCGACACCAGCACGACGCGGGCGCGATAGGCCTTCTGGACCACGTCGTCGAAGCCGTCGTGGATCTCGGCATAAACCGATTCCGAGGGCACGAACATCAGCGCGGTGTCCTGGGTCTCGCCGGGGATCAGGTACTTCTCCGCGATGTCGCTGACATGCTTCAGCACGTCGGCGCGCAGCCGCTGGCTGGCGAATTTGCGTTCCTCGTCGCTGCGCGCATCGTGCAGCGCGGTCATGGCCTCCAGCGGAAACTTCGCGTCGATGCAGAGCGGGCGCTGGTCCGGCAGGAATACCACGCAATCCGGCCGCTTGCCTGACGTCAGCGTGTACTGGAACTCGAACGAGCCCTTCGGCATGCCGTCCTGGACGATCGCCTCCATTCGTGCCTGGCCGAAGGCACCGCGCGACTGCTTGTTGGCGAGCACGTCGCGCAGCGTCGTCACCTGGGTCGTGAGCTCGTTGAGGTTCTTGTGCGCGTGATCGATGATGCCGAGTCGCTCATGCAGCACGCGCAGCGAATCCATCGTGTTGCGCGTGGTCTGTTCCATCGATTGGCCGACCCGGTGGGTCACCGAATCGAGCCGCTCGTTGACGGCACGGGCCATCTCGGCCTGTCGGCCGGCCAGTGCCTGTCCCATCGCGTCGACCCGTCCGGAGGATTCGCTCTGGGCCCGCAGCATGTCGGCAAGCCGCTCCTCCAGTTCGTCGGCGCGAATGGCCTGAGCCATCGCGAGTTCCGCGCCGCGCCGGCTGGCGCGTGCGATCACCACGGCGATGGCGAACAGCAGGATCAGCGCCAGCGCGCCAAGGCCGATCAAGGCGTCGGAGACCCGGACCGGAAGGTCGCCAATCGTGAGCAGAATTTCGTTCATGCCATCAGCTGTAGCCGATTCGGTGTCGTCATCGAACGAAAAGGGAACAATTATGGTAAACACTCGCTTAAATTTCTTGGTTAACGTCGCATGAAGAAAGGTGGCTGGTGGCTGCCTTAACCGGTTCCTGAGCGCATTGACCCCATGAAGTCAGCAGCTTAAATCGCCGCCATGGCATTAAGAGAAATCATCATCCTGCCGGACAAGCAGTTGCGTCTGGTGTCGAAACCGATCGAGAAGGTGACGCCGGAGATCCGCAAGCTCGCCGACGACATGCTCGAGACCATGTACGACGCGCCCGGCATTGGGCTCGCGGCGATCCAGGTCGCGCAGCCGCTGCGGCTGATCACCATGGACCTCGCCAAGCGCGACGAGAACGGCGAGACCAGGCCGCAGCCGCGGGTGTTCATCAATCCGGAGATCATTTCGCACTCGGAGGAGCTGTCGGTCTACGAAGAGGGCTGCCTGTCGATCCCGGAATATTACGAGGAGGTCGAGCGCCCGGCGCGGGTGCGCCTGCGCTTCACCGACCTCGACGGCAAGCTGCATGAGGAGGATGCCGAGGGGCTCTACGCCACCTGCATCCAGCACGAGATCGATCACCTCAACGGCGTGCTGTTCGTGGACTATCTGTCGAAGCTGAAGCGCGACCGCGTGTTCAAGAAATTCGAGAAGGCCGCCAAGCGCGCGGCGGAGTAGGCGCGCGCACTCCGCCGTCATGCCCGGGCTCGACCCGGGCATCCACGTCTTCCTTCTGGGAGACCAAAGACGTGGATGGCCGGGCATGGGCGAGCGAAAGCGACGCCGTCCTTGACGGCTATGCCCGGCCATGACGAAGATTGGATCCTCCCGGAAGAACCTGATCGCATGCCTCTTCGCCTGATCTTCATGGGCACGCCCGATTTCGCGGTGCCGACGCTGCTGGAGCTTGTGGCCCATGGCCACGAGGTCGTGGCGGTCTACACCCGCGCGCCGAAGCCGGGCGGGCGCCGCGGCCTGCAGCTGCAGCCGACGCCGGTCGAGCAGGAGGCACGCCGCCTCGGCATACCAGTGCTGACGCCGAAGACGCTGAAGACGCCGGAAGCGCTCGATGAGTTTCGCGCGCATGACGCCGATGCCGCTGTCGTGGTCGCCTATGGCATGATCCTGCCGCAGGCCATTCTCGACGCGCCCAGGCTCGGCTGCTTCAATCTGCATGCCTCGCTGCTGCCGCGCTGGCGCGGTGCCGCGCCGATCAACCGCGCCATCATGGCCGGCGATGCCGAAAGCGGCGTGATGGTGATGAAGATGGATGTCGGCCTCGACACCGGCGACGTCGCGATGGCCGAGCGGCTGCCGATCTCGGACAGCATGACGGCATCCGACCTGCACGACGCGCTGGCGCCGCTCGGCGCCGACCTGATGGTGCGTGCGATGGGCGCGCTGCAGCGCGGCGGGCTGCAGCTGACGAAGCAGAGCGAGGACGGCGTCACCTATGCCGCCAAGATCGAGAAGGCCGAGGCGCGAATCGACTGGAAGCAGCCGGCGCATGCGGTGCTGCGTCATATTCACGGGCTGTCGCCGTTCCCCGGCGCCTGGTGCGAGCTCGCGGGCGAGGGCGAGCAGGTGCGGCTGAAAATCCTGCGCTGCGAGCTTGCCAAGGGCTCGGGCGAACCGCGCAATGTGCTCGACGACAATTTTGCGGTCGCCTGCGGTGACGGCGCGGTCCGGATTCTCGAATTGCAGCGTGCCGGCAAGGCGCCGATGAAGGCGGCGGATTTTCTGCGCGGCACGCCGCTGAAGCCGCCCGCGAAGCTCACCTAGCCACTGTCATACCCCGCGTAGGCGGGGTATCCAGTGCGCCGCGGCCTCGAAGCCGAACTGGGACATCACGGAGTACTGGATCGTCCGCCCCAGTGCGCAATTGCGCACAAGGCGGACGATGTCATTGGAGCAAAATGCCGCGCTACAAGCTCACCATCGAATATGACGGCACGCCGTTCTCCGGCTGGCAGATCCAGGACACCGCGCCGACTGTGCAGGGTGCGCTGGAGACGGCGGTCAAGGCGATCTGCGGCGAGGACGTGCGCGTCCACGGAGCCGGCCGCACCGATGCCGGCGTGCATGCGCGCGGCCAGGTCGCGCATTGCGACATCGCCAAGCATTTCCCGCCCGGCCGCTTCCGCGACGGGCTGAACGCACATCTGCGGCCCAATCCGATCGGAGTGCTCGCGGCTGATATCGTGCCCGACGATTTCGAGGCACGGTTCTCGGCGATCAAGCGGCACTACCTCTATCGCATCACCAACACCCGTGCGAACCTCGCGCTCGACATCGGCCGCGTCTGGCGCGTGCCGCGGGCGCTCGATGCTGACGCGATGCACGCCGCCGCGCAGCGCCTGCTCGGCAAGCACGATTTCACCACCTTCCGCGACACCGAGTGCCAGGCCAGGTCGCCGGAAAAGACGCTCGACCAGCTCGACGTCACGCGCGAGGGCGACGCCATCAACATCGTGACGTCGGCGCGCTCGTTCCTGCACAGCCAGGTGCGCTCGATGGTGGGTTCGCTGGTCTGGGTCGGCGAGGGCCGCTGGAGTGCGGACGATCTCGCGGGCGCGCTCGCCGCCCGCAACCGCGCCGCCTGCGGCCCCGTGGCGCCACCGGACGGGCTCTATCTGATGCGGGTGGATTATTAGGCGGTGTGAATGATCTGGTAGGATGGTCGAGCGAACGCTCTACGCATCCGACGGACTGTACTGTATCTGGTGCGGGTGGACTGCCAGCTGCCCCAATCCCTACTGTGCATGGGGTTGTTTTCGATGTTTTTGTCTGGCCGAGCGGCTGGATTACGCAAAATACCTGTCCAACACGCCCCGATATATCCGCGTCAGCTTCTCCAGATCGGCCACCGGCGTGCGCTCGTCGATCTGGTGCATGGTCTGGCCGACCAGGCCGAATTCGATCACCGGGCAATAGCTCGAGATGAAGCGCGCGTCCGAGGTGCCGCCTGAGGTGGAGAGCTCCGGCTTGCGGCCGGTGACCTCCTCGATCGCGGCGACCGCGAGGTCGGTGAACGGCCCGGGCTGGGTGACGAACACGTTCGAATTCGAGGGTTGCCAATCGATGTGGGCACGGATGCGATTGCCGCAGGCTCGTGCAAGCCGTTCATCGACCAGCTGCCGCAGGCTCTCCTGCGTGTGGTTGTCGTTGTAACGGATGTTGAACTTCGCCCGCGCCTGGCCGGGGATCACGTTGCTTGCGGTGTTGCCGACATCGACCGTGGTGAATTCGAGGTTGCTCGCCTGGAATTGCGCGCTGCCGTGATCGAGCGGCTCGTCGCTCAGCGCCACGATCAGGCGCGAAATGTCCGGTACCGGATTCGAGGCGCGGTGCGGATAGGCGACGTGGCCTTGCACACCATCGACAACCAGCGTTCCGGATTGCGAGCCGCGCCGGCCGATCTTGATCATGTCGCCGAGCACCTCGACATTCGAGGGCTCGCCGAGCACGCAATGGTCGAATTTTTCGCCGCGCTCGGCGCACCATTTCAGCAGCTTGACGGTGCCGTTGATCGAGACGTCTTCCTCGTCGCCGGTGATCAGGAAGGAGATCGAGCCGTTGCCACTCTCTTGTGGCTGTCCACCATGGTCCTGCAGATATTGCAGCACGGCGGCGACGCTGCAGGCGATGCCGCCCTTCATGTCGACGGCGCCGCGGCCGTAGAGATAGCCGTCCTTCACCTCGCCGGAGAATGCGCCGAGCGTCCACGCCGCTTCGTCGCCGGGCGGCACCACGTCGGTGTGGCCGGCAAAGGTGATATGCGGCGCTGAGTTGCCGATGCGGGCATAGAGGTTGTCGATATCGGCGGTGCCGGGGTCGGAGAACGTCACGCGGTGGACGTCGAAGCCTGCGGCCTTCAGCAGACCTTCGAGAACGCCGAGCGCGCCGGCATCGGCCGGGGTGACGGAGGGGCAGCGAACGAGATCGCGGGCAATCGAGACGGCATCACTCATGCGCCTCGCTTAACACGTCACACTGTGGGTGGACCAGCTTTGTGCGGCATCATTGGAGCTCGCTGTGCTGATCCCAGCCCTGCGAGGAGCGCGACCCGCCGTCGCGGTCGCCGCGTCGCCGCACGTGGGTTTTTCCAAGTGGATTGGGACCATAGCGATTGGGGTAGCGGGTACCAGGGAGAAAGGCGAGTTCGATGAAGCCCCAGATATACAGCACGAAGACGATCGTCCCCGCGGCCACGATCCAATAGGACTCATCGGGAAGCCGGCCCCCGAACTGACTCATGAAACCCGGGATCGCGAAGAACGGGACCATCCACCAGCCGCTCTTGTCGCGATCGTGCAGGCGCTTGATCGAGACAGCGATATAGACCCAGACGAACAACGCCGTCCCGCCGGCCTTGACCAGCAGTGCCGGCAGTCGAGCCCAGGTCACCGACTTGTAGCTGTCAGGGTCGAATGCCCGGAAGATGTCCTCGACATTGAAGCCAAACGACGCATCCTTGCCGCCGAGGCCCGCCAAAATCACCACCGCGGCCAGGAACATCATCCAGCAGACGATGATCAGTCCCGCGAGCCAGAATTTGGCTCGGTTGACGCGGCCCTTGAAGCCGAACAGGTAATTGGCCCAATCCATGAAAATAAACTCCGGGCAGCGGCAATGTCCCGCGGCCCGGAGTTTTGTCGGCATCAGATGGAGATTGGTTCGATCAGTCCCGCAGCAGCTCGTTGATGCTGGTCTTGGCGCGGGTGCGCTCGTCGACGCGCTTGACGATCACGGCGCAGGCGGTGGCCGGGCCGGGCTGGCCGTTCTTCAGCGGCTTGGCCGGCAGGGTGCCGGGCACCACGACGGCATATTCCGGGACCTCGCCGATGAAGATTTCGCCGGTCTCGCGATCGACGATCTTGGTCGAGGCGCCCAGGAACACGCCCATCGACAGCACCGCGCCCTTGCGCACGATCACGCCCTCGGCGACCTCGCTGCGCGCGCCGATGAAGCAGTCGTCCTCGACGATCACGGGCTCGGCCTGCAGCGGCTCGAGCACGCCGCCAATGCCGACGCCGCCGGAAATGTGCACGCGCTTGCCGATCTGGGCGCAAGAGCCGACCGTCGACCAGGTGTCGATCATGGTGGCTTCATCGACATAGGCGCCGAGATTGACGAAGGAGGGCATCAGCACGACGTTGCGGGCGATGAAGGCCGAGCGGCGCACGATCGCGCCCGGCACGGCGCGGAAGCCGGCGTCGCGGAAACGGTTCTCGCCCCAGCCCTCGAACTTCGAGGGCACCTTGTCCCACCACGATGCCTTGCCCGGGCCGCCCGCGATCTGGCCCATGTCGTTGAGGCGGAACGAGAGCAGCACGGCCTTCTTCAGCCACTGATTGACCTTCCACTTGCCGCTGGCCTCGCGCTCGGCGACGCGGGCCTCGCCCTTGTCGAGCAGATCCAGCGCGTGGTCGACGGCGTCGCGGACCTCGCCCTTGGTCGAGGTCGAAATGCCCTCGCGGGCGTCGAACGCGGCGTTGACGGTAGTTTCGAGGGCGGACAGCGACATCGGGACAATCCTTGGGCGTATCGGGGATTATGACTGGAATTTGCAGGGCTTTTTCGGAATTTGGGGCCGCGGAGTCAAGGCAGACTCCTCCGTCGTCCCGGCGGAGCGGGCACTCTCCCCCGTCGTCCCGGCCAAGCGAAGCGCGAGCCGGGACGACGGGGGGAGAGATCAGGGCTTGAGCCGCTGCAAGAACCCGGTGAGATCGTCCGTGACATGGTCGACATAAGCGGCGTCGCGGCCTTCGAGCTCCCAGGTTTCGCGCACCACCTCCCGGCTGCCGTCGGGCACCACCAGCACGGTGGTCATGCCGAGCTCATGCGGCACGACCAAGTTGCGCGCGAGGTCCTCGAACATCGCAGCCTTTCCCGGATCGACGTCGTGCAGCTTCAGGAACTTCTGGTAGGTCTGCGGCGCCGGTTTCGGCTCGAGATCGGCCGCGATGATGTCGAACACGCCGTCGAAATGGTCGCCGATGCCGAGCCGGCCGAGCACCGCGTCGACATGGTCGACCGAGCCGTTGGTCAGGATCAGCTTGCGCCCCGGCAGCTTGGCGATCGCGGCTCCCATCGCCGGATTGGGCTGCAGCGGCGAGTGGTCGATCTTGTGCACATAGGCGAGATAGTCGTCGGCCTGCACGCCGTGTTCGGTCATCATGCCGCGCATCGTGGTGCCGTAGCGCAGGTAATAGTCCTTCTGCAGCCGCCGCGCCTCCTCGGGAGAAATTCTCAGCCAGTTGCCGACAAACTCGCCGATCCGCGCATCGACCTGCTGCCACAGATTGACGTGATGCGGGTACAGCGTGTTGTCGAGGTCGAACACCCAAGTCTCGACATGGCCGAAGCTGCGGGGAGTTTTAGTCATGGCTTTCTCCACGGGTCAGCGCGATCGCCCCGTACTCCGCCGTCGTCCTGGCGAAAGCCAGGACCCATACCGCGGGATCTATCAATGAGGCACGGTGCTCGTTCTTCGCCAAACCCAGTCCTGTGGTTATGGGTCCTGGCTTTCGCCAGGACGACAGTGATGTATGTGGCGCCATTGTCTCCTCACGGCATCGCAAAGCGCAGCGTCTTGCCGCCGCTGGTCATGTCGACGGTGGTGAAGCCGAGTGCGGCGGTGCCGCGGCCGGCGCAGTCGCCCTGTTCGTTGATCTCGAACTTGCTTTCGCGGGTGCAGAGCTGGACTGCGCCGCCCCAGTTCAGCGGCTTGTCCTTGATGCGGATGGCCCGGTTGTCGGCATCGACCGCTTCGGCGAAAGAATAAATCTGCTTCGGTGCGCCCGACACGTCGGGATGCAGGCACTTGCCGGGGTCGATGCGATACCAGCCGCGGCTGGTCACCACTTTGCCGTCGTCGGTCGCAACCGCGGCCATCACCTTGTGCGGCGTATCGTTGCACCAGGTCAGTCCTGACGGCGAGGGCTTCTGCACGGCATCGACCATGGTAGCGAAGAAATTCGGCGACTGAACGACGTCGCTGGCGAGCCCGCGGCTCTTGAGGAACGCAGACAGCGCGCTCTGGGTCTTCGGCCCGTCGACGCCATCGATCGGCGCGGCGTCGTAACCTGCGATCACCAGCAGGCGTTGGATGCCGGCGAGCCGCGCCTGCTCGTCGTCATATTCGCTGTCTTCCGCGAGATAGGCGACCAGATTGCCGTCATCGGTCTGTGCCGGCGTGATCTGGGTGAATTGCGCCGGCGTCTGGCCGGAGCGGCATTGGCGCGCGGCCGCGATCACGAAATTGTCCTGCGCGACGCAGAGCGTGTCGGTGCCGTGCTGCGGGATCGGCGACGCGCCATAGACGCCGAGTGCGCGCGCATTGAGCAGCACGCGGTCCGCGGTCAGCGCCCCCTGCACCACGACCCGGCAGGTTGCCGGATCGATGCGGAACCAGCCGCGTGTCGCCGTAGCGGCCTTGTCGTCAATGCCGATCGCGGCCTCGATGACGTAGCTCATGCGGTTGCATAGCTTGAGGTCGGCATGCGCCGGCGCCGACGAGAACAGGAACGACATCAGCGCGGCCGGCAGCGACATCGCGAGCCGCGCCGCCGGCGACCGGTGAGGCATCCTCGCCGTGAGTCCAGCGATGACGGCCTTCATTCGCGCTGCCGCGTCTGTCATTACTTGTGGATCAGCGTGCCGGTGCCCTGATTGGTGAAGAGCTCGAGCAGAACCGCGTGCTGCGTCTTGCCGTCGATGATCACGACGCCCTGCACGCCCTGTTCGAGCGCGTAGATGCAGGTTTCGACCTTCGGAATCATGCCGCCGGAAATCGTGCCGTCGGCGATCAGCTTGCGGGCCTCCTTGATCGACAGGTCCGGAATCAGCTTCTTGGACTTGTCGAGCACGCCAGGCACGTCGGTCAGCAGCAAGAGGCGCTTGGCCTTCAGCGCGCCCGCGATTGCGCCGGCAAAGGTGTCGGCGTTGATATTCAGCGTCTGGCCGTCCTGCGAGGTCGCCAGCGGCGCCAGCACCGGGATCAGCTCATAGCCGATCAGCTGATTGAGCAGCGTGAGGTCGACCTTTTCGGGGTCGCCGACGAAGCCGAGATCGATCGCCTTCTCGATATTGGAATCGGGATCGACCATGGTGCGTGTCGTCTTCGACGCCTTCACCATGTTGCCGTCCTTGCCGGAGAGGCCCACGGCCTTGCCGCCGGCTTCATTGATGTAGCCGACGATCTGCTTGTTGACCGAGCCCGCCAGCACCATCTCGACGATCTCGATGGTCGCAGCGTCGGTGATGCGCAGGCCGGCGGCGAATTCCGACTGGATGCCGAGGCGCTTCAGCATGGTCGCGATCTGCGGGCCGCCACCATGCACGACCACCGGATTGATCGCGGTCTGCTCGAGCAGCACGATGTCGCGCGCGAACGCCTTGGCAGTGTCCTCGGCGCCCATGGCATGGCCGCCGTATTTAATGACGATGGTTTCCTCGTCATATTCCTGCATATGCGGCAGCGCCTCGGACAGGATGCGGGCCTGATCGAGCGGGCTGATGTGCTGGTCGGTCATGGGGCAGGTCTCGTCGTCAGCGGAGGGGTGGGCGCGGTTCTATCTGATTGCCGGGCAGGGCGCAAAGCGGGAGAGACATTCCGGGCGACGGATCAACGCTTCGGCCACATGGCTGCGATCGCAAGCACCAGCCAGCTCAGGATCAGCAGCGTTCCGCCAGTCGGGGCGGCCATCGGAAACAATTCATGGCCGGCATATTGGCGCAGCGTCAGGTCGCCGGCGAACAATGACGCCGCGATGACGAAGCCTGCCGCCGCCACGGCTCCAAGCTTCGCATGGATGAGCGCGCGGTCCGCGACCGCAACGGTCGCGATGGCGGCGGTCGCATGGAACAGCAGCATCGAGGACGCCGCCGCCAGCCGCGACGCGTCCGGCAAATGGGCTGCGGCCGCCGCCAGCATCACGCCGCAGGCCCCCATGACAGCAGTAGCGCCGATCAGGAAGCGGCCTACGCCGTTCATCGGCGCCGTTCCTCGATCAGGCGCACCATGGCGGCGCGCAGCTCCGGCATGCCGTCGCCGGTGCGTGACGAGGTCACCAGCAATTCGGGGAAGGCTGCGGGATGTTTTGCGAGCGTTGCCGTGGTGTCGGCGATAACGGTCTTCAGTTCGCCGGCCTTGACCTGGTCGGCCTTGGTCAGCACGACCTGGTAGCTGACCGCGGATTTATCCAGCGTCTTCAGCACGTCGAGATCGACGTCCTTGATGCCGTGGCGCGCGTCGATCAGCACATAGACCCGCGCCAGCGTCGCGCGCCCGAGCAGGAATTTGTGGATCAGCGCCGTCCATGACGCGACCTTGGTCTTCGGCGCCGAGGCGTAGCCGTAACCGGGCATGTCGACGAGACGAAAGTCCGCGTTTTCCGGGCCCTCGAAGAAGATCAATTCCTGGGTGCGGCCCGGCGTATGCGAGGTGCGAGCTAGCGCATTGCGGCCGGTCAGCGCGTTGATCAGGCTCGACTTGCCGACATTGGAGCGGCCGGCAAAGGCGACCTCGATGCCCGCCATCGGCGGCAGCGTCTCGATCGAGGGCGAGGCCCAGATGAAGCGCCAGTCGCCGGCGAACAGCTTTCGCCCCTGCTCGATCAGCTCCGCATCGGATTCGGCGGTCATGTGCGAAGCCTTCGATTAGTCCTCAGCGTGAGGCAGGTGCCGCATCTCGCCCTCATGGCGAGGAGCCGCGAAGCAGCGTCTCGAACCATGAGGCCAGAGGTCCCGGTGGGCCATCCTGCGAGACGCGGCCTTGCGGCCGCGCCTCGGGATGAGGTCAGAAGTAGTTCTACGTCGCCTTCTTTGTCTCAGTCGTCACGCTTTTTTTTTGAAACGTCGACTTCAGATTGTCGAACAGCTCCACCTTCACGCCGTTGCGGCGCATGATGTAGCTCTGCTGCGCCACGGAGAGCGTGTTGTTCCAGGCCCAGTAGATCACGAGACCCGCCGGGAAGCCCGCCAGCATGAAGGTGAAGATCAGCGGCATCCAGTCGAAGATGATCTTTTGGGTCGGATCCGGCGGCGCCGGGTTGAGTTTCATCTGGACCCACATCGTGATGCCCATGATGATCGGCCAGATGCCCATCACGAGATAGGCGCCGAAATGCGGTCCGAGCAGCGCGATCGGATCGAACGGAATGAGCCCGAACAGCGTGAACAGATTAGTCGGGTCGGGCGCCGAGAGGTCCTTGATCCAGCCGAAGAACGGCGCGTGGCGCATTTCGATGGTGATGAACAGCACCTTGTAGAGCGAGAAGAACACCGGAATCTGCAAGGCGACGGGAAGACAACCGGCGATCGGGTTGATCTTCTCCTTCTTGTAGATCTCCATCATCTCCTGCTGCTGCTTCACGCGGTCGTCAGGATAGCGCTCCTTCAGCGCCTGCAACTGCGGCTGCACCGACTTCATCTTCGCCATCGAGGCGTAGGACTTGTTGGCGAGCGGGAAGAACAACAGCTTCACGATCACGGTCACCAGCAGGATCGCGATGCCGAAATTCCCGACCAGGCGATAGAACCAGTCGAGCGCCAGGAACATCGGCTTGGTGATGAAGTAGAAGTGGCCCCAGTCGATCAGGAGATCGAAATGGTTGAGGCCGAGCTGCTTGTTGTAGCCGCCGAAGCCGACCAGCGGGAAGTTGAGGCCGACCGTGGCGGCTTCCTTTGCGCCGGCGAACAGCCGCGCGTTGGCGACGCCGGTACCGCCGATCGGAATGGTCTGCGCGCTGAGCATGTAGTCGGCCTGATAGCGCTTGTCGCCGGTGGTGAATCTTGCGCTCTCGAGCGTTGCGTTGGTCTCAGGCAGCAGCGCCGTGGCCCAGTATTTGTCAGTGATGCCGAGCCAGCCGTCGGTGACCTTCGAGAACACGACGCCGCGCGAATTTCCGCCGGTCGACGTCTTGGCCTCGTCGAGGTTCTTGTAGGTGTATTCCTGCAGGCCCTGTTCGCCGAGATAGCCGATCGGGCCTTCGTGCAGGATCGCGTAGCCCGAGACCGGCGGCTTGCCGCCGCGCGAGATCAGACCGAACGGATAAAGCGTGACCGGCGCGCTGCCGAGATTGTTGACCTCGTCCTTGATGTTGAAGAGGTAGCGTTCGTCGATCGAGATGGTGCGGCGGAAGATCAGGCCCTGGCCGTTGTCGTATTTCAGCGTCACCGGGGTGCTTGGCGACAGGCTGTTCGACCCCTCCTGCTGCCAGACGGTTTCGGCGTTCGGCGTCTTCACCGACGAGCCGTTGGCAGTCAGCCACAGGAACTCGGCATAATAAGGCTCCGCCGTGCCCGACGGCGAAAGCAGCACGACGGCCGGCGATTTGGGATCGACCGTCTCGCGGAACTGGACCAGCGCCAGGTCGTCGATCCGGGCGCCCTTCAGCGCGATGCTGCCGATGATGCGCGGGGTCTCGATCTTGATACGCGGGCCGGCAGCGAGCACCACCTCGCGGCTCGCGACCGGAGCGTCAGCAGCAGGCGTGCCCGGTGCCGGAGAGGGAGTTGCCGAGGTTCCGGGAGCGGCGCCAGGAGCGGCACCAGGAGCGGCACCTGGAGCAGCCTGCGGCGCAGGCTTCTGCACCTCGGCCTGGCGCTGCGCCTCGCGCTGCTTCTCCATCTGCGGCACGTTATAGAAGTATTGCCAGGCGATCAGGACGAGGCCGGACAGAATGACGGCAAGGATCGTATTGCGGTTGTCGGACATCTCTTAGGGTCTCGTCATTCCATTCGGATTGGGCGCGCTTTTGTTACCCGCTTTGGGCGCAGGCCGGTCGAGGCGGCGCAGCGCCGACCGCAGGTCGTCAAGCATGGTCGCAAAGTCGCGGGTCAGCGCGTCACGACGGCCGACTAGCACATAATCATGGTGCGGCCGCATGAATACGGCATCGACCCGTCTTATCACTTCGCGAAGCCGGCGGCGGATCCGATTGCGCTCGGTCGCGGTGCCATTCTTCTTGGTGACGGTGTAGCCGACGCGGATCGGGCCCTGATCGTCGCGGCGGCGGCCCTGCAGCACAAAAGCTGCGGTATTCGCCCGCGCGCCATTGGCAACGGCGAGGAAATCCGCCCGCTGCCTCAGCCGATCCATAATGGGTATCTCCGGAGAGGAGACGTCCGGGCTCAGGCGCTCAGGCGCTTGCGGCCGCGCGCGCGGCGCGCAGCGAGGACCTTGCGGCCGCCGGCCGTGGCGAGACGGGCGCGGAAGCCGTGACGGCGCTTGCGCACCAGTTTGCTGGGTTGATAAGTCCGCTTCACGGGTAATTCTCCGCTGACCGGGCAATTTGCCGTTGTATTGAGATGGAGTCCGGTGATGCTGGCGGGCCCAAACGAGCCGTTTACGGCCCCAAAGAGCCGCCCCCGGTCAAGAACCGGGCCATCGCGGACAGTTGGCGCGGCTTATAAGCGAGCGCCCTGTTTTCGTCAATGTCACAGGGCGTCGCAAAAAGGCTTCTTTGAAACGTCGCAATTGGGGCGAATATAACTGTTTTCGCGGGGTTTTTGACGGCAAGGGAGCGCTTTGGGGCGTTCGGGGAACCGCCGACATTAGCGATCCGTAATTTGACCGGGTTGGGGGCCGGGCCGCATCTTCCGACCTCTAAGCCAAACAAGGCCTTATCTTGTGGCTCTAACTGACGATCAGGCGACCGCGCAGATGCAGCGGCCCAAGCCGGCCCTTCGGCTCGGGCTGTCGGGCAAGCTTTTGCTGCTGACGATCCCCCTGGTGATGATCGCCGGGCTCCTGATCTATGTGCCGGCGATCGCCAACTTCCGAATGAACCGGCTCAATGACCGCCTGGCCGCCGCCAATACCGCGGCGCTGGTGCTCGATGCCGCCCCCTCCGGACTGGTGCCGGATTCGCTGGCGCGACAGATCCTGACCAGCATCGGCGCCCGTGCCGTCGCCATCAAGATGGGACAGCAGCGCCGGCTGCTCGCCAGTGCGGATCTACCAGCCGCGATCGACCATGACGTCGACATGCGGACCATGACGGTGTGGTCGGCGATCGTCGACGCTTTCGAGATCATGCTGGAGCACGGTGACCAGACCATCCGCGTGGTCGGACCCGCGCCCGGCCAGGCGCAATTCATCGAGGTCGTGATCGACGAGAAGCCGCTGCGGCAGGCGATGTACCGCTTTTCGCGCAACGTGCTGGTCGTTGCGCTGTTGATCGCCGGCCTCACCGCGGGTCTGGTCTACCTGGCGCTGCACTATCTGTTCGTCCGCCCGATGCGGCGGCTGACCGCGAGTCTTGTCGGCTTCCACGAAAATCCGGAAAGTTCGGCGCGAATCATCGTGCCCAGCCTGCGCGGCGACGAGATCGGCGTCGCCGAGCGCGAGCTGTCCGACATGCAGCGCGACCTGGTCTCGATGCTGCATCAGAAGAGCCGGCTCGCAGCGCTCGGGCTCGCCGTCTCCAAGATCAACCACGACCTGCGCAACCTGCTGGCGTCGTCGCAATTGCTGTCGGACCAGCTTGCCAGCGTGCCCGATCCGCGGGTGCAGCGCTTTGCGCCAAAATTGCTGCGCTCGCTCGAGCGCGCTATCGCCTTCTGCCAGTCGACGCTATCTTATGGCCGCGCGCAGGAGGCGGCACCCGACCGCCGTGTCATCATGGTTGAGCCGGCGGTTGCCGAGGTGCGGGAATCGGCCGGGCTTGCGACCGACGTCTCGATCACCTGGATCAGCGCGATTGAACGCGGCCTCACCATCGACGCCGATCCGGACCAGCTGTTTCGCGTGCTGCTCAACCTGGTGCGCAACGCGACGCAGGCCTTGGAAAGCCGGCCGAACAGCGACGGCGGTGCCCAGCAGATCCGCATCACCGGCCGCCGCGAGGGGACGGTTGCGATCATCGAGGTCTCGGACACCGGCCCCGGCGTTCCGGCCAAGGCGCGCGAGCATCTCTTCGAGGCGTTCCAGACCTCCGGCCGCCCTGGCGGCAGCGGGCTCGGCCTGGCGATTGCCGCCGAACTGATCCGCGCCCATGGCGGCCATATCCATCTCGTCGAGGGCACCATCGGCGCCACCTTCCGGATCTCGATCCCGGATCGTCCGGTGGAACTGCTGTCGGTTCGCAGCGAGCGGGCGAGGGCTTAAGACCGTCCCGGTATTCCGCGGCCGGTTAAAAACCGTGGCCGAAATTGGCGCTTCCAGACCTTGCCAACTGGACCCGGAGCCTGTAGCTAGAGCGCTCTTTCGCCACGTTCCGGGCTTCCCGGAGCCATGCGGGCTTAAGCCCTACCGCGAAAATGCGCCCGTAGCTCAGCTGGATAGAGCATCAGACTACGAATCTGAGGGTCGGACGTTCGAATCGTTCCGGGCGCGCCATTTCGGTACGGCAAAGCCTCGCCAGATTATGCTCCTTCAGGCAGGATGTCTCACAGTCACGCCGGTCGCCGTGGCTGCCGCCAAAAAAATATCGAAAACAACCCCATGCAAAGTAGCCGGCGGTCGCCGGCGCCAACGCCTGGAGACGATAGCTGATACTTCCCCGGGCGCGCGACGGCGCGCTGTTCGGTGTGACGTCAGGCGAAACTCCATCTCCCATGGTCGGACACTGCATCGTGACAGCTTCAATGCATCGATGCGGTCATGTTCCGCGTGGGTACCGTTGAAGACGATCTGCCCATGGAAGTCGAAGGCGCCCACCAAGTGAAAGCTGCTTCCTGCGAGCCGCGTTGTCCGACTCCAGGCGAGCGGCGGCTCGTCGTCGAGCCGTGACTTGCAATAGTTTAGTGCACTGTCACCGTAATTCGCGGCGGCGCCATTCCGAGCGCCGATCGCTCAGCAGCGCCAAGTCGGATCGGCCTCGGCTACACATTGCACTGACCTCTTCGCAAATGAGAACCTGGCTTTTTGCAATGTGCGGCGATGCCAGAAAAATTGCGATAAGCTTCTGCACTGGCTGACGATCGACCGCGGCGCACCTTGCCCTTTTATCCTGCTATCAAGCGGTCGGTTGTCTGCGCCTCGCCGGTCCTGCGCTATCGTTCGCCAAACCGCCATCGGACAAAAACCAGGACAAGCATGACGCGAGCAGCTTCCGCGTGGATTTGGCGCAGTTGATATGCCGGGTCTTTGTCGACCGCAGGTGCAGCTCATGTCTCTTAGCCGGTCGAGGGCAGAACGCCGGAGCTGCCGCGGCTGCGCCGGTTTTGCAATTCGGGCGCGGCAAGGCGACAGGCAGGCCAGTCCCAATCGGACGTGAATGTCCGGCTAAAGCAGACGTCGAAAAATCGACGCGATTGACCCGAAGCCGACCTTGCGCCGATGCTGCCGGAGGCGCGGTGCGGGCTCGAAAATAAATTCGTAGAGCATGTCGTTTTGGCGGTCCGCCGTTCGACTGGGTGTCGGCGGAGCCACTTCGGTTGTGGCTGGAACTCACAATGTGACTGGATCTTACGGAGGTTGGCAATGACGATCTCGCATCGATTTATCGAGACAAATGGCATTCGAATGCACCTGGCCGAAGCAGGGAGCGGCCCCACCGTCCTTCTCTGCCATGGCTTTCCGGAGTGCTGGTATTCGTGGCGGCACCAATTGGAAGCGCTCGCTGCCGCCGGATATCGCGCCATCGCGCCCGACATGCGTGGATACGGGCAGACGGACAAACCTGATGCGATCGATCAATACACTCTATTGCATTTGACCGGAGACATGGTCGGATTGCTCGACGCGATCGGCACGGATCAAGCAGTCGTTGTCGGACATGATTGGGGAGCGCCGGTCGCTTGGCGCTGCGCTCTGTTCAGACCGGATCGATTTAGGGCCGTCGTTGGCTTGAGCGTGCCGTTTCAGGTGCGTGGTCCCAACCGACCAAGCACCGTCATGCCGAGGTCCGAAAAGCAGCGCTTCTATCAACTGTATTTCCAGACGCCGGGCGTTGCCGAGGCAGAACTCGAAAAAGACGTCCACAACGCAATCAAGACGACATTGTTCGCCCTATCTGGCGATGCGCCGGTTGAAGATCCTGCGTCGCTCACGATGCTTCCTAGTGAGGGGGGTTGGCTTGATGGGAAGCCTACAACCCAATCATTGCCGACGTGGCTCACGGACAGTGACATCGAATTTTACGTTGAAGAGTTCAAGCGCACCGGCTTTGGAGGAGGTTTGAATTGGTATCGCAACATTGATCGCAATTGGGAGTTGCTCGCACCATGGTCCGGCGCAAAGGTTCAGGTCCCGGCACTCTATGTCGTTGGCGATCGAGACGGGGTTTACAGATCGCCGAGTTGGAGCCATCTCGTCCCTAGCCTGAAACAGTTCGTGCCCTTGCTTCGCGAGACAATAGTCTTGAAAGGTTGCGGTCATTGGACTCAGCAAGAGCGCGCCAAAGACGTAAGCAATGCGCTCCTGGAATTCCTGAAACAGTTATAGATCGCGAACGGGGACTTGCGTAGACGCGGAAAGCAACGCAATGTCGCGTTTTGTGCATTGGCCCTTCGCGTCTATCTGGGAGGCTGATCGAGATTACCGCTATTGAGGGGTAAGCGGAGCACCCCGCAACATCGGGGGATCCACGATGCGTAGTGCTAGATGGCAGAGCATCGTAGACTTGCCGATTGTAGCGTATCGCGGGCTTCGGCATCATAGGGGAATCGCGAGGGAGTAGTGCCCATCTTCATCGGCTGTGGCGCGCCATTCGACTTTGTTTTCAGTTGGATTTGGGGTGCCTGCCGGGCTCGCTCCCGGCGTGAGCGTTAGCCGCACGGTGATCTCCAGTGTCGGGTCGCGGCAATCAACTATTTGTGCGATGCGGTAGTATCGATATTGCATTGCAACAAAATGAGCTTACGTCTGCTTCTCGAATTCTATCGAGGAGCCTTCAAGTGACCAAGATTTCCCTCTCCATCATTGCCGCCACCCTCGCGATCGCGAGTGCAACGGTCGCATCAGCCGCCGAGCTTCCGACGTTCGAAGCCGCGGGACTGCCGATCTCGCCGGTGCAGGCTGGCGTGCTTGGCGCCGCCAACGTCCACGAGCAAGCGGCGGTGGCCGCAACGGCAGCCACGCCGCATCAGCTCCACGTCCTGACGCCGCGAAGCAAGCTCACGACCGCACGGGCTTCTGTCCGGACCGACCGCTCGCTGCACTGACCGGCATCGCCGAACCCTTAGAGAGAGCCCGCGACGACGTCGCGGGCTTTTTCGTCCCGCACAAGTCGCGGCCTGTGCAAACAGAATTGGGCTCGCCGGTTGAACGACCAGTGCTGCCAACGGATTGCTGGATCAGCCGCGCAGAAGCAGAAGACTCGTCCGACAATCCTGCATCGAGCAGGCGCCGGCCGCATGCTGCGGCAATCTCCTGATCGAACTCGATGGCACATTTGAACAGCTGCAAGGCCTCGACATTGGCTTTGTCGGATGCGTGCGATGACGAACAGGAAATGAAACCACGACGGCGTCGTGAAGATTTCGTCAACGGCGCCGTCGGCGAATTATTCCGGTTGCGGGGCGCGGCTCATATTTCTGAGACGGCGGGACCGCGACGGCTGTTGGATCGGAAGCGGCATCGTTTCGGTCGCCCCGGATGCATCCCGTTGACCTTGCACTGGTAAACGGCCCGTCAGAATTGGGCTGAAAGGCGAAGGGCGCCCGTAGAAACCCTGCTTGCGCCGGCCCGCCCGTTGAGAAAAAATAAGGTTTTTAGCTTATAGGGGACGGAGTGTTTTTATTCCTTTTGTCCATCCTATTGAACCGGCGAGTCATGCCTCATGCCGAGTGACATCGCAAACGCCGTGTTTTATGCGGCGGTATTTCTGGGCATCGTCTATGGCAGTCGCATCCTGGAAAAAAGATGGCCGATTGCGGACGTTCCCTACACCGAGTTTCGTGATGATTGGCTCGCGGTGATCGTGAGCCTCGGGTTGTCGAACATGCTCGGTCCGATCGCGGCGATCAGCGCGGGCGCAATTGCGAGCTACGCGGGTCTCGGTTGGATCAAGTTACCGACCGACGGTTACTGGTGGTACGTCTCGCTCGCAATCCTCGTGGTCGCCCTCGATCTCTACAAGTACACGTACCATCGCCTGCAACACGCGATCCCCTTTCTTTGGGCGATGCACTCGTTCCATCACAGCGCGAACGGCGTCACGTTCATTACCGGCGGCCGGCATTTCTGGTTGGAGCGGGTGCTGTCCGACGCCTTTCTTCCGGTCATGGCGATCTTGTTTCGCATCCCGCCGGACATGGCGATAGCGGTGGGATTTATCTTCTTCATCCCCGATTCGTGTGCTCATCTCAACGTCCGCATCCGGCTCGGCCGGTTTGTGACATGGATCAACAACCCGCAACGGCATCGGATCCATCACTCGATCCATCCCGAGCACCGGGACAAAAATTTTGCTGCCTTTTTCCCACTCATGGACATTCTGTTCGGCACAGCCTGGGTGCCGAAGCCGGACGAGTATCCTGCAACGGGCCTCGTGCCTGCCGAGCGAGTGGACATCATCAATAGCGTGATCTGGCCAATCCGGCATCTTCGGCATCGGGAGTCTCAGAATGAATTGGGTTAAAGGTCTTTTGGTGCTCCTCGCCTTGTTGCTGGGATACGCCGACCTGGTGTCGACCAATGTGATCCTGAATCTCGGATTGGGCGAGCTGAACCCGTTCATGCATCTGGCGCAGACATGGTTCGGTGTATGGTGGCTGGTCCCCAAGCTCGGTTTGACGTTCGTCATCACGTGGCTGCTTTGGCGCAGCAACAACGTTTACAACATCGCTCTCGTTGTCGCCTTCTGTTCGACGCCTGTACTGAACAACCTCGTCGTCATCGCGGGCAATAGCTGAACCGGCCGCTTCGTCAGTTGTCGCAACTGGCGAAGTGTTTGTCCCGCGCGGACCTTCCATTCCCCTTGGCAGCAGATCCTGCGCAACGCGATCGGTCTCTCTGCCTGCATTGGCCGAGGCCGATCGCGGTGCTGTCCTTTCCGGTGCGCAGATTTTCGCCGTATCTCGCAGAACCTGCCCGCATCGTCCGACGACAAACATCCTGGAATGATCGATGATCGCCTTCTGGCGGTCCAGGAGAATGAGTGATGTCGGACAGGTTTGTGCTCGCCTGCATCGTCTGTAGCGCGGTGGTCCTGGGCGCTTTGGGTGCGACCGTGCACGCGCAGACACCGTCGAGCTGCAAGGAGCCGCAGACCGGCACCAGCCGGATCCCGATACTGTCGCCGCCGGTTGCCAATGTGGTGACGGGCGCGGCACGGCTGCAATTCTACTCGGCGCCGAATCTGCACTGCCCGATCGGCGGGGTGTTCGTCATTCCGAATGACGCGCTGATCGCCTATGCGCAAACCAGTGATGGCTGGTCGTCAGTGATGTATCTCAATCCGGGGTCGGGCAACGACGTTTCGGGTTGGGTGAGGTCGGCGAGATTGAAGGTGACCGGAACCGTCGGTCCAAAGTAGTAGGCGGCCGTGGCGAGCCGGCCGTGACGCATGCCCGTTGCGGCGATCAATGGATCGCCGCGTACATGATCTTCTCCTCGGTGGCTTCGAGCGCGGAGAATTCCTCGACCACCTTGCCCTGGCGCGAGACCAGGATGCGGTCGGACAGGGCCATGATCTCGGGCAAATAGGACGAGATCACCACCACCGCCTTGCCCTCGTCGGCGAGCTGGTTGATCAGCTCGTGGATCTCGACAATGGCGCCGACGTCGACGCCGCGCGTCGGTTCGTCGAAGATGATCAACTCGGGCTCCTGCACCAGCGATTTGGCGATCACGACCTTCTGCTGGTTGCCGCCTGAAAGCTCGACGACCCTGGCCTCGTCACCGATGGCGCGGACCTTCAGCCGCTGGGTCCAGGTCTTGCCCACCGTGTTGGTCTCGCGCCGCGACAACATCATCCGGCCCCCGGGGAACTTGGAGAGCAGGCCGAGATAGATATTGCGGGCGATCGAAGCGGTCTCGAAGAAGCCCTCGACCTTGCGATCCTCGGTCACATAGGCGATGCCGGCTTTGACCGCCGGCGCCGGAACCCGGTAACGCACCGGCTTGTCGTGCAGCAGGATCTCCCCGCCGTGGAAGAAGTCGCGCTTCAACACGCCGGACACGATCTTGAAGGTCTCGGTGCGGCCGGCGCCGACCAGGCCGAATACGCCGGTGATCTGCCCGGCAAACACCGACAGCGAATTGTTCTTCACCATCGGCGCCATCTTGAGATTCTGCACCGTGAGCACGCGCGCGCCGGCGGGCCGGACGCTGGTCTTCCGGGCACCGTACAGCGTGTTGGAGAGGTCGCGCCCGACCATAGCCTGCACGATCGCCGCGCGGTCGAACTTCGCCGCGTCGTCGGTGACGACGTGCTTGCCGTCGCGCAGCACGGTGATCCGGTCCGCGAGCAGCAGGGCCTCTTCCAGCGCATGCGAGATGAAGATGATCGAGACACCGCGCTTCTTGAGGTCACGGACCAGATCGAAGAAATACTTCTTCTCTTCCGGCGTCAGCGACGCGGTCGGCTCGTCGAAGATGATGACCTTGGCCTTGTGCAGGACGGCGCGCGCGATCTCCACCATCTGCTTCTTGGCCGCGCCGAGCCCACTTACGGTCGCGGTCGGCGTCACGTCGAAATTGAGCGATTGCAGGAATTGCTGGGCGGCGATGTAGATGCCGCGCAGCCGGTTGTAGAATTTCTCCTGCCCGAGAAACAGATTCTGCGCCACGGTCATGGTCGGCACCAGGCTGTTCTCCTGGAACACCATGGCGATGCCGAGATTGCGCGCCTCGAGCGGCGTGCGCGGTGCGACCTCTGCGCCATCGACCGTCATGCCACCCGATGTCAAGGTCACGACGCCGGCCATCACCTTGGTCAGCGTCGACTTGCCGGCGCCGTTCTCGCCGACCAGCGCGTGGATCTCGCCGCGGCGCAGATCGAAGTCCACGCCCTCGATGGCGGGCACGCCGGCGTAGAGTTTGGTGGCCTTGCGCAGCGAAAGCACGGTGTCGCTCATGAGCCGATCTCCTCGGCAAGCCCGGCGAGGGGCAGCTTCAGCACGCGGCCCGGTCCCTTGGCGATCAGCACAAGGTCACCACCCAGCTCGAGCGCGGCGACGACGCCGTGATTGATGCCGTCGACCCGGCTGTGCAGCGAATACATCGGCTTGCCGTCTTCGCCCAGCCGGATGACGAGGCCGTAGGAACGCGGCGGCGCCCATGGTTTGATGACGCCCATCGTCTTGATGTGCGCGCCCTGCATCGGCTCCTTGAATGAGAAGCCCGAGCGCAACCGCGGCGCCACCCAATAGGCCGGGTCGATCTCGGCCATCATGCGGCGGCGGTAGGCCGGTTCGCGCAAGACAAACTCGATCAGCTGGGTGCGTGCGGTGAACGCCGTGAGCCAATAGCCGCCGCCGGCGGCCTTCGACAGCCGCGACGGATAGACGGGCAGGTGACCGAGCACGATCTGCGGCGGTCTGCCATCCGCGACAAGAACGAGACGATGCCGCCAGCTCTCGCTGACCAGCACGCCGTCGCCGTGTGCGCAGGCCCCGAAGGCGTAGCCGAGCTTTGAAGCCAGCGGCTTCACAGATCGGGCCTTGGGATCGAGCCGGAACACGCGGCCGCTCCGATTCAGCTCCATCAGGTCGCGCGCCCAATCGTCGATACCGCAGCTCGCCGAGCCGTCGGTCGCGATCAAGGTGCCGTCGCCTGCCGGCGTCAGCGCGTTGATCGCATGGAAGGCGGCATCGCTGAACGTCACGCTCGGCTCGCCCGACGACGGATTGGCATAGAGGCGCACCTCGCGGCCGCCGAGCGCGACGGCAATGCCGCCGTCGGCCAGCGCGCAGAGCGCCGAAATCGGCTGCTCGAAGCTGCGCAGCTCGGTCGCAGTACCGCCGTCGAGGCGCAGCAGACGCCGGCCGTCGGCGACATAAAGGTTGCGGCCGTCGGTCGCGAGGTCCTCGGGCGCCTCGCATTCCAGCAGGGTCGTCGCGGCCTCTAGCTTCTGGTTCGGCTTGAGCGCGCCGTCGAACGACGGCACGGTGATGGTGGCCTCGCCACGGCCGAGAAAGCGGTTGGCGAATTCCCTGACGGCCGCGATCACGACAGCTTCCCCCAGCGCTTGTCATACTGCACGAAGTTCGGGTCGGCGTTCGTCAGCTTGTAGCGGCCGATCCGGTTGTTGGCGATGCCGCCGAGATAGAGGTAGCCGCGGTGCTCGCGCATCGAGGTGATCATCGGATGGTTCTCGCCGCGCAGGTCCCAGAACGATTCGAGGATCTTGCCCTGCTCGTTGAACTTGACGACACAGCCGGTGTTGATGTTCGGGAACAGCCATTCGTCGACCGGGACCCGCTTGGCCATGCGGCGGCGGAAGCCGGGCATCTTCCAGGCGAGGTCGAGCGAGGGGCTGCGCATGCCGACCAGCGCGAGCCAGTAATTGCCGTCGGAGGCGAGATTGATGTTGTCGGGATAACCCGGCAAATTGTCCATCACCACCTCGACCTGGCCCTTCTTCGGTCCCGCGAACCACAGCCGCTTGATCGAGCAGCCGAAGGTTTCGGCGAACAGGATCGACTGGCCGTCGCTGGCGACGCAGATGCCGTTGGGGAATTTGAGGCCGCGCAGCGCAGTATGCGTGGCGCCGGTCTTGGTATCGTAGCAGATGATGCGGCCATTGCCGCGCGCCTCGAGGCCGTCGATCGGCCATTCGTCCATCTCGTAGCGCACGGTGGCTTCCGAGAAGAAGATCAGGCCGTCGTCGGTGATGTCGAGGTCGTCGGCCAACCTCAGGCGGCTGTCGTCGTTCACCGAATGCATGCTGCGGTTGGTCTCGTCGGTCGCCTTCTCCACAGTACCGTCGGGCGTGATGCGGTAAAGACCCATGCCGCCGATGCAGACATAGAGATTGTCCTGCCGGTCGAAGGCCATGCCGAGCGGCTGGCCGCCGATATGGGCGAACACCTCCATCCGCTGATAGTCGGGCGCGAAGAAGCGGATGATGTCGCCATGGCGCGAGCCAGCGTAGAGATTGTCGTTGCGATCGAGGATCACGTCCTCGGGCGCCTCGATGCGGCCGAGGCCGATCAATTCGACGTCGCGCAGCTTGTCATTCTGCTCGAACGGGCCGCCCTGGCCGATCTCGGTGGCCGGCGGTGGCGGCAATGCGTGATAGGTCGGTGCGACATAGACCTTGCTGATGATGCGGGTGCGGTTCTTCTGCCAGCGGATGTCGACCATCGCGGCGACCAGCAGAATTCCAGCGAGCGCCATGCGGTTGATGCCGCCCCGCGCGTTGAGCGTGGTCAGGCCGTTGGTGATCAAGAGCACGATCAGCACGCCGACCAGCGATTTGGCGACCGAGCCCTTGCCGCCGCCGAGCGTGATGCCGCCGAGCACGGTCGCGGTCAGCACGATCACCTCGAGGCCGACACCGATATCGCCGCCGACGGTGCCGAGCCGGGCGGCAAAGAACAGCGCGGCGATGCTGGTCAGCACACCGCTTGCGACGTAGCAGAGCGCGATGGTGCGGCGAACCGGAATGCCGGAATTGTAGGCCGAGCGGCGCGAGCCGCCGATCGCGGTGATGTGCCAGCCCGGGCGCAGCCGGGTCATGAAGATGTGGCCGAAGATCGCGATCGCGATATAGACGAAGGCGACGCTCGGAATGCCGAATACGTCGCCGCCGCCGATGAAATTCCAGGATGGGATGTCGGGAAAGGCCGCGGCGATCGAGTTGGAGTAGCGCTGGATCAAGAGATCGAACGCAGAACGATAGATGATCAACGTGATCAGCGTGGTGATGAAGGCGCGTAGCCTCAAGTATCCGATCAGGACGCCGTTGACGGCGCCCAGCAGCGCGCCGCAGAGCAGGGTGGCCACCACCACCGCAGGCACCGGCCAGTTCAGCACGTCGAGCAGATAGAGCGCGCAGAAATCCGTCAGCGCGAAGATCGATCCGACCGACAGATCGATGCCGCCAACGATGACCACCAGCGCCATGCCGAGCCCGATAAAGCCGATCTCGCCGGCCTGCCGCGCGGTGTCGGCAAGGCTCGACGGCGACAGGAAATGATCGATGGAGCGGCTGAGCGCGAAGCCGATGATCAGGAGCAGGATCACCGGAATTGCAGTCTCGGTCCAGCGCTTGGACAGGACCTCGCCGAGGAGATGATCCGGCCAGTAGCGGTAACGCAGGCTCGTCAAGGTGTCGCGCATCGGCGTTCCAGCAAGGCGTTCGATTTTGGGAGATCGATGTCCCGGGCGAGGGCCGCCCGGGACATCGTGCGGGAACGGCCGGATTACTTCTTCAGGTCACTGAGATTCCAGCACGCGGTCTGGCTGTCCGCGTTCTCCTTGGTGATCGGAATCAGGGTCGTGTATTCCGAACCCTTGATCGAGCCGGCCTTGGCGCCCGACGACAGCAGCCACTTGATCGTGCCGGCCATCTGCGCGGCCTGGGTCGGCACGTCGTAGCTCAGGTTGAGGTCGAAGGCGCCGGACTTCACGAGCTCGCAGGCGCCCTTGCGCTCTCCGCCGCCGGAGGTCGCCACGAAGACCTTGCCGGTCAGGCCGGCTTCCTTCACTGCGGCGGCGGTGCCGATGTCCATGCCGTCCCAGAAGCCGACGATGCCGCAGAGGTCAGGATTCTGCTTCAGCACCGTCTGGGTGATCGCCTTGGCCTTCGCGGCATCCCAGTCGGCCGCCTGGCTCGACACCACCTTGATCTCCGGATGCTTGGCGAGCACGTTCTCGACGCCCTTGAGCGTGTAGGCGCTGGCGGCCGCCGAGAGCGCGCCCTGCACGATGGCGATCTTGTTCGACTTGCCTTGGCAGGCCTTGACCACGGCTTCAGTGTCCTTCTCGCCGATCTCGATCCAGTTTGCGCCGACGAAGGCCGAGCTGCGATAAGCCGATCCCATGTTGATCTGGATGACATAGATGCCTTCGTTCTCGGCGCGCTGCAGCAGCTTGGCATAGGTCTGCACGTCCGGATTGTGGATCACCATCACGGCCGGCTTCTCCGAGATCAGCGAGGTCACCGCCTGTGCACCGGCATTGGTGTTCCAGTTGGGATCGCGGATCTCGAACTTCACGCCGAGGGGCTCGAGCTCCCTCTTCATGCCGGCGTACCAGCCTTCGGTGAGGTCGAAGTTCATGGCCACCGGAACGTAGGCCACCGTCTTGCCGGCGAGGGCCTCCTTGAACGGCTTCTGGAACGGCTCGTCCAGGCCCTGCTGGGCTAGAGCAGGCGCGGCGATGGCCGCGAGCCCGAGCGCGGCAACGATCAGCTTTGCAGTCCCGACAGCGTACTTCATTGCTTCCTCCCTGGTCGTGATTGATGTTGTTGCGGCTTGGGTCAGATGTCGCCCTGCTGTGCCGTTTCTTCGTTGCGCGGATTCAGGAATGAATCCGTGATGACGGCGAGCAGCAGGACGATACCCTTCACGAGGTTTTGTCCGGCGTAGGAGATGTCCATGATGGTCATGCCGTTCAGCATGGTGCCGATCAGCAGCGTGCCGATGATGACGTTGGGCACGCCGCCGCGGCCGCCCGACAGGCCGATGCCGCCGAGCACGACGACCAGGATGACATCGTAGATCAGCGTCGAATTGAAGACGCGGGTCGGCATCGAGTTGACGGAGGCTGCCATCACCAGGCCCGCGAAGCAGCCGATCAGCGCCGCGACGACATATTGCAGCACGATGATCGGGCGCGAGGGAATGCCGGTGACGCGGGCCGCGTAGGGATTGTCGCCGATCGCGTAGATATAGGCGCCCCAGCGCGTCTGGCGCAGCAGGAACGCGACCACCAGGCAGGCGATCGCAAACATCACGATCGAGGTCGGGATGCCCAGGATGGTGCCTTGTCCGAGCCGCTCGAAGCCCTGCATGCCGTCGCTCCACTGCACGACGTCGAGCTGAAACAGCGCGGCCTGTCCGAGGCCGGCGAGCAGCAGGCCGGTCGCCAGCGTCGCAAACAGCGAGGGGACCTCGGCGTAGGCAATCAGCCAGCCGTTGACCAGGCCGAACGCGATCGTGAGCAGCACGGCCGTCAGCAGCGAGGCCGGCAGCGAGTGGCCGTTCTGCACCATCTGAAGCACGAGCCCGGGAGGGACCGCGAGTGCTGCAATCAGCGAGATGTCGATGCCGCGCCCGATCACGACGATTGCCATGGCAAGCCCAAGGATGCCGAGCACCGCCACGTTCTGCAGCAGCGTCAGCATGTTCTCCGGCGTCAGGAAGCCGCGCAGGAAAATCGAGAACGCCAGGAAGAGCACGGCAAATACGGCGAAGACGATCTCCTGTTGATTGAATCGCAATCGCTTCATTGCCTCGTCCTTCCCGGCGGCTATGGGTGCGCCGCCTGCCTGGATTTCGTGCGGGAGCCGGTCGCGACGCGGCTGGGCCGCGTCCTGCCTGCGACCGCGGCGTCGACGAACGCACCGACGGCGTTGATGTAAGCCTCGATCGAGGTGCCGCGTCTGCGGTATTTCCAGCGTTTGACGTACCAGTCCTGCAGCAGCGGCTTGATCAGCGAAGCCGCCAGCGTGACCTGGTCGATCGCGAACACGCCGCTGGCGACCCCCTGTCTGAGAGCGTCGGCGATGATCTTTTCGGTCATCACCTCCATCTCGATGGCGCGCTGGCGTTCTGCGGGCGGAAACGACTTGGCTTCCATGAAGCAGAACACGAACCAGGGCTGCATCGCCTCGCTCATGCGAATATGGGTGGCTATGATCCAGTGCAGATGCTTGCGCGCATCCTGCTTCACGCTGGCGGGCGGCGCGGTGAGGACCTCCGCCGCCGTCTCGGCAACCTCGCCGAGGATCATCGCCAGCAGCGTCGGCTTGCTGTCGAAATAGGTATAGAGGCCGCCCATGCTGAGGCCGGAGGCCTCCGCGAGCTGGCGCAGCGTAGTGGCGTGAAAACCGTGCTTGTTGGAAAGCGTGAGCGTGGCGCCGATGATGCGCGTGAGGTTCGGAACGGCAAGATGGGTTTTCTGGACCCGGATGGAATCCCGATGACGTTCGAGGATGCGTGCGCAAAGCACGTCCATCGCGAACGCATTCGTCCCCGGTCGCTGACGCGCGAGACCCACGTTGCCTCCCTGGCTATGTCGCCGGACCATTTCATTTTATTGCCGGTCCGGGCTGGGCTTTACGCCCTTGCTTAATTCCTAGCCCACGAACCGGCGTTAGGAAAAGGGGGATGATCAAAGTTTCTGAGAGAGCGCTCGCTCGTTTTTCTGGCCCGCGCCGTGCCGGTTGCCCGGGGTTCGGCGCCTCTACGGCGGTGCTCGGGAACTTTTCACGCTGAAAGGTCAGCACAAATCCCGGCGCCTTGGCCGATCGATATGCCGGTTAGACGGCCGTCACATTCCAGATATAAAGAACGCAGGTTCGCTGGCCGGGAGGCTATCCCGCACGGATGTGCTGGCCGAATTTCACCCACGGTCACTTGGGCCGAAGCAAGGTTATGACGGCAGTTGGATCATATGGTGCACGCGCGGGCGCTGCGATCGGCGTTGATTCTCCGGGCGCCTCCGCAAGGCCGCGGCATCTGTTCTGGATTTGCGCTGCGCTGCTGATCGGCAGCATCTGCGCGGTCGCCGCGCAGCAGCGCGAGACCGTTACCGCATCCGCGCCGATCGAATTCAACATCCCCGCCCAGCAGCTTGCCGGCGCGCTGCAGGCCTATGGCGAACGAACCGGCGTTCAGGTGCTCTATGAGAGCAATTCGGCAACCGGCCGAAAGTCGACGTCGGTGGAGGGGAGTCTTACGCCCGAGGATGCATTGAATCTGCTCCTGACGGGAACCGACCTGAAGGTCCGGTACATTCGTCCGGACGCCATCACCCTCGCGTCGCGCAGCGCGCGCGCCGACCGTCCGCCGCCGACCCCGCTCGCGACCGCGGACCTGTCGCTGGGCACGCTGCAGGTGCGTGCGACCAGTGACGGCAACGACACCGGCGTGCTGCGCGACTACAGCGAAAGCCTGCAGCTCGACATTCAAAAGGCGCTGCAGAAGAATATCGGGCCCCGCGGCGGCAGCTATCAGCTCGTCGTCGATCTGTGGATCGACCCCGCGCGCACGATTCAGCGAACCCAGTTGTTGCGGTCGACCGGCGATCAGCGTCGCGATGCCGCTGTGACCGCGGCGCTGCAAGGACTGACCGTGAGCCGAACGACACCCGCGAATGCGTCGCAGCCGGTGCGGATCGCGATCCGGGTGAAATCGTTCCAATGAGTGCCAACGACACCAGCGGACCTGATGGCGTGCGCGGCGTGAGCCCGATGTCCCTGCTGTTTCATCCCGAGGATCCGAGCGCCTGGACCTCGGGCGAGGTCCTGCGCCTGCTCCTGGTGCCGGCCATCGCGACGCTGTTGTTCGTCGGTGGAATCTATTGGATCCGGCTGCAGCCGCCGGCTGGACCGGCGAGCCGGGAGCAGAGCTCGATCGTGCAGGTTCGGTTGCTGCCGAGCCCATCGCCTGCGCCCATCCCGGTTGCGCCGGTGTCGCAGCCGCAAACCGCGACCCTCGCCAGCCGGACCGAAGTGTCGCTGGAGAACTCCGATCCGCCCCTCGACAATCTGACCGCGGCCCCGGCGCGGGAGCCGATGCCGGCGGAGCCGACCGTCCCGAGCCTGCGTCCGACGCCATCGCCTGCCGATGCTCCGCCCAACAGTGTCGCCGTGAAATTTCAGCAGACGCTGCTTCGCCACGTGGCCCGCTACCAGCGCTACCCGAACGCGGCGCGGCTCGGGCGGCTGCACGGGGCGGTCGAGACGCTGTTTTCGATGCAGCGGGACGGCACCCTGCTTGATGTCTGGGTCAAGACCAGTTCCGGAGAGACCGTGCTCGACAAGGCTGCCGTCGACGCGATCCGGCGGGCGCAGCCGCTGCCGTCGATCCCGTCGCCTCTGCCTGACCGGCTCAACATTCAGATCACGCTGGTGTTCGACCCGGCCTGATCCGGCGCGCTATCGTTGTCCCCGAGCGCGAGACCATTGTTCGGATGTGACCCCGGTGCACCAGCTTGCGTGTCGTTCGGTGTCGACTTGTTACCGTCATAAATGTGTTGTGCGCGGCCGTTACGAGATTGGCAGCTTCAAGAACAATTCAATCTGGATATCGGGCTGGTGTCTGGGAGGCCGCGGAACGTGGCTGAAATCAATCGAGTGCGGCTGCGGGGCCAGCTTGCAGACAACTATGATGGCCTCGTCAAGAAATTGACCCGCCGTCTGGGATCGTCGGACTTCGCCTACGAAGCCCTGCACGAGACGTTTCTGCGGCTGGAGCGGGTCACTGACGCCGTGCCGATCCGCAGCCCCGCCGACTATATATTCCGTATCGCGATCAACATCGCCAAGGACCGCCAGAAGGCGCAGAATCTGCGCGTCAGCGGGGCCGAAATCGCTTCACTGCTCGACTTAAGCGACGACGGACCGAGTCCGGCGAGAATCGTCGAGGCGCGATCCGATATTGATGCTTTCAAGCGAGCGTTGGCCGAATTGCCGGAGCGGCCGCGCGATGTACTTTATAGTATCACGATCGAGGGACGGACGCCGCATGATGTCGCGACCCGCCTCGGTGTCAGCGTGAGAACGGTGGAAAGCGATTTGAAGCTGGCCTTGAGCCATTGTGCTGATTGTCTCGACTATACTTTGATCCGTCGTCTCGGCGGTCCTCGCCCCCGTTCGTGATCGAAATTTCGCCGCGGCCGCGACGCCCGTCAAGCGGCCGCGAGCCGTCGAAATTCGTTGCGGAGAATTATTTCCAACGGCTGCAGGCGCTTGACCTCAAATCAGGAGTGACAGACTGCACGAATTTCAACCTCTATTCTGCGGGATAGAGGGCTTTCAGTCGTCTATCGAATAGAGAGCGATCTCATAAGGACCGTTGGGGTGCCCGGGAAAGGTTCGCTGGAAGTGTTGAGACTCTTTAAAGCAGGTTCAGACGCAATTGAGCCGGCACGCGATCGCCGGGCTAACTTCCGGAGCGCGACGCGGCGCAAGCCGCAATTGCCGGATGTTTCTGCTTGCGTTGTGCGCAACGGCCGATTGCGGTGCCCTGCTGCCGTCGGAATCGTCTATATAGCGACCTTCGCTATGTGCTCGACGCGATCAGGAGGTTGAGGTTTGGCGAGCAGGGTGATGAGCAATCCGTCGTGACCGAGCCGACCCCTACATCCGGGCCCGATCCGTTGCTGGATGAGGCGCTTGACTGGGTTGTTCGGCTGAAAGCCGGCGCGCCGACACGTGCCGACGTCGACGCGTTGCAGCGCTGGCGCGCGCAAAGCCCTGACCACGAGGAGGCGTTCAGGACGGCTGCCCGGCTGCTCCGCACCGCCAGCGCCGCGGCCAAGGAGCTTGCCGACGAAAATGCCGCCGCGGCCTCCGTCGTGGCGTTGCCGTCCCGGCCGTCACGCGCTTTGACGCGCCGCATCGTGCTCGGCGGCGCGATTGCCGCCGCGCTCGGCTATGTGATGATCCGTCCGCCACTCGACATGTGGCCGTCGATCGAGGAGCTTTCGGCCGACTACCGGACCGGGAAGGGCGAGCAGCGCAAAGTGATGCTGGCGCCCGACATTTCGGTTGAGTTGAACACCCAGACCAGCCTTGCGCTGCGGCCTGCGCTGAACGAAACCCGGGTCGAATTGATCTCGGGCGAGGCCTCCGTGGTCGCGCGAAGGTCGTCGTCGACGCCGCTCGTGATGCTGGCGCGCGACGGACGCATCAGCGCGCTGCAGGCTGACTTCAACGCGCGCTGCATCGACGGCGTCGTTTCCGTGACGTGTCTCGACGGCATCGTCACTGTCGAGCAGGACGGCCGCTCCGTACAGCTTCGCAAGGCCGAACAGGTCACCTATTCGCACGCCGGACTGCAGGCATCGCTTCCGGTCGACGCCAAGCAGGTCGCAGCCTGGCAGACCGGATTGTTGATCTTCCGCGACCGGCCGCTCGCGAATGTCGTGGACGAAGTGAACCGGTATCGCGCCGGAAAGATCATCATTACCAATGCGGAACTGAAGCGCCGGCTCGTCAACGGCACCTTCCAGGTCGACAAGCTCGACAATTTCGTCGCTCAGGTCGAGCAACTGTTCGGCGCGCGGATCACATCGCTGCCAGGCGGCGTGGTGCTGATGAGCTGACCTCGAGCGTTTTCGAGCGAAGTGGATACCGGTTCGCGTGAAGAAAAACGCGTCAATAAGGATCTAGTACCCACTTTTCTTGGATCGTGAGTCGTGATTCAAGGTCGGGATGATACCCGAAGCAAGAGAAGTCCACCTTTCGAGGAAAGATCGCAAGG
>NZ_JBNDLA010000009.1:0-280314 GCF_050435825.1 Bradyrhizobium sp. I1.14.4 | reverse complement strand
CCCTGCGAAAGCAGGGACCCATACTCCGCGGCGGGTGTTGTGTGAGCGCGACTCGTCGTTCCAACATCGCTCAACATGACCATTTGTGGTTATGGGTCCCTGCTTTCGCAGGGACGACACTGAGTTTGTTGCATGGCCTGTGAGTCATACGTCCGCATTCTCGCGACACAATCTGTCCGAGCTGTGCTCTTCGTTCCGCCCTCTCTTCAAACAGAGGGCGCAGGGAAAGCCGGGTGCCGATCGCACCGATGGGCCCCGAGCAAAGGGTGGAAAGCTCGGGGATAGGACCACAGGTGTAACCGGAGTAATCCGGCTTTCCCTGCGCGATGGTTACGGCTTACTTCGCGCTCTCCCCGGCGAGATTTGGCTTTTTTGTCACCGCCTTCGCAAGACGCTTGCGCGCTTGACGAAAGCACACCTGCCACCAGGGCGTCAGGCCACACGACTTCACCGTCCGCTTCCCATGCCCTCGTCAGTCGCATGCTCGGCGTCCGCCGTATCTCACCGCAACACCCGTGACGATCGCGAAGCGCCCCTCGATCGGGTGAGATGGCCGCTTCTATATCACTAAGCGTCCTACTCCAGTGTGAAGCCGACGCGCAGCGCCACCTGATAGTGCCGGACCTTGCCGTCTTCGATATGACCCCGGGTCTGCACCACCTCGAACCATTTCATTTCCCGGATCGTCTTCGACGCACGGCTGACGGCGTTCTCGATCGCCGCCTCGATACTCTTGTCCGATGATCCGACCAGGTCCAGGATTTTGTAGACGTGATCCTTGTCGTGCGTCGTGGGCATGTCGACCTCCTTGAGTGGATGCGCGATCCGGACAATTTGCAGTTCAATCCGGACAGTCCGTCGTCCGATGCGGACCGGCGGTTGGCGAATGGACCAATGCTGCGCGGCAACACACCGGACGAATTGAATCAACGTGTCCGGGCGCCTTTGGTGCCAGCATGCATTTGGTGCCAGCTGTGCACCCGCCCTTGTCCGCGCGGTCACCTATGGTAGCATGGTTTGGCCAAGCATTCGGGAGCGATATGATGTCCACAGCGTCCAGCTCACCCGCCACACCTCCTCACAGCCTCGGATCCGGGCTTGCCCACCTTCGCGCGAAGTGGGGCTGGATCACAGCCCTTGGCGTGATCTACCTGATCGCAGGCGTGCTCGCCTTCGGCAGCGTGTTGTTCGCCACCGTCGTCAGCGTGCTGTTCGTCGGCGCCATGATGATCGTCGCGGGCGCCGCCGAGATCGTGAACGCCTTCCAGTTCAAGACCTGGGGCAAGTTCATGTTCTGGCTGCTGCTTGGCGCGCTCTATGTCGTGGCTGGCTTCGTCACCTTCGAAAACCCCCTGCTCGCCGCGGCGACGCTGACGCTGTTCCTCGGCATCGCGCTGGTGGTCTCCGGCATCGTCCGGATCTTTCTGGCGTTCGGCATGAACTCGGCCGCGCCGTGGGGCATGGTCGCGATCTCCGGCCTGATCACGCTCGTGCTCGGCGCCATGATCCTGGCGCGCTGGCCGGTGTCGAGCCTCTACGTGCTCGGCATCTTCCTCAGCGTCGACCTGATCTGCGCCGGCGTAAGCTGGATCAGCATGGGCATGGCGCTGAAGCGGAGAGCGTGAATTCGCAGGGCTCCGCGCGATTGTAGGGGCGGGTTGGCGTTAGCGTAACCCGCCATGGCTTTGTCGGCACAGGGACGGCGGACTACGCCTTCAGCTAGGCCGCCCTGCAGTTCTCAGGGCTGCGCGAGGTGCCAGGCGCCGTTGAGAAAACCGTCGCCGGTGATGTCGCCGGCCTTCTGGTCCTTGGCGAAGGTATAGAGCGGCTTGCCCTTGTAGGCCCACTGCTTGGAGCCGTCGTCGCGGGAGATGATGGTGTAGCCGCCTTCGGCCTTGTCGCCGGCTTCCGCCTTCAGCACCGGCCAGTTGGTCGCGCATGGGCCGGTGCAGGCCGACTTGCCTTCAGTGTCCTTGTCGAAGGTGTAGAGCGTCATGCCCTTGGCGTCGGTGAGCACCGAACCCTTGGCGGTCGAGCCGGTTTTAGTCGGCGGCGCCGCAAAGGCGGCAGACGCGAGTGCGAGCGATATGGCGATAGCGAGCGTTGTCTTCATGATGTTCCTCTTCGAATGCAATTGGCTTGCATGCGTAGGACGCCCGAGGCCGCACTATATTCCGCGCCCGGCGCGCGAAGAATTTTCTCAGCGGTCTCTCATCGCAGCGGAATAAAACGAAAGGCACGTATCAGTACCGGCGGTGTAGCCGGAGATGCCCCGGATACCGTTTCGCTCATCCGGGCTAGCGCTACCGCCTGATCTCCTCGGCCGCGCGCACCAGCGGCCGGTCGGAAAGCTGGATCGGGCCGGAGAACGGCGTGCTCATTTCGAGGATCAGGTAGATCGCGGCTGAGATCAGCGCCGCTGCGGCGATATAGGTCGAGACCACGACCGCGTTGCGCGGCGCGCGAAAGCCAAGCGTCGCGAACATCAGCGTCAACCACCCGACCAGGATGCAGATCAGCGGCGACGGAAACGAACTGTCGGACTGCTCGACAAAGGTCCAGCGCTGCTGCACCGCCTGCCGATAGACGGATCGGGCATCATTCCACAGCGCGACCTTCTGCTCGTCGTCGAACCGCAGCTCGCGGAGACTGTTGCCGACCTCGTCGAGCAGGCGCTCGGACACCGCGCTGGCCCGCGAGATCGGAACATCCTTGAGTGCCTGCTCGACATAGGCGAGCAGCCGCCGGCGCGGTTCGTCGGCGCTGGGGCCGAGCGGCCGCATGCTGCGGTCGAGCAGGATGATGTCGGTGGCGAACACATGCATGTTGCGGTCAACCGCCACATAGGTGTTGGCCGCACTGTTCATCATCAGGCCGAGCAGCAGCGACGGCATGGTGACGAACAGCGTCGCCACCAGGCGAACCGAAGTATTGGTCTCGTCGCTGCGGTGATGTTCCCCGAGCCGGACATGGACTGCCATGGTCGCAAGCGCGGCGCTGCTCAACAGCATGAAGATCAGGATGGCGACGACGAATGCGACCACGGCTTGCGAAGACCTGCGAGAAAAGAAGACCTGTGAGAGAATCAGTCCGCAGGATAGCAAGTGCCACGCAGCGGCGCATGTCCGGTTGACTGGCCTTCCCCACGCGCTATCCAGTTCGGACCGTTTTTTGGGCCTCCGGCGCCCGAGGCGGAGCGCAAGGGCGCCCGAGGAGAGAAACACGTGCATTTTGTCGACGACAGCGAGGTCAACCGCGTCCTGACCTTTCCGATCCTGATCGAGGCGATCGAGGCCGCGCACCGGCGGCCGAAGATCGCGGTGCGCGACGGCTATCTCGGCGACGACAACGGCCAGCAGCTGGTGACGCGCAGCGCCGTCGATGCCGGCCGCTTCATGATGACGAAGCTCTACACCAGTTTCCCGGGCAATCTCGCGCACGGCAAGCTGCCGGCGGTGCAGGCGGTCTGCGTGCTGTTCGATGGCAATGACGGGCGGCCGCTCGCGGTGATGGACGCCGCCGAGATCACCCATTGGAAGACCGCCGCGGACTCCGCGCTCGGCGCCAAGCACCTGGCGCGGCCGGATGCCGAGACGCTGCTGGTGGTCGGCGCCGGCGAGATGGCGCACTGGCTGGTGCGCGGCCACCGCGCGGTGCGGCCGCAGCTGAAGCGGGTGCGGATCTGGAACCGGACGGTCGAGCGCGCGCAGGAGCTCGCCACGCTGCTGGAAGGCGACGGCATCACTGCGGTGGCCGTCACCGATCTCGACGCCGCGACAAGCGAGGCCGACATCATCACCACCTGCACCCGCTCGCGCGAGCCGCTGGTCAAGGGCGCCAATTTGCGGCCCGGCACCCATCTCGACCTGGTCGGCGGCTTCACGCCTGACACCCGCGAGTCCGACGACGACGCGGCACGGCGTTCGCGCATCTTCGTCGACCGCCGCGAATCCGCCTTCGACGGCGTCGGCGACATCCTGCAGCCGATCGCAAGCGGCGCCATCAAGGAGAGCGACGTGCTCGGCGACCACTACGACCTCGCTGGCGGCAAGGTCAAAGGCCGGCAGTCGGAGGGTGACATCACCTTCTTCAAGAACGCCGGCGGCGGGCATCTGGATTTGATGACCTGCGAAACGGTGTTTCGGCAGTTGGGGAAGGAGTTAAGGTGAGCATCGCTGCCCTGTAGGGCGGGTTAGCGTCAGCGTAACCCGCTCGACACTAGACTCCTCCGCTCAAGCGCTTCAGCGACACCTCTAGTGGCTCAGCACTGGACAGAGTGCTCACGATGCCCTCGCGATCGACAAATATCAGCCCGTTTCCGGCGAGTGCAAAACCAAGATCGCCGGATTCGACGTACTGCCTGCTGTTGTAGAAGAACACCCAACCTTCGGGGGTCTCGATCGTCTCACGATGAATGATTGCAAATTCGAGGTCTGATCCAGATTCGGCGGCGATCGCCGTCAGCTTCCTTTCCGCCAGCGAGTTTGCGTCGTTAGATGAGATCGTCATCAATCCGTTCCAATAGTGCCGTGAGGCGGGGCCGAGCGCAGAACCGTAGGGCGGGTTAGCGCTAGCGTAACCCGCCGCAGCTCGATGTACGGAAAGATGGCGGGTTACGGCTTTCGCCTAACCCGCGCTACACTCTCTACTCCGCGGCCTGCTGCGTCGACGCATCCAGCTCCGCAACCACCTTCGGCGGCGACATCGGCAGGCTGTAAAAGCGCTTGCCGAGTGCGTTGTGCACGGCGTTGGCGACCGCGGCCATCACCGGCACCAGCGGGACTTCGCCGACGCCCTTGACGCCCTGCGGGTGCTTCGGGTTCGGCACCTCGACCAGCGCGCAGTCGAGCATCGGCAGGTCGGAGCAAACCGGCATGCGATAATCGAGGAAGCCGGGATTATCGACCTTGCCGTCCTTGTTGTAGATGTACTCCTCGTTCAGCGCCCAGCCGATGCCCTGCGCGACGCCGCCCTGGAGCTGGCCCTCGACATAGCTCGGATGCACGGCGCGGCCGACATCCTGTACGGCCGTGTAGCGGATGACGCGCACGATGCCGAGATCGACATCGACCTCGACGTCGCAAATATGCGTGCCGAAGCCGCCCTCGGCGCCTTGGGTGTTGAGCTGCACACTGGCGCCGATGGGGCCGCCCTGCGACGGCGCCTTCTCGGCAAGGTCCGCAAGCGTCAGGGGCTCGAACTGGCCGGCATTCGGGCTCACCGGATGCGCAGCCCCGTTCTCCCACTTCACCGCCTCAGGGTCGATCTCCCAGATCTTCGCGGCGCGCTCGCGCAAGGTCGCGATCACCTTGTCGGCCGCCTGCGTCACCACCATCGAGGATGCGAACAGCACGCGGCTGCCGCCGGTCAGGTTGGAGAAGCCGACCGTCTGGGTGTCGCCGATGATGACGGAGACGCGCTTGTAGTCGATGCCAAGCAGCTCGGCGCAGATGTTGGCGATGCCGGCGCGCGAGCCGCCGATATCGGGATGTCCTGTCGTGACGACGACATTGCCGTCCTCGGTGATGTTGACCTGCGCGGAGGATTCACCGCCGGCGTTGAACCAGAAGCCGGAGGCGACGCCCCTGCCCTGATATGTCCCGAGCGGCGCGGCATAATGCGGATGGGCCTTCGCGGCTTGCAGCGTCTCGATATAGCCGATGCGCGGGAACACCGGACCGTGCGCCGCCTTGGTGCCCTCCTTGGCCGCGTTCTTCAGCCGCAGCTCGAGCGGATCGATCTTGAGTGCCTCGGCGAGCTCGTCGAGCACGCATTCGACCGCATAGGCACCGATCGGCGCGCCGGGCGCGCGATAGGCCGCGACCTTGGAACGGTTGGAGCAGACGTCGAACCCCTCCGACAGCACATGCGGAATGTCGTAGGGCGCAAAGCTGCAACCGACCGCGCCGCGGATCGGCGAACCCGGGAACGCGCCGGCCTGCAGATAGAAGCTGCCGTGGGCGGCAACGATGGTGCCGTCTTTTTTGGCGCCGATCCTGACCGTGCTCTTCGAGCCCGAGGTCGGCCCGGTGGCGCGCATGACCTCCTCGCGCGTCATGACCATCTTCACGGGCCGGCCGGACTTCCTGGCGAGCAAGGTCGCGAGCGGCTCGAGATAGACGATGGTCTTGCCGCCGAAACCGCCGCCGATCTCGGCGGGGATGGCGCGGATGTCGCTCTGCGGGATGCCTGTCAGCATCGAGCTCATCGCACGCACCATGAACTGGCCCTGGCTCGACGACCAGATCGTGGTCTTGCCGTCGGCCGCAACCGAGATCAGGCAGGCGTGCGGCTCGATATAGCCCTGGTGCACGGGGCGCGTGGTGAAGGAGCGCTCGACGACGACCTCGGCCTCCTTGAAACCTTGCCCGATGTCGCCCTTCCTGGATTCGATGCGGCCCATGATGTTCGAGGGCTTGCCGTCGAATCTGTTGAACTCGTGCAGGATCGGGGCGTCAGGTTTGAGCGCGTCGTCGATCTCGATCGCCCAGGGCAGCACCTCGTAGTCGACCTCAATCAGCTTGCAGGCCTCCGCCGCGATCGCCTCCGTGGTTGCAGCCACGGCGGCGACGGGATGGCCCGGAAACAGCGCCTTGTCGCGCGCCATCACGTTGCGGCACATCCAGCGCATGTCCTGGATGCCGAGCATCACCGCGCCCTTCTCGATCGGGAAATCGACGATGTCACGCGAGGTGACCACCGCCTTCACGCCGGGCAGCGCTTCGGCCTTCGCGGTGTTGATCGACTTGATGCGGGCGTGCGGATGCGGGCTGCGCAGCACCTTGCCCCAGATCATGCCGGGCATGGTGGTGTCGGCGGCAAACGCCGCGCGGCCCGTCACCTTGTCGACGCCATCGGGCCGGATGGTGCGCTGGCCGATCCATTTGTTGTTGACGACGTTCATGGGCGAATCTCCTGGATTCCTTGCCGCATTTCAGCCGCGGTCTCCATCACCGCGCGGACGATCTTGTCGTAACCGGTGCACCGGCAGAGATTGCCGGCGAGCCAGAAGCGGACTTCCTCTTCGGTCGGATTTGAATTCTCGGCGAGCAGCGCCTCGGAGGCGACCAGCATGCCCGAGGTGCAGATGCCGCACTGGAGCGCGGCGTGCTCGAGGAATTTCTGCTGCAGCGGATGCAGCTTCTCGCCCTTGGCCATGCCCTCGATGGTCCCGATCTCGTGGCCCTCGGCCTCGGCCGCGAGCATCAGGCAGGAGCAGACCAGCCGGCCGTCGAGCGTGATCGAGCAGGCGCCGCAATCGCCGGACGCGCAGCCCTCCTTGGAGCCGGTGAGCCCCAATTGCCCGCGCAGCGCGTCGAGCATGGTCTCGTAGGGCTCGCACAGGAATTCGACCGGCTCGCCGTTGACGGAGGTGGTGACGTGCAGTTTCGGCATGGTGCTAATGTCCTCCGGCGCGCTGGGCGGCGATCGCGGCGGTGCGCTTGAGCAGCACGCCGGCAATCTTCGTGCGGTAGGCAATCGTGCCGCGCTTGTCGTCGATCGGGCGGCAGGCGGCGCGGCACGCTGCAGCGGCTGCTTCCAGCGCGGCATCCTCGAGCTTCGAGCCAACAAGCGCTTGCGCTGCCGGCGCAACCAGGAGCGCGGTCGGCGCCACCGCGCCAAGCCCGACACGGGCCGCGGTGCAGACTCCATCTTTCAACGTCAGGCTGACGCCGATGCCGACCACCGCGATGTCCATCTCGGTGCGCGGGATCATCCGCAAGTAAGCGTCGCTCGAGCCCTTGGGCCGCGGCGGCAAGGTGAAGCTGACCAGGATCTCGCCCGGCCTGAGGTTGGTGCGGCCGGGTCCGGCCGGCACATCCTCGACTTTCATCTCGCGGCGGCCGTTCGGGCCCTGCACGGTGACGACGGCACCCGCCGCGATCATCGCCGGCACGCTGTCGCCGGCAGGCGAGCCGTTGCAGAGATTGCCGCCGGCGGAGGCCCGGCCCTGCACCTGCTTGGAGCCGATCAGGTTCACGGCCTCGAGCACGCCGGGCCAGACTTCGCCGAAGCGCGCGTGGTCGGCGAGCTCCATGCCGGAGACGGCGGCACCGACCCGGAAACCGCCATCGGCGGTTTCGGCAATCTCGGTCATCTCGCCGATCTTCTTGATGTCGACGATCAATCCCGGCCGCACCAGGCCGGAGCGCATTTGCACCAACAAATCGGTGCCCCCTGCCATGATGCGGGCGGCACTCCCGGCGGCAGCAAATGCGCCGATCGCTTCATCAAGCGTGCGCGGTGCTACGTATCGGATATCGGTCATGACGGTTCTCTTGGTCTCCCTCGGCTGCTTGTTCCCTCGGGGGATATGGCCTTGTTGCCGGCCGGCAGGACCGCAAGCCTACACGGCGGATCAGGGTCCGAACAGCCTGTGAGGTGCGGTGGAAAGCGCAGGCTCCTATGCAGGATGCGCGCTTGTGCAGTGCCGACGCAGCCCGCGCGACGGTTGCGGTCATCGAAAGTTCACGTCACCGGTCCAGGCAAACCCGCCACCGGAATCCTGCAGATTGGCGGCATGGCCCTTGCTTGCTTTCAACAACAGATTGGTGAAGCATGCCGGTCGCTGTGGCATGCGTGCCGGCGCAACGACAAATCGGGAGACGGCGAATGGTCGATGTTTCGCGCAGAACGCTCCTCAAATTCGCGGCCAGCATGCCGCCAGCGATTGCGGCCCCGGCCATCTTCTCGCCGCGAGCCATCGCCGCGGCCAAGGGCAAGACCATCACGGCGGTGATGCATTCGGACCTGCGCATCATCGATCCCGGTTTCACCACCGCCTACATCACCCGCGACCATGGCTACATGGTCTACGACACGCTGCTCGGCATCGATTCAAGTTTCAAAGTCCGGCCGCAGATGGCGGACTGGACGATCTCGGACGACAAGCTCACCTACACCTTCACACTGCGCGACGGCTTGAAATGGCATGACGGCGTGCCGGTCACGGCGGAGGACTGCATCGCCTCGCTGAAGCGCTGGACCGTCGTCGACGGCATGGCGCAGAAGCTGGCCGAATTCACGGCCTCCCTCGAGGCCAGCGGACCGAAGACGATCGTGCTCAAGCTCAAGGAGCCGTACGGCCTGGTGTTGGAGTCGCTGGCAAAGCCCTCCTCCTATGTCGCCTTCATGATGCCGAAGCGGCTGGCGGAGACGCCACCGGGCAAGCAGATCGCCGAGCAGGTCGGTTGCGGCCCGTTCAAGTTCGTGCAGGCCGAATTCCAGCCCGGCGTGAAGGCGGTCTACGAGCGCAACGCCGACTACGTGCCGCGCAAGGAAAAGCCGGATTGGCTGTCGGGCGGCAAGGTCGCGAAAGTCGATCGCGTCGAATGGATCACGATGCCCGATGCGCAGACCGCGATCAATGCGCTGCAATCCGGCGACATCGATTTGCTGGAACAGCCATCGATCGACCTGGTGCCGGTGCTCGAGGCCAATTCCGATCTCACCGTGGCCGTGCTGAACAAGTTCGGCTTCCAGATCGAGGGCCGGATGAACTTCCTGCATCCGCCGTTCGACAACGCCAAGATCCGCCGCGCGGCATTCCTGGCGATGAACCAGAAGGATGTACTCGACGCCACCGTCGGCAACGCAAAATATTACGAGATCTGCGGCTCTTATTTCGCCTGCGACACGCCGCTCGCCAGCGATGCCGGCGCCGAGACGCTGATCAAGGGCAACGGCATGGCCGAAGCCAAGAAGGCGCTGGCCGCTTCGGGCTATGACGGCACCCCCGTCGTGATCATGATCCCCGGCGACGTGCAGACGCTGAAGGGGCCACCGACCGTCGCGGCGCAGCTGTTGCGCGCGGCCGGCTTCAACGTCGACGCCCAGGTGACCGACTGGCAGACTGTGGTGAGCCGCCGCGCCAGCCAGAAGCCGCCCAAGGACGGCGGCTGGAACCTGTTCTTCACCTTCACGGGCGCGACCGAGGTGATCAACCCGATCGTCAACAACCAGATCGCCGCCAACGGCAAGCGGGCCTGGTTCGGCTGGCCGGAGAACGCCAAGATCGAACAGATGCGCGACGCCTACGCGCGCGCGACGTCCGCTGAAGAGCAGAAGAAGCTCGCGGTCGAGATTCAGAAGGAAGCCTACGAGCAGGTGATCTACATCCCGCTCGGCCAGTTCCGCGCGCCGAGCGCCTGGCGCAAATCGCTCACCGGCGTGCTGGAAGGCCCGGTCCCGACGGTGTTCTGGAACATCGACAAGACTGAATAGCAATCGCCACCGCAGGAGGGCGCACTGCCAAAATATCGAAAACAACCCCATGCACAGTAGCCGTCGGCTGCCGGCGTTCGACTTGGCCACTTGACACGTCGGGCAAATCAGCGGCACAATTCCATTATTCCGAAATTGGCAAGCGCCCTCTCACCCCGCTGTGGCCCGAGTGGCGCACGACAATCACCTTCTCAGGAGCAATGTCGATGTCAACAATTATTGACGCTACCGTACAGAATCCAACGACCGGGGTAGTCGACTTCTTGCGCTTTGACGGAACGTCCCTCGTCGCCAGCTACGCTGCAGACTACGGCCTTGGCTCACATTGGAAAGTGGTCGGGAGTGGAGACTTCAACGGGGACGGGAAACCTGATCTGGTCGCTCAGGAGCGGGGCGGCGGAATGATCGACTTCCTGTTCCTTGACAGTTCTGCTCATATGATAGGAAGCTTTATGACGTCGAGCTCTGTTCCTGAAGTACATGGAACGGGCAACTTCGGCTTGGCGAACGGCCAAGTTGGTCCGACTCTCATTAGCCAGACTGCCGACGGCTCTTTCGATCTTCTCGGATATAAAGCCGGCGAACTCATATGGTCTGATTTGATTGCCGGTACGGCTGGCGCAGCACCTGTGGTTGGGGCGGGGGACACAGGAGTGCCTGTCCAGCACTCCGCCTCTCCGAATACTCAAGGGGGAGGATCTTTTGGTTCCAATTTCGTCGTTACGGGACCTGTAGACGACATCATCACACAAGCATCCAACGGAGAGTTGACTGTCTACGGGTTCGACGGAAGTTTCGCAGCGTCTCCGGGGCTAATCCTTGCAGGCAGCAGTGTGGTGCCGGACACCGTTGGTTATCCGCACATCGGAGAGGTCAATCCGGCCGGGAGCAACTACGGCAGCTTCTTTCTTTTGAATACGTCTCCGTTTCCCGGCGGGCCGCCAGCAGGTTATTCCGAGTTGACCAGCGGCGATCATGTCGAGCTAATTGCAGGTACTCCGAACGGTCTGATCGATGGGGTGTTTCTGGATGCCACTTCCTCGTCGCCGACCGTCGCGTATACGAACCTCGAAGACACTCTTATCCCGGGCTGGGAGATCGTCCCTGGTGGGCAGGTCGCAACTCATCTTTTCTTCGACACGTATTTGACAGCTTTTCTCTAGAGCATGATCCGGAAAAGTGCGAAGCGGTTTTCCGAAAAGATCATGCTTTGACAACAAGCTAGAGCGTGATGACGATTCAACCTAATCTCATCGCGCTCTAGTTGCGCGATTTCGAGAGAGCCGCCGAGCGGTTTCAGTGCGCGCCGAGGCCGCGCCGGCGCCCTGGTTTGGGATCACCAGCACGTCAAAGCCGGCCTCCCGGATTGCGCGCCGTCGTGCGGCAGGATCAGTGCCGCCTATGTCGAAGTAGGCCCGGGTCTGCATGAGCGGGTCGCGCGGGACGAACGTAATCCGCCCTGCTCTTACCCTTCGAGCAGGCCCTTGGCGTAGTACGCGCCCTCGACCACAGTCCGAAAAACGCCGTTCCAGACCCAATCGTATTGGCGCGGGTGGCCATTTCGCTGGCGCTCGTGGTCGCCGCCCCAGACTCTAATTCGGTAGCCGGCTCCGTTTGACGTTGCGGCGGAAGCGGTGTCTCAAGGCATGGACGCCAGTCCGTATCAAGAGCGCACCGCTTCCGGTTTACCAATGTGCTTCAGTTCGTCACTGGCCGTTGGTCCGGCGCGCCGCTTTCGGCGCCTCGTCCTTCAGCTTCTCCAATGCGCCGGGCATCATCTGCCCGAACATCGAGCTCAGCATCGCGGTCGGGATCAGGCCCGCGCTGTTGCTCTCCGTCCCCTGCCCGCCGGACATCAGGAATTGCGGCACCAAGGGCTGATTGATCCGCGTCAGGGCATCCGCGAATTTTGCAAAATTCTGCTCGGCCAGCCGGTACTCCGGCCCGCCATAGGCATCGACCGACAGCTTGGTCGCCTGCGCGTTGGCGGCGCCGACGGCCAGCACCCGGTCGGCCTCGCCCTGGCCTTCGAGCCGCGACTGCTCGCCGACCGCGGCCGCCGTCACCTTCCTCGTCTCGGCATCCTTCTGTGCACGGGCGAATGCAGCTGCGCCCTCGTTCTCGTTGACCTTGACCTGGATCAGCGACTGCGTCAGCGCCGTCTGCGCCGCCGCCGTCGCCTTGGCTTCGTTGAGCGCGCGCTCCTGCACCGCGGCCTTCTCCTGCTCCTGATAGGTCTCGATCTGCTCGCGCGCGATCTGGCGCGAGCGGAGCTGGATCAGGATGTTCTCGATGGTGTGGTCGCCGGCGGCCGCGCGCGGCGTGCCGATCAGGACTTCCTGAAGGTCGAGCGAATAACCCTCGAACTTCGCCTTCATCACGGCTGCCGATTCCTCCTGAATTGCGGCGCGGTTCTGCAGCAGCTCGATCAACGTCATCTTCTGCGCGATGTTCTTGAAGAACGCGCTGACCATCGGGTCGAGTGTCTGCTCGACCAGCTTCTTCACGTCGCCGAAGCGCTGGATGATCATCGGCGCCTTCTTGTAGTCGATATGCATCACCACCGAGAGCGGCAGCGTCGGCTCGAACGCATCCTTGGTGATCAGCGAGATCTCCGACAGGTTCTCGTCGAGCTTCATCGCGCCGACCTCGCCGCGCACCCATTTCAGGATGAAGTTGACGGTCGGGATCACCTCGATCTTGCCGGCATAGGTGTTGAAGGCGTACTTGCCCGCCAACAGCGGATCTTTCCAGACGCCGCGGCTGCCGTTGAGCACCAGCTCGCCATGGCGATACTGCTCGCCCGAGACGTCGTCGGTGCGCGGGCCGGTGTAGAAGATCACGACGCCGACATTGCCGACCGGGATCACCGTCTTCGGCACCGCCTCGACGGTCGCGAACAGGCGGTTGATGTACCAGGTGCCCTCGACGATCACCTGGAGCTGCCGGCCGCGATAGCCGCCGGCGCTCAGGAATTTCTCGGGCTCCTGGAAATTGTTGTGGAAGGTCGCCGCGTCGCGCAGATCGATACCGACCTCGGGCGCGATGATCTCGCCCGGAGGCAGCGACGGGCCGTCATGCACCGTGACGATTCCGACCAGGTCGTGATCGGCCGCCAGCACGACGGGCGCAAAGCCCCAGCGCTCGGCGATCGTGAGCTGCATGCTCTCGAGCACGCCGCGCTCGCGCTCGCTCAGCGCGTGCCCGTAGACGCGCTCGTCGGTGATGACCGCGAACTGCGTCGTGTTGATCGCATAGGTGCCTTCGCGCAGGATCTTGCGTTGCGGCCCCTTCTGGCCGCCGCCGAGCAGGAAGCGGCGCGCGTCCTGGAAGTCCGACTTGTCTTCCGTGTCGTTGGCGCCCAGAACTTGCGAAGGCTCCAGCGCCGCGCCGTCACGTGCGAACACGTAGGCGATCTTGCCCTGGCCGACGGTCACGAGGTCCGAGCGGTGGATCCGGTACATGAAGGGAAACATCACGTGCAGGCCGCCGCGCAGCACCTCAGGCTCGTAGCCGGCTTCGCCGTTCAGCGCGATGAAGCCGCCCTCGATCGAGCCCTTCAGCGCCCACAGCTTCTCGACGATGCCGACCTGGTTGTTGGGAATGTAGCGAAATACGTTCGATATGCGCAGCAGGATCACACATGCGACCGCTGCAGCGATCCAAATGGCAGGCTGGGTTAAACCTGAACCATTAAGAAAACCGAGGAAGTCCATAGTCCATCTCCACAATTCGCAACTGGGCGGTTTGGGAGCCCAAACCTGCACCCAAGAATTGCGGTGCGGAGATGTGGTGCGAGGCCTAGGAGCCGCAAGGCGTGAACATTATTCGCGCTGCCAATCTTTTTTTGATGACAGCATGAACCGCAGGACTAGTCCCGCGACATTGATGCGCGCGAACAATTGCTGCGATTGCACATCATTCGCAGCACCGCCGCGCGAATGACTTGCGCGATGACTGGGCTGTGGACTCATCAAGGGTCCGCTTTCTGAGGGTGAAGTGGCAGTTGCTGGGGTCGGTTGCCATCGACGCCTTTTGACCCACAGCGGACGACACGAGAACCGGCGAATCGCAGCGCCCCGCACAACGATGGCGTCGAGACCTGCGCCCTCTATCAGACCTTTTTTACGCCGGGAGGCTTCCACGTCCCTTCGCCCGCCGGCAGGATCGAAGGTGGCGTAGGCTTCGGCCAGTATAGCCGCATCACGAGATAGATTTTGTCATCCGGCGCCGGAAGCCAATTTGCTTCCTTGTCAGCGCCGGGGTTGTCTTTTTGAATGTACAGCGTCAGCGAGCCGTCCGCGTCCTTTTTCATCGCCGGCAACATCGGAGAGTTGATGAGGTAGCGATTGATCGGGTTCTTGACCAGGAGCTGGCTCTTGCCGTCGTACATCGTAACGGACCAGAACGCATTCACTGGCGGCAACTGGCCGGGTGCGAAGGTGATGGTGTACTTGTGCTTGCTGCCGTCGAGCAGCTCACCGGTCGCGTCCGTTCGGGTATAGGGGTACATGGCTTCTACGCCATCGTTGCCATAGATGCCGCCCTTGGCAGCTCCGGCCCGCATCAACCAGTCGCCGTTGTAGAAGGCCTCGTCGCCAAAGAACGAGCCGACGCTCCAGCCGTTGATGTTCTTATTTCCGCCGGCCAGCCATTTGTCGACCTTGTCGTCACCCTGTTTCATGGCCACCAGGATTTCGGCTTTGTGTTCGAGCGATAGATCCTTGAACTCGAACGTCTTGCCGGGACCGATGCCAATCTTCGCAAGTTTCGCGCGAATCGCCTTGTCCTTGGGCGTCTCAGGGACGAATTGCAGGGCCGCGTCGAGATATTGGAAGAAGTTATCCTTGATCCCGGCCGTGGTGGCGGGCAGGAAATCGATCTTCGGCGCGGCGGGCGGGGCGGGTTGTTTAAGGAAGCCAGAAAGCGGCTGCGCCTTGTAGCCGGACTGAATTTTCTCGACATTCGGCATGTCGCCGGGATTGAGGAGTTGAGTGCGGACCACCGCGAGCGTGAACGGCGTCGTCGATCGGAAGACCTTCTTGATCCCGCTGGGCGTTCCACCTTTCCAGTCGGGGCCGACCACCAGATAGTCGCCCGGCTCGGTCCCAGTGGCGCGCACGCCGATGTAGCCGAAATTGTAGGTGTTGCCGTCGATGAGCTGAACCGAGTAGTAGCGGTCCTTCTCGATCGTCGGCACCGAGATGACCATCGGTTCAGCGCGCAAATCCAGCCAGAGCACCGAGTAAGGGGTATCGCTGTTCGGCGTGATGACTGCCGTATCCTCTGGCGTGGCGACGTGGTGCAGATTTTTGATTTCGTTGAACGGCGCCTTGAACTGCCCCGAATTCTTGTCCACGGCATACTCTTGCATCACCGCATAATTCATCACCAGCGGTAAGCCGTAGATGAAGCCTTCCTCCGCGATGTCCTTGGCCTCCAATAGCCTGGGCCAATCGACTTTGTTCTGCGCAAGTGCCGCGGACCTCGCCGTTGTGACGGCGAGCAACGTCATGGCAGTAGAGCGAAGCAGATCGCGTTTCGTAAGCATCTGAATGGCTTCCTTCCGGCTCGAAACTCGTGATCGATCCCGTGTGGGTAGCAGGAGAAGGTTAAACGACCTGCGCGAGCTTGGCTATGTAAAAACGGTCGGTCCAAACCCGCTGGATGTCCGCCTTCTGGCTCTTTTCGGACCAGCCTGTTAGGTCTGATGAAGTCCGGTGTAGACCGGAGCTGGTTGGCCGACGGTCAAACCGACGCGATTGACCCGTTAGAGACATCAAGAGCGGGGTTGATCTCGACTTTTCCGGCGGCAACAATGGATCGGACCTGAGGTTCGCCCGATGACCGACTTTATATTGCCCGAGACGCGGTACGCCCAGAGCGGCGATTTCAGCATCGCTTACCAAGTGATGGGCGATGGACCGATCGATTTGATTTTCGTTCCCGGCTTCGTCTCGCATATCGAGTTTGCGCATGAACTAACCGGTTTCACCAACTTTTTGCGGCGGCTGGCGAGCTTTGCTCGTGTAGTGACGTTCGACAAGAGAGGACAGGGTTTGTCCGATCGCATGTCCGGCGCACCGTCGCTGGAAATGCGGATGGACGACGTGCGCGCGATCATGGATGCGATCGGCTCGAAGCGCGCTGCTTTGGTTGGGTTCTCCGAAGGCGGTTGCATGAGCATCCTTTTCGCCGCGACATATCCTGAGCGCGTATCGCATCTTATTTTGATTGGCTGCTTTAGCCGATCCGCAGATCGGTTCTCGCATGATGCGTGGGAGACACGTATCGAACAGATCGTAAGCCGTTGGGGTGCCGGGGAATTGATCAAGACGGTCGCCCCCAGCGAGGCAGGCAAACCTGCGGCAATTGCACAATTCGGGAAGTTCGAGCGGCTGGGAAGCAGCCCCGGCGCGCTGCGAACGATCCTGCAGCTCAACCGTCAGATCGATGTTACCGCAATTCTGCCGACATTGCAGGTGCCGACGCTGGTGCTGCATAGCAAGGCCGATCTTCAAGTCCCGGTCGAATTCGGCCGTAAGCTCGCGGCGGCGATTCCAAACGTGAAGTACATCGAATACCCAACCGGCGACCACGCGTTCTGGACCGGCGATCCCGAAAGCAAGCTCGGTGATATTGAGGAGTTTGTTACCGGCCATCGCGATCACGGCACGGCCGAGCTTGAGCGCGTGCTCGCGACCGTTCTGTTTACCGACATCGTCGAATCTACGCGAAGCGCCGCGGAGATGGGTGACTATCGCTGGCGCCACCTGCTCGACGAGCACGACCAACTCGCACAGAAGATTGTCGACAAACATCGTGGCCATCTGGTGAAAAGCACCGGTGATGGCATTCTAGCGACTTTCGATGGGCCGGGCCGCGCGGTGCGCTGCGCACTCGCCTTCGGCTCTGCGGCGAAGGAGATTGGCCTGCCGCTGCGCGCTGGTTTGCACACTGGCGAAATCGAGATCAGGGGCACCGATATAGGCGGCATCGCCGTGCATGCTGCCGCGCGTGTCATGTCACATTCCAGCTTCGACGAGGTGCTGGTGTCGCGTGTCGTCACCGACCTCGTCGCAGGCGCTGGGCTGAGATTCGCGGAGCGCGGTTCGTTCGAGCTGAAGGGTCTTCCCGGCCGTTGGGACCTGTTCGCAGCCAGTGGTTAGCCGTTGAATCGAAAAACCGCCTTTGGCCCATAACCGACGCGTTACGTGCTCTTGTCCGACTTCGGCTTCTGACCCAATCCGGACCTAAGCGGTCGTTCCTGTTGACGGCAAGCGGTCTCATCATTCGGCAAGCCGCGTGGAAGCGCGAGGCGGCGCCATAGCGAGACGCCCGGACATTGACCTAGCGTAGCCGTCCGCGTCTCACGCTAGCCAAAATATCCGCCGACCTCGAAGACGCAGCTCGGCTAGTGTGGTATTTTTAGGCGGGAGACGCCTTAGAATTAGACCTTGAAACTTCATTGCATGGGTAGAGCGTCTAGGGGCATTGGAGCCTGATATGGCCCACTTTGTTATGCCGCAAACTCAATATGCGCGCAGCGGCGACATAAGCATTGCGTACCACGTCATTGGCGACGGACCAATCGATCTTATGATCGTGCCTGGCGCCATCTCTCATCTGGAGCTTATTCACGAACTGCCGGGCGTAAGCAGCAATGTGCAGCGGCTAGCTCGCTTCGCCCGGATTATAGGTTTTGACAAGCGTGGCGTAGGCTTGTCCGACCGCGTATCGGGGGTACCATCATTAGAAGAACGCGTAGACGACGTTCGTGCGGTGCTGGATGCGGTGGGGTCCCGCAAGACGGTTTTGCTGGGTTTCTCAGAAGGCTGTCCCATGAGCCTTCTGTTTTCCGCCACTTATCCGGATCGTGTCTCACACCTGGTTCTAGCGGGCGGGTTCATTCGAGCCGACTACTCGGTCCCCGAAGCTCAGTTTGAGGCGATTGCTGACCAGATAGTCGCCGGCTGGGGCTCCGGGCAAATGATGAAGCGCGTCGTCGGGATAACGGAGGGGACAAAGGAGCAGCTAGCAGCGCTCGGTAAGTTCGAACGGATGAGTTGCAGCCCCGGCGCGTTCAAAGCGGTCATGGTGATGAATCGACGCATAAACGTCGAACCGATTTTGCAAAGTGTACGGGTGCCGGCTCTTCTACTGCACAGCAAGATCGACGCTGTCGTTCCCGTATCCGAGGGACGGAAGCTGGCGGATGCGATTGTCGGAGCAAAATACATTGAGTATGATGATCTTCCGCACGGTCTCCTCCTTACGCTGCAAGCCGAAGAGGTGATCAACGACATTGAAGAGTTTGTCACGGGGCACCGCCCCGACGCTTCGGACGACGTTGATCGTGTGCTGGCGACCGTGCTTTTTACCGACATAGTCGACTCAACGACGAGAGCGATCGAGCTTGGAGATCGCCGTTGGCGCGACCTTCTGGACACTCATGATCGCTTGGCAGCTCAAGTCGTCGAGAAGCATCGAGGAAAGATGGTGAAAAGCACCGGCGACGGAATTTTGGCCGTGTTCGATGGCCCCGGACGCGGGGTTCGTTGTGCTTTGGCGCTTGGTGAAGTCGCGAAGCAGATCGGCCTGCCCTTGCGTGCGGGGCTGCACACGGGCGAGGTCGAGATGCGTGGCAATGACATAGGTGGAATAGCGGTTCACGTCGCCGCCCGGATCATGGGACGATCGGGTGCAAACGAAGTATTTGTGTCGCGCGTTGTTACCGACCTGGTTGCAGGTGCCGGACTAAGGTTTACGGACCGCGGTTCATTCGATCTGAAGGGGCTGCCGGGGTCATGGGATCTGTTCGCGGCCAATCAATAGCTCAAATACCTCGTATGTTTGCTTCTGGCCCTTTTCGGAAGTGCTGCGCTGGCTGTCAAAAGTCCGGTGTCGAGGTTTAAGCGGACGTCACGGTTGCGCCCTCCGACTTCCGCGTTTGACCCGGAACGGACATGCGACCACCGGCGTCTCGATCGCCAAGTATGCCTTAGGGTGGCGCTTCGTCCTGGCCGAGGTTGGGGTCGTTGCCAAGCGGCCATAGCGGACGCCACGCCCGGCGATAGTACGATCGGCGAAGTGCCTACACGTTTCCGCTTGATACTTGAGAGCGGTCACCTCCACGCAGCTCTCATCGGGGCAAAGCGGACGTTGCGGTTTTGCGCGCCGTGTCCGGAAATGACTGCCGGACACATTTAACGGCGCGGTGCTCTGAATCTGCAAATTGCGGTGTGGCTCCCTCAAGGACACGTCACAGCGATCCTATTGGCAACCTGGGTCCAGGTCTGGCGAGTAATCGCGATTTTGCATTGGCTCGGCGGATTGATAAGCTCAACTGGTGCCTGCTCGGCAAGACGGATATCGACGAAATAGCTCGGATCATAGACCTCGAGCTCAAGCGTCTGCCCCGTTAGCGGTGACCGGAACGACAACGTGAAATGCAAAGTCAAAACGCCGTCCTCAGACTCGAGCCGATAGCCGGCGGGAGGTTCAAACTGTTGCTTGACGCCGTTCACGGTTGCGTTGGTGAAATAGTCTGAAGATTTGAGCGACGCCACTTGCGCCTCTGCCAGTGAGGCCAACTTCTCGCGGCTAAATATTCCCTTCTGTCTGTCCTCGGTTCCAAGTGCGATGTAAGCAGAGGACATTTCATCGAATGTCCACCTGTATCTCACCCCTGTTGTCGAGCCGTCCGCACCGAAAATTATCTGGCATTTCATCGTCACCCATATATGCGGGTGGGCGTGTGAGACTTCAACGCTGAAGGTGAGGAGAACGCATGCAACGAGTCTGCGCCAACCTTTACCCATGCTCTCCCTGCCAAGGGTTAGTGAAGAGCGACCGCGAAGTTCGAACGCGCTAGGCAATCGTTGCTCTAGCGCTTCGCTACCTCATAGGGCGCGGGATCATCGAGAATCGATCGTACAAACTGCTTGGCTGCTTCCCTCTGGAAGCCAGCCTTTTGGTAGACTTCGTAGATTTTGAAATCTCCCACGCGGGAAAGGATAAACCAGGCCAGCTTATTGGCTTCACGCGAATCCGGCTTCAAGCCGAGATCTTTTGCGGTCTCGTCCAGCAACTCAAAGGCAAATCTCGCCGCGACCATTGTCGAGAACGACCAAGCCTCATCTGTAAAGGTGACCAACCACCACTCGGCCATGCGCTCCTCCGGCTTCATGACAGGCGCTGGTTTCTTCGCGATTTCCGCTGCCTCGCGCAAAGCCGGGTTCATCCCTTCGCCGTCTTTCTCAAGAGCCCAATACGGATCGAAGTGAGCTGATGCGGCTGAGAAGAGAAGTTCCGTCGGTAACCCGCGAGCGATCAGTTCGGCGTACAGCACAGCCCCGTGGCCGCCCATCCATTTCCAATTGGCTTTGGTGCCCCACGCCTTTGGATACCAGTCGGGCTCCCGTATCTTCCCGCTAGCGTCATCGAATAAGAACCACAGCTTTCCCCAATCATGGAGGATTAACCCGGCAACGATGAGATCGCGATTCAGCTTGACGCTGTAGACTCTTTCCCAGGTATCCGACCACGCCAGGGCTACCTCTACCCATTCCAGGTTATGAACCGAGAGGCCACCCGGATAGGCGTGATGGCTCTTCCACCCGCTGCCCGGAGAGGCCGACCATGATTGCGTCGCTGCTTGTCCGAACGCGGTCGCTTTGGGGTTAAGGACAAATTCCAGGACGATGTCGCGAATCTGTTTGTTCTGCATGCGATAGATGTGGGCGAGTTGCGCCTCATATGCGCGCTTTGTAAATGCCGACGTTGCAGCCATGTCCTCCGCGCTCATGTCAAAAATGGCTTGGAGCCGCTGCTGCAATGATGCCGGCGGCGCGGTTTGAGCGCCGGCCGAAACCAATAATGCACCAAGAGCTATCGCGGCGCACAATGGGCGCATCAATCGGCTCGCGTCCAATCTTTTCACGAAGACGAAGCTCCGCTGGAAGTTCGAAAGCCGAGCAAGCCCGGCCAAGACCTGGATGACAAAAGACATTGTGTTACCTCGCAGCCGACTATTTCGCGGGCGCTTCACGCAACGTACCGATCCCTGCCAATGTTGGCATTGAGATAGTCTTGATTTTTCTTGAGATTGGGCGGAAACATCTTGAGGCAAACTGACGGTGGGGCTGTAGGTGATCTACAGATTCGAAGCATACACGCTCGACGCCGACCGATACGAACTGCGGCGGGAAGCCGATCTTGTCCCAGTTGAACCGCAAGTCTTCGGTGTTCTGCTTCATCTTGTCCGGAGTCGCGGCCGCATCGTTAGCCGGGACGATCTGATTGCTGGCGTCTGGGATGGCCGCATCGTTTCGGAATCCACGCTCAATAGTCGGGTCTCCGCAGTTCGTCACGCGATCGGGGACGACGGCGAGCAGCAGCGCCTTATTCGTACTCTGCCGCACAAGGGATATCGTTTCATTGGCCTTGTTCAGGAATCAAACGAAGCTGGCAAGGACGGAGTACAGGGCTGCCGTGACGCGACACAGTCGGCGCCGTGGTGCGCATCATCCCCGTCTCGCGATAAGGTTTCCATTCTGGTTTTTCCGTTTGCAAATCTTTCAGCGGATGTCGAACAAGACTATTTCATCGACGGTCTCGTCGATGATATCACCGCCGCGTTGTCTCGGTTTCGCCATCTGCTGGTAATCGGCCGCAGCGCCACTCAGAGTCACAGGCACCAGACACTGGACCTTAAACAATTGGCAGCTGAGCTGGATGCGCGTTATGTCATCGAAGGAACCCTGCGCAAGGAAGAAAGTCGCATTCGCATCGCGGCTCAGTTGATCGATTCGTCAACCATGGCTTGCCTGTGGGCTAGCCGCTTCGATGGGAACCTGAGAAATATCTTCAATCTGCAAGACCAAATCACCGCCAGCGTGGTGGGCGCGCTCGTGTCGAAGCTCGAACAAGTGGAAATCGAGCGTATCAGGCTCGGGCCGAAGCGCGGGCTTGATGCTTACTCGTGCACTCTGCGGGGGCTGGACAACCTGCATCATTGGACAAAGGGCGGTATTGGCGAGGCACTTGGTCTTTTTCAGAAGGCAATTGAGATCGAACCGGAGTTCGCATCTGCATACGCCATGGCGGCGTATTGCTATGTGCAGCGACAGTCGTACGGATGGATAACCGATCGCCCGGGAGAAACCGCCGAGTGCGTCGAGCTGGCACTACGGGCGGCAGAGTTCGGCAAGGATGATGCCCTTGCCCTTGCCAAGGCCGCACACGCAATTTCGGCGGTTGGTGGAGACGTCGAGGGCGGCGCCAGTTTGATCGCGCGGGCAATCCGGCTTAACCCTCATCTAACTGCGGCGTGGTACGTCAGTGGCTGGATCATGCTCTTCCTTGGCAAGCCGGAAACGGCGATCAGACAGCTAGAGCATGCTATGGATTTGAGTCCATCCGATCGATTGGTCTTCAAGATTCGCGCTGCCATGGCATACGCTCATTTTTTCTCCGGGCGCTATGATGCTGCCGCCGCTTCGGCAAGCGAAGCGCTGCGTGAGCGGCCAAATTATCTTACGGCGTTGCGAGTTGCCTCAGCCAGTCACGGGCTGGGTGGTCGATTGATTGAAGGTCGGCAATTGATGGCGAAAATGTGCCAACTCGATCCCGGGCTACACGTCTCTGGCCTGGCCGACCGGCTACCGTTTCGCAGAGAGAAGGATTCCGCCAAGTGGGCAGGCGCTCTGCAGAGAATGGGGCTGCCCGATTAAGTGTGCGCGGCCCCCGGCCGATCTGCGTCCAAACACGTTTACCCCAGTTGCGCTTGTCTAGCTCCTTCACGCCATCGCATTTTGTCCGTTGAATGTCTCCTGTTGGCCCATCGCCGGCATTGATTCAGACCGGCTTCGATGTCGCCTTCTTGAGGGCAAAGCGGACGCGGGTCCTGCGAGTACGCCCTATCTCGGATGCCACCAGCGGCCGCCGATCACGACGCCTTCGGATGCGATCTTGCGATCGCCGGTCAGGTGCTCGCCGACCACGTCGACATAGTCGAACTGCCCTTCCCTGATCGAGATCAGCGTGGCGTCGCCGACGCTGCCGGGCTTGAGGCTGCCGAGCTCCGGCCGCCGCAACGCCATCGCAGCATTAACGGTGGACGCCGCGATCACGTCCGGCAGCGGCATCCCCATGCAGAGGAATTTCGACATCGTCGTCACCTGGTCGAAGGCCGGGCCGTCGATGCAGAGCTGATGGATGTCGGAGGAGATGGTGTCGGGATAGAAGCCGTTGGCGAGCATCGCGCGCGCGGTCTTGAAGGCGAACGAGCCCTTGCCGTGGCCGATGTCGAACAGCACGCCGCGCTCGCGCGCCTCCAGCACCACCTTCTTCACCGTGCCCTGCGCGGTCGCGGGCGTGTTGGGGAACGGACGGAACGCGTGGGTCAGCACGTCGCCCGGGCGCAGGCGCGCCAGCACCTCCTCATAGCTCGGCGGCGGATGGTCGATATGCGCCATCAAGGGCATGCCGACCTGTTCGGCAACCTCGAGCGCGATCTCGAGCGGCACCAGCCCCGAGGTGCCCGAGGCGAACAGGCCGACGCGCACCTTGATGCCGACGATGACGTCGCGGTTCTCGTCGGCCACGCGCGCGGCGTCGACCGGATTCATCAGCCGCAACTCCTCGCTCTCGCCGACCATCACGCGGTCCGAGAAGCCGAAGATGCCGGCGTGCGAGACATGCAGATAGGCCAGGATGCGGACCTGGCTCGGCTCGATCACATGCTTGCGGAAGCCGGCAAAGTTGCCGGGGCCGGCGCTGCCGGTGTCGACCGAGGTGGTGACGCCGGAGGCGCGGCAGAATTCCTCCGCGTCGATGCCGAGCGAGGTGCCGCCCCAATAGACATGGGTGTGCAGGTCGATGATCCCGGGCGAGACGATCAACCCGGAGACGTCGCGGATCTCGGTCGCGGGATCGGCTTTCAACTCCCGGCCGACCGCGGCGACCCTGCCGCCGGCAAAGGCGACGTCCGTCACCGCATCGAGCTTTTGCGAAGGGTCAACCACCCGTCCGCCGCGCAGAATCAAATCGAAAGGCATCGCCATCTCCGGATTTCAGTCCGGCACGATGGTCGACTTCGCGGGCGCCTGCAAGCGGCTCAGCCGACGACGCGGGCCTGATGGGAAACCGGCGCGGTCACTGTCGCCGCCTGATCCGCGCTCTTGTCCGCGGCCACGTCTGCGCCTTTGGCCGACGGGACGATGGCCGCGATCGCCGGGCTATGCGCCGCCTCCGATGCGGCAATGGTCTCTTGGGCCCACCGGTACGAGGATTCGAAAATCTCCTGATGGCGGTCGAAATCGGTCACGTCGATGCCATCAGGCGTCGGTGGGCGCATCACCATGTCGAGCGGCGTGGTCGGCAGCGTGTCGTACCGTTGATGGGCGACAAGACTCCGCCACAGCACGTTGACGGCGCTCGGTGCGGCCGGAAGCGATTTTCTCCGGAACGGCATCAGCAAGGATGCAAGCAGCTCGAACCTTCCCGGCAGCGCGGCATAGTCGACGTCGAACATCTCGGTCGCCGGCTCGCCGAAATGGACCACCACATTTGGCCCGCTCTTCATTTGATGCATTTGCGCCAGCGGAACGTTGTCGACGAGACAGCCGTCGACCAGCATCGAGCCGTCTTTGGTATAGAACGGGGGCAGCAGGCCGGGGATGGCGCTCGATGCGCGCACCGCCTGCCAAAGCAGGCCGGTTCGGATCAATTCGAGACTGTGCGTCGACAGATTGGTCGCGACCGCCGCGAACGGCCGCCAGCAATCCTCGATCCGGCAGTTGTGGCCGTACTGATCGGCAAGCGCCGCATCGAACGCCTTGTGGTCCAGCAGCGCGTAGCGCGGCCAGGTCGGGCGACGGAAGCTGCGGCTGGAGACAAAGATCTCATGCGTGCCGCGCTCGAGATGCTCGGCGTCGTAGTTCTTGGCAAAGCCCGCCGCCATCGCCGAACCGACGCTGGTGCCGACAAAGATGTCGAACATCGCGCCGCGCTCGCGAAACGCCTTGTAGACGCCGAGATGCGCGGTGCCAAGGCTGCCGCCGCCGGCGGCGACAAACCCGACGGCGCGGCCGCACAGGAAGCGCACCAGGCTATCGATATCGATCTGGTCCTCGAGCGCAACATGATGGTGCATGAAGCAAGGCAGCCGCGCGAGCCACGCCGCGGTGCCGCTGACCTCGTGGTGCCTGATATCATGAACACGAACCAGCCGCCGCGCCGACGCGGGATGCACCCCGCAGGCGAAGCTCTCGATCTCGGAGAGAACCGGCGGGGGAGCATCACCGCGGCAGACGAACACGACGAGGTCGGCCTGGCGAATGGTTTTTCGCGCCCATTCCGATGCTTCAGACCCACCGAAATAGGCCACCAGCGGCGCGTCGTACTCGATCCTGTTGAGCCAGTCGGCGACTTCGGATGCATCCAGCGCGCGGCCGGGAAACCTGCCCTGAACGCGCGCGAGATCGACGATCTCGGCACCCGCAGCGGCAAGGCCCTGACGCAGGCGCTGTTCAAAGGCAACAGGCACCGGCTCCCGTCCGCCCGAGATCAGCGCGACGGTGCGTGCCTTCGGTGACGTCCGGACGGGCAACAGCCGCGCGGTCTCGCTGGCAAAGCGCCGCGCAAGCGCAGCCAGCAGCGCCTCGACGATGGCCGGCGCTTCCTGCGCCAGCTTCGTATAGGCCGCGCGCGTCAACACCAGCACGCTGGCATCGCGGATCGCGATCACATTGGCCGTACGCGGGATGTTGGCAAAGAAGCCGATCTCGCCGACCAGCTCGCCGGCGCGAAGCTCCGCAATCGGCTCGGGATGATTGGTCCGGTACACCGCGAGCGCGCCGTGCAGCACCAGGAACAGCGCGTCCGAGGCGCCGCCCTGCTCGACCAGGAGCTCGCCGCGCACCAGGTCGCGCCGGGTCATCGCGCCAAAGGCGATCAGCCGCTGCTCAGCGCTGAGCGTTCTGAACAGCGCGAAGTCCTCGGACACGCTTCCCCACGCAAACGTTGCGCTCGGCGGCACACGGTTCGATTGCATGCCGCAATGTTAGCGCCGGGCCGCCGTCCCGGCGAGCGATATCAGGGCCATGCGGGCAGCACCCTGGCCGCCATTGTTTGGACGCACTGCAACAGGAACAGCAATATCATCCGACCAGCTCCGGCCACGGCACGATGGTCGACTTCACCGTCTTCATTGCCATTGCGTCGGCGACCGCGCGCGCCTCCGTCCTCGATGAATCGAGCCAGGGATACGTGTTGCGCGTGCGGTAGAGCATGTCGACGCCGAGCGGCAGGTCGTTGGCCAATGTCCTTTCAGATGTGCAAGTCAGATATGCCGGTCGGTTCCGCAGGCGCCGACCTTGATCACGGCCGCCTTTTTGCCGACTTCCGGCCATGGCACGGTCCGGATTACGGGCTTGGCTCCAGGTCCGTCATGCGTGCAGACGCGGATCTGCTCCATCGGTTCGTCCTCCCTGTCCCTGTCGTTGGGCCGGGTTCGGCCGCGCCGACATGAGGTCAGGACAATCGGAATGTCATGAAGGCAGCCTAGAGCGAATAGGCTTGTCACATTGCAGGGAACGACACCATGAATCCTGGTATCGAAGGTATCGTTGACATGTATGTCAAGTTGGGCGAACTCGGCACGCTGCAACGAATGAAAGAGCACCGGCAGAGCCTGCTGGAGCAATGTGTCGATACCGCGCACTTCAGCTTCGATGTGACGAGATCGATCTACAAGAGCGACCTCGAGGTGATCGAAGCCGGCATCGAAAGGCTCTCAGGCGAGATCACGGGCCATGTCGACGTTGTCAGCGAGAACAGGATCGCCGGCTGGGCCCTGTACGACCAGCACCCCGACAAACGGGTCACGATCGACATCTACTTCAACGGCAACCTCGTTGCCGAGGTCGTCGCCGATCAGTTCCGCAAGGATCTGCTCAAGCTCAACAAGGGCGACGGGCACCATGCCTTTATGTTCGAGCCGCCAAGCGGGTCCTTTCAGCCGCCCCTGCAGCTCGAGATCCGCGCGGCGAAACGAAAAGTCCTGAAAGCGGTGACGGTCGAACCGGCCATGGACGCCGAAGCCAGATAACACCGCGGCACGGCTTCCTCACCACGTCCCTTTCGCATGCCCCGGATCCAGAGAGCGCGAGTCTCGGTCGCATGGTCGAAGTCGCCGGAGATGCCTATGCCTGCTGCGACATGACGGACCGCATAGCGGATTGACAGCAAGGGCCGCTCCATCCCAACCTGCGGCACAACCTCAGGTAACGGAATGAAGCTGCAGCCCGGGTCCGATCGAATCTGCGCGGACGAGCGCACCGACCCGCTGGACGGGCGCGTGCAATGGGCGCCGGCGAAGTCGTTGTGGCTCGGCGGCATGACTGCGGTCGCGATCGTGCTGGGGCCGCTGCTGTTCTCGTGGAGCGCGTTCGCGCTGTTCATCGTGACCAGCGCGATCACGCTGTGCTTCGGGCATTCGGTCGGCATGCACCGGCGCCTGATCCATGCGAGCTTCGACTGCCCGCTGTGGCTCGAGCGGCTCTGCGTCTATCTCGGCACCCTGGTCGGGATGGCGGGCCCCTACGGCATGGTGCGGCTGCACGATTTCCGCGACTGGGCACAACGCCAGGCGGCGTGCCACGCCTACTCCTGCCACGGTTCCGGCTTCTGGCGCGATGCCTGGTGGCAACTGCACTGCAGGCTCGTGCTGAGACACCCGCCGGTCTTCCGGCTCGAACCGCGGCTCGCCGATGACCGCTTCTATGCTTTCGTCGAGCGAACCTGGATGTGGCAGCAATTACCCTGGGCGATCCTGTTCCTTGCGATCGGCTCGTGGAGCTGGCTGGTCTGGGGCATCTGCGTCCGGGTCGCCGTCTGCGTCACCGGTCACTGGCTGATCGGCCACTACTCGCATCGCAAGGGCGGACAGACTTGGATCATCGACGGCGTTGCAGCCCAGGGCTACAATGTCGCCGTCGCCGGGCTGATCAGCATGGGCGAGAGCTGGCACAACAATCACCATGCCTACCCCAACTCCGCGAAGCTTGGGCTGTTGCCGGGCCAGGTCGACCTCGGCTGGTGGCTGATCCGAACGTTCGAGGCCGTCGGGCTCGCGAGCAACATCAAGACGCCGGACAACCTTGCACCGCGCCCAGGCTCGCGCCGCCTCGATGGCCCTGATAACGCGGATGCGGTCGCCGGGACGTAGCGACGGCGCGCAGTTCCCTTACCCGCCGCGCCTGTTGCAGGTCCGTCGCCTTGCCGCTATATGGCCCCTGTCGGAAAAGGCAGACTTGGTTTGGTAAGCCCAAGTCCTTTCGCAAACGAAGTCCTTTCGAAAACGAAGTCCTTTCGAAAACGAAAGCTCTGATCTCCTGCCTCGTGCATGAGATCCCCACGACGAACACCGGACGCCGCCCAAGCGCCCATTGTGTTCGTCCGTGTGGTTCTCAACCCGACGAACCGCTCCGGTCGAACACCGACCAAGGAGCAGTTCATGCACAGCCACCACCCCATTGCCCATGATGTCGTGATTGCCGGCGCCAGCCCCGTCGGCCTGCTGCTTGCCTGCGAGCTGCGGCTCGCAAAACGCTCGGTGCTGGTGCTGGAGCAGGCCGCCGACCCGCATTCGCCGTTGAAGCGGCTGCCGTTCGGCATGCGCGGCCTTTCGGCGCCGACCATCGAGGCCTTCCACCGTCGCGGGATGCTGGACGACATCGCGGCGCCGCAGCGCGCGCAAGATGACCCGGGCCGCAAAGCGTGGAATGCCGCGCATCTGCAGCCGCAGATGCGCCGCCCGGCCGGCCATTTCGCCGGCATCCAGTTTTACCACGACGATATCGACACGTCGAAATGGCCGTTTCGCCTGCCGAGTCCGGCCGGCACCAGCATGGCAGTCGACATAGCGTCGCTCGAATCTGCGCTGGCCGCGCGCGCAATCGCGATGGGGGCCGAGATCAGGCGCGGCCTCGGTGTCGAGGCGTTCGATCAGTCGGATGACGGCGTCATCGTTCGCGCCGGTGGCGAGACGTGCCACGCACGCTGGCTGGTCGGCTGCGACGGCGGCCGCAGCATGGTGCGCAAGGCAGGCGGCTTTGAGTTCGTCGGCAGCGATCCCGAGTTCACCGGCTATTCGGTCGAAGTCGAGATCGCCGATCCGGACCAGCTCCGCGCGGGCCGCCACTACACGCCGACAGGCATGTATACCTACGCGCGGCCCGGCACGATCGCGATGGTCGCGTTCGACGCCGGCGCTTTCCACCGAACCCGAGAGATCACGCGCGAGCATATGCAAGCGGTGTTGCGCCACGTCTCCGGCACCGACGTCACGTTGACAGCCCTTCAACTCGCTACCACCTGGACGGATCGGGCCTGCCAGGCGACGGCTTACCGGAAGGGGCGTGTGCTACTCGCCGGCGATGCCGCGCACATCCACTCTCCGCTGGGCGGACAGGGGCTCAACCTCGGACTTGGCGATGCAATGAACCTCGGCTGGAAGCTGGCTGCCACGATCCGCGGCGACGCGCCGGCGGATCTGCTCGACAGCTATTCGCGTGAGCGGCATCCGGTGGGCGCGCAGGTTTTGGACTGGTCACGAGCCCAGGTCGCGCTGATGCGGCCGAGCCGGAGCTCGCGCGCGGTCGAAGCCATCATCCGCGATCTCATCGCGACGCCCGATGGCTCGACCTACTTTGCCGAGCGGGTGTGGGGCGTTTCGCTCCGCTACGATCTTGGCGGCGGCCATCCGCTGGTGGGCCGCAGTGCGCCCGACTTCGAACTCGCCTGCGGGACGAAGCTCGGCGAGTTGCTCAGGGACGGGCGCGGCCTGCTGCTGGACTTTGACCCGCGCTCTCCCCTGCGGGCGCTTGCCGATCGCTGGCGTGGGCGGATCAGCTATGTCGCAAGCGACGCCAGGGACCGGTTGGGCTTGAACGCCGTGCTCGTGCGCCCCGACGGCTTCGTCGCCTGGGCCGCTGACACTGCCCCTCAGCTTGAGGAAGCGGCTCGGGCTGCGGCGCGATGGTTCGGCGAACCCGACGAGGCGCATGAACCCGCCCAAACCCCTTGAGACGCCGCGCGGGAGCTCCGCTGGCCTCCCTTGCACCGTGTACGGGTTCCCCGCCTCAACCGTAACGCCCCGTTAACCCTGTCAGCCTTAGGGTCGTCGGGGCTCCGGATGGACGGTGGCCGGGTTTGGTGTGATGTCGTTTGCACAGAAGAAAACTACCGTCGTCCCAGTAGCCGAGGAGCGGCGGCGCTTCCAGCGCGTCAAGGTGCACCTGCTCGGCCGCTACATGCTGCCCGACCGACGTGAGTTTCCCTGCCAGATTATCAACATGTCCCCGGGTGGCCTCGCTTTGCTGGCGCCGGGCATCGGCAATGTCGGCGACCGCGTGATCGCCTATCTCGACCATATCGGCCGGGTCGAAGGGCGCATCACCCGCATCATCGACAACGGCTTTGCGATGACGATCGGCGCCACCGCGCGCAAGCGTGACAAGCTTGCCGCCCAGCTCACCTGGCTTGCCAACCGCGACATCCTCAATCTGCCCGAGGATCGCCGCCACGATCGTATCGTGCCGCGCAACCCGATCGCGCTGCTCACCCAGGAAGACGGCACGCGGATGACCTGCCGCATCATCGACCTTTCCTTGTCCGGTGCTGCGATTGCCGCGGAGAACCGCCCGCTGCTGAAATCGCTCGTGATGCTTGGCAGGGTGCAGGCCCGCGTGGTGCGAAATCTCGAAGAAGGCTTCGCGCTCGAGTTCGTCCACGAGCAGTCCGCGGAAACGCTCGAAGAGAGCGTTACCGCGAGGTAAAGCGACAAGCCACTCAACACCCCGCTTTCAGCCCGCGAAGGCGGCCTCCGAGACACAGGAGGCCGCCTTCGACGCGTTTGGCGCGGTGAAATCCGCGGTTAACGGCCGCGGCGTTTGGCGCAGCAAACCGCAGTGGCGCAGCGCCTGGCGTGTTAATGCATAAAATTTGAATCAATTGCAGATGTTTCAAATTTTACGCGAATTCGATTCAAGTACAGATCGAATTCGCCGCAGGTTTTACCAGTATTCGCGTCAAATCTACTTTGCACACTTAGCGGCGGCGAAAAAACTTTGTGCGAAACGTGGTCCCAACAAGAAGAACGGGGGCCATGATGTTTGGGTTCAGGGGACAGGGGAAAGGTTTGGCGGTTGCCGCCATTCTGTTTGCAACGTGCGTGTCGGCCAAGGCCGGCGACGTGGTCTACGCCAGCCTTGGTGACGTCGCGCGTTCGCCGATCGGCTGGGTCGAATTCTGCGCCGACAATCCCGCCGAGTGCCGCGGCGGCCATACGCAACCACGCGACATCGTGCTGTCGCAGACCGCCTGGCGCGACCTCGTGCGGGTCAACAAGTGGGTCAACGAATCCATCAAGCCGATGACCGACATGGATCATTGGGGCGTGATCGAGAAATGGTCGCTGCCATCAGACGGTTACGGCGACTGCGAGGACTACGTGCTCCTGAAGCGCAAGATGCTGATGGATGCCGGCTGGCCCCGCGAGGCGCTGTTGATCACGGTGGTCCGCGACAAGAAGGGTGAAGGCCACGCGGTGCTGACGGTGAAGACCGACAAGGGCGAGTTCGTGCTCGATAACCAGAACGAGAGCATCGTCGCCTGGACGGAGACCGGCTACCGCTTCGTCAAGCGGCAATCGCAGGGCGATCCCAATGTGTGGGTCTCGCTTGGCGACAACCGCCCCGCAGTTTCAACGGCAAGCTCGCGCTGAGCAGAAGCAAGGATTTTCGAGTTCGCGACCCGGTCACATCCCCACCCCTCCCCGTCCCAGACCGGTTCGCGCGCGGCCAGCCTTCCCCCAAAGGCTGGCCGCAACCTTTTTGAGGGCATGAAAAACCCCGATGAAAAAACCCGATGAAAAAACCCGAGATGCCCGATGAAGTGAGGCCCGCAGGCCGGCGGCGCCGTCCTTATGCGAATTGCGCGACGAACCAGGTCACATAGGCGAAGTTCAGCGGCGGAAGGAACATCGCGGCGCTCTTGATGACCACACCGGTGCACGCGACGGCGCCACCGCAATCACCCCAACTGCTCGACAGGCTGTGACCGGCGGCGAAAAGTCCCAGCGCAAACGAGATGCTCTTCCTTTCATCTGTCGCCATCACTGCATTGTCGATGGCATCGAGCGTCCGCCCCAAACCGTTCGCGACCAGCCACCAGACCGGCCAGATGATGGCGTATACGATTTGCCGAACGCCCACACTCCCACTGCGCTCGCGGTAGAAGTGGCCGATCGTGAAGATGCAACCAAGCATGTACGTAATCAAAAATGGCAGTAGAGGCTTGCCCGCCACCATCGATTCCCCCCGTTTCTCTTATGGAAAACCTTAGCAAGGCATACTTCGAAAGCTTCATGAAAAAAAGTAGTAAGCGGCCAGCATGTTAACCGCAGGTCGAAAGCGGACTGCCGAGTTCCGATTCACGACGCGCACGCTATTGGATACATCGAGTGACCCTTCTGTGAGACCCTCCCTTGCCGGTATTCCCCCTCCGGATCCGCGTGACGTCATTGTCTGGCAATCGCACCTCAGAAGAAGCGCTCGAGAAAGGCCGCCGTCTCGTCCGTGATACCGACGATCTTGTTGGTGGCCTGGCGATAGAACTTGAAGTTGAGCTCGGTCTCGGGCCGGCCGTCGTCCCAGTCCTTGAAGCGCTTGAGCTGGTCGCGCTTGAGCTGGTCGCGCCCGAGCGGACGCGTCGCCAATGCGGTGCGCCTGACCTCGATGCTGACGCGCGGCGTTTGCCTGGCGACGCCGACCTTGCGGGGCACCGCCTCGGCCGAGGTAACAGTCGCGCGGGCGATCAGGTCGTTGCCGCCCTCGTTTTCGCTCGCGAATACGAACACGACGTTTCCGGCGGCGATCAGCTTGCCGCCATACAGGGTCTTCTGCGCCCTGAAGGCGAACGCGTTCGCCCGCGGATCGGAGATCTCGGTCTTGATCGCAAACGCCATCCCCCGCCTCTCCGCCCATCGCCCGGCCCACGCCGCCACCTTGACATCCTAGCGTCCGGGCTATTGAATTGAATTCAATTCAACCAACGGATGGACGATGACCGTCGCCAACCCTGGAACGCGGGAACGGCTGCTCGCCGCAGCCCGGGACGAACTGATCGAGGGGCTCGGGCATCTCGAGATGCAGGCCGTCGCCCGGCGGGCGCAGGCCTCGGTCGGGCTCGCCTATCACCATTTCGGATCGAAAGCCGGCCTGATCGCCGCCGTCGTCGAGGAGTTTTATGAGCGGCTCGATCAGGCAGCCTTCGGCGGGGCCAGACTGCCGGCGGCAGGCTGGGCGGACCGGGAGAAGCAGCGGATCGGCGCCTACGTCGCGTTTCACTACGAGCATCCGTTTGCTCCGCTCGTGATCGGACCGCTGAGCCGGTCGCCCGAGGTGCTGGATGTCGAGACCGCCTTCACCACCCGGCAACTCGCGGCCGGTGCCCGGATGCTCGAGGCGGCGCAGCGCGACGGGATTGTCGCCACAAACATCGACCCTCACCTCACCATCGCGCTGATGATCGGCGGCATCCGCCAGGCACTGATCGGTGCGCTGACGGGCGAACGGCGGCCCGATCCAGCTGGCCTCACCGACGACATCTGGGCCTTCATGGCCGCGGCGTTGCGACTGCCTGCCGAGGCCCGGTCCGAGAAGTCAAAAGCCAGGCGGCGCAGCCGCAGCTAAGGTTCAACTATAACCCCAAGGTTGGTAGCCATCTTGTTCAACCCGCACGATTTTCACACGCCGCAACCGTCCTACACCAGGCAGGATCTGCTGCAATCGAGCGCGGGTGGCTATTTCGGTCCCGGCAATGCGCAGCTGCCGGCGCCGCCGATGCTGATGATGGATCGCATCACCGAAATCAGCACCGAAGGCGGCGCCTTCGGCAAGGGCCATGTCGCCGCCGAGCTCGACATTGCGCCGGACCACTGGTTCTTCGCCTGTCACTTCGCCGGTGACCCCGTGATGCCCGGCTGCCTCGGGCTCGACGCCCTGTGGCAAATCATCGGCTTCTGGCTGGGCTGGTCGGGCTCACCGGGCAAAGGCCGGGCGCTCGGGGTCGGCGAGGTCAAGTTCAGGGGACACATCACGCCGGACGTCAGGCTCGTGCGCTATGAGGTCGACATGCGCCAGGTCAGACGCGGCCGGCTGGTGCTGGGCATCGCCGACGGCCGGGTGATCGCCGACGGCAGCTGCGTCTATCTGGCGAAGGATATGAGGGTCGGGCTGATCGCGCCCGCGCGTTGAGCCCCAAATGGCGCGTCCGATGGTCCGGCCTTGGGCCAGAAGCCTCGGAATTTGCGGCGAATTTTACAGACCCGGTGCCGCCCGCTCGAATCCCCGGGTTTTGCCCGCGCCGAGGTTGTGCTATTCGGAATCTTTCAATTGATGTCCGGTTCTGGTCGCATGGTCGAACTTGCCCCCCGGAATTCGCAAGCCAGTAGCCTGACAGGCGTGCAGCCGATCGCGATCGGCGCCGTGGCACTGGTGCTCGTGCTGTTCGGGATCGGCTCGATTGCGCTGTGGCGCGCCTTTAGCGGCAACGTGCCGGAGACCGACCGGATGGTCGCCGCCCGTCTATTGCAGGCGCGGACCGCGCAGGTCTCCGAGGCCCTGGTGGAAAAGACCAAGGGGATGGAGGCGACCCAGCAGGAATCCATCGACCAGTTGCAGGAGGTGCAGGACCAGCTGCAAACCATGCGCAAGCAGTTCGCCGCGCAACAGGCCGACGCCAAGAAGCTCTCCGACCAGGTGGCCGCGCTGACCGAGCAGGTCGAAGGTCTGCGCCAGTCCCTGGCGAGCGCGCAGGCCAACGAGCCGGCCGCCGAACCCGCGCCGCGCAAGCGCTCGAAGGCGACCCGCAGCGCCAACCGGAAGCGTCACCGATCGCGCGGTTGACGGCCCCGGTGCGCAGCGACCCGCGCCATAAAAATGCGCCAAATCCCGAACAACATCAGGACCTAACGTGGAACTTTGCGGGCTCCGGGCTGTCGGCGGCAGCCTCGCATGAGTACCCGTTAGCGTGAATTAATCCGGACTTTGTGAACTGGTTCACATATCGGCCCTCGAATCCGAGTCATCTTTCAATGACCGGATGGCGTGAGCCGATTTCAATATCCGGGGCTGGCAAGGTCGTTGACGGTATACTACGTCGACGGCCTTGTTTTTTTGGCCCTCGAATCTCCCATCTCGGAACTGCCCGGCAAGCTCCAGGCATCGAGAGCGCCCTCCACACGACGTGGCTGAGGAATTAAGGGCATGCTCCGGGTTGGCGAATCCATGCGCGCAACGTCGCCGCGGCCAACGCCGCAGCGAACCGCATTGCCGGGCTACTTGGTGCGATCGCGCAAGACGCGATCGCCTCTCAGCCGCAGCCGTGCGAGCTTCGGCTCGAGCTCGTGGAGCATGTAGATCAACGCAATGGCAAGGCTCGAAACAACCACGATGAACAGCAATGTCAGATCAGGAATGGTCAGCATCTCTGATATCCTCTGAGGCCCGGCCCCCACCGCAGCCGGGCCATTTGTTTTCGCGACGCGCTCATGCACAGACTGCTGCGATGCGATGCAAGCTGCATACCAATGCGCGACGGCCCCGGCATCAAGACACCGAGGCCGCACCAATCATTCCAAGACCATCAGCATGGCGATCGAATGGACCGGCCATGCGTCAGCGGATGGCTCAATTGCAAACCTGCACGGGCCGGACCTGCCAGCCATACGGCGTCAGCATCCGACGCCGAACGACGTAGCAGCCGCCGTCGCTATAACCATAACCGTAGCCGTAGCCATCGTCGTAGCCATAACCGGCGTAATAAGGATTGCCGTAGTAGCCGTCATAGTAGTCGTAGGCGCCATAGCCCAGCCCGAAGCCGACCGCTGCGGCAGCGAACGGATAGCCCCAGCCGCGGCGATAATAGCCACCGCCGCCGTGCCAGCCTCCACCATGCCAGCCGCGGCCAGCCCAGCCGCCACCGATTGCGGCCGACCGGAAGCCACCGCCGCCGCCCATGGCCCGAAAAGCGCCGCCGCCAAATCCGCCGCCGCGGAAGCCGCCACCACCATGGAAGCCGCCGCCGCCACCGTGGAAGCCGCCACCGCCGCCGAAGCCACCGCGTGCCGACGCGGCGTCGACCGTGAACAGGCCGACCGAGGCCGTCGCCAGCAAGGCAATCATCGTTTTACGCAACATCACCCGTTACTCCTCTTTCCAAGGCTTTTCGTTTCAAGCCTCCTCCGCCGCGTCCCGCGCATGCTAACTCAATCTAGGATCGCAGCTTCCGACGTGCGCCTATGTCGCGCTCACTTCTGCGCGACCCACGTTCATCGAACGTGCAGTCGTCAAAAGTTAACAGCCGCGGCAGATGCCTTTTAGCCGATGGTCGACCGACTTGTTCTCGTCGGCGATCGCCTTGTCGAAGCTTTCGCTCGACGCCGAGCCGGTGGTGACGCCCTCGCCGGAGTTGAGCCGGCCGGACGATTGAGCGGTGCCGGCACTGTTGGTGCCGCGCGGCGGCGATGTCACTTGCGGCGAGGTCGGGCTGGCTGACGAGGGGTTGCCGGTCCCAGTACCGCTCCCGGTGCCGCTCCCAGTGCCTTGGGCGACGGTAACCGTGGGCGCCAGCAGAATCGCGATTGTCGCGAATGCGGCGGTGACAGATAATTTGCGCATGGCAATTCTCCCTTGCGGACACCAACGAGTCCGCAAAACGCCGGTTCCCGCAGGCATTGGAGCAATGCAATTTGCGCAAGCTGATCGAGTTCGACGACGATACTTTCGACAAGCTGAAGCAGCTTGGGCGCGACCGGATGGCGACCTTGCAGGAGCTCGCGGACGAGGCCTTCGCCGACCTGCTCAAGAAGCACGGTATTCCGATCGACCTGAAGGATGCGCTGCGCAAGAGCGCAAGACTGCAGGAAGCAGCAAAATTGCAGGAGGCGGCAAAACCGGCCGCCGCGGCACCGAGGGGCGCGCGCAAGCGGGGCCGGAAGCGCTGAGGGCTCAGCCGATCTTCTTCAGTCCGGCTTTGTACTGCGGGCCCCTGATCGCGTAGGACTTCGCCGGCCGCGACAACGCCTCCGCCTGCGCGCCGTCCAGCGTGCGCACCACGCGCGCGGGCGCACCGATGATCAGGGAATTTTCCGGAAACTCCTTGCCCTCGGTGATGACGGAGCCGGCGCCGACGACACTGCCGCGCCGGATGCGCGCGCCGTTCATCACGATCGATCCCATCCCGATCAGCACGCCGTCCTCCAGCGTGCAGCCGTGCACGATCGCATTGTGGCCGATGGTGACGTTGTTGCCGATGGTGAGCGGAAAGCCGGGATCGACATGCAAGGTGGAATTGTCCTGGACGTTGGAGCCCTCGCCGATCTCGATCCATTCATTGTCGCCGCGCAGCACGGCGCCGAACCAGACGCTGGCCGCGGACTTGAGACGGACCTTGCCGATCACAACAGCATTGTCGGCGATAAAGTAGCTGCCGTCAGCGGGAAGATCGGGCGCCTGCCCGTCGAGTTCGTAGATCGCCATGAAGGTCTCCTTGGATCAGGTGACCTTGGCACAGCGGACGACGCGGTTTCAAGCAAGCACGCTCATGATCCGGACACGGATCAGGATCCGGCGTGGATCACCCGACCACGCCGGCAGCGCGCAGCGTCATCATGAAGAAGGTGCCGGACATCAGACTCCAGAAGCCGGAGATGACGGTTGCCATCATCACGAACTCGAAGCGGCGGCGCTCGATGCGTGCGCCGCGCAGCGTGTTGCGCATGATGATGAACGGTGCGGCGAAGACGAGGAACGGGACTGCGGCGAAGGTCTTCGGCGCCACGCCCTCCTGCAGCAGTCCGAACCCGGCCGGGCGCTCCGCCATCGCCTGATAGCCGCTGGCGAGCGCGCCGGCGAGCGCGAAGCCGATCAAGAGCGAGAACAGGGAATTCAAGGTATCGGGCGACATCGGAACTTCCGCTACGCAACGGGCACTCGCCGTGCTTCGCAGAATTGGCGGCCGGCCGCCACAGCATCCTTAAGAAAAGGTTAACCGGCGGCGCCCGGCGCGGCATTTGCGCATGGCCATTCGCTCAGGGATTCCATTGGAATCGTACGGAAATTCCGCGTCACGTGGCATATTCGGCAAGTGATTCGGCCACTCCCGACCTGCTCTCAGCCTCAATCATGACGCTTCTCTCGACGGCCCAGCATCTCGCCCGCGACACCCGCCGCAACCCGCGCGCGCATCTCGTTCCGATCATCGCCTCGGCAATCATCGCGGCCGGTGCGATTGCGCTCGTCGCCTATCTGTTGTGGCCGACCTACACGACCGTCCCGCCGAGCGACCCGTCGCGGCTCCCGGTGAGCGTCGGCGGCACGCTGTTCAACGTGCCGACCATGGCCGTGCGCATGAAGATCCAGCGCCATTCCGGGCCGCAGGAGCGTGTCGATTTGAGCTTCCTCTATCCGTCGCTGGAGGCGCCTGCCGCGCCGAGGCACTACAGCGCCGACACGGTCGAGGACAAGGTGCAGCCGATCGACAGGATCTTCGTGTCGATCGCGGCGCACCATGATTCACTCGCGCCGGACATGCGCCTGCGCACGATCTATCCGCGCTATCTCGACGAGCGCGCGAACACCGATGACGGCTTGACGGCGCGCGCGTTCCGCGACGGCACGCCCTATGGCGGCGAGGACCTGTTCACCGCGACCGAGCCGCAGCTGATCGCGCGCTGCACGCGCGACACGTCAACGCCCGGCATGTGCCTGAGTGAGCAGCGCATCGAGGGCGCCGACCTGACCTTCCGCTTTCCGCGCAGCTGGCTTGCGCTATGGCGCGACGTCGCCAGCGCGATGGGCCGCCTGTCCGCACAGATGCACAGCGCGAAGGGGTAGCTTGCTCGTCATTGCGAGCCACCCGGTCGGCGCGAAGCGCCGCCGGATGACAGGCTCCGCGAAGCAATCCACCGAGCCGCTAATGCGGAAATATGGATTGCTTCGTCATGGAGCCTGTCATCGGGCGCGCATGCGCGCGACCCGTTGGCTCCTCGCAATGGCGCGCCGAGACCAGCCCGCTCAGCCCTGCTCGCTCAGATCTTCTTCCAGGATAGCCATCTGGAACTGGAACGAGCGGTCATCGTCCTCGTCGTCGACGAACAGCACGCCAATGAACTCCTCGCCGATATAGACCTCGGCCGAGTCGTCCTTCTTGGGCCGCGGCACCACGCGGATCTTGGGATTGCTGAACACGCGTTTGAGATACGCGTCGAGCTTCCTGACTTCCTGAACGTCCACGGCCGTCTCCAATCGGGTCGATGATTTTCGGGGGAGTTTTAGGACGAGACGGCAAAGATCGCCAGAGCCTTTTCAGGCTTTGGCGACGTGATGTTGCGCACACGATTCTGGTTTTGGCGCGTTTTCTTGACGCAAACCGGTGTCCACTTCGCTCAAAAAGGCGCCGCGATCAGAAAGCGAATGAAATCAAAGCCCGCGAAATCAAAGCCCGATCGCGTTGAGCATCTGGTCCATGGTGCGCGACGGCTCGGCACAGCCGGCCTCGCCGACGATTTTCGCCGGCACGCCCGCAACCGTGACGTTGTGCGGCACGGGCTTGACCACGACGGAGCCCGCCGCGATGCGCGCGCAATGACCGATCTCGATATTGCCGAGGATCTTGGCGCCGGCGCCGATCAGCACACCGTGGCGGATCTTCGGATGGCGATCCTCGTTCTCCTTGCCGGTGCCGCCGAGCGTGACGCCATGCAGGATCGAGACGTCGTCGTCGATGACGGCGGTCTCGCCGCAGACGAAACCGGTGGCGTGATCGAGGAAGATGCCGCGGCCGATCCTGGCGGCCGGGTTGATGTCGGTCTGGAACACCGCCGACGAGCGGCTCTGCAGATAGAAGGCGAAATCCTTGCGGCCCTTCTGATGCAGCCAGTGCGCGAGACGATGGGTCTGCAGCGCGTGAAAGCCCTTGAAGTAGAGCAAGGGATCGATGAAGCGCGAGGTCGCGGGGTCGCGGTCGTAGACGGCGACGAGATCGGCGCGGAAGGCGTTGCCGATATCGGGCGCGTCGCGCAATGCCTCGCCATAGGTCTGGCGGATCAGGTCGCCGGACAGCGCGGCGTGATCGAGCCGGTCGGCAATCCGATGGACCACCGAATCCTCCAGGCGCTCATGATGCAGCACGGTCGCATAGATGAAGGATGCGAGCTCCGGCTCGCGCCGCAGGATATCTTCCGCCTCGCCGCGGATCCGATCCCAGATCGGATCAAGCGCCGCCAGCTTGCCCCCGTGCGGATTGACCTGATGAACTGCCATAGCTGCTCTCGCAATTCGGTTGTTCTGATGTGCGTTATAGCACGATGGACCCAGCGCGTCCCGGGAAGGCTCAGTACGTAAACCTAAGCCGAACACCCCGGGGCCGGCGTCTAGGGGAATTGGTCGGGATTTTGCCGAAATCAAGCCGTGCTTCTGCAACTATTGGCGGATTTCGTCCCCCGTGTGGTTTTGGGCATGGTCAGCCCCAATAAATGGGGGAAACATCATCAATACCCGGAGTTTAGGCGCCCGCCGGACCGACGCACGGTCGGTCTGGATCGCCACCATTGCCATCCCCCTCCTCCTGCTCGCCCCTGCCTTCTGGAACGGCTATCCGCTGCTCCAATGGGATACCGGCGGCTATCTGGCGCGCTGGTATGAGGGTTATCTGGTGCCGAGCCGGTCCACGGTGTTCGGCATCTACCTCCATCTCGGCGAGACCTCGGGCTTCTGGCTCAACCTCGGCATCCAGACCCTGGCGACGCTGTGGATCCTGCAGCTGACGCTGCGCGTGCTCGACCTCGCCCGCCCGGTCCGCCTGATTGCGATCAGCCTCGCACTGATCGCGACCACCGCGCTGCCTTGGCTCGCGAGCATGCTGCTGACCGACATCTTTGCCGGCCTTTCGGTGCTCGCACTCGTGATCCTCGTCCTGCACGGCGATAGGATTTCGACGCTGGAGAAGGCGGTGCTGTTCGGGTTCATCGCGTTTTCGGCCGCAACGCACAGCGCGACGCTCGCGGTGCTGCTTGGCCTGTGCTGTGTAGGCTGGCTGCTGCGTCCGTGGCTCGGCCGGCGCATCCCGGTCGCCGGCCTGGTGCAGGGCAGCCTGACCATCGTCGCGGGGGCTGCGATGCTGCTGGCTGCAAATTTCGCGCTGTCCGGACAGCTCGCCTGGACACCCGGTGGCGTCGGCGTCGCCTTCGGCCGCATGCTGCAGGATGGCATCGTCACGCAATATCTGCGCGACCACTGCGCGAAGCAGAAGTTGAAGCTCTGCCCCTATCGCAACGAGTTGCCGCCGACCGCCGACGACTTCCTGTGGGGCCACAGCATGTTCGACACGCTCGGCCGCTTCCAGGGACTGAATGACGAGATGGGTTACATCGCGCAGCGTTCGCTGGCCGAATATCCGGGATGGCAGGCCAAGGCGGCGCTGACCGCAACCGCCGACCAGCTGATGCATGTCGCGACCGGTGAAGGCAGCAATGGCTGGATCCCGCATACCTACGGCATCATCGAGCGCTATATTCCCAAACAGATCGCGCCGATGCGCGCCGCGCGGCAGCAGCGCGGGCACCTCGACTTCACCGCGATCAACCGTATTCACGTGCCGGTCGCACTGGCCTCGATGCTTCTGGTCGTGATCCTGTTCGGCCGCGGGCTATGGCAGCGGCGCCTTGACGATCTGACGCTGCTGGCGGGCACGGTCATGCTCGCTTTGCTCGGCAATGCCGTCATCTGTGGCGTGATCTCGGGGCCGCACGACCGCTACGGCGCGCGCATTGTGTGGGTCGCGACCTTCGTGGTGCTGATCGCGGCCGCGCGCGCCTTCGCCAAAGACGATGCCGACGACGATGCCGAGAACGAATCCGACGAGCTATTTTCGACGCGACAGGAAGTCGATGACGCCGGTTTTGTAGACCTTGTCGCCGACCGCCCGCATGTGGTCGCGGTTCGGAATGTCGAGCACCCGCGAACCCGGAATGATCCGGCCGAGCGCTGACGCCGAGCCCGCGATCTCGTCCTTGCTGCCGACCGCGATCAGAACAGGCACGCGGATGCCGGCGGCCTCCTCGCGCGTCATCAGGCGGCGCGAGCCGCGCAGGCAGGCGGCGAGCGCGCGGCGGTCGGAGCGGGTCTGATCGGCAAAGGCGCGGAAGGTGCGGCCGACCGGATCGGTGACATCGTCGAGCGACGGCGCCTCCAGCGCCAGCGCGACGGCCTCGCCGGGTCCACCGCCCTCGATCAGCCCGATGCCGATGCCGCCGAGGATCGCCGAACGCACCCGATCGGAATTTTCATGCGCCAGGATCGCCGTCATCCGCGAACCCAGCGAATACCCCATGATGTCGGCGCGCGCGATTCCGAGATGATCCATCAGCGCGATCACGTCGCTTGCCATGGTCGCAATCTCGTACTGCGCGGCGTCGTAGGGCTTGGCGGATTCACCGTGGCCGCGATTGTCGAGCGCGATGACGCGCCGGCCGGCCTTGACGAGCTCCGACACCCAGGTCGGATAGATCCAGTTGACGTTCTTGCTTGAGGCAAAGCCGTGCACGAGCACGATCGGCTCGCCCGCGCCTTCGTCGATATAGGCAATTTCAACATCGCCGTGATGGAAACTCGGCATCATCGATTCCGTTTTTTCTTGCGACTTGCGACTCGGGATTGGGGATTGGCGATCGACCGGCGACCGCAACCTTAGCCCTGGGCGGGCATACTCGCCAGCGCGGCCTGCGCGGTCGTCTGCCGCTTCAGGCGCAGCGCCTTGCTTCGTCTGAGCCACCACGCTGTGGTTCGTTCGGTGGTGGCCTTGATCGACGACAGGAAGCCGAACAGCGCGAGCAGCGCGCCGAACAGCCACATGGTGAGATTGAACGTGCCGGCCGCCAGCAGCAGCGCACCGCGGCCGAGCAGCTTGATGATCGCGCGGGTCTGGCCGCCCTTCACGTCCGCGATGCGGGCCGCGCGCGCGATCTCCCGCGGGTTCTCCGCGACCTTGAGCGTGTCCCGCGCGGCACGAACCCCGGCCGCCTCGCCGATGCGCCCGACGTCCTTGGCGACGCGCACCAGCGCGCCGGCCTTCTCGGCGCGGAATGCCGCGCGGATCGCGGTTGCGGTTTCCGCCGGCCGCAGCACGGAGCCGGACGCGACCGCCTCGCGCAGCGCCGGCTGATCGACCACCTCGCGGGTCGAGCGCCCGGCCCATTCGATCATGCCCTCACTCAGCCGTCCGGCCTTGCGCGTATCCTTGACCAGCGTCAGTCCGGCGCGCAGCGGCGCGGCGCCGCCGACCGACACATAGGTGGCCGCGGCCACGGCGAGCCCGGCGGCCGCAAGGCCAAGCACCAGCTGGTCGGTGTCCTCACCCATCACGAAATGCTTGCCCTCGCGCACGACGTCCCTGACGTCACCGAACACGAACAGGTCGCCGGCGACCGTGCCGGACAGGCTTGCGACATCGTCGGCATTGCCGGTCACGAGGCCGGTGGCAAACCCCTTGGCGAAATGAGCGGTGGACGACTGCTCGGCGCGCGCGTCGTCGACACGCTTTGTGAGTTCATCACTGAGCGCGATGTTCTTCTCGCTTGCGAGCGCGACAAAGCTGGTCGCAAGATCGGCATCTCCGGAGGCGAGTGCCGCCTCGATATTGTCCGATATCAACGCCGGGTTGTTGCGCAGCACGGAACTGAGCCTCATATCGGCGAGCGCGGCGGGATCGTCCCGCGCTGACAGCACCGTGCCGGCGTCGCGGGCGTGTGGCCAAATAGCCGCGCCCATGGCAGCACTTACTGCCAGGCCAGCTACCGCAACGCTCAGGCGCACCCCGTTCATTCCGCTAAAAACCTCCAGTTTTATTCGCCTTGGAAATAGTGTGCCGTTTTTGCGACACAACGGCTCCGACCAAAGGAGGGCTTCTCTGGGACGACAAGATTGTGTCGAATTTGCATGAGCAAATGAGCCATCGGGGCTCTAGGAATCAACTGTTCCCGCCAGTATGGTGCGCGGCATTTCGCGATGCCGCATGCTGTTGTTGCGTCTGCCCGTCGTTGCCACCAAGGTGAGAATATGTCCGACCACGTCGTTCCGCACTTCCATAACGATGCCGGTGTCTCGGTAATCGAAATCGGATCGCAGGAGTTCATGTGCGTCGGCGCCAACCCGCCGTTCGACCATCCGCACGTGTTCCTCGACCTCGGCAACGACAGCGAGATCATCTGCCCGTACTGCTCGACGCTCTATCGCTTCGCCTCCGACCTCGCTGCCGGCGAAGCGCGGCCGCCGGAATGCGTGCTGAAAGACAAGGTCGCCTGACCGCTCCGTGGCGCTGACGCGAACCGTCATCGTTGCAGGCGCCGGGATCGGAGGACTGACGGCGTCGCTGACTTTGGCGGCACAAGGCTTTCGCGTCGTCGTGCTGGAGAAAGCCGAGCGGCTCGAGGAAGCCGGCGCCGGCATCCAGCTCTCTCCCAATGCCAGCCGCATCCTGGTCGACCTCGGGCTCAAGGAACCGCTTGCGCGGCGCGCGGTCACGCCGGAATCCGTCAACATCCTGAGCGCGCGGGCCGGTGGCGAGATCGCACGGATGCCGCTTGGCCAGGCGGCCGAATTCCGCGCCGGCGCACCCTATTGGGTGATCCACCGCGCCGATTTGCAGGCCGCGCTGCAGGCCGCCGTCAACGACCATCCCGATATCGATCTGCGGCTCGGCTGCCAGTTCGAGGATGTCACCAAGCACGCCAAGGGCCTGACGGTGGTGCAGCGCCGCGGCAACGCACGGCAGCAGGAATTGGCCGTTGCGCTGATCGGCGCCGATGGCATCTGGTCGTCGGTGCGCGGGCATTTGTTTCCGGATGTGCAGCCACAATTCTCCGGCCTGATTGCCTGGCGCGGCACGCTGGACGCAACAGCCCTGCCGCGTGAATACACCGCACCGCGCGTGCAGCTCTGGATGGGACCGGACGCACATCTCGTGGCCTATCCGATCTCGGCCGGACGCCAGATCAATGTGGTCGCGATCGTATCCGGCACCTGGAACCGGCCGGGCTGGAGCGCGCCCGGCGACATCAACGAGATCAAGGGCGCGTTCGCCACCGCGCGCTGGCCCACCACGGCGCGGATGCTGATCGGCGCGGTCGACGGCTGGCGCAAATGGGCGCTGTTCACCCTGCCCGACATCGGCCGCTGGAGCGAAGGCGCGGTGACGCTGCTCGGCGACGCCGCGCATGCGATGTTGCCGTTTGCCGCGCAAGGCGCCGGCATGGCGATCGAGGATGCGGCCGTGCTTGCCAAGGCATTGAGCGACAGCACCGGTGAAAACACCGCGGGCATTCCCGCCGCGCTGAAGCGCTACGCGAAGATGCGGCGCACGCGCGTGCTGAAGGTGCAGCGCATGGCGCGGCAACAGGGCCGCATCTATCATTTGAGCGGACCTGCGGCGATCGCGCGCGATCTTGCGATCCGCGCGATCGGCCCGCAGCGCATGCTGGCGCGGCAGGACTGGATCTACGACTGGCGCGCCTGAGATATCAGCCGAGCGCGCCTTACGCGCGAACGACAACCGGTTGGTCCGGAAATGCTGACTTAGTGGACGAGGCCCCGTGGCGCCCGCGGGCCCTTCGGCGCCGGCGTGGGGGCTGCGGGTGCAGCGGCCGCGGGGGTATCCGGCGGGCTTTCATGGCACTTGCTTTTGCGCCAGGCCTCATCCGCAAGCTTCTGCTGGGAGTGGATCGCGATCAGCTCGTTGCGATAGACCATCTCGGAGACCACGGTACCGCCGACGCCGGTCTCCGCCTTGGCCATCAACTTTTCCTGATCCGCCGCGCGGGTCTTGAGGCTCGTGCGCTCGGTCTCGAGCTGCTTGCAATCATACAGGTCGTATTTGGCGGGATCGGCGAACGCCGATGGCACGCTGTCGCCGATCTGTGCGCAACCGGAAACGCCCGCGGCCGAGGCGAGCAGCGCAACGACGGTTGCCGCGCGCAACAGATTTGAGCGGCGTGGAAAACGAACAGACATTCAGCTTTCTTAGTCCGACAGTGTTGAGATTGCCTAAAGCAGCCACCGGTGTCCGGATTGAGGCTCAATCGCGGCGGCGGGCCGCTTATCCCAACGCTCGGCTGCCGAAGCAATTGGAATTGCGGGCCGGAGCGTAAGCCTTTGAAAGCTCGCCCGTTAGCACCGGATAATGACAATTCCACTCTGCGCCCAAACGCGCTAGATATCGGCGCGCCTGGCGCAACGCGGACGTGGCGGAACTGGTAGACGCAAGGGACTTAAAATCCCTCGATGGCAACGTCGTGTGGGTTCGAGTCCCACCGCCCGCACCAGCCTTCGCTCGCGAAGCGAACGAAGCGCCGCACCGGAGCAAAGGCGGGGACGGTGCGCTTGTCCGCGAGCTACGGCTCGGCAAGCCACATCGCGCCGCGAAGGATGTCCCAAACAGGACGCCGCGAACGGCGACTGCGGTGGGTAACCGCACGCGGCAAAGCGACGCCACGCAGCTGCCCGCGCACGAAATGCCCTGCACTATTTTAGGTTGATTGTGCAAAAATTCACACTTGAACGATCACGGCTGGCATATTCTTCACACGGCCCGCAGCGATGGATTACGACGACGGTCCCCGGTGCGGCGCCGCTATTTTTTTGCGACGATACACAATCCTAGATTGTATTTCAAAACACTTCCCCAACGCCTCGCGGGGCGTTGCACCATGGAGACAGAGAGATGCCCTTCTCGCGCCTGCTCGCCAGCGCCGCGATCGCGCTGATCGCGGCCAGCCCGGTGTTTTCCGCCCGGGCGACCAGCCTCAAATTCCCGATCGAAGCTCCGCTGGAGAAACCGCACAATCCCGCAACCAAGCGCGGCCCCGCCGGCTGGGCTAACCTTCCGGACGGCGCCACCGACCAGGACGGATCGCTCGATGAAATCCGCGACGTGCTGGGACAGGGATACAATAGCCTGTCGCGCCAAAAGGTCAGCGACTGCGTGACCGGCTGGATCAGTGCGCAAGCGCCGACCGGCTTCAGTCCGACCTACTACCTCAATCTCATCAAGAGCTCCGAGCAACTCAAAGACGAGATGAGCGCCGAGGCTTCGGTCTCGGGATCGATTGCGGGCTGGACCGCAAAAGCCAGCGCCAAATACACGTCCGAGCACGAGAGCAACAGCAACCATGAGTTCCTGCTGGTGAAAGTCAAGTCGGTGTCGTCGCGGAAGATTCTGCTGCACCAGGCGAAGGTGACCACGCCGGTGGCCACGGCGCTGGCGGATGAAACCCTGAGCCCGGAGGCCGTGAAGGCCGCGCAGGCCAAGTTCTTCCAGGGCTGCGGCGACAGCTATGTCAGCGGGGCCGAGATCGGTGGAGAATTCGTCGCGCTCCTGACCTATACGGCGAAGGACGAGACCGACAAATCGTCGTTCGAGGCCGCGTTCTCCGCAAGCGGCATGGGCTTCTCGGCCGACGCCGATTTCTCCAAGAAGGCGTCCGCTTTCCGCAGCCAGATGGGTCTTGCCATGGAGTCGACCCAGGTCGGCGGCAGCGGCGGGCCGACCGCCAACACGGTGGACGCGATCATGGAATACTCGCTGAAATTCAACAGCACCCTGAAGCCGGACAATGCCGCCCTGATCGGATTCCAGACCGACAAATACAGCAAGCTCGGCATCACCACCGCGGACTATGATGACCTCAAGGCGCAGGTCGACAGCCTGCGCACCGCGCAAGGGCAGCGGGATCAGTACATCCACCTGATCGACGGCCGCCAGCCCACGCTCACACACTACGGAATCGGCGACGTCCACAGTGCCGATCGCCAGCGCCTCGCAAGCGAGTTCGATCAAGGCAACGCGCTGCTCGCGACCTGCGCCAAGACGCCGGCGTCCTGCAGGATTCCAACATCGCTGTCACAGTTTGTTGCACCAGCTGTGTACGACGTTCTGACCAACGATGTGGGCGTCTTCGGCAATCAGGCCGGCTGGAACGTCGATCACCCCAAGCGCCATTTGGCGGTCTCCGGCATCTACTGCTTCGGAGGAGACAGCTGCTTCGTCAACGGCATCTCGAAGGACGATCCCAATGTCTGGGTCGCGGTCCAGATCGACGACGGTCCTGTGCAACGCTACCTCGGGCCGATCGCGCTGCCCGACCCGAAAGACGGAAAGATCGTGCGGGTCATCGTCAAGGCCATCGATACCAACTACTCCGACAACAGCGGTTCGCTGACTGCGGTCCTCTACTGATCTCGTCATGAAAGCCGCGCCTGCGCTCCGGCCGCCGCCGGCCGGAGCGCCAGCCGGCGGTACCGTTCATTGTCATCGCAAAGGAGATCGCTCGTGTCCAAGGACCGACAGCTTTCAGCCGCAACACCTCGTCATGTATTGGTGCGAGGGAAAACCTTGTGCGCCCATACGTCAATTCCGACCATGCTGCTCCTGCTATCGGCCCTGACCGTGCCACACCATGCACAGGCGGCGTGCGGCTGCACGGGCATCACCGTCAGCCACACCGACGGCCAGACGATGAGCATCTGTTCGAATGCGGATATCAATGTCACGGATCCGGATAACGGCTTCCCTGAATGCAAGAAGATCCCCGGTCCGAACCATCAATGTGGAAAATACAGCTTTCGCTACGACTGCCCGATCGGGGTGAACTCCGTCTCAAACCAACCCAAGATCATGCAACGAACGGGATTCCTAGTCGATGCGCAACTGACGGGTACTCCGAGCCAATGCAAGAGCGGGCACGCCCTGCAGCTTACGATCACGGGCGACCAGGTGAGCCGTCCTAAGGTCCATGGTACCCCTGACCACGACGTGTCAATCGGCGGGGTGAATGCAGCGATCGTCCATGACCAGCGTCGCCTCGTTCCCGAGCTCGGAGAAACGTCAGGCAAGCAGGATCTGTTCGGCGCCGACAGCTACACCGATCCAAAAGCCACCGATTCTCTGATCCAGCAAGACGCCGGCAGCACCAAATGGTGGGACAACACCGATCAACGCAAAGACGATCACACCGAGCACGCGACCTGGGCCTATCGATACCTGTCCTACATCATAGGAACCGACAGCAACGACTCTTGCGCCTGCGTCTACGACATCAAGGTCGATTGGCAGCCCCACAGCAAGGGTGCCAAGACCACGTGGGCCAAGGACAACAAGAAGAGCAGCCACTGCACGGTGACACCCTGAGCCAGGCCGCGTTCGCACGTCGGACACACAATGACTCCGGCGCACCGTGCGCGGCGGCGAAGAAGCTCAATCCATCATCGAAGGAAGATCGCCATGCATCATCTCACGCGAAGGAATATCGTGATCGGGTCCGCCGCCGTTGGCGCCAGCCTGGTGTCGGGTTACGCCCGGGCGGAGCAGCTGTCGGCGGACCAGTTTATCGGATTGGTGAAGGCCTGGCGGGCCAGCAAGACACGCGAACTCAATACCTGCTGGACCACAAAAGGCGGATGGGAGGGTTGGGCGCAGTGCGATCTTGCGATCATGCTGCTGTTTCAGAACAGCACCTATGAAGTCGAACGCGAGATGACGTCGGTCTACGCCGGCAGGGATCGTCCGGACTTCGTCATCAACAACAGCAAGTCCGGTCACCAGCGAATCATTGTGGAGCTCAAATGCGAGTCGTTCAACAACATCGATAACTTCGTGAAGGGCCTCAACGACGACGTCGCGCAACTGGCGCAAAAAAACCTCGTCGGCGATTACAAGAACGCGACCCGGCTTTCGCTGGGGCTGTTCACCACGCCCGCAAAGCTGCCGGACTACACGATCTACCCTGGGTCCTCCACAAGGGGGGAGACCAAGCAAAACTCGACCGTGCAGGACTTCTACATGTGCTGGAGGTTCGCCACCGCATAGCAGCCGGCCGGGCGATGAGCTTGTGGACGTGAGGCCGCGCGTTCCGAACCATGCCGCGATGCTCGCCGACACGCCTCACGCGAACCCCAGTCCGATCCGCCGCTCCTTCTTCCAGATCACCTGGCACGCGTGCCGCTGGCCGTCGACGGTGAGGACGAAGCTGTCGGGATACCACAGCGGCGAGTTGACTTCGATGCAGGCACCCTGAGGCGAGAGGTTTCGCACCGTGCAGGGGATCGCTTCATTGCCGAACTCGATCGCGCCCGACTTGAGCACGCGGCGACGGGAGCCGGCACGCCGCTGGTCGGTCGGCATTGGCTGCTGCGTGTTGGCTGATGCGGGCCTGGGATGGTCGTCGGCCATGAACCGGTCGGGTTAGGGACACAAACTGGCGGCCAGCATACGACGCAATACTAACGGGGACCTTAAAATACTTCCCATCGGATTGGTATGCCAGCGCGCCGCCCGCGACCTGGGCCAGCACGTGCGGTATCACGATGCCCGCATCACCTCATCGTGTTTTCCGGCTGTGGCCGGGTTCACATGCCGCGATCGCGGCATGGTGTAGCCTTGCTGCATTGGAAATTCCGGCCGCAGATTTCGCGGCCGTCGCATTTTGAAATCAATTTTGGTCGGAGATCGGCGATGGTGATTGCTGACAGCAATCGGATTGCGAACAGCAATCGGATAGCAAATTGCGATCGGATTGCAGGCGACAAGGCGCGCGATCATGGCGCCTCCCCTCTCGAGCACGGCGACGACGCGGCTCATTGCAGCAATGGGCTCAACGTACAGAAATTCCGTGACGCAACGCCCGACGAGCGCGCGATCTACCGGCGATGGATTCGCGGCGCGATCATGCTGTACGGATTGCTGGCGCTTGCGGCCGGAGCGGTGGTCTGGATGAACGGCGGCAGCGTCGGGCAGACGCAGCTCACGAGCCTGTCTAGCACGAGCACCGTGAAACCAGGCCCGGCAGAATAGCAGCCGACGATTCGTAACCAGTGCGCTGCATCATTGTTGTCATGCCGCAATTGGAGCATGACGATGCCGAACGACCATCCAACCGCGCAGCGCGCGACCGACCAACGCGATCAGCGCAAGGACCGCCCCTCGCCGCCCCAGGGCGCGCCATACAATGGGCCGCCTCTTCACGGCGGACTCGAACAGCTCCGCGACAGTCACACCTGAAAAGCGACAGCGAAAAGAAAAATGGCCGGGACAGGTCCCGGCCATTTGCTTGCGTCGGACCGAGGCTCACTCGGACTTGTCGATGTTCCAGAAGATCGGCGTCGCCGGGCCGTCGAGGACACCAGTCAGCGATTTCCGCCAGGCGCTCGGCCCCTGATACTGCCCGAGGGGGATGTAGATGACCTGGTCGTAGGCTTCCTTCTGGATCTCGGCCGCGATTTTCTTCTGTTCATCGAGCGACGGCGCACGAACGAAGGCATCCTTCAGCTGTTCGATCTTGGCATCCTCGGCCCAGCCGAACCAACCGCCATTCTTGCCCTGGCCGCCAATCGAGAGGTTGGCGATCGGGTTGGAGACGTCGGCGCTCACCCAGTTGGTGAAGAACATGTTCCAGCCGCCGTCTTTCGGCGGCTTCTGGCTGGCACGACGGGTCACGACGGTCTGCCAATCGGTCGCCTGCAGGTCGACCTTGAAGCCGGCGTCGCGCAGCTGCTGGGCGACAACAATCGGCTGCGCCTTGAGCGTGGTGACGTCGCCGGGCGCCATGATGACGATCGGCGTACCATCATAGCCCGACTCGGCAAGCGCCTTCTTGGCCGCCGCCATGTCGCCCCCCTTCAACACCGTCTCGCCGCCGACCTCGGTCGCGAAAGGCGTGTCGCAGATGAAGAAGGCAACGCAGGTCTTGTAGTATTTGGGATTGCCAACCAGCGCGTCGAGCACCTGTTTCTGGTTGACCGCCAGCAGCGCCGCCCGGCGGACCTTGACGTTGTCGAACGGCGGATAGAGGAAGTTCATGCGGCCCAGCGTCTGGAATCCGGCCTTGTTCAGCGTCTCGATCTTGAGGTCCTTGTCGGCTTCGAGGACCGACAACGTGTCGAGCGACGGATTCTCCAGGAAATCGATATCGCCGGATTGCAGCGCATTCAGCGCGGTCTGGGCGTCCGCCATCGTGACCCACTCGACGCGATCGACCTTCACCACCTTGCCGCCCGCGGTCCAGCTTGCCGGCTCCTTGCGCGGCACGTAATCCTTGTTCTTGACATAGACCGCCTTCACGCCCGGCTGGAATTCAGCTTGCACGAACTTGAACGGGCCGGAGCCGATCTGCTCCGGAATCGGCTTGTCCGGCGGCGTTTCGGCCAACCGCTTCGGCATCATGAAGGCGACGCGCGACGACGGCTTGCCGATCGACTCCAGGACCAGGCTGTAGGGCTCCTTCAGCTTCAGCGTGATGGTCTTCGCGTCGGTGGCTTCGATGCTCGCAGTGAAGTCCATCAGCTTCTGGCCCATGCCGTCGACCTTGGCCCAGCGCTTCAGCGAAGCGACGCAATCTTCAGCGGTGACGGGCGCGCCGTCATGCCACTTCAGGCCGTCGCGCAGCGTGAACGTGTAAGTGAGCTTGTCGTCGGACACCTTCCAGTCCGCCATCTGCGGCTGGATCTTGAAGTTGGAGTCGGTCGCCACCAGCGTGTCGTAGACCATGTAGCCGTGGTCTCGCGTGATGTAGGCCGTGGTCAGGATCGGATCGATGACGCGCAGATCCGAATGCATCACCGCGGTGATGGTCTTGTCCGCGGCGATGGCCTGCGCTGCGAACGACAATACCTGCGGAGCGAACGACAACGCGAGCGCCGTCAACGCAGCCGCTAGCGTGCGGTGCTTCCAACGCGAGATAGGGAACATGCAATCTCTCCTGACGTGTAACTGGTCAAAGCCGGCTTATTCGTTATGCATGCGGTTCGTTATTTAGGCGAACTAACATGCTGTATGGCTTGTGAAATCGAGACTTGCATCAAGCGCAATGCGCGTCAATCGGTTTCGGGCGGGATCGAACGTATACGAATGAATGAACGACACGTTCGGCGCATTTGACTTTACAAAATCGTCGCCCGAGCTTTTCGTATGCTACGCGAACACGTACCGGCGCAAACAAGACAACAAGCGAGAAAAGACATGAACCCCGCCAATCTTCCTTTTGATTCCGAAGCGATGCTGCAGGGCCTGCGCGGCTGGGTGGAATGCGAGAGCCCGACATGGGATGCGGCCGCGGTCGAGCGCATGCTCGACCTCGCCGCACGCGAGATGGCGGTCATGGGTGCGACGATCGAACGCATCGCCGGACGCCAGGGCTTTGCCGGCTGCGTCCGCGCCCGTTTCCCCCATCCGAAACAAGGCCAGCCCGGCATCCTGATATCAGGCCATCTGGACACCGTGCACCCGGTCGGCACCATCGAGAAGCTGACGTGGCGGCGCGAAGGCAACAAGTGCTTCGGGCCCGGCATCTTCGACATGAAGGGCGGCAACTATCTGTCGATCGAGGCGATCAGGCAATTGGCGCGCGCCTCCTTTACGACGCCGCTGCCGATCACCGTGCTGTTCACGCCCGATGAAGAGGTCGGCACGCCCTCGACGCGCGACATCATCGAAGCGGAAGCCGCGCGCAACAAATACGTGCTGGTGCCGGAGCCCGGCCGGCCGAACAACGGCGTCGTCACCGGCCGCTATGCGATCGCGCGCTTCAATCTGGAAGCAACCGGCAAGCCGAGCCATGCCGGCGCGACGCTGTCCTCCGGCCGTTCCGCGATCCGCGAAATGGCCCGGCAGATCATTGCCATCGACGGCATGACCACCGAAGACTGCACCTTCTCGGTCGGCATCGTGCATGGCGGCCAATGGGTCAATTGCGTCGCAACCACCTGCACCGGCGAAGCGCTCAGCATGGCCAAGCGCCAGGCCGATCTCGACCGCGGCGTCGAGCGGATGCTGGCACTGTCGGGTACCGCCAACGACGTGACATTCAAGGTGACGCGCGGCGTCACCCGCCCGGTGTGGGAGCCGGATGCCGGCACCATGGCGCTCTATGAAAAGGCAAAAGGCCTCGCGGCGGCGATGGGCCTTGATCTGCCGCACGGCAGCGCCGGCGGCGGATCGGACGGCAACTTCACCGGTGCGATGGGCATCCCCACGCTCGATGGCCTCGGCGTTCGCGGCGCCGATGCGCATACGCTCAACGAACATATCGAAGTCAACAGCCTCGCCGAGCGCGGCCGCCTGATGGCGGCGCTGCTGGCGACGCTGGACTGACATCGATTTGCACTGCACAACACGTTGGCACTGCCGGGTCGAAATTTAGCCTTGTCCATTTTTGAGGCTTCGCCTACGGTCCGGCCGTCCAACGCGACGATGCGGGAGAGATCGAAGCGACAACATTCGTGTTGTTGGCTTCGGCGCCGACGGAGCAACCGCCCCGGAAACTCTCAGGCAAAAGGACTGTATCGTCAGGACGATCTGGAGAGAGACGGACACGGCCGCACATCAAGGGCCGTGACGTCCACCGAAGGGGATAGTCCGCTTTTGGGCCCAGGCCCGATGCGGATCAAGCTCTCAGGTACCGTGACAGATGGGGCGCCGATGCCGGTTTCACCGGCGGTTCGGCGACTCTAACCCACGGGAGCCTGAAGACCATCATGCCTCACATTGCGATCATTGGCGCCGGCATCACCGGCGTGACGACGGCCTATGCCCTGCTCGAACGCGGCTATCGGGTGACTGTGCTCGACCGGCATCGCTACGCCGCGATGGAGACCTCGTTCGCCAACGGCGGACAGCTTTCCGCCAGCAACGCGGAGGTGTGGAACAGCGCGGCAACCATCCTCAAGGGGCTGCGCTGGATGCTCAGGAGCGATGCGCCGCTGCTGATGAATCCGAAGCCGAGCTGGCACAAATATTCCTGGATCGGCGAGTTCGTCGGCCACATCGGCCGCTATCGCAGCAACACCATCGAGACCACGCGGCTCGCAATCGAAGCGCGCAAGCATCTGTTCTCGATCGCACAGCGCGAGAATATCGCCTTCGATCTCGAACGCCGCGGCATCCTGCACGTCTATCACGACAAGGCCGGTTTCGATGCCGGCCTGCGTGTCAACACGCTGCTCCAGCAAGGCGGGCTCGACCGCCGTCCGGTGACCCCGGACGAAATCCGCAGCATCGAACCCGCGCTGCAGACCGCCTGCTATGGCGGGTTCTTCACGCCGTCGGACGCGACCGGCGATATCCATAAGTTCACCCGCGGGCTCGCCGACGCCTGCGTCCGCCGCGGCGCGAGCTTCGTCCATGAGGCTGATGTCGATACGATCGCGCGCGGCGATGAGGGCTTCCGCATCGGCTGGAACGACGCAGCTTCGCATGATGCCGGAGTCGCGACGCGACATGAGTTGCAGGCGGATGGCATCGTGATTTGCGCCGGCGTGGCGAGCCGCCATTTCGCCGGCCTGCTCAACGATCGCGTCAACGTCTATCCGGTGAAGGGTTATTCGATCACGGTGCAGCTCGATGCTCCGCAAAGCCGGGACGCCGCGCCGACCGTCAGCCTGCTCGACGAAGCCGCGAAGATCGTCACCAGCCGGCTTGGCGCCGACCGCTTCCGCGTCGCCGGCACGGCCGAGTTCAACGGCTTCAACCGCGACATTCGCGCCGACCGCATCCAGCCGCTGGTGGACTGGGTGCGACAGCATTTCCCCGGGATCGATACGTCGAAAGTCGTGCCCTGGGCGGGCCTGCGCCCGATGATGCCGAACATGATGCCGGTGGTTCGCGCCGGACGGATTCCGGGCGTGTTCTACAATACGGGCCATGGTCATCTCGGCTGGACGCTGTCAGCTGCGACGGCGCAGATGGTCGCAGGGGCGATCGACGATTGGCGCGACCTCGATGCGCCACCGATGGCGCCGTCGCAGGTCGATGCGATCGAGACCGCCCGCGCAGCTTTCCCCTAATTATCCGGTCGAAGAGGAAGAATATGAGCGTACTTGCGTGTGGCCAAGTCGGAATTCGCTGAGAAACGCCGCGTGACAGGGACTAGCGTCACAATGGGGAAAAGCGCTTCAGCGCGGGAGGGGACAATGCGCATTGGGGTAGCGGGCACGCATGACATTGCGGTCCGGCGCGGGATTCCGGACGGCACGTGTGCCGGCGGCGATCTCTTCGGCGGACCGATACGTAACCTCGCCACCGGCACGCGCACCAACTCGATGCGCGACCTTTCCGAAACGGTCAACGCTCAGGCTCACGCACAAGGCTCCATGAGAGGCGAGACATGACAACCGAGACGTTGACCAAGCCGGATCAGATTGCCGCAGAGCTGTCCGCGGCCGTCGATCGAAACTTCGACGATCAGATCGCGTTCCTGTCGCGCATGGTGCAGTTCCGCAGCCTGCGCGGACAGGAAGCGCCACAGCAACTCTGGCTGGCCGAGCAATTCGCGAAGCGCCGCTACGACGTCGATGTGTTCAGCCTTGCGGACGTCAACCTGATGAGCCATCCGAAGGCTGCGCCAATGGACGGCATCGATCTTGCCGGATCGCAGCAGGTTGTTGCGACGATGAACAGCAAAGGCAGCGGACGCAGCCTGATCTTGCAAGGTCATATCGACGTGGTGCCGGAGGGGCCTGCTGACCTTTGGGACCAACCGCCGTTCTCGGGCGCCGTGCGCGACGGCTGGATGTTCGGGCGTGGGGCGCAAGACATGAAGGCCGGTGTCTCGGCAATGATCTTCGCGCTCGATGCGATCGGCGACGCCGGATATGCCCCGGGCGGGCGCGTCCATCTGCAGACCGTGACCGAGGAAGAGAGCACCGGCAACGGCGCACTCTCGACCTTGATGCGCGGCTATCGCGCCGATGCCTGCCTCATTCCCGAGCCGACCGGACACACCCTCACGCGCGCCCAGGTCGGCGCCGTCTGGTTTCGCCTGCGCGTCCGCGGCACGCCGGTGCATGTCGCCTATTCCGAGGCCGGTACGAGCGCCATCCTGTCGGCGATGCATCTGGTGCGCGCGTTTCAGGACTACACCAAGGCGCTCAATGCCCGGGCACTCGACAACGGCTGGTTCCGCAGTGTCAAGAATCCGATCAAGTTCAATGTCGGGATCATCAAAGGCGGCGATTGGGCCAGTTCGACCGCGGCCTGGTGCGAGCTGGATTGCCGGCTCGGTCTCCTGCCCGGCGAAACACCGCAGCAAGCGATGCGTGGCATCGAGGAATGCCTGGCCGAAGCGCACAAGGCCGACGACTTCCTGGCCGACAATCCGGCCGAGCTCGTGTGGAGTGGTTTTCAGGCAGACCCAGCGGTGTGCGAGCCCGGCAGCGAAGCGGAGGCAGCGCTGTCTGCCGCCCATCACTCCGTCTTCCAGGCTCCAATGCAGGAGCGGCTGTCTACGGCCGTCAACGACACCCGTTACTATTGCGTCGACTATGGCATCCCTGCACTTTGCTACGGTCCTTACGGTATCGGCCCACATGCGTTCAACGAACGTGTCGAGCTCGACAGCCTTCGCAAGACAACGCAGAGCATCGCACTGTTCGTAGCCAACTGGTGCGGCATGATGCGAGCGTGAATGGACTTGTCGTTTCAGTTCGGTGGTGCATGGCGACATCTGCAATTCGAAATAGCAGATTCAGACCAAGGGAGCTTCCAACGGTTTGAACCCCGCCTTGATATGACGTCGCCATTGGCACAGTATTTGCCTGTAAATTCATCACTTTCGCGCTAGCTTTGAGACAAGACGCAGAAGCGCATGAGACACATCACGGGGACACCATGAGTATGATGCGGCCCAGCCTTCGCTTCGCACCATCTGACGGCAGGAGATAGCAACGATGCTCGGCTATCTCCTCCGACGCATCCTCGCCGCCGTTCCCGTGATGGGCGTGGTGGCCCTGTTCGTGTTCCTGTTGCTGCGGTTGACGCCGGGTGACCCCGCCGCAATCCTCGCCGGCGACAATGCGACGCCGGAACAGCTCGAGCGCATCCGCACCTCGCTTGGTCTCAACGAGCCGATCTACATCCAGTTCTACACCTGGGTCGCCAAACTGCTGCACGGCGACCTCGGCGTCTCCCTGATCTCGAACAAGCCGATCCTCGAAATGATCGGCCCGCGCCTCGAGCCTTCGATTTCGGTCGCGCTGGCCACCCTCATCCTCTCGATCCTGGTGGCGGTGCCCCTCGGCGTGATCGCGGCGTGGAAGCACGGCACCTGGATCGACCGCTTCGTGATGGGGCTTTCGGTGCTCGGCTTCTCGGTGCCGGTGTTCGTGATCGGCTATGTGCTGATCCAGGTGTTTGCGATCGATCTGCGCTGGGTGCCGGTGCAGGGCTACAAGAGCATCATGTCGGCCTGCGCGACAGCGCCACCGAAATCGCTCAGTACGCTGGAGGTCGCCGCCTGTCTGAGGGACAGCTTCGGTCCGTTCTTCCAGCGCCTCATCCTGCCGACCTGCACGCTCTCCTTCATCTATGTCGCGCTGATCGCGCGCATGACGCGAGCCTCGATGCTCGATGTGCTGGGTGAGGATTACGTGCGCACGGCACGCGCCAAGGGCATCGGCGAGACCGGCGTGCTGCTGCGCCACGCGCTGCGCAACGCCGCGGTTCCGGTCGTCACCGTGATCGGTTCCGGTTTCGCGCTGCTGATCTCGGGCGTCGTCGTCACCGAGAGCGTGTTCAACCTGCCCGGCATCGGCCGCCTCACCGTCGATGCGGTGCTGGCGCGCGACTATCCGGTGATCCAGGCCATGATCCTCCTGACGTCGGGTATCTATGTCGCGGTCAATCTCTTGATCGACCTCGCCTACACCCTGCTCGATCCTCGTATCCGGTACTGAGCAATGGCGATCGAAACCCTCCCCGAATCCTCCATTCCCGTCACCCGGCCGTTCCGCGTCAAGCTCGGCTTCCTGACATCAACGCCGATCATCGCGGCTGCGACGATCTGCCTCTCCCTCGTCATCCTGATGGCGATCTTCGCGCCGCTGCTCGCGCCGCACGATCCGCTGCTGCTGACGCCGTCGCAACGGCTGAAGCCGTCAAGCGCGCAATTTTTGCTCGGTACCGACGCCTATGGACGCGACCTGCTGTCGCGCGTCGTCTATGGCGCACGGATCTCGCTGTTGATCGGGCTCGGCGCCGCCGTCTGCTCCATCGCCATCGGCCTGCTGATCGGCCTGGTCGCCGGCTTCTTCCGCTGGGTCGATGCGGTGATGATGCGCGTGATGGACGGCTTGATGGCGATCCCCGCCATCCTGCTCGCGATCGCCGTCGTTTCGCTGTCGGGCGCCAGCATCTGGACCGTGATGATCGCAATCACGATCCCCGAGATCCCGCGCGTGGCGCGGCTGGTGCGCTCGGTGGTGCTGACCGCGCGCGAGGAGCCCTATGTCGAGGCCGCGATCTCGCTCGGCTCGAGCCTGCCGAAAATCATGTGGCGGCACTTGATGCCGAACACCATCGCGCCGCTGATCGTGCAAGGCACCTATGTCTGCGCATCCGCGATCCTGACCGAGGCGATCCTGTCGTTCCTCGGCGCCGGCATTTCGCCGGAAACGCCGACCTGGGGCAACATCATGGCCGAGGGCCGCGCCTACTTCCAGGTCAAGCCGTCGCTGATCTTCTGGCCGGGGCTGCTGCTCTCGATCGCCATTCTCAGCGTCAACCTGATCGGCGACGCCGCGCGCGACGCGCTCGATCCCCGTATGAAGCAGCGTGAGGGCAAGTGACCGCAACCAACTCTTCCAACGTCGTCCTCGACATCAACAATCTCGTCGTCGGCCTCGGCCGCAAGGCTGAAGCGCATCGCATCATCGACGACCTCTCGCTGCAGGTGCACGAGGGCGAGACGCTGTGCCTCGTCGGCGAAAGCGGCTCCGGCAAGTCGGTTACCTCCCTCACCGTGATGGGCCTGTTGCAGAAGGGCACGCTGGTGCCGTCTGGCGGCAGCGCCAAACTGGTCGGCGAGGAACTGCTGACCGCCAGCGACCGCCGGCTGCGTCAGCTCCGCGCCACGCGGATGGCGATGATCTTCCAGGAGCCGATGACCGCGCTCAATCCGGTGATGCCGGTCGGCCGCCAGATCGACGAGGTGCTGCGCGCCCATACCGATCTCGACTCCCGTGCCCGGCGTCAGAAGATCCTGGCGATGATGGAGCATGTGCGGCTGCCGGATGTGGAGCGCATCTTCTCCTCCTACCCGCACCGCCTGTCGGGCGGACAGCGCCAGCGCATCATGATCGCGATGGCGCTGGTGCTTGAACCCAAATTGCTGATCGCGGACGAGCCGACCACCGCGCTCGACGTCACCACCCAGAAGCAGATCCTCGCCCTGATCCGCGACCTGCAGCGCGATCACGGCACCGCCGTTCTGTTCATCACCCACGACATGGGCGTGGTGGCTGAGATCGCCGATCGCGTCGCCGTGATGCGACATGGCCGGCTGGTCGAAACCGGTCCGCTGCAGGACGTGCTGCGCAATCCGACAATGGAGTACACCCGCAACCTGCTGTCCGCGGTGCCGAGCCTCGTGCCGCGCGCGCCACGCCCGCAGACGAGGGAGCCGGTGGTGCTGGAGGCCAACGAGCTCAGCAAGGTCTACCGGGAGCGGTCGCTCTACGGCAAAGCCCGCGAGGTCGCCGCCGCCAGCAACGTCACGCTCACTCTGCGCAAAGGCCGCACGCTCGGCATCGTCGGCGAAAGCGGTTCCGGCAAATCGACGGTGGCGCGCTGCATCGTCCGGCTGATCGATCCGACCTCGGGCGGGGTGCGCCTCGCCGGCCGCGAGATCTCCGACCTGTCGCGCCGGCTGTTGCAGCCGCACCGGCAGAAGATCCAGATCATCTTCCAGGACCCCTACCGCTCGCTCAATCCGCGCGTCACCGTCGGCGAGAGCATCGCGGAGGGCCCGATCAATTACGGCATGCCGCGCAAGGACGCGCTGGCGCGGGCCCGCGAGCTGCTCGAGCTCGTCCACCTGCCGCCCGACGCGATCTCGCGCTATCCGCACCAGTTCTCCGGCGGCCAGCGCCAGCGCATTGCGATCGCACGCGCGCTGGCGCTCGATCCCGACGTGCTGGTGGCTGACGAGGCTGTGTCCGCGCTCGACGTCTCGGTGCAGGCGCAGGTTCTGAATCTGCTTGACGAAATCCAGACGCGGCTGGGCATCGCGCTGCTCTTCATCACGCATGATTTGCGGGTCGCCGCGCAAATCTGCGACGACGTCGCCGTGATGCAGCGTGGCCGTGTCGTGGAACAGGGACCGGCGGCGGAGGTGCTGACCAATCCGCAGCAGGCCTATACCCGTGCGCTGCTCGACGCAGCACCCGGGCGCGGCTGGGACTTCGCCAACTTCCGCCCAGTTTCGGAAGGCATTGTGGCGACAGCCTAGGTCTTTGGCCGTAAGCCTTTACGCCCACAGGGCATGCAAATCCGGCAGTGCTCCCCGGCTTGCGCTTGGCGCGACGACACGCTTAACGTCGCGCGCTGGAGCATGGCCCGGAAGGTGGACACCGGTCTTCCCGAAAGATCACGCTCCAACCAACGAGACGAGATCATGACGCGCGCCGTTCTGATCGCATCATGATCGAAGAAACGTATCGAGACCAACTTGATGACCCGCATTGCCGTTGGCGGCTTCCTGCACGAGACCAACACCTTCGCACCGACGAAGGCAACGTATGACGACTTCGTGCATGGCGGCGGTTGGCCGTCGATGACGCATGGCACCGAGGTACTCAAGGTCATGCGCAAGATCAATGCCGGCCTCGCCGGGTTTGTCGAGGCCGCGGAGGCCAATGGCTGGGAGCTGGTCCCGACGATTGCAGCCGGCGCAACCCCGTCGGCGCATGTGACGAGGGATGCCTTCGAGCGGATCGTCAAGGACATGGTCGACGGCATTGCCGCGGCCGGGCCGATCGACGGAGTCTATCTCGATCTGCACGGCGCGATGGTGACCGAGCACCACGACGACGGCGAAGGTGAGATCCTTGCCCGGGTACGCAAGGCAATCGGCAGGGACATTCCGCTGGTCGCGAGCCTTGATCTGCATGCGAACGTCTCGCCCGAGATGATCGAACATGCCGACGCGCTGATCGCCTACCGAACCTATCCGCATGTTGACATGGCTGGCACCGGCCGCGCCTGCGCCCGGCATTTGGCCTTGTTGCTCAAATCCAAGCAGCGTCTCGCAAAGGCGTTCCGGCAGCTGCCGTTCCTGATCCCGATCAGTTGGCAGTGCACCAACGACCAGCCGGCCAAAGGCATCTATCAGAAGCTTGCGGCGCTCGAGAGCGACGCGGTTCCGACACTTTCGTTTGCGTTCGGCTTCCCGGCCGCCGATATCAGGGACTGCGGCCCGAGCGTGTTCGCCTATGGCCGGAGCCAAGCCGATGCCGACGCCGCTGCCGACCGCATTGTCACACTTGTCGAAAGCCACGAAGACGATTTTGACGGCCGAATCTATTCGCCCGACGAGGGCGTGCTGCTTGCGATGGAACTGGCGGCATCGGCGGCGAGGCCGATCGTGATCGCCGACACCCAGGACAATCCCGGCGCCGGCGGCAATTCCGATACCACAGGCATGCTGCGGGCGTTGGTCCGCAACAAAGCGAGCGCCGCCACCGGCGTGATCTGCGACCCGCAGTCGGCGAAGGCGGCGCATGCGGCCGGTGTCGGCGCAACCGTCACGCTCGATCTCGGCGGCAAATCGGGCATTCCGGGCGACGCACCATACAGAGAGACCTTCGTCGTCGAAAAGCTCTCGGACGGCAAGTTCATCGCGCCAGGCCCCTTCTACGGTGGTCGTGACATGGACATGGGACCATCCGCTTGCCTACGCATCGGCAACGTCCGCGTCGTCGTCGGCTCCTACAAGGCCCAGCTTGCGGACCAGGCGATGTACCGCTATGTCGGCATCGAACCGACGGCGCAGAAGATCCTGGTCAACAAGAGTTCGGTGCATTTCCGCGCCGATTTCGAGCCTATTGCCGAAAAGCTCTTGATCTGCGCCGCGCCTGGGCCGATGCCGGCCGATCCCGCCACGCTGCCGTGGAAACATTTGCGCCCCGGCATCCGTATCAAGCCGAACGGCCCCGCTTTCACACCCGCCTCCCCATCACGCACAAACGGATAGAGAGACCATGCCGACCATTGAGCGCATCGACAGTTTTGCCGACGAACTCACCGCCATCAGACGGGATCTGCATGCGCATCCCGAGATCGGCTTCGAGGAGGTCCGCACATCAGGCATCGTCGCCGACAAGCTCACGAGCTGGGGCATTGAGGTGCATCGCGGCCTCGGCGGCACCGGCGTGGTCGGCGTGCTCAAGGGCAAGGGCAGCGGCACCAGGAAGATCGGCCTGCGCGCCGACATGGACGCGCTGCCGATGGAGGAGAACACCAATCTGAAGTGGCGCTCCACCATTCCCGGCCGCTTCCACGGCTGCGGCCATGACGGCCACACCACGATGCTGCTCGGCTCGGCGCGCTATCTCGCCGAGACCCGCAATTTCGACGGCACGGTGCATTTCATCTTCCAGCCGGCCGAGGAAGGCCTCGGCGGCGCCCGCGCCATGATCAAGGACGGCCTGTTCAAGCAGTTCCCCTGCGACGAGGTCTACGGCCTGCACAACGCGCCCGACCTCAACCATGGCGAGATCGCGATCCTGCCGGGACCTGCAATGGCCGCAGCCGACTTCTTCGACATCAGGATCCAGGGCTACGGCGCGCATGGCGCGATGCCGGAGCGCTCCAAGGACGCGGTCGTGATCGCAATGACGCTCGGACAAGCGTTGCAGTCGATCGTCAGCCGCAACGTCGATCCGCTGCAGGCTGCGGTGCTGTCGATCACGCAGATCCATTCCGGGTCGGCGTACAACGTCATTCCCGGCGAAGCCTGGATGTGCGGCACGGTGCGCTGCTTCTCCGACGAGATCCGTGCGCTGATCCGCAAGCGCATGCGCGAAATCTGCGCCGGCTTTGCGGCGGCATATGACGCCGAAATCTCGGTCGAGATCCGCGACGGCTTCAGCGTACTGGTGAACCAGGAAGAGCAGTCCCGCGTGGTCGAGGAAGTCGCGCGCACCGTGGTCGATCCGGCCAAGGTGATCACCCGCTCGACGCCGAAGATGGGCAGCGAGGATTTCGCCGACATGATGCAGGCCATTCCCGGCGCGTATTTCTGGGTCGGCCATGACGGTTCAGTGCCCGTGCACAATCCCGGTTACGTTCTCGACGACAAGATCCTGCCGATCGGCGCCAGCATGTTCGCCCGCATCATCGAGAAACGCATGCCGGCAGGTGCGCATGCATAAACCGAAACAGGACGCGATCACATCGCTGCATGATCTGTCGGCCGTCGACCTGCTCGCCGGCTATCGTGCCAAGCAGTTCTCGCCATCCGAGGTGCTGGAGGACATCATCTCCCAGGTCGCGACCTGGGAGCCGCACATCAAGGCGCTGTACCTGTACGACCCTGACGGGGCGCGGAAGGTCGCCAAGACCGCGACCGAGCGCTGGCAGCAGAGCGAGCCGGCCGGCACGCTCGATGGCGTTCCCGTCACCATCAAGGACAATGTCGCGACCAAGGGACAGCCGGTGCCGCTGGGCACGGCAAGCGTCAAGCTTGCGCCGGCGGAAAAGGATGCGCCGCCTGCCGCCCGGCTGCGCGAAGCCGGCTGCGTGATCTTCTCCAAGACCACGATGCCGGATTACGGCATGCTGTCGTCGGGACTGTCGTCATTCCATCCCCTCACCCGCAATCCCTGGGATGTCAGCAAGAACCCCGGCGGCTCGAGCGCGGGCGCGGGCGCGGCCGGTGCTGCCGGCTACGGCCCGCTGCATCTCGGCACCGATATCGGCGGCTCGGTGCGGCTGCCGGCCAGCTGGTGCGGCCTCGTCGCCCTGAAGCCGAGCCTCGGCCGCGTGCCGATCGATCCGCCCTATGTCGGCCGCGTGGCGGGTCCGATGACCCGCACCGTCGATGACGCTGCGCTGATGATGAGCGTGCTGTCGCGCCCCGACCGCCGCGACGGCATGAGCCTGCCGGCACTCGAGGTGAACTGGAAGGCGCTGGAGAAGTCGCCGCGCAAGCTGCGCATCGGGCTGATGCTCGATGCCGGATCCGGCCAGAAGGTCGAGAAGGAGGTTCGCGAGGTCGTCGTCAAGGCGGCGAAGGCGTTCGAGTCCGCCGGCGCCGTCATCACCGAGATCGACGGCATCCTGACCCCGGAGATGCTCGCGGGGCTCGACAATTTCTGGCGGGCGCGGACCTGGGACGAGCTATCGAAATTGTCGCAGGCCGATCGCGGCAAGACCCTGCCCTACATCCTCAACTGGGCCGAGGCGGGCGCAAAGCTCTCCGGCGTCGATGTGGTGCGTGGTTTCAACATGACGATGGCGATCCGAGCGGGTGCCGCAAAGCTGTTCTGCGAGGTCGACTATTTGATCTCGCCGGTGTCGCCGGTCGTGAACTTCCCGGCGGAGTTCGCCGCGCCACTCAACGACCCCGCAAAGCCGTTCGAGCACATCTGCTTTACCGTGTCGTGGAATATGTCGGAGAATCCCGCGCTGTCGATCAACGGCGGCTACGACAAGAAGGGCTTTCCGATCGGCGTCCAGATCATCGGCCGCCGCTTCGACGACGTCGGCGTGCTCGGCATGGGCAAGGCTTTCGAAGCCCTGCGCGGCCCGCAGAAGCCGTGGCCCATGCCGCCGAAGAAGTAGCGCCTCGGCCTTCCAAATTGTCATGCGCGGGCTCGACCCGCGCATCCATCTTCTTCATAAAGAAAGGATGGATTGCCGGGTCAAGCCGGGCAATGACAAATGGATAAAAAAGGAAGGAAATCATCCCCATGGCGTATGAGACGATCAAGTACGAGGTCGCCGAGCAGATCCTGACCATCACGCTGAACCGGCCCGACAAGCTCAACGCCTTCAACGCCACAATGCAGCAGGAGCTGATCGACGCGTTCGACAAGGCCGACAAGGATGACGACGTCAGGGCCATCATCGTGACCGGTGCGGGCCGCGGCTTCTGCGCCGGCGCCGACCTGTCCTCCGGCGCCAACACCTTCGACCGCGATGCGCGGCGCGGCCCGGTCAAGCGCAATGCCGACGGCAGCGTCGACTACAGCGATCCGCAGGTGCGCGACGGCGGCGGCCAGGTCACGCTGCGCATTTTCAAATGCCTGAAGCCGGTCATCGCCGCGGTGAACGGCCCGGCGGTCGGCATCGGCGTCACCATGCAGCTTGCGATGGATATCCGCATCGCCTCCGAAGCCGCGCGCTTCGGCTTCGTGTTCTCCCAGCGCGGCATCGTGCCGGAAGCCGCCTCGAGCTGGTTCCTGCCGCGCATCGTCGGCATCTCGCAGGCGCTGGAATGGTGCTACAGTGGCCGCGTCTTCCCGGCGCAGGAAGCACTGGCCGGCCGGCTCGTCAGCAAGGTGGTGCCGCCGGACGATCTATTGCCGGCCGCGCGAGCGCTCGCCAAGGAGTTCGCGGCCAAGACCGCGCCGGTGTCGGTGGCGCTGATCCGCCAGATGATGTGGCGCATGATGGGCGCCGACGATCCGATGGAAGCGCACAAGGTCGACAGCCGCGGCATTTATGCCCGCGGCCGCTCCGAGGATGTCAAGGAAGGCGTGGTGTCGTTCCTGGAAAAGCGCCCGGCGCAGTTCAAGAACAAGGTATCGTCGGACATGCCGGACTATTTCCCGTGGTGGCAAGACCGCGACTATAAGTGAGCGAACGGCGTCCCGCGGCGTCCACACCTGACGGCGTCGTCCTGCTGCATGGCATCAGCAGGACGGCGCGCTCGTTTCGCAGGATGGAGCTGGCGCTCAGGGATGCCGGCTTTGCCACCCTCAATCTCGACTATGACAGCCGGCGCAAGCCGCTCGATGCGCTGGCCGAGGACATCCATCCCGCGCTCGATCGGTTCGCGCAGAGCCTCGACGGCTCCGTGCATTTCGTCTGCCATTCGATGGGCGGTCTCCTGGCTCGCGTCTATCTGGCACGACATCGCCCAACCCGGTTCGGTCGCGTCGTGATGCTCGGCACGCCGAATGCCGGCAGCGAGATTGCCGACCGCCTGAAAAACGTCGCGGCCTATCGTGCCTTCTTCGGCCCGGCCGGCCAGCAGCTCGTTACCCGCCGCGATGCCGCGACCAGCGCACTGCTGCCGGCGATCGATTATGCTGCCGGCATCATCGCCGGCAACCGCTCGATTTATCCGATCACCTCCATGGGCCTGCCGCGGCCGCACGACGGCCGGGTGTCGGTCGCCAACACAAGGCTCGACGGCATGGCCGATCACATCGTGATCCGCACCTCGCATCCCTGGCTGGTGCGCAATCGGGAGGCGATTGCGCAGACGATCGTGTTTCTGCGAGAAGGGAAGTTCGCCACGCCATAGCCGTCATTGCAATGACGAGCTACTGCTGCATCATCAATGCCACACGCCCGATGGCCTTGCGTTCGATCAGCAATCGCATCGCCTTCGCGTAGTCCTCCAGCGGCAGCCGGTGTGAGATATTCGGCCGCACCCGGCCCGCCTCGGCCCATTCGCTCAGCGCCTTGAACCTGGCCTCGCCGAGCGCGGGATCCTTCCGCACCGCCTCGCCGGCGCGGACGCCGAGCACGCTCGCACCCTTGATCATCAGGAGGTTGGTGCGGGCAAGGCCGATGCCGCCGGTGAAGCCGACGACGAGAATTCGCGCGCCCCAGTTGATGCAGCGCATCGAGTTCTCGAACACCTCGCCGCCGACGGGATCGAACACGACGTCGGCGCCGCGGCCGTCGGTGAGACGCTTGACCGCATCGCGGAACGGCTCGCGCGCGTAGAGCACGAGGTGATCGGCGCCGCGCGCCCTGGCGATCGCGAGCTTCTCCTCGCTAGAGGCCGCAGCGATCACGGTGGCACCGAGCAGCTTGCCGATCTCGACCGCGGCAAGTCCGACGCCGCCGGCCGCGCCATGCACCAGCAGCACCTCGCCCGGCTTGATCTGCCCGCGGTCGATCAGCGCGTGATGGGCCGTGCCGTGCGCGGCAAGGAAGGTCGCGCCTTCGGCATAGTCGAAGGTCGACGGCACCGGCACGAGCTGCGACGGTGTCGCAACCGTCTCATCGCAATAGGCGCCGAAGCGCATCTTGACGATCACCTTGTCGCCAATGGCGACGCCTGCCGCGTCATTGACCTCGACGACATCGCCGGCGGCTTCCGAGCCCGGCGTGAACGGCAGCGGCGGCTTGAGCTGGTACTCGCCGGCGGCCATCAGGATGTCGGGGAAATTGATGCCGGCGGCGCGGACCGCAACACGCACCTGCCCCGGCTGCAAAGGCGCCGAGGCAAAATTCTCGAGCTGAAGACGCTCGGGCGGTCCGAGCTCGCGGCAAACAACGGCTTTCGGCATCAGGCAGCCCGCGCCTTGAGACGTGCCAGCGCCTCGCGGATCAGCGGCAGGCGGTCGTTGCCGAAATACATGTCGGTCTTGTCGAGATAGATCGTGGGCGAGCCGAAGCCGCCGCGCGCCATCACCTCTTCGGTGTTGGCCTTGAGCTGATCCTTGATCGCCTGGTCGCCGATGCCGGCAAGGAACTGCGCCGGATCGATCCCGAGCTTGGTGCAGATTTCGGTCAGCACGGCATCCTGCGAGATGTCCCTGTCGTCACCCCAATAGGCCTCGAACACCGCGCGGGCGAACGGCACCATCTTCTCATTGCCGAGCCAGATGCAGCCGCGCATCGCCTTGACGCTGTTCACCGGGAACACGGTCGGCGGCATCTTGATCGCAAGGCCCGCCGAGCGCGCCCAGTCGGTAAGATCCTTCTTCATGTAGCGCGCCTTGAGCGGCACCGGCTTCTCGCGCTGCGCGTAGACCGACGGATTGACGGTGTTGAAGATGCCGCCCACCAGGATCGGCCGCCAGGTGATCGGAACGTCGAACTCCCTCGCGATCGGCTGGATGTTGTGCCAGGCGAGATAGGTCCACGGGCTGGAACAGTCGAAGAAGAATTCGATCATGGCATTTTCCCTCATTTTCGTTTCTCTTGATCCTCATCCTGAGGAGCGCGCATCACGCGCGTCTCGAAGGATGAGGCGCGTTTGTGGCCTCATGGTTCGAGACGGCTGCGCCTCCTCACCATGAGGGGTTAAAGCGTCATTTCCTCTCCACCAGCTCCTTCGCACGCTGGCCGAACATGTTCTTGCGCGATTCCTCGTCGAACGGCTCCTTGACGAATTTTCCGATCGCAAGGCCCGCCTGCACCTGCGGGCGAGCACGCACCGCCGCATACCAGCGCTTGATGTTCGGGTAATCGTCGAGGGTAAAGCCCTGCGCCTTGTGGGTCATGGTCCAGGGGAAGCAGGCGATGTCGGCGATCGAATAGTCGTCGCCGGCGACATAGGCGCCGGTCTTGCCGAGCTGGCGGTCGAGCACGCCGTAGAGCCGCGCCGTCTCGTCGCGGTAGCGCTCGATCGCATACGGGATTTTCTCTGCCGCATAGAGCGCGAAATGGCCGTGCTGGCCGAGCATCGGCCCGAGGCCGCCGATCTGCCACATCACCCATTGGATGACGTTCGACCGCGCACGCAGCTCCTGCGACAGGAAACGGCCGGCCTTGTCGGCAAGATAGATCAGGATCGCACCGGTCTCGAACACCGAGAACGGCCCGCCGCCGTCAGCGGGCTGATGGTCGACGATCGCGGGGATGCGGTTGTTCGGGCTTATCGCCAGGAATTCGGGCCGAAACTGCTCGCCGGCGCGAATGTTCACCGGGATCACCTTGTAGGGCAACCCCAGTTCCTCCAGCATGATCGAGATCTTCCAGCCGTTCGGCGTCGGCGCATAGTGCAGGTCGATCATCGGCGTCCTATTCCCGGTCACAAAGACTTTTGTTGTTCTGTACCTTCACCTTAGGACATGGCACACAGGCGCTCAATCAGAACCCAGCGGGAGGCACCCATGCTGTTTCCAACCACAATCGCAGGCTCGCTGCCGAAACCGGAATGGCTCGCCGAGCCGAACATGCTGTGGGCGCCCTGGAAATCGGAAGGTGCCGAACTCGCCCGCGCCAAGCGCGACGCCACGGTGCTTGCGGTCAAGCTGCAGGAGGACGCCGGCGTCGACATCGTCACCGAGGGCGAGCAGGCGCGCCAGCATTTCGTGCACGGCTTTCTGGAGCGGATCGAGGGCATCGATTTCGCCCACAAGGTCGAGATGGGCATCCGCAAGGACCGCTATAAAGCAATGGTCCCGCAGGTGGTCGCGCCGTTGCAGCTCAAGGGTCGCGTCCATGAAAGCGAGGCGCGTGCGGCGCGCGCCCACACCAAGAACAGGCTGAAATTCACCCTGCCCGGCCCCATGACGATCATCGATACCATCGCCGACAAATATTACGGCGACCGCGTGAAGATGGCGTTCGCCTTCGCGGAGCTGTTGAACCAGGAAGCCAGGGCATTGCAGGCCGACGGCGTCGACGTGATCCAGTTCGACGAGCCTGCCTTCAACGTCTACATGGACGAAGTCCGCGACTGGGGCATCAAGGCGCTGGAGCGCGCCGCCGAAGGCCTGACCTGCGCCACCGCCGTACACATCTGTTACGGCTACGGCATCAAGGCCAACACCGACTGGAAGCAGACGCTCGGCGGCGAGTGGCGGCAATATGAGGAAACCTTCCCGGTGATCGACAAGAGCACGATCCAGCAGGTCGCGATCGAATGCCGCAACTCGAAGGTGCCGATCGAGCTGCTCGCCGCGCTCCCCGGCAAGATCGTGCAGGCCGGCGTGATCGACGTCGCCAGCGACGAGGTCGAAACCGCTGACGACGTCCTCGAGGTGATCGAGGCGGTCGCGAAATACGTGCCGAAGGGCAACATCATCGCGACCACCAATTGCGGCATGGCGCCGATGCGGCGGGACATCGCCGAAGCCAAGCTGATCGCGCTCGGCGCCGGCGCAATACTGGCACGGCAGCGGCTGGCGTGAGGACTACGCCGACAGATCAACCCAGAACGGCCATCGCGCTCGGATGCAACACCGGCCGGTAGCCGACCTGGAACGCGCGGACGGTCGATGGTGGCGTCAGCAGCATGGCCGGCTCCGGTACGTCGGCCCGGCTGTAACCGGCGAACGACCAGCGCAACGTGGCGCCGTCGGCGACAAGGTAGCTCTCCCCGCCAGCCTGCACCATCGCGCCGTCGGGCAGCTTGTTGACGGGCACAGGCAACGGATGCAGCCGCTTCTTGCCGCGGTCGAGCCGCTCGGCATGCAGCACCGCATCCATCGCCTTGGCGCTGAGATCGTGCGCGCCGTTACCTCTCTCCCAGGCGGCACGAAACCGCTTGGCGTCGTCGCGGCGGCAGTAGAAGCAGGGCCGGTGTCCGGCCGCGAATGCGGTGGCCTCATCGAGGAAGAACAGCTCGGTCCAGCTCTGCCGGCTCATCACCTTGCGCCGCCGTCCCCTGAACTCGCAGACGCAGGTGAGCCAGGCCGGGCTCGACCAGCGCTTGTTCAAAAGCGTCCGCGTCGCGGGATCGTGGATGATGCCGCGATTGCCGGTGAATGTGCCGCGATGTTCTGACGCGACGATGTCGCCTGTCGGGGTGACGCGGTTTTGCAGGGGCATACTTCTTACTTCCCCCTCGCCCCGCGCTTGCGGGGAGAGGGTCGGGGTGAGGGGCCACTTCCACAAAGATAGTGAGAGATAAATACGCGGCGAATCCCCCTCACCCGATCGATTCGCGATCGACCTCTCTCCGTAAGCGGGGCGAGGTGGAGTTCTAGGCCGCGCCGTCGCGGATCGGCGGCTGAAACGACAGCGCGGTGTCCCAGGGAAAATAGATCCATGTATCCTGCGACACCTCGGTGATGTAGGTGTCGACCAGCGGCCGTCCCTTGGGCTTGGCGTAGACGGTTGCGAAATGCGCGTCGGGAAGCAGCTCGCGCACCAGCTTGCCGGTCTTGCCGGTATCGACGAGGTCGTCGACGATCAGAAGCCCCTTGCCGGTGCCGCCGCCGAGCTTGGCGGTCTGCTCGGAGATGCCCTTGAGCACCTTCAGATCGCCCTGCTTGTCATGGTCGTAGCTTGCGACGCAGACGGTATCGATCACCCGCAAGCCGAGTTCGCGCGCGACGATCGCCGCCGGCACCAGCCCGCCACGGGTGATCGCGATCACCGCATGGAACGGGCCGACCTCGTTCAGCCGCCAGGTCAGCGCCCGGCAGTCCCGGTGGAATTGATCCCACGAGACTGGAAACGGCCTGCCGGCCCGCTCCTGTGCACTCGGTTCAGAATTTCGCTCGACCATATCGCTTCAACCCACCGGCTTCTTCTGCGCAGCCTGTACCTGCTTCAGCATCTCCTTCACCGCGGCCATCGCCGCTGCGAGCTTCTCCGGATCGCGCGAGCGCACCACCAGATTGGTGTTCGGCCTCTGGTACTCATCCTGGAACGGATAGCTGCCGATGATGGTCTCGGGATAGGCTTCGGCGATCGCCCGCAGCGGGCCGCCGATATCGCCTTCCCTTGCGTCGGCGCGGACCGAATCCGACAGCATCCGCACACCGGATTTCAAGGTCGGCGCCACGATATCCATCATCGCCTGCATGATGGTGGGGATGCCGGCCATCACGATGACGTTGCCGAGCTTGAAGCCCGGCGCCAGGATGGTCGCGCTCTGGATCAACTCGGCGCCGTCGGGCACCCGCGCCATCCGCAGCCGCGCCTCGTTGAGGTCCTGCTCGCTCCAGCGCTCCCTGAAGCGCGCCACCACGTCGGGGTGATGGTGGATATCGACACCGAACGCCTTCGCCACGCTGTCGGCGGTGATGTCGTCATGGGTCGGCCCGATGCCGCCGGTGGTGAACACGTAGGTGTACCTATGCCGCAGCGCATCAAGGGCGGAGACGATGTCGGCCTCGTCGTCGGCTACGACGCGGACCTCCTTCAGGTCGATGCCGATATTGGTCAGGTATTCGGCGATGAAGCCGATGTTCTTGTCCTTGGTCCGGCCGGACAGGATCTCGTCGCCGATCACCAATATCCCCGCCGTGACGATCTCACTCATGGTCTCATTTCCTTAAACTTGATCCCCTGACATTGCCGTTCCAATGCCTTGATGTCACGAGGTTTTGCCGCCGAATTAAGCAGACCTCAGCCGGTTTTTCGGGCAGGCCTTCCGCCTTCCCCTTAGCAAATGCCACAAGCCAATGCATATCGCGCTGGCCCGCCCCTTGCTACCATCCCATCAAGTCATGCACTGTGTCACATGGCTTGGGAGGGCAGTCGGGATATATGGCAGTCGCGTTCGATGAGATGAACGGCCTCGGCGAGGATCTCCGCCCGGCCTACCAGGAGCTCTCCCGCTGGCTCAAAGAGACGCCGCCGGATGCGCTCGAATATCGACGCCAGGAAGCGGAGCTGCTGTTCCGCCGGATCGGCATCACGTTTGCGGTCTATGGCGATACTGAAGCCCAGGAGCGGCTGATCCCCTTTGACGTCATTCCGCGCATCATGTCCGCGACCGAGTGGACGCTGCTGGAGAAGGGCCTCAAGCAGCGCGTGCTCGCGCTCAACATGTTCCTCAAGGACATCTATCACGGCCGCGATATCCTGCGCGCCAACATCATCCCCGAAGACCTGATCTTCCAGAACCCGGTGTTCCGGCCGGAGATGAACGGCCAGGACGTGCCGCACGACATCTACGTGCATATCGCCGGCATCGACATCATCCGCACCGATCCGGACAACTTCATCGTGCTGGAAGACAATGCACGCACGCCGTCCGGCGTCTCCTACATGCTGGAAAACCGCGAGATCATGATGCGGCTGTTTCCGGACCTGTTTTCGCGTCACCGCGTCGCGCCGGTGGAACGTTATCCGGACGAGCTGTTGTCGGCGCTGCGGTCGGTAGCGCCGCTCAGCGCCGCCGCCGAGCCGACGGTCGCGCTGATGACGCCCGGCGTCTACAACTCGGCCTATTACGAGCACTCCTTCCTGGCCGACAAGCTCGGCATCGAGCTGGTCGAGGGGCGCGACCTCATCGTCAAGAACGACGAGGTGTTCATGCGCACCACCGAGGGTCTGAAGCGGGTCGACGTGATCTACCGTCGTGTCGATGACGATTTCCTCGACCCTCTCACCTTCCGGCCGGATTCTGCGCTCGGTGTCCCCGGCCTGATGTCGGCCTACGCGGCCGGCAACATCACGCTCGCCAACGCGGTCGGCACCGGCATCGCCGACGACAAGGCGATCTATTCCTACATGCCCGACATCGTAAAATTCTATCTCAGCGAGGAGCCGATCCTGAAGAACGTGCAGACCTGGCGCTGCCGCGAGCCGCAGGACCTGTCCTACGTGCTCGACAACCTCGCCGACCTCGTCGTCAAGGAGGTGCACGGCTCGGGCGGCTACGGCATGCTGATCGGTCCTGCCGCCACCAAGGCAACGATCGAGGCGTTTCGCGACAAGCTCAAGCGCGAGCCGGAGGGGTTCATCGCCCAGCCGACGCTGGCGCTGTCGACCTGCCCGACCTGCACCGACAAGGGCCTGGCGCCGCGCCATGTCGACCTCCGCCCCTTCGTGCTGACCGGCAGCAGCCACACCACCATCGTGCCCGGCGGACTGACCCGCGTCGCGCTGAAGGAAGGCTCGCTCGTGGTCAATTCGAGCCAGGGCGGCGGCACCAAGGACACCTGGATACTGAGCGAGTAGTTGAAAGCATGCTGTCGCGCACCGCCGAAAACCTGTTCTGGCTGGCCCGTTATGTCGAACGCGCCGAGTACCTCGCGCGCACGATCGACGCCACGCTCCGCGTCACCGCGCTGCCCGCGGCCTATGTCGGCAAGACCAACGAGTGGGACTCCGCGCTGCTCACCGCCGGCGTTGGCGCGGCCTTCTACGACCATTACGAAGAAGCTAATGAGCGAAACGTCGTCGAGTATCTGTCGTTCTCGTCGGAGAATCCGTCCTCGATCAAGAACTGCATCGAGGCCGCGCGGCTCAATTCGCGCTCGGTGCGCACCGCGCTGACGTCGGAGATGTGGGACACCATCAACTCAGCGTGGATCGAGCTGCAGGCGGTCTGGAACAAGGGTCCCGCCAACCGCGAGGAGCTGGCGAAATTCCTGCGCTTCGTGCAGGAGACTTCACTGCGCTTCGACGGTTCGGCCTACCGGACCATGCTGCGCAACGACGCCTACTGGTTCTCGCGGCTTGGCGTGCATCTCGAGCGCGCCGACAACACCGCCCGCATTCTCGACGTCAAGTACCACATGCTGCTCCCCGAGGAAGAGCATGTCGGCGGCCCGCTGGATTACTATCAGTGGACCTCGATCCTGCGCTCGGTGTCGGCGACGACCGCCTATCACTGGGTCTACCGGGAAACCCTGAAACCCTGGCTGATCGCCGACCTGCTGATCCTCAACGACACGCTACCGCGCTCGCTCGCCAGCTGCTACAGCAATCTCGTGCGCAATCTGGACCAGATCGGCGTCGCCTATGGCCGCCAGGGAGCCTCGCAACGCCACGCCCGCGGCATCAGGAACCGGCTCGAGCACAGCCATATGGACGATATCTTCCAGCACGGCGTGCATGAATTCATCCAGGAATTCCTTGCGGACAATTCGCGGCTGGGTGAGATCGTCACCAAACAGTACCTGATTTGATCGATACAGCCGGAAAACGCTCAATTTGTCGTCATGGCCGGGCTTGACCCGGCCATCCACGTCTTGCTTTGAAGGCCTATAAGGAAGAAAGACGTGGATGCCCGGGACGTCTGGCGCGAAGACGTGCTTCGCGCTTTTGCCCGGGCATGACGATCCAACCCCGGTTGAGCCATGCGCCTGCGGATAGCCCACACCACCACCTATCGCTACGAGCCGGCGGCCTCGGGCGTGATCCAGATTCTGCGGATGACGCCGGGTAGCCATGACAGCCAGTACGTCGCCGATTGGCAGATCGACGTCTCGACCGATTCCCGGCTCGACACCCATGAGGATGCCTTCGGCAACGTCACCAATGTGCTGACGCACGGCTCGATAACGGACCTCACGATCCATTGCGAGGGTCTGGTCGAGACCCAAGACACCGGCGGCGTGCTGCGCGGCAGCGACGAGCGGTTTCCACCGAGCCTGTTCCTGCGTGCGACGCCGCTGACCGACCTCACCCCGGCGATGACGAGTTTCGTGCGCGAGCTGCGAGCGGAAGCCGGCGCCGACGTGCTCGGCTTTCTGCACGCGGTCATGGTGCAGATCTATGAGCATATGACCTTTGACGAGGACCCGACCAACAGTGCTACCTCGGCCTCCGAGGCGTTCGCGTTGAAGCGCGGCGTCTGTCAGGACTACGCGCACATCCTGATTGCCTGCGCGCGCGCCGGCGGCGTTCCGGCTCGGTTCGTCTCCGGCCACTTCCTGCGCTCCGACGGCATGGTCAACCAACAGGCCGGCCACGCCTGGGCCGAGGCTTTCGTGCCTGACCTCGGCTGGGTCGGCTTCGACGCCGCCAACGGCATCTGCACCACCGACGCCCACGCCCGCGTCGCGATCGGCCTCGATTATCTCGGCGCCGCCCCGGTCCGCGGCACCCGCTATGGCGGCGGCAACGAGACGCTGACGGTCGCCGTCAAGGTCGACCAGGCCGGACGCCCCGGGCAGTGGCAGAGCCAGACGCAATCGTAGGCGGACCTCGTCTTAACATCGTCATTCTCGGGGCGCCTGCTGGCGCGAGCGCGGAATCTGCAAGCCGCTCCGGCGGGTCGCAAGGCTGTCTTGCGCGGGCTTCTGGAGAGCATGATCATGGACCGGCGTCTTTTCCTTGCGACTGTGCTGTTCGGCCTGGCGCGCATCCCGCGTGCCGACGCGCTGGAGCGCTGGGAGAATTTGCCCGCGACGCCGGCGCCGATCGCAGGGCGCAGCGCCCGTGCCGAGGTCAATGGGATCAGCCTGTTCCACGTCGAGACCGGTGACGGAAGCCCGGTGGTCTTCCTGCATGGCGGGCTTTCCAATTCCGATTACTTCGGGCTGCAGGTCCCGGAGGTGGCGCGCCGGCATCGCGTGATTTGCGTCGACAGCCGCGGCCATGGCCGCAGCACCCGCAATGCGCAGCCGTTCGGATACGATCTGATGACGGACGATGTCGTGGCGTTGCTCGATCACCTGAAGATTCCGCGTGCGGCGATCGTCGGCTGGAGCGACGGCGCGATCATTGGACTGGACATGGCGATGCGCCATCCCGATCGGATCAGCCGTGTGTTCGCGTTCGGCGCCAACACCCAGACGTCAGGGCTCAAGCCCGACGTCGACAAGAACCCGACCTTCGCGCAGTTCATCGCGCGGGCGAAGACCGAGTACGAGCGCCTCTCGCCGACGCCGGGCGAATATGACCAATTCCTGCAGCAGATCGAGAAGATGTGGGATAGCCAGCCGAACTGGACCGATGAGCAGTTGCGCACGATCCGCGCGCCCGTGCTGATCGCGGACGGCCAATACGACGAAGGTATCGAGCGCGAGCATACCGAATACATGGCCGCGACCATTCCGGGTGCCGGCCTGCTCATCCTTCCCAATGCCAGCCACTTCGCGTTCCTGCAGGATCCCGCGCTATTCAACGCCGCGCTGCTGGACTTTCTCGACTCCTGATCGCGGACACGGCGCCGGCCGGGCCCTGCTACGATCGTTATTGTCTTCAAACTGACGCAATGAGACAAACCATGGCAACTGTAAAACTGCTGTCCGACAATGAACTCTCAGCCGACGCACGCGCTGTCTTCGACGACATCCGCAAGACCAGGAACTCGGACTTCATCAATAATTTCTGGCGCGCGCTCGCGCATGATCCGAAGACCCTGCGGCGAACCTGGGAGAGCATCAAGGAGGTGATGGCACCCGGCGCGCTCGACCCGAAGGTCAAGGAGATGCTCTACGTCGCGGTCTCGGTGGCCCATGGCTGCAGCTACTGCATTCACTCGCACACCGCGAGTGCCCGCGCCAAGGGCATGACCGAAGCCGAATATCAGGAAATGCTGGCGATCGTCGGCATGGCCGCCGAGACCAATCGGCTGGTCACCGCGCTCGGCGTGCCGGTGGACGAGGCGTTCCTCGTCGATGCACCGGCGCGACGAAGCCAGGAGCCGTGAGAGACTCCTGCCGCGCTCTATTGAAGTCATGCGATCGCTCTAACCGCCCTATCGAGCGCCGCTTGTCCAGCCAGACATCCACGAAGCGTAGATCGTTATGCCCGGAGTGGCAGGAATTATCGTTCAACCAAGTTTCGGTCGGGATATCGACGCCGATAGCTGTCTCGCGAAGGAGTGATGTCACGAAATGCGCTCAAGGTCGGATTTGAGGACAACCAGGAAACGGGCCGCTTCGCCACCCGTCACCACCCGATGGTCGAAGGTGAGCGACAGCGGCAGCGTGCGTCTGACTGCGGCCTGCCCCTGATGCGCGACCACGCGCGCCGAAATCCGCCCGGCGCCGACGATCGCGGTCTGCGGCGGCACGATGATGAGATTGGCGAAGCGGCCTCCAATCATTCCGAAGTTCGACAACGTGATCGTGGCACCGCGCAGCTCTTCCGGGGGTATCGCGCGCGCGATAGCGTCGGCGCGCAGGCGGTCGAGCCCAGCCCGCAGGTCCGATTCGCTCCGCTCCGCGACGTTGCGCAGCACGGGAACGATCAGGCCGCCGCCGGTATCGACCGCGATGCCGAGATCGATGCGCTCGATCAGACGCCGCTCTCCCGAGCCGGAATGATACCAGGCATTGAGCGCCGGCTCTGCCTTGCATGCGGCGGCGATCGCATGCACCAAACGGATTGTCACGTCCTCGCCCGGTCGCCAGTCGTTGATGTCGGCTTCATCGGTGACCGTCGCAGGGACGATTTCCGCGTGCGCCGCCGTCATGCGTTGGGCCATTGCGCGGCGCAGGCCGCGCAGCGGCTCGGCGGGGCCGCCGTGAGACATCCGCTTCGCCGCCCGCTCGACATCGGCCCGCGTGATGGTACCGCCGGGCCCCGTCGCCTCGACGAGATCGAGCGCGACGTCAAGCTTGCGCGCGAGGGCGCGTACCGCCGGAAATACCTGAGCTGCCTCCCCGCTCGGCGGCTTCGAAGGAGCTGCCGGCGCCGGCCGTTGCTCGCCGGTGCCGAGTTCGCCCACAATCGTGCCGGTGTCCTCCCCGGCGCCCTCGGCAAACTCCACGAGCGGGGCGCCGACCTTCACGATATCGCCCTGGGCACCGAACAGCCGCGCGATGCGTCCGTTCGACGGCGCCGGTATCTCGACCACTGCCTTGTCGGTCTCGACCGAAACGAGCGGCTGGTCGGTCACGACGTGGTCGCCCTCGTTGACGTACCAGGTGACGATCTCCGCTTCTTCAAGACCTTCACCAAGGTCCGGCAACATGAACTGGCGCATGGGACAAGGTCCGTTGGTGTTCAGTTGTATTGGCACGCCTTTCGGGCTGCGGTCGCGATGCGTCCGACCGACGGCATGTAGTGTTGCTCAAGGCGCGCCATCGGGACGACCGTGTCGTAGCCGGTAACGCGGGTCACGGGCGCGAGCAGCGAGGATAGTCCGCGCTCGGCGATCAGGGCGGCGATCTCCGCGCCAAATCCGCCGGTGTGCGCCGCCTCGTGCACGATGACACAGCGTCCCGTCTTTGCGACCGAACCGAGCACGGTGTTTTCATCGTAGGGCTTGAGCGTGGCGAGGTCGACGACCTCGGCGGCGATGCCCTCATCGGCAAGCGTGTCTGCTGCAGCCATCGTTTCCTTCAACATCGCGCCCCAGCTGATCAGCGTGATGTCGCGACCTTCCCTCAGGACAAAGGCGTGATCGAGCGGCAAGGCTTCGCCGTTGTCCTCCACCTCGCCTTTCGCCGCGCGGTACAGCCGCGTCGGCTCCAGGAACACCACCGGATCGGGATCGCGGATCGCGGCGAGGAGAAGTCCATAGGCGCGTTCCGGAGACGAAGGCATGACGACACGCAGGCCCGGAATGTGGGCCAGCATCGCCTCGGTGCTTTCGGAATGATGCTCGGGCGCGCGAATGCCGGCGCCATGCGGCGTGCGCAGAACCATCGGACAGGTGAGCCGTCCCTGGGTACGGTTGCGCATCCGTGATGCGTGGTTCACCAGTTGATCGAGACAGGGATAGATGAATCCCATGAACTGGATTTCGCCGACGGGCTTCAGTCCCTGCGCGGCCATCCCGACACAGAGCCCGCTGATCAGGAGTTCGGCAAGCGGCGTATCAAGCACGCGCTCCGGACCGAAGCGCTCCTGCAAGCCGATGGTCGCGCGGAAGACGCCGCCATTGACGCCGATATCCTCGCCGAGCACGACCACATCGGGATCATCAGCCATGGCGCGGCCGAGCGCCAGATTGATGGCTTCGACCAACGTCAGTTCAGGCATCGTCCTCTCCCGCGAGTTCGCGACGCTGCGCGGCATAGGCCTCGGGCAGATCGGCATAGAGGTTGTCGAACATGGTTTCTGGCCGGCGCGGCGGCGTCGTCAGATAGCGCTGCACCGCCGCCTCGATGCGCTCATGGCACTCGGCGGCAAGCTGCTCCTCGTCCGCCTTCGTCCACATCTTTTGACCCACAAGATAGGACCTGAGCCGCGCAATCGGCTCTTCCTTCCAATGCGCCTGGACTTCCTCGGCCGGACGATAGCGCAGTGCATCATCTGACGTCGTGTGATCGCCGAGCCGGTAGGTGACTGCTTCGATCAAGCGAGGGCCCTTGCCGTCGCGGGCAGCGGCAATAGCCTCCTCGGCCGCGGCGCGCATCGCCACCACGTCGCACCCATCCACTTGCTCGCCGCTGAACCCGGCAGCGATCGCCTTCTGGGCCAGCGTTTCGGAAGCAGTCTGCAGCCGCAGCGGCACCGATATGGCCCATTGATTGTTGGTGGCGACGAACACGAGCGGCAATTTGTGAACGCCGGCAAAATTCATGGCCTCGTAGACATCGCCTTTCGAGGTGGCGCCGTCGCCGAACAGGCAAACGGCCACGCGCGGCTGCTTGCGCAGCTTCAAGGCATAGGCCACGCCGGCGGCATGCGGCGCCTGTGATCCGACGGGAACGCAGAACGGAAAATCGTGGACCGGACCGGAGAACTGATTGCCACGTTCATCGCCGCCCCAGAACAGCAGGATCTCCTCGGGCTTGACGCCGCGCCAAAGCAACGCGCCATTGTCGCGATAGGAAGGCAGCAGAACGTCATCTTGCCGCATCGCACTCGCGATGCCGACCGACACGGCCTCCTGGCCGAGCGAAATGGCATAGGTTCCCAGCCGGCCGGTGCGCTGCAACGCAACAGCCTTACGGTCGAACAGGCGCAAGAGCACCATCGACCGGTAAAGTTCGATTAGCAGCTTGGCATCGGCGGCGAAGGCGGGAAGCGGCCGGCTGATCGCGCCGTCCGGTGCGAGGTAGTTGCGGCGGCGCACCTCAAAGCGCGCAATGACGGGGAGCTCTTCGTTTGCTCTTTTGCTGGCCACGCTCACTCTCCCGGAGCGGTTCTGCCTCCCACGTTCAGCTATTTGGTGTTCGAGCCGCGACGATGCAATACCGGCGCAACTTTGCTCCTGGCGCGCGCGCCGCGGGGATCGATCGATGAGATTCCGTGGAAACGGCGCCGCGATCGCGCTATATGAGACCATGGCAAATGGTCAGGTTGTCCTCGTAACAACTGAGCCGTTGGACGGCGGCCCGCCTGTTCGCTCGGTCTTCTTCGTGGCTGAAGGAGACGCGGCAAAGGCGACGGCAATTATTGCGGAAATGATGGCCCCGAATGAAAGGGTTGAAGCGTGGGGGCCGCTTCCAGAAGCGGCTGTCAAGGCGCTCGGATTGAAACCGGGTGACTACACCCATTCTTGACTTGCAGCAGATGACTTGCGGAGCGTGCGATCTCGACGCAGCGTTCTCGCTTGTGCGAATTTCGCGTGATCACGGAGCCTCGCCACTGCGCTTGCGATCACAACGCGGGGAGCCCTCTTTCGCGAGCAAAGGACATGGCGTAATCTATGATGAGCTGCCCTTTGAGACGGGACGGGCCGACGTCTCCGTTTGACGGAACGGGCAGCGGTCAGGCCGTCGGCAGGCATCTCAGCCTGGAAGCAGCGCCTGCCTTATGTGGCGCTCCCTCAACTTCAACATGAAGCAGGTTGGCCTGCCGCGCGCGGCAGAGAGGGGAAATGCGTAACCCTTGGAGGACGACATGGCGACATTCATAGTGAGGATCGACTGGACCGACCAGGGAATTCGTAATGTCAAGGACGCTCCCAAGCGCAGCCGAGCGGCGAGAGAACTCGCCAAGACGCTCGGTGTCGAAATCAAGGAGGTCTATCTCACCTCCGGCGAGCATGACATCCTTCTCCTCGCCGAAGCGCCTCTCGGCGACAACATCACAAAGCTCGCGCTTGCCCTCAGTTCTCAGGGAAACATACGGACCTGCACCTCGCGGGCCTGGCCCGAGGCCGAGTGGACCAAGCTGATATCCGAGCTTCCGTAGCCGCTTCTGATGTTCTGACGGATCTCTAAGCGGTCTGATTGACGGTGCCCTCGCTATTCTGACACCCGGCGATCGGCGCGAGCGCTTCGCGTGTTCGCAGGGCGGCAGCGCATGTCGTCAGGCAGCATGCATTATTTGTCCAGCCAGACATCCTCGAAGCGCAGATTGTTGTACTGGCTGTTGTCATGCGGATGGAAATTCCTCACATAGGGCTGCCAGCAATTGCCGGCCGATGAGTGCAGGATGACCGGCCGTGCGGCGTCGTCGACCAGCAGGCGCTCGATGTCGAACACGATCTTCCGGCGCTTGTCCTTGTCGACCTCGCGCGACTGCGCGACGAGCAACTTGTCGACCTCGGCATTGCAATACTGGGTGTAGTTGCGCTCGGAGTTGCAGGAATAGTTCTCGACCAGATTGCCGTCGGGATCGTCGACGCTGACGCCGGTGACATTGAGGCCGATCGTGTAATCCTTGCGCTGCAGCCGCGAGTACCAGCGCGGCGTATCCAGAATGTCGAGCTCGGCGACGATATAGATCTTCTTGAGCTGGTCGGCGAGGATCACGGCCGGATCGCGATAGGTCGGCAGATTGCGGGTCTGGATCTTGATCGACAGCGGCTTGGCGTCGCTGTAGCCGAGCTTCTGCATGATCGCCTGCGCTTCGGCGAGGTTCTTCCCGGTATCGGGGCCGTAGCCCATCAGCGTCGACAGCACGTCAGCCGGCATGCCCCACTCGCCTTCGGGCTTGGCCTGCATCGCGCCGCCGAGCCGGCCTGTGCCCTCGAACAGGATGCTGTTGAAGGCCTTGCGATCCAGCGCCAGCGACATCGCCTTGCGGATATCGGGATTGTCGAACGGCGGATTGACGCGGTTCACCAGGAGATTGATCTGCAGATTGGTCGACGTCATCTCGCAGATCGCGTTCGGCGCCCGCGCCTTGACGTCCTTCATCAGGGGAATGCTGACATCGGAGGGAAAGGTGATGTCATAGTCGCCGGTCGCGAATGCCAGCATGCGCGTGGCACGGCTGTCGATCGAGCGCACCGTGATCTCGTCGAGATACGGCCGGTCCTTCTTGAAATAGTCGGGGTTGCGGACGAGACGGATCGAATCTCCGCGGCGGAATTCGACGAACTTGAACGGCCCGGTGCCGACCGGCCTGGTGCGCATCACCTGCTGCGGCACGTGGCAGGGATAGACCACCGAGAAGGCGCTGGCGAGCAGCGCCAGCAGGCCGGGCTGTGGCTCGGTCAATTCGAAGGTCGCTTCATCGTCGCCGTTGACGCTAACGTCCTTGAGCTTCGAGTACCAGACCTTGCGCGGATTGCGCTTGAAGTCCTGGGTCTCGCTCTTGCCGATCAGCATCCGCCAGGTGCATTGCACGTCCTTGGCTGTGAAAGGCTGGCCGTCATGCCACTTCACGCCGTGCCTGAGCTTGAAGGTGAGCTTCGTGTTGGTCGAATCCCACGACCAGCTCTCGGCTAGATCAGGGATCACGGTGTCGATGCTTTCGTGCGCCTTAGCCGGATCGAACACCACGAGGTTGTTGAAGACAGCCGCGAACGGCATCACCGAGGCGATGGTGGATTCCTCGAGCAGTGAGGTCGAGGGCGGATTGTCGTTATGATAGAGCCGCAGGGTGCCGCCCTTCTTCTGCGCCGATGCAGGGCTCGCAGCCATTGTCGTCGCGATGCCCAATGCCACGATGCACGCGGCCAGTTTGAACGACATTCTCGCCTCCCGGAATTTCTTGTTGTTTGTCGGTTGCCGACAGTCGAGCACAACGCCGTGTGCCTCGCAATGATACGGGGCGCAGAGCAGTGCCGGCTGCGCGCAACGCAGAACGAGCCCGGCGCCCCGACATCTCCGGCCAGGCAGAAGGCTGGAACAGGCCCATACAGGTCATCACCGCCATCGGCCGCCCTGCCCTTTTGACCGGCTGTCGCATGTCCCGCCGCGGGGAATTGGGGTTGGATGCGACCTCGAAATTGGCTACACGTTTTGCGCCGAGAAACTCGGACCGCTTGAGGACTGGAAATGACCTATTGCTGCGGAATTCTGGTGCGCGACGGCCTTGTCATGATCGCCGATACCCGCACCAATGCCGGTCTCGACAACGTCTCAACCTTCCGCAAGCTGCACATCTTCGAAAAGCCCGGCGACCGCATCATGGCGATCGCCAGCGCCGGCAATCTCGCGATCAGCCAGTCGGTGCTGTCGACCCTGACCGAGGGCATGGAAGATCCGCACACCGGCGAGCTCGAGACGCTGATGAACGCGCCGACCATGTTCCAGGCAGCGCAGCGGATCGGCCGCGCCATCCGGTCGGTGCATGTCACCGAGGGTGATGCGCTGCGTTCCGAGGATATCTCGTTCGACGTCTCGTTCCTGTTCGGCGGCCAGATCAAGGGCTCGCGGATGCGCCTGTTCATGGTCTACACCGCGGGCAACTTCATCGAGTGCACCACGGACACGCCGTATTTGCAGATCGGCGAGCATAAATACGGCAAGCCGGTGCTCGACCGCGCCATGCATTACGACGTCGAGCTCTACGAGGCGCTCAAAACGGGGCTGATCTCGATGGATTCGACGATGCGCTCCAATCTCGGCGTCGGCCTGCCGATCGACGTGCTGGTGGTGCGCGCCGATGCCTGCGAGGCCGATCTCAACCACCGCATCGAGGCCGGCGAGCCCTATTTCCACGACCTGCGCTCGCGCTGGTCGGCGGCGCTGCGCGCGGCACACCAGAATATTCCACGCCCACCCTATAAGAACGAAACCGAAGCAAAAACCAAGTAAGAGGAAACTCGGATGACTGAGGCAACCAGCAGGATCGCACTCGTCACCGGCGCCGGCACCGGCGTCGGACGCGCGGCATCGCTCGCTCTGATGAACGCAGGCTACACCGTGGTGCTCGTCGGCCGTCGCATCGAGATGCTGGAAGAGACCAGCAAGCTCGGTCCCGCCGGCAAGAGCCTGTGCGTCACCGCCGACATGGCCGACCCGGCCGCGATCGCTGCGCTGTTCGACAAGGTGAAGGTGACCTATGGCCGGCTCGACGTTCTCTTCAACAATGCAGGCATGGGCGCACCGCCCGTCAACTTCGAGGACCTGCCGCTCGAGCAGTGGCAGGCCGTGGTCAACACCAACCTGACCGCGCCGTTCCTGTGCACCCAGCACGCCTTCCGCATCATGAAGGACCAGACGCCGCGCGGCGGCCGCATCATCAACAACGGCTCGATCTCGGCGCATGCGCCGCGGCCGTTCTCGGCGGCCTACACCTCGACCAAGCACGCCATCACCGGCCTCACCAAGGCCTCCAACCTCGACGGCCGCATGTATGACATCGCGGTCGGCCAGGTCGATATCGGCAATGCCGCGACCCCGATGACCGACCGCATGGTGAACGGCCCCGGCGTGCTGCAACCGGACGGCACGACCAAGCACGAACCGCGCATGGATGCGAAGGCGGTCGGCGACGCCGTGGCCTACATGGCCGGCCTGCCGCTCGACGCCAACGTGCTGTTCATGACAGTGATGGCGACCAAGATGCCGTTCGTGGGACGGGGCTGATCTTCTCGCCGCTTGCGGCAGGGCTATCACGTCGTCATGGCCGGGCTGGTCCCGGCCATCCACGCCGTTCCCTGGGCCCACGCCAAAATATTGAAAACAACCCCATGCAAAGGAGCCGGGGGTTGCCGGCGTTCGACGCGGCAACTTGACTCGTCGGGCAACTCAGCAATATTCTTTCAATATTCCGAAATCATGCAAGCGTCCCTCGCCCGTGGCTATCGCATACGGCATTTGCGGACTTCTGCACCTGAACTTTCCCGCCGGCAGCATGGCCTTGATGGCAATCCATTCACAATCGGCGAGTTTATAGCGCACAGTTCGAGCCCCCAGTTTGGAAGCTTGAATCACAGGGGTCTGGCCAGACGCAGCGCTTCCGGGCAGGCCCCGGTCGGACGCTTACGGGCAGAAGCGGACATCAGCCAGCAGACAATCTCCGCTGAAACCATCGAAAATGACCCATTGCGGACACCTCGATCGACGATCTCAGTCCCGATTTTCGGGACGCTAAGGTTCGCACCTTGAAGGTTTCCTGGGACATCGGCCCCATGACAACTTTCGAATTGCATATGACTATCCCTCCATTGGTTGCGGCCTGAAGGCTGCTTGCAGGAGGCAATCAGTGAATTATCTCGCCCGTTCTTCAATTGCGATTTGCCTCATCGCGGCTGTTTGTACGACTGCCGCCACGGTCAGTGGGTTGGCCGCGGCCGAGGATTTTCCCCACCGCGCGATCAAGATCGTCGTACCCGTACCGCCGGGACCGTTGTTGGATGTCGTACCCCGGATCATCGCCGAGAAGCTGTCAGCGAAATGGGGCGTAGCCGTCATCATCGAGAACCGACCTGGGGCGGCTCAGAACCTCGGTGCCGAGGCCGTGGCCAGGTCAGATCCCGACGGATACACGCTCCTGGCCTCGCCCCCGGGGCCGCTCGTGGTCAGCGGTCATGTTCGGAGCAAGTTGAACTTTGATCCAGACGCGTTCGTGCCGGTGAGCCTGATGGTCAAGCTTCCGACCGTGCTCGTCATCAATCCCACGGTACCGGCCTCAAATCTCCAAGAGTTGCTTGCCTATGCCAAGGCCAATCCCGGCAAACTCACATTCGGATCGCCAGGAACGGGTAGCACACCGCACCTCGCCACCGAGCAATTGATGAAGGCTGCCGGCATTCGCCTGGTCCACGTGTCCTATCAAGGCATGGCGCCGGCGATGAATGATCTGATCGGCGGTCATATCGACATGATGATCGACCTCTACGGCAACGTCGCAGGCAACATCAAGGAGGGCAAGCTCAAGCTGCTTGCTGTTACAACGCCAGCACGACTGCAACAGGAGCCTGCCGTTCCGACGATTTCCGAGGCCGTGCCGGGATTTGCTCATGAGGAATGGTTTGCGATCGTAGCTCCACCAAAAACGCCGGACGCTATCGCCGCAAAGCTTTCCGCAGCGATCAGAGAAGTCCTGGCGCTCCCTGACGTTGCCGGACGGCTGGCCGATCTCGCAGCGGTTCCGGTGGGCAGTAATCCGGATGAAGCCGCCGCCTACATCAAGGCCGAAAGCGCCCGCTGGAGGGAGCTGATCGACACGACCGGTCTCAAGATCAACTGATTCCGCCTCCGGCCAGAGCCCTTGAGATGAGCAAACCCCGCGCCTTGGTCATCGGCGGCTCCCTGAGCGGACTGCTCACGGCGAACCTGCTACAATCCATTGGGTGGCATGCCGATATTTTCGAACGCGCACGTGGAGATCTCGCCGGGCGTGGGGCCGGACTTGGTGCGCAGGCCGACTTGTTCATGGTCATGCGACAGATTGGAATCCGTATCGACAGGTCGATGTGGACGGAGGTGCGCTCGCACGTCTGCCTTGCCCGGAGCGGTGAGTCGATTTGCAAACTGCCGGTGCGAGAAGTGACTACGGCATGGGATCGGGTCTACCAGTCTCTCAGGGAAACGTTCTCGACCGGACCCTACCATGGGGGAATGACGCTCATGCGCTGCGAACAGAAGGACCGCAGTGTTGTTGCCTTGTTCGAAAATGGCGCGCGCGTCGAAGCCGATCTGCTGATTGGGGCGGATGGTATTCGTTCAACGGTGCGCCGGCAGTACGTGCCTGAAATCGCCCCGCGCTATGTCGGCTATGTCGCATGGCGAGGCATCGTCGAGGAAAACAGCATCTCGCCGCAATGGCGCGCCAGTACACTCCAGGACATGGTATTCTGCCTGCCGAACGGTGAACTCGCGTTTTCCATCCCGATCGCAGATCGTGACGTGGTTGGCGGCCGCAGATGCATGTTTGTCTGGTTTCGTCCGGCCGACTTCGGTTCCACGCTGCGGGAGTGGTGCACCGATGCGACGGGATATTGTCACGGAGATTCGATACCGCCCCCTCTTATCCGAAAAGAGGTCATCGCCGAACTCAAGCTGACCGCTCGCACATTGCTGGCTCCTCAGCTCGCCGAGTTGGTCGCCAGCGCTCGACAGCCGATTCTTTCTGCAATTTTTGATCTCGAAACGACGTGCATGACGTTCGGTCGTGTCGCGCTCGTTGGCGATGCGGCTTTCGTGGCTCGACCGCATGTCGGCACCAGCGTCACCAAGGCCGCACAGGACGCCTGGGCGCTTGCCGATGAGCTTGCCAAAGGAGACATTGGCGGCGCATTGGCCGCCTACGAGCGCCGCCGAAAGCAAGCGGGCAGGGAGCTTGTCGCGCGTGGACGTCGCTTGGGCAAATATCTCGAACCCACAGGCGACGGCACACGGCCTCCGATTGATACACTTCTACAGCAATACGGACCCGGCAGCATTGGCGCGTGGCCCTCGACGGTCTAGTCATGGATATGGTAATTTGATGCCACATCGTGCTGAAGCCGCACACCCCCGTGGGTACCCGTGTTGCCGTCAACGCAGCAGATTCGCTTTTGCGCCAGCCGCGATGGCACACGCATCGCCTATGCGATATGCGGCAACGGACCTCCGCTGGTGTGGGTCGCGCATTTTGTCCACCACCTCAATTTCGATTGGGACAGCCCGGTCTGGCGGCCTTGGATATCGGCGCTGGCAAAGCGGCACACCCTGATCCGCTACGATTTTCGCGGGACCGGCCTATCCGATCGTACGGGTGTTGAGTTCACCTTCGAGAAGCTCGTTGAGGATTTTGAAGCCGTCGTCAGCGCGTCTGGAGTCCGCAATTTCGCACTCGTGGCCATGTCCGGTGGCGCGCGAGTCGTTGTACCCTTTGCCGTGCAGAATCCTGATCGTGTCAGCCGGCTCGTGCTGTATGGCACATCGCCGGCGGGGCCACTGACGGCAAAGGCCCCGCCTGAGCGGGTCGAGAATATGCAGGTACAGCTCAAGGCGTTCGAGTTGGGTTGGCCGCAGGACATTCCCGGATTTGGGACCTTCCTGACATCTCTGCACATTCCAGACGCGACTGCAGAGCAGGCTCGTTCTTTCAACGAGCTGCTACGTTTGACAACCTCTGCCGCAAACGGGGTCGCGCTGCTGCGCGCGCTCGTGGAGAGTGATATGCAGGACCTGCTGCCGAACCTGCGCTGTCCAACACTTGTCTTTCATTCCCGTCAGAGCGCGGTGTTGCCCTTTGATGATGGTCGGAAGGTCGCAGCGTTAGTTCCCGACGCACGATTTGTGCCGCTCGAGAGCCGCAATCACATTCTGTTGGGCACCGAGCCGGCCTGGAAGCAGTTCGTGCATGAGCTCGACGAGTTCCTTCCCTGTACCTCTCATGACAGGGCGACCGAGCCATTCGATGAATTGACAGCGCGGGAGCGCGATATCGTCGAACTTCTTGCACACGGTATGAGCAATGCCGACATCTCTGTCCGGCTGAAGATCTCGGCAAAGACCGTCCGCAATCATGTCTCGGCCGTCTTGGGGAAACTCGGAGCAAACAGCCGCGCCCAAGCCGTGGCTGTTGCTCGCGACGCGGGCTTCGGCCGAAGAATGATGATGCGTACCCGCTCTGATTAGCTCTAAGTGTGAACTGGCGTTAGGCGCCCGTGAGGGCCCCGCTACAGCCGATGTCAGCTTGTGGCCCATCGCGACATACTGCGCTGCCGCATGAACCTGGTCGCTATAGGTGCAAAGCCGACGTAGTCACCTGTCACATGACGCCACCGGGTTTATAGGTGCACGGCCTGACCACATCTCCGTCATTGCGCGCGAAGCGAAGCGAAGCAATCCATCCATCCTTACGGAGAAAGCAGGGTTGCTTCCGCCTTCGCCAAGCCGTCGGCGAACAAGTCGTCGCTTCAGCGCAAATTGTTTTGCAATTTCGTTGCTTCGCTCCTCGCAATGACGGTGGGTGGAAGCGTCGCCCTACTCCAGCTTCTCGACGTCCCGCAGCGTCGGGAACAGCTTCATCCAGAGCAGCGCGACCGCAACCGTGGCGACGCCGCCGAGCACGGCCGACGGCACCGCGCCGAGCAGCGCGGCGGTGACGCCGCTCTCGAACTGGCCGAGCTGGTTCGACGCATTGATAAACAGGAAATTGACCGCGCCGACGCGGCCTCGCATCTCGTCGGGCGTGGCAAGCTGCACCAGCGAGAAGCGGATCACGACACTGATCGTGTCGGCGGCGCCGAGCACCGCCAGCGCCAGCGCCGACAGCCACATCCAGTGCGACAGCGCGAACACCACCGTCGCCACGCCGAACACGATCACCGCCTGGAACATGCGCATGCCGACGCGGCGGTTGATGGTATGCCGTGCCAGCACCATCGTCATCAGTAGCGCGCCCACCGCCGGCGCAGCACGCAGGATGCCGAGACCGAGCGGACCGGTCATCAGGATGTCGCGCGCATAGATCGGCAGCAGCGCCGTGACACCACCGAACAGCACCGCGAACAAGTCGAGCGAGATGGTGCCGAGGATCGCCGGATTGCGGCGAACGAAAGTGACGCCGGCAAACAGATCGTCCGACGACGCGCCATTCGCTGGCGCCTGCCGCAGCCGGCCGATGCCGCCGGTCAGGGCCGCGCCGAACAGCCAGAACACCATCATCACCGCATAGGGCGCGCTCGGCATCATCGCATAGGCGAAGCCGCCGAGCGCGGGGCCGGTGATGGTCGCGACCTGCGCCGCACCACTCGAGATCGCGGTCGCCCGCTGCAGCGAGCCCTGTGGTGCGATCAGCGGCAACAGCGCGGCGGTCGCCGGGCTCTCGAACGCGCCGGCGATTCCGAGCACGAAGGTCGCAGCGAAGATCTGGATCTCGGAGATGGTGCCGGCAAATGTGCTTCCGGCGAGAAACAATGCGGTCAGCGCTTCCGCAAGCTGGCAGGCCTGGACCACGCGCTTGCGCTCGAAGCGGTCGGCGGCGTGACCGGCAACGAACACCAGCAGCGCCGTCGGCAGAAACTGCACCAGTCCGACCATGCCGAGGTCGAACGCGCTGCCGGTCAGATCATAGATCTGCCAGCCGATCGCCACCGCGCCGATCTGGCTGGAGAAGCGCGACAGGCTGCGCGACGACAAGAAGAACAGGAACGGTCTGTGGCCGAGCAGATCGCGGGCGCCGGCCGGCGTGGCGGAGGACATGCATGATTGCGTGACTGAGCCCCTGCAACTTGTCAATGGATTCGGGATGAACGCGCAACAGCATTGCGCTGCGCGAGGCCCCTGCCCATAATCCCGTGCGGGTTCTTGGGGGCGTGATGCTGCAGTTGCAATCGGCGTTCGGCGTGGTGGCGTTGCTCGTAATCGCCTGGGCGCTGAGCGAGAATCGCTTGATGGTGTCGCTGCGCCAGGCGGCGATCGGGCTCGTCGTCACGATCGTGACCGCGCTGGTGCTGATCAAGGTGCCGCTGGTGACGCAGGCCTTCGGCGCGATCAACGATGCCGTCGGCACCATCGCGGCCGCGACGCGCGCCGGCACCGCCTTCGTGTTCGGCTATGTCGGCGGCGGCCCGGCGCCATTCGATCCCAAGGCGCCGGGCTCGGACTTCATCCTCGCCTTCCAGGCGCTGCCGATCGTGCTGGTCATGAGCGTGCTGACGACGCTGCTGTTCTATTGGCGCGTGCTGCCGCCGGTGGTGCGCGGCATGGCCTGGCTGCTGGAGCGCACGCTCGGTGTCGGCGGCGCGGTCGGGCTCTCGACCGCGGCCAATATCTTCCTCGGCATGGTGGAAGCGCCGCTCTTCATCCGCCCCTATCTCGCGCAGCTCAGCCGCAGCGAATTGTTTCTGGTGATGACCGGCGGCATGGCCGGGATCGCCGGCACCGTGCTGGTGCTGTACGCCACGCTGCTCGCGCCGCTGATCCCCGATGCCGCCGCGCATTTCGTCATCGCCTCGGTGCTCGGCGCGCCGGCCGCCATTTTGGTTAGCCTGATCATGGTGCCGGAGACGTCCGGCAAGCGAACCGGCGGATCGCTCGACAATCCCGACATTCAGGTGTCGTCGACGATGGACGCCATCGTGAAGGGCACGGCCGCCGGGCTCGAGCTCCTGATGAACATCATCGCGATGCTGCTGGTGCTGGTCGCGCTAGTCTATCTCGCGAACGCGATCATCGGCCTGCTGCCGGAGATCGGCGGCGCCAGGATCTCGCTGCAGCGCCTGCTCGGTTACGTGATGGCGCCGGTGTGCTGGCTGATGGGCCTGCCGTGGCCGCAGGCGATCACGGCCGGAAGCCTGATGGGCACCAAGACCGTGCTGAACGAGCTGATTGCCTATGTCGACCTGTCGAAACTCGGCCCCGACGCGCTCGATCCGCGCTCGCGGCTGATCATGCTCTACGCGATGTGCGGTTTTGCCAACTTCGCGAGCCTCGGCATCATGATCGGCGGCCTCGGCATCATGGCGCCCGAACGGCGCGACGAGATCAACGCGCTCGGGCTGAAGTCGATTGTATCGGGCACGCTGACGACGTGCCTGATGGGCGCGATCGTGGGGGTGCTGACGCAGCCGTAGATCGGATGAAGCGCAGCGCAATCCGGGGCCCTCGTGACGGTGCGCGTGAGTCCCGGATTTCGCTTCGCTCCGCCCGGACTGCGAAACCGTTGGCCGCCACCTACAAAATTGTCATGCCCGGGCTTGACCCGGGCATCCATCAACCTGGAAAGAGTCTTGCGAAGCAAGATGGATGGCCGGGTCAAAGCCCCGCCATGACGACTGGAGAAAGGCTTACGCCTTCAACTCCACCGTCTTGAACTCGGCCGGCAGGATCACCTCCAGCAGCTCGACGTCGTCGGAGTAGTCCAGGATCATGTGCCGGATGCGCGGTGGCTGGGTCCAGGCGCTGCCCTCTTTCATCAGCGTCTCGCCCTCGCCTTCCATGTAGGTCTTCACCCAGCCCTTGAGCACATAGACCATCTGGAAGTCGACGTCGTGGAAGTGCAGCTTCGACACCTCGTCCGGATTGCACGGCCCCTGCAGCCGGATCACATGCGCCTGCGCGAGGCCATGCGAGGCGGCGGCGATGCCGAGGTCGCGGTACTTGGCGTAGGTGCGCAGCCCGTCGGCCTTGAAATCCTCTTCGCGGTGATGGCTGATCGCGACGCGCTGCTTCGGCCGAGCCTTCGTTGCAGTCTTCGGCGCGCCCTTCTTCGCGGCGGTGACGCGGCCCTTGGACTTGATGGTCTTGCGCGCGGAAGATTTCTTGGCGCCGGCGCCAAGCCCCGACCATTTCTTCTTCACCGCGGTCTTGGCTGCGGATCTCGATGCCGTCTTCTTGGCCATTGTTCGCCTCCCGTCTTTTTGTGACGGGCGAAGGCTAACACAAGTCGCGCCGCGCGAGGTGGGCAAAGGCGCAGGCGACGCCCCGCCCCCTTTGCGGATCAATGCAGCCGGAACACGCCTTCGACGGCGCGCAACTCGGCCGGCTTCACCAGCTTGGAATGCGCCACCGTCACCGAAAACAGCGGGCCCTCGAGCTTCTGCTGCCAGAAGGCGAGGAAATCCTGCAGCGCCGGAAATTTCGGAAACAGGTCGTAGTTCTGCCAGACATAGGTTTGCAGCAACGAGGGATGGTCCGGCATCCGATAGAGGATTTGCGCCGTCGTCAGTCCATACCCCAGCAACTGCTTCCGGAAATCGTCGGAAACAACCCCACCAACTCGCGAGACCATGCCAACCTCCTGTGACGGAGCGCATTCACAAGGCGGCCGACCCCCGCCGGACCACCGGCAATGGATGCGCTCACATGAGAGAAATGTGACGCACGCGACTAACCCATCTCAAGCCTAAATGTTTAATAGGTTGTTGAAATTTCTTGCGTTGGCAGCAGCTTACCGCATCTGCTAATAGCCTTGGCGGGCCTGCGGGCGGCATTAAGGATGCCGAAATGATCGTGGCAGGCGACACCCACGAGTGCCAATTTTTCTGCTAGAGGCACTTGCCCGCCGCCACGGCTTGGCCTATCTCCTGCGCAGCCCGTCTGGCACTCGCTGGACTGGACTGCTAACACTCCAAAAATCTACAGCATCTACAAACGTTTAGGAGGACTGCATGAAATTCCGTCCGCTTCACGACCGCGTCGTGGTCAAGCGTATCGACGCCGAAGAGAAGACCGCTGGCGGCATCATCATTCCGGACAGTGCCAAGGAAAAGCCCTCGCAGGGCGAAGTCATCGCCGTCGGCCCGGGTGGCCGCGACGAAGCTGGCAAGCTGATCCCCATCGACATCAAGGTCGGCGACCGCGTCCTGTTCGGCAAGTGGTCCGGCACCGAGGTCAAGATCGACAGTGAAGACCTGCTGATCATGAAGGAAAGCGACATCATGGGCGTGCTCGACGTCCCCGCTTCCAAGAAGAAGGCAGCCTAAGCGCCTCCTCCTTCCCAAGATTCCTCCAGGGTAAAACCATTCCAAGGAAAAATTCAGATGGCAGCTAAAGAAGTCAAATTCTCCGTCGATGCGCGCGACAAGATGCTGCGCGGCGTCGACATCCTCGCCAATGCGGTGAAGGTCACGCTCGGCCCGAAGGGCCGCAACGTCGTGCTCGAGAAGTCGTTCGGCGCTCCCCGCATCACCAAGGACGGCGTCACCGTCGCCAAGGAGATCGAGCTCGAGGACAAGTTCGAGAACATGGGCGCGCAGATGGTGCGCGAAGTCGCCTCCAAGTCCGCTGACGCGGCCGGCGACGGTACCACCACCGCCACCGTGCTCGCCCAGGCGATCGTGCGTGAAGGCGCCAAGTCGGTTGCCGCCGGCATGAACCCGATGGACCTGAAGCGCGGTATCGACCTCGCGGTCGAAGCCGTCGTTGCGGACCTCCAGAAGAACTCGAAGAAGGTCACCTCGAACGAGGAGATCGCCCAGGTCGGCACCATTTCGGCCAACGGCGATGCCGAGATCGGCAAGTTCCTCGCCGACGCCATGAAGAAGGTCGGCAACGAGGGCGTGATCACGGTCGAGGAAGCCAAGTCGCTCGAGACCGAGCTCGACGTCGTCGAGGGCATGCAGTTCGACCGCGGCTACATCTCGCCCTACTTCGTCACCAACGCCGACAAGATGCGCGTTGAGATGGACGACGCCTACATCCTGATCAACGAGAAGAAGCTCTCCTCGCTGAACGAGCTGCTGCCGCTGCTCGAGGCCGTGGTGCAGACCGGCAAGCCGCTGGTCATCGTCGCTGAGGACGTCGAAGGCGAAGCCCTCGCCACCCTCGTCGTCAACCGCCTGCGTGGCGGCCTGAAGGTCGCGGCCGTCAAGGCTCCGGGCTTCGGCGATCGCCGCAAGGCCATGCTGCAGGACATCGCGATCCTGACCGGCGGCCAGGCCATCTCGGAAGACCTCGGCATCAAGCTCGAGAACGTCACGCTGCAGATGCTCGGCCGCGCCAAGAAGGTGATGATCGACAAGGAAAACACCACGATCGTCAACGGCGCCGGCAAGAAGTCCGACATCGACGCCCGCGTTGCCCAGATCAAGGCGCAGATCGAGGAGACCACCTCGGACTACGACCGTGAGAAGCTGCAGGAGCGTCTCGCCAAGCTCGCAGGCGGCGTCGCGGTGATCCGCGTCGGCGGCGCGACCGAGGTCGAGGTGAAGGAGCGCAAGGATCGCGTTGATGACGCGATGCATGCGACCCGCGCGGCTGTCGAGGAAGGCATTGTTCCGGGCGGCGGCGTCGCCCTGCTCCGTGCTTCCGAGCAGCTCAAGGGCCTGCGCACCAAGAACGACGACCAGAAGACCGGCGTCGAGATCGTGCGCAAGGCGCTGTCGTCTCCCGCCCGCCAGATCGCGATCAACGCCGGTGAAGACGGTTCGGTCATCGTCGGCAAGATCCTGGAGAACAAGGCCTATAACTACGGCTTCGACTCCCAGACCGGCGACTATGCCGACCTCGTCAAGAAGGGCATCATCGACCCGACCAAGGTCGTCCGTACTGCGATCCAGAACGCTGCCTCGGTTGCCGCGCTGCTGATCACCACGGAAGCGATGGTTGCCGAGCTGCCGAAGAAGAACGCCGGCGGCCCCGCGATGCCTCCGGGCGGCGGCATGGGCGGCATGGACTTCTAAGTCCAGCCACTCGGGCAATTCACGAAATGCAAAACCCCGGCAGCAATGCCGGGGTTTTTGCTTTTGGGGTTTCGTCATTCCGGGGCACGCGAAGCGTGAGCCCGGAATGAAAGCAAATCGACACCCTGCTTCCACTACCCGCTGTGCGCGACATCCTGAAAGCAGGCACGCAGCCACTCGATGGTGATGCGCGTCGCCGCGTCGCGCGTGAGATGGCTTTGCACCAGGAGCCAGACGTCACGTCGCTTCGGCAATAGCGTGGCGCGCAGACGGCGGTCGGCCAGCAGATCCACGCAACTATGCTCCGGCAGCACGCCGGCCGCGTGATGCGACTGGATGAGCCTGCGGATGATACGGACATTGTCGGTCACACAGCGTGCGCGAAGTCGCCTTGCGCGCAGGAACTGCATTTCCGGAATTCCTCCGAGCTCATCCGGATAGGCGCACGTCACCGCTTCTCCCGTTGTTGTCGCGACCGGCTCGAAGAAATACAGCCGGACTTCGGCGAGTTTCGAGATCGCGAAGTCGCCCTTGTCGGGCTTGCGCAGGCGGATCGCGAGATCGGCCTCCCAGCGCGAGAATTTTACGTTCTCGCTCGAGGTCAGGAATTGCAGCGTCAGCCCTGGATGGGCGCGCAGCAATTCACTTGCGCGCGGCGCCAGCACCTCCTCCGCGATCGCATTGGTGGAAGCGATGCGCAGCCGGCCGACTGGCCCAGGCAGGCTTTCGCCGATCCGGCCGATCTCCTCGGCATGCGCAGCCATTGCCTGGACATGCGCCAGCACCACATCGCACTGCCGGGTCGGCCTGCGGACGCCGTCGGCGGCCTCGAACAGGCGCAGGCCGAGCGCGCGCTCGATCCGCGCCAGCCTGCGTCCGACAGTGGTCTCGTCGATGCGCAGCCGCGCGCTGGCGCCGGCATAGGTGCCCTCGTCCCTGACGGCCGCGATGATGCGAAGGTCGTCCCAATTCATGGCCGCAGGCTACATCGTGCCTGGCCTTCCTGCAATAACGCAGCCACCGGCTGCAATATCCCTGCATAACAGCAGGCAGGTCCGCGGCTATATTTCGGCGACCCGTCCGCTGGAGATCTCAGGACCATGACCGCAGCTAAAACCTTGATGCAGCTTGCCGGTATCGACCTCACCCCGCCCCGCCTCGGCGAGGCCTGCCTGGTGCTGATCGATATCCAGAACGAATATCTCGCGGGTCCCCTGGCTTTGCCCGACGCCAATCCCGCGATTGCGCGCGCAACCGCATTGCTCGTGCGCGCGCGGGAAAGCGGCGCCGCGATCATCCACATCGCGCACAAGGGACAGCCGGGAAGCCTGTTTGATCGCACCGCCGAGCGTGGCGCGATCGTCGCACCGCTGGAGCCGCGGGCGGGTGAGATCGTGAGCTCGACGGCCCGCGCCGCGCTCGATCTCGGCTTCCGCACCACTGTTGATGCCGACAGCTGCGCCACCCGCGACCTGCCGGACGGTGTCGGCGGCACGATTGCGGCAAGGCTCATTCACGACGTCGCGCTCGCCGAGCTGTCCGACCGCTTCGCGATCATCGCGCGCGGCGACGCTCTCGCCTGAGGATGCAATATGCTGCAGCTCTATTTCTTTCCCATGGCCTGCTCGCTCGCCAGCCGCATCGCGTTGATGGAAGCTGGCATCGAGGCGCGTTACCACCTGGCCCATATCTGGACCAAGAAGGTGCTGGACGACGACAGCGATTTTCGCGCGGTGTCCCGGAAGGGCGCGGTGCCGGTACTTGTGCTTGAGAACGGCGAGCGGCTGACCGAAAGCGCGGCCGTGCTGCAGTATATCGCCGATCGGAAGCCCGGGCTCGGTCTCGCGCCGCTGCCGGCCGACCCGGACCGCTATCGCTTGCAGGAATGGCTGAGCTTCATCGGCACCGAGATCCACAAAGGCTTCCTGTTTCCGACCTTCTGGTACAAGGACGATGCATCGAAGGCCGGCGCGCGCGAACGGATCGGGCAAACCGTGGCGGTCGCCGCGGCGCACCTCGCAAACCGCGAATTCCTCGTCGGCAACAGCTTCACGGTCGCGGACGGCTATCTGGCCTGGGCGCTGATGCTGCTTCGCCACGCCGGTGTCGATCTCGCGCAATGGCCCGATCTCGCCGACTATCTCGCGCGCATGCAGGCCCGGCCGCACATTAGGGCCGCCGTAGGCATCGAGATGCAGATGCGCAAGACGATGACGGTGTGATCGCAGCGGCGGACACGAACCTCGGTAGTGCACCCCGAATACACCCGCGCGGATCGTCGAGCCGGCGAGGAATGCAAGACCCGTCAGCGATGCCGGCGTTTTTGCTTACGGGCAAACCACCCTGACCCCTTCCACAGCGCAGCTCATGCGTCCGCTTGGCACAACCTGCCGCTGAGGAAAAAGTTTTCTGCTGCCCACGATATCCACAGACATGCACGGCCCCCCTGCAAACATACGTTGGTTTAAGTTGACAACTTGAAAAAAATATTTTGCGAGAGTCGCAAACCGAACCGACAGTCCGGCCTTCATCCCGCACAGTAGCGTCGGGACTGGATCGGCTTACCCATCATCTGAATCGAACACGGAGCGTCAGCTCTCGTGACGCGAGCGAGCGTTGCGGGGAAGGCCTTCGCTTGAGAAGGGGACTGCGCCTTGAGTGAAAGTGAGATGAAAGTCACAACGAACGGCACGAATATCTTCGGAATGCCGTTACTGGATTTCCCGAGGGTCGCCCTGCCCGGTGCGATCGGCGATCTTGCCGAACAAGGTCTTGTCCGCGCGCAGGCCGCGTCGAAGCAGATGACGGAGGCGTTGGGCGAAGCGTATTCATGCAACGCGCGAGGCGCGACAGACTACGGGCTCAAGGTGTTCGAAATCTCACACGCCAATGCCGCCTCCGCGCTCGATTTCTTCGTCCACCTGCTCGGCAGCAAGTCAGCGACCGATGTCTTGACCTTGTCCACTGAGCACGCCCGCAAGGCCTTTGATATGGCATCCGACCAGAACAAGGAACTGTGGGCGCTTGGCCAGAAGCTTGCCACGGAAACAAGCGAGCCGGTCAAGAAGCACTTCGCCAGGGTTTTCCACCAAGCCGGCTAGAAAGCGGCGATCAATTCACGTCGAGGATTCGTCAGAGGAGGGATCCGGCCGGTTGGAACAAGCCCAGCGACGAGCACGCAGCCCCCACTGCCCGATGCTCAGTCGACCGCCGCAGGTGCGCGATGCCCCAAGTCACCGCACCGACAGAGGCCCAATCCAACCGGCCGGCGCTTTTTGACAAGAGCAGAAAAGCAATATCGAGGGAGGCTCACATGGACATGCTCATGGTCAAATGTCCGCAAACCGGACACGCGATTTCCACCGGCATCCGGACCGATCGCGAGAGCTTTAGACGCAGCACGGTATTCTTCTCACGCACCCATTGCCCATTCTGCCGCACTGATCACGCCTGGTTCGCGCGGGACGCCTGGGTGGAGGAGCCAAGCATCCGCGTGCGGCGCCGCGCCGCCGGCGCGCCTGCCTGAACGACGACACCGACCATTGATGATCGCGATGGAGGGACACCATGGCGCGCATGCAGATCGCAACGGAAACATCCACCTGGCTATTGCAGGCCAAGGACTTTCTCGACGAGGCGCGACGGCTGAAGCCTGGACCGGAGCGCAATGAATTGCGCCAGACGGCGAAGGTGCTGCGCGAAATTGCGAAGCTGGAGACGGCATCCGCCCCTGCACAGAGGCTTGATCGGCGACGGAGAAGCTGATCGCGCCTCAACCGCGCTCACAGTGCGTCGTCCGTTTCGGTTTCGGAGATGCGCGGATTGTCGGTGAGGGCCGCCGCGCGAGATCGGGCCTTATTGTCCGAGAAGATCTCCTCGGCTTCAAGACGCATGACGCGATGGCATTCGCACGCCGCCGCCGAGAGCCGCGACCTGTCGATCTCGATCCGGCCTCGTTGATCGGACCTGATTGCGCCGCGGGTGCGCAGATTGCGCATCAAGAGCGTCACCGTCGTTCGTCGCACGCCTAGGATTTGCGACAGCGCCTGCTGGGTCAGCGGCAGGACGTCGCTGTCGACATGGTCGCGAAGCTGGAGCAGCCAGCGCGCCATCCGGGCCTCGACCGGGTGCAGCGCATTGCAGGCGGAGCCGAGCTGGAACTGGATCAGCATCGACCTGATGTGCTTTTGCATCGCCTGCCGGATCGCGGCACTGCGTCCGAAAGCGGCATGAAAGCGCGGCGCCGAAATTCGCGAGGCGGCGCCCGCAGCACGAACGACTGCGGTGATACCCGACGGGGACGACCCGAGCACCGAAAGACTGCCCACCGCCCCTTCGCGCCCGACCACGCCGGTCGCAACTGTGTGCCCGTCTGCCATGTCGATCATCAGCGTGATCGCCCCGCTATGGGGGAAGAAGACGTAGTCGATCTCGTCACCTGCGCGCGCCAGGATCGCATCCTGATCGAGCGCAACCGTCTCGAGCTCGGGACGCAACAGATCCAGGTCCGCCGCCGGCAGTGTTGCGAGAAGGCGATTACCATTGCCGCCGGAAGCATTCACCGGCGGTGACCCATAGTGAAACGACACCCAACTAACCCACTCGGATACGCTCTCAAAAAACAAACTCCAAACGCTTGACCGTAAGGCGGAATTTTCTGCAGCAGTACTCCGAGAAGTTAGAGGCAAATGCGCCGCCGGACGCAATAGCAAAATGCGCATGGTCCGACCGTAGAACTGCGGAACCCAAAAGTTCCACGGAGCTACTGAAACGCGACCTCGGCAAAGCTGCGCAGCTTGCGCGAATGCAGCCGCTCGGTTTCCTGCTGCTTGAGCCGCTCCAGCGCCCTGAGGCCGATCTCGAGGTGCTGGCCGACACGTTGGCGGTAGAATTCGCTCGCCATGCCCGCGAGCTTGATCTCGCCATGCAGCGGCTTGTCGGAGACGCACAGCAGCGTGCCGTAGGGCACGCGGAAGCGATAGCCGTTGGCGGCGATCGTCGCCGATTCCATGTCGAGCGCGATGGAGCGCGATTGCGACATGCGCCGGATCACCTGCGGCCCGCTGATCTCCCAATTGCGATTGTCGACGCTGGCGACCGTGCCGGTGCGCATCAGCCGCTTGAGCTCGAAGCCGGAGAGTCCGGTCACCTCGCCGACCGCTTCCTCGAGTGCGACCTGCATTTCCGCAAGCGCGGGGATCGGCACCCACAGCGGCAGCTCGTGATCGAGCACGTGATCCTCGCGGACATAGCCATGGGCGAGCACGTAGTCGCCGAGCCGCTGCGTATTCCTGAGACCTGCGCAATGCCCGATCATCAGCCAGGCATGCGGCCGCAGCACCGCGACGTGATCGGTGATGTTGCGCGCATTGGATGGACCGATCCCGATATTGATCAGGCTGATGCCGCGATACCCGGGCTCGACGAGATGAAACGCCGGCATCTGCGGGACGCGCTCGAATGCGGTCCCCGTCGTGCCGCCGCCGAGCTGCGCGTTGCGCGTGATCACATTGCCAGGCGCCACGAAGGCCTCGAGGCCAGCCTCGCCCGAGGTAAGGCGCTGCTGGGAGAGCTGTACGAAGGCATCGACGTAGAACTGGTAGTTCGTGAAGATCACGAAATTCTGGAAATGCTCGGGATCGGTGCCCGTGTAGTGATAGAGCCGGCGCAAGGAGTAATCGACCCGCGCGGCGCGGAACAAAGCCAGCGGCTCGGGCGTGCCGGGCGTCAGTTCGAACGTCCCGTCGGCGATCGCGTCGTCCATCGCGGCGAGATCGGGCGTATCGAAGACGTCGCGCAGCGATCGCGTGAACGCCGAACTGTCGGCGATGGTCAGCGCCGCCTCGATATTGATGTCCCGCCGGTAGGCGAAATGGATCGGAATCGGCTCGTTGGATTCGCCGATCTCGACCGCCACGCCGTGGTTCTTGATCAGGAGCCCGATCTGCTCGGTGAGATAGGTCCGGAAAATATCCGGCCGCGTGATGCTGGTCTCGTGGATACCCGGCCCTGCGACAAAGCCGTAGGCAAGCCGCGAATCGAGCCGGGCATGCGACGAGGTCGTGATGCGGACGAACGGATAATGCGCGCGCACCCGCGTGGTGACAACGGCGCCATTGACATAGGCCTCAAAGCGATTGCGCAGGAAGCCGGTGTTGCGCTCGTAGATCTCTTCGAGACGGGCAACGGCCGCGGCGGCATCGACGAACGCTTCGGTCGCGATGGGCGGTGGAGTTTCAATAGGCGGCGTGGGAGACATGTTCGCTTTGCACCAGATCCGTTGCCGAGCTTGGACTCGCCCTGGATCAGCGCAGTATAGCGACAATGGCCTTCAGTTCCAGATGGAGCTGGAATCGCGCCGCGCAACGGGGCAGCGAACCGTCCGGAAGAAGAGCGCCTACTGAATCTTGGCGAGCACCGCGAGACGGCGGATGCCCTTGTTGCGGTAGGCGTCGAGGAACGCGTAATAGTCCTTGAACGAGACGCAGCCGTTGGAATCGCCGTTCGGGCCGAGCATGAAGGTGTGCGCGAGCAGGCCGTCGCGGTTGAAGATCTTGCCCTCGCCGCCGATCGGATTGAGGCGCAGCGCCGGCACGCCGTGGAACAGCGCCTCGCGCGGCTTGAGCTCGTAAATGTGCGGCGGCGTCACGCCGACCATCTTCAGATGCGAGGACCTGGGATCGTCGAGCCTGGAGCCGAGGCCGGAATGCGCCTCGAGGCGGGTGCCGTCAGGCAGGTACACGGTCCTGGCCGAGATGTCGTAGACCGCGGTCTGGCGGTCATAGGGCGGCGAGCCGCCGAGCATCGGGTTCTGGTCCAGTGTCGACGGGATGCTGCCGGTGACATTGGCGTCGGCCGAGGCGAAGGAGAGCAGTCCGCCGCTCGACTCGCGCTTGCCCCACAGCTTCTCGACCATGGTCTGCCGCTCGCTCGATGCAATCGACATCACCGCGGCCTTGGCGCGCGCCGCCATGTCGCGGACGCCACCGGATTTCGTCGCCTGCTTGGCCTCGAGAGGCTTCGCCTCGGTTGCCTTCTCCGCCGTCTTGGGCTGAACCGTCGCAGAGGGATCGTTGAGCGCTACCTTCAGATTGGCGGCGGCTTGCTTCCTGGCGGTCTCGATCGACTTCGGCGCCGGCAACGGCTTCGATGTCTCGGCGAGTTCAGCGGTGGCCACCGCCCTCGCCGCTTCGGCGACCTTGGGCGCGGCGGCCTGCTTGATCGGGTCGATCTGCGATGCGGCGTCGGCCACGACGCTCGACGCGACGCCCTCGGGCGAGGCGGCCGCAAACCGATCGTTAAACATAGGCGAAGGTGCCGGTGCTTCCGACTTCGCGATCCCGGCCTTCGCGGGGGCCGCGGGCGTCAAGGACGCGAACACCTCGTTGAACGCGGGAGTGGGCCGCGCGGCGACCGCCACGGGCCGCTTCACCACCGGCGCATCAAACGACGCATTGCCGACTGATGGATAGACGCTCGCCGCAAAGATGTTGGCATAGACGGTCCAGGCGCAGCCAAGCACCAGCCCCGCCACCGCGGCGCTGCCGAGGAAATGCTGTGGGAGAATTTTTCGGGAGGATTTCTTGCGGCTCGGCGCCCCAAGAACACACGCACTCGCACTCGTACCCATACACCCGGCGCTCAAAACAGGTCCACCTTTGTCCCTCACTCGACGCCAGGTCGAACGATGTTCGGCTCAACGTCGCGCGGGGGCACAGACGGCCATTAAGGCGACTTTTAGTTAAATGCGACTTAACCGGATGCGATCCCCTGCAACGCGGGAAGTGCCTGTGGCGTAGGGCTTTTTTAAGATGACATTGGACCGCCAAAGCGGCTTTTGTGTCCCGCGATGAGACACTCCGGCAGGCTGCTCCAGCCGCAGCATGCCGGCATGAAGTCAGGGAGAATTTCCTTGCCGATCGCCCCCGTAATCACGCGGGGATCGCGCAAAAACCATCTCCTCAATAGGCGAGCTTCGGATACCAGTCCGTGCCACGTCCTTCGGGCGTGGTGTCGAGCACGGTCCAGAGCGGATCCATGTCCGGCGCGCCGCGCGGGTCCTGGCCAGGGTCCATCGTGCCCGCCCCCATTTCGCCGGCCCAGAAATGACGCAGCGTGCCGTTGTGGCGTGTGAAGACATTGTAGCCGGGCAGGTCGCTGTCATCCTTGCTGACATAGTCGCGCGTGTAGTCACCCGACGCATCCGAGTAGATCTTGTGACGCGTCCAGCCGCGCGCCTTTTTTGCCTCGATCAGCCGTGCGATCGGCGAGCGCGCCACGAACACGAACGACACGCGCTGCTCGATGTCGGGCAGCTTCTCTTCCCATGTGCCCATGAACGACGTGCACATCGGACACGGCTTCTCGCGCTGCGGGCCGAACATGTAGCTGTAGATGATGAGTGTCTGCTTGTTGCCGAACAGATCGCCGAGCGACGCCACACCGGCCTCGCCGGTGAACTCATAGGCCCTGGTTACCTCGCCGCCCGGCGGCAAAGCGCGGCGCAGCTCGGCCACGCGCGCGATATGCCGGCGCAGCTCGATCTCTTCGACGAGCAGCGCCTGGCGCGCGCGACGATACTCGACGCTCTCGTTGGGAAAGCGCGTGACGTTGGTCTTGGCGAGCTCGGCGGCAGGCTTGAGGATGGAACTGGTCATATCGGAACCTCGTGTGGTTGACAGGCTCCCTGGAAGACGAGCCGGAACCGGACGATCCGACATTCAACGGCGGTAGCTTTACTGCAGTTCCGGCGGCGGCGAGCGGTCAAGGACGTCGCCCTTTGGACCTTCCAGTAGCTCAAGCGCATACGTCTCAACAATCAACGACCCACGCATGCGCTTGGCCTCGGCAATGGTTTCGACATGAGCGAAGTTGTCGCGCACCGAGGCCGGCATCGCCTGCTCGACCTCATGCACGTACAGCAGCTTGCCGGCCAGCTGCGCCGCGCTCGGCTCGGGCATGTTGACCCAGCGAATGCGCTGGCTCTGCTGGGCGACGCAGGTGCCTTTGGGGAGATAGAAGGCAAGCCAGCCGGTGGTGCCGTAGTCCGCCGCCAGCACGCAGGTCGCGCCGGACCGCACGCGCGCCGCCTCGATCTCGTTGGCCAGCTCCTGCCAGCCGACACCGACGCTGCGCACGGTGGCGTCGCGGCGGTACCCCGAGAGCAAACCGGTGTTGGCCTGCACGATCAGCAGCGCGAACAGCACGACGCCGACGGGCGCGGCCCAACGGCGGCAGAAGTCGATCATGCGCTGCTCGCGCGGCGCCCACTGCACCTGGATCGCGGCGACCGCGGCCGCCACCGCAAAGGCCGGATAAACCGGCGCGAACCAGTTGGCCTCGACCCGCGCATGCAGCGCGTGCCAGGTGAAGTAGACCACGATGGTCCAGAACATCGTGCTGACCAGCACCCGTGCGGCCATCGCGCCGGCGCGGCGCCGGGAGAGCGCATAGAGGCCCATCACGCCGAGGATGAAGACCAGCGGCGTCGCGAAAGCAAACTGCGTCGGGATCAGCTCGGCGATGTAGGTCGGCCGGAAATCCTCGATCCGGGCGCGGCCCATCTGCTTGATGAACGACACCCATTGGTGATCGGCATTCCAGAGGATGACCGGCGCGAACAGGCCGGCCGCAACCAGGCCGCCGAGATAGAGCCAGGGCGAGAGATACCAGCGCCGCAGCTTCGGCACCATCGCAAGCCAGATCAGGATCGCCGGACCAAAGAACAGCGCCGTGTATTTTGACAGCAGCGCCGCCCCGGCGCTGGCGCCGACCGCAAGCCACCAGGCGCCGCGGCCGCTCTCCAGTACCTTTGCGAGCGCGTACAGCAGGAAGCTGGCGGCAACCAGCAGCGGCGCATCCGGCGTCACGATCAATGTGCCGACGGCGGCCATCAGCGTGACATTGAGCAGGACCGTTGCGCTGGCGGCGATGCGGTCGCCGCCGAACAGGATTTCGGCCGCACGGTAGATCGCCCAGCTCATCGGCAGCGCGAGCAGGATCGACACCAGCCGCACGCCGAACGGCGTGTCGCCCGCGATCATGGTGCCGAGCCGGATCACCACGGCCGCCATCGGCGGATGGTCATAATAGCCGCCGGCGAGCGCCTTCGACCACATCCAGTAGTAGGCTTCGTCGAAGGTCAGCGGCGTCCATGCGGCAGCCGCCAGCCGCAGCACGACCAGCGCGCACACCGCAAGCGCGGTGTTCCGGGCGAGCCGCGCCTCGTTCGGGTTCATGCCACCGTCATCGCTTGCGCCAGACGAACAGCCCGGACATCGCGTAGTTCCAGACCACGCCCATCAGCGCACCGGCCGCGCCCGCAAGCCACCAGATCGGCTCCTGGTCGTAGACCGAGAACGCGACGCCGACATTGGCGAGCAGGCCGACGCTGCAGACCAGATAGAACAGCAGCAGGCCGCGCAGGATGCCAAACCCCTTCAGCCGCTGGTCGCGATAGGTCAGGAAATTGTTGAGGATGAAGTTGCTAGTCATGGCGACGATCGCGCCGGTGGCCTGGGCCTCCGGGAATGGCGCCTTGAACAGCTCCAGCGAGATGAACAGCACCATGAGATGCACCAGCAGGCCGAGCCCGCCGACGGCGGCGAACAGAATGAAGCGCAGCGAGATCAGATCATTGGTCAGCTTCGCCAGCACCAGGCCGAGGAAGTCGAGCGCGACCATGGAGTCGAGCTTGCTCTCGCCATGCTGGCGGGCACCGAACGTATAGGGAATTTCGACCGCGCGAAGCTTGCCCTCCGCCGTCGCCACGACGTCGAGCAGGATCTTGAAGCCCTGAGTGGACAGTTGCGGCGCAAGCTGCTCGAAACCGTCGCGGCGGATCATGAAGAAGCCGCTCATGGGATCGGCGATCTCGACCTTCAGCGCGCGGCGCGCGATCTCGGTGGCAAACGCGCTGGCGCCGGCGCGCTGCTTATTGAAGCCGTCGGCCTTGTAGCCCTCGATGTAGCGGCTGCCGACCACGAGCTCGGCCTCGCCGCTCTGCAGCAGTGCCACCATCTTCGGGAGCTGGGTCTCGTCATGCTGGAGGTCGGCGTCCATGACCGCGGCATAGGGCGCACTCGATGCCAGGATGCCCTCGATGCAGGCGCCGGACAGACCGCGCCGGCCGATCCGGCGGATGCAGCGTACGCGGGAATCCTTCCGCGCCAGCGCGCGCACCACGTCCCAGGTTCCGTCGGGCGAATTGTCATCGACGAAGATGACTTCCCAGGACACGTCCTTCAGGGTCGCGTCGAGCCGACGGTACAGTACCGTGACATTGTCGCGTTCGTTGAAGGTCGGGACGACCACCGAAAGCTGCGGCAGACTTGCTGCCTGCGACGAGGTCTCGGGGCCTAGCTTGATGGCGTCATTCATGAGCGCCAGCGTATAGCCGCAGCCTCCCCCGCTGCCAAGGCGGGCCGGCCCAAACGCTGTCTCGGGAAGCGGGAAAACGGGGCAAAATGCCCCTGAAAATGCCAACGACCACGAACAAAGGGGCGCGCGTACATCCGGCGCAGCCAAACAATGTGGTGGTCGTCCCAGCGCCGAAGCCCTGAAGCTGCAACGTCGCCGTTATGAGCCAGATAGGAAGCCCCCATGCGGTCCGCAAGGGGCAGGTGGGTTAGTTGTTCGGGACTTCCCGGATCACCGGGCCGCGCGGCGCCGGGGCCGCCGGCGCGGCCTCAGCGGGAGCCGCCTGCGGCCGCGCCGCTCCAGGCTGGGTCGGGTTATGGAGTTGGCTCGGCGACGGCCCATAGATGAACGCCGCCGCCAGCACGATGGCTGCGACCACTACGCCCAAAAAGCCTGCCGTCGATTGTGAGTTCATCCCGATCATCCCCTCGCCTGGCCGGATTGATATCAAAAATCGGCCGGCCGCAACAGGATTTGGGAACCTATTTCGCCGCGGCCTTGCGCCGGGTGAAGGCGGTCACGATGTCCTTCTGCGCCAGCTCGATCGCGCGATTGGCCGTCGTCAGATTGGCGTCGCCATCCTGCTTCGGAAATTGCAGCGACAGGAAGTCGATCAGCGACACCCGGAAGTTCTGCCGCTCCGAGGGACAGACATTGGCGATCAGCGCGATGAACTCCTGGTCGGACATCGTCTTGTTGCTGTCGCGGGGATATTCGCGGGCGAGACAATTCCAGTAGGCGTCGCGGCCGGTGATCGCGAGCTTGTGGGCATCGTCGACCTCGTCGGCCATCGCAGCAGACGATATGGCAGCGGAGGACGTGATCAATAGGGCGACCGCAACCAACATGCGCATTGTTGTTCTCCATTCTGGCGCATCGTAGCGAAGAGCGACAACCACGATAAGCACCCCCACGCTCATCTGGCAAACTGGCCAATCACGATTATTTTGACTACTCTCGATCCCTGTTCCCCCTTCCTCGCGATGAGTGCAGTCGTGGCCAAAGCTCCCACCAAGGCGACCAAGACGGACGCAGGCAATATCTATATCGGCATCGGCGGCTGGACCTTCGAGCCTTGGCGCGGCGTGTTCTATCCGGAGAAGCTCACGCAGGCGAAGGAGCTGTCCTACGCCGCCTCGAAGCTGACCTCGATCGAGATCAACGGCACCTATTACGGCTCGCAGAAGCCGGAGAGCTTTCGCAAATGGGCCAGCGAGGTGCCCGACGGCTTCATCTTCTCGCTGAAGGGGCCGCGCTTCGCCACCAACCGCCGCGTGCTCGCCGAAGCCGGCGATTCGGTGAAGCGGTTCTATGATTCGGGTGTGCTGGAGCTCAAGGACCGGCTCGGCCCGGTGCTCTGGCAGTTCGCGCCGACCAAGAAGTTCGACGGCGCCGACTTCGGCAAGTTCCTCGAGCTGCTGCCGCGCAAGCTCGACGGCCGCGCGCTGCGCCATGTCGTCGAGGTCCGTCACGACAGCTTTTGCGTACCCGAATTCATCGCGCTGCTGCGCCAGTTCGAAGTGCCCGTGGTGTTCGCCGAGCACGGCAAATATCCGGCGATTGCCGATCTCGCCAGCGACTTCGTCTATGCCCGGCTGCAGAAGGGCAATGACGAACTGAAGACCTGCTATCCGCCGAAGCAGCTCGACGCCTGGGCCAAGCGGTTTCAGGACTGGGCCGGCGGCGGCGAGCCCGACGATCTGCCGAAGGTCGACAAGACCGCGCCGAAGAAAGCCCCGCGCGACGTGTTCGCTTACGTGATCCACGAAGGCAAGGTTCGCGCGCCCGCAGGCGCGATGGAACTGATCGAACGGGTGAAGTGAGGGAGAGCCGATGGCGAAGGCAGCGAGGCTGTTCACCATCGGCTACGAGCAGACGCCGTCCAAGGCCGTGCTCGACGAACTCGAGCACGCCGGCGTCAAGCTCCTGGTCGACGTCCGCGCGGTCGCCTCCTCGCGCCGCCCCGGCTTCTCCAAGAGCCAGCTCGCGGCGGGCCTCGACGAACGCGGCATCGGCTACGTCCACCTGCGCGGCCTCGGCACGCCGAAGAGCGGACGGGAGGCGGCGCGCAGCGGGCAATATGCGCTGCTGCACAAGATCTATGCGGCGCACCTGAAGACGGCGCAGGCCAGGGAAGAGCTCGACGAGTTGTCGGCGCTGGTGAAGCAGTCCGGCCCGGTCTGCATCCTCTGCTACGAGCGCAACCACGAACACTGCCACCGCCGCTGGATCGCCGAGATCATCGAGGAGCGCGACGGGATCAAGATCGAGAACCTCGCTGCACCGCAGGTCTAGCCGCCCTCACCCGGCACGCTCACCGTTCCTTCCATCATCTTGACGCAACCGCCGCCGACATGCACCGACTTGATCGCGCCGTCCTGCTTGCGGACCCGCGTCAGCAGCAGGCTTGGCCGGCCCATGTCGACGCCCTGCCCGATCCGCAGCCGCAATTCGCCGTCACGCGCCGGATCGATATCGGCAAGCAGCGCCGCGCAGGCCGCAGTCGCGCTGCCGGTTGCGGGATCTTCCGACAGGCCGCTCGCGCCCGGATGAAACATGCGCGCCTGCAAATCGAGCGGCTGCTCGCCTGCCGGCACATCACGCGTGTAGAAATAGACGACGTCGCGGCCGATCTGCGCCAGCGCCCGGGCAAACGCCGCGGCGTCCGGCCGCGCCCGCTTCAGCGCCTCGCGCGAGGCGATCTCCACCACCAGGAACGGCAGGCCCACCGAGACGACTTGCGGCGCATGACGATCGGTCTTCACGTCGTCGGCCGACAGCGACAGGCAGGCGGCCGCGTCGGCCGCACTCACCACGTTGGTCCGCTCCAGCCGCTGTGGTGCCGTCAGCTCGGCGCCAATCACCCTGCCTCCGTCGGAGAGGATCTCGACCGGCACCAGGCCCGCCTTCTCCTCGAACCTCAGCCGCGCCGGCGGCTTCGCCTCCTGGCCCGCCAGCACGAACGCGGTGCCGACATTGGGATGGCCGGCGAACGGAATTTCCGAGCGCACCGTGAAGATGCGAACCTGGGCGTCGTTGGCCTTGTCCTGCGGCGGCAGCACGAAGGTCGTCTCGGAATAGTTGAACTCGGTCGCGATCGCCTGCATCTCTTCCGTCGATAGCCCTTCGGCGTCGAGCACCACGGCGAGCGGATTGCCGCCAAAGGCGCGGTCGGTGAAAACGTCGACGGTGATATAGCGCCGCTGCATCTTGCGTATCCTTGTGCTCAGGGTCGCTCACGACCAATCGCATGCATTCTAACATGGCCGGAATCGCGCGCTTCAGTGCATTCGGTGCAATCACAACAGGCATCTACCCCAATTGCCAGACCGGCACCGGCTGCTCGTAACCCCGCACCGGGATCTCGCCGCGCGAGACGGCGTCCTTGCACTCCTCGCCGAGCGCGTCGCGCACGGCAGACGAAATCAAAAATTGTGTGCCGAGATCCTTGTTAAGCGCTTCGAGCCGCGCGGCAAAGTTCACGGTGTCGCCGATCACGGTGTATTCCTTGCGCCGGGGCGAGCCGATATTGCCGGCGACGACCTCGCCGACATGGATGCCGATGCCGATGCGCAGCGGCCAGCTCGATGCCGCATTGGCGCGATCATTGGCGGCCAGCATCTCGCGCGCGGCGGCAACCGCCTGATGCGCGGCGTCGCCGGCCTCGAACGGCGCGCCGAACAGCGCGAGAAAGCCGTCGCCGAGAAACTTGTTCACGATGCCGCCGTGGCGATCGAGGATATCGACCAGCACCGCAAAGGCGCCGTCGAGCCGGTCCACCACCTCCTGCGGCGAGCGCGTGCGGGCGCCCGCGGTGAAGCTGCGGAAATCGACGAACATCACGGCGACACGGCGGATGTCGCTCCCGGTGCTGGCGCCCTCCGCCATCAACCGCTCGACCACCTGCGGCGAGACGTGCTGGCCGAACAGATTGGTGATGCGGTCGCGCGCGGTGGCGGCCGCGATGCTGGCCGCGAACTGCCGGCGCAGCTGCAGGCCGACCGCACCCGCCAGCATGCCGCAGATCAGGACGATCGTGCTGCGCGCAGCGTGATAATAGATGCCGGGATCGGCGTTGACGCCATCGGCCGCATGGAAGAACACCGCCATGTAGAACAGCTCGGCCGCCGCGACGAAGCCGGTGAAGGTCGAGAGCCAGAAATCGAGCCGCAGCGTCGACAGGATGATGAAGACGAAGTAGATCAGCGGCGCCACAAAGCCGAGCGCCTCCTGCCGGCCCATGCTGCCGATATGCATTGCCAGCACCACGGTCGGCAGCGACGTCTCGACCAGCACGCCGACATAGCGCCTGACCACCGGCAGGTCGCGCCCCTTGCGCATGTGCCGGCTGATGGCTCCGTGCACCCACAGCTCGAACACAATGAGCGGCACGATGACGTAGAAGACGTAGACCGGACTGAGATTGCCGTGCCAGACGCGGCTGACCGCCTCCGGCGCGAAGAAATGCACCAGCAGGCTGATGACACCGAGCAGGATTGTCGTGCCGGTCAGCACCTTGATGCGGAGCAGCTCGGTGGTCATCACCTCGCGCATCAGGGCGTGATGGAAATCGGCGGATACGGCCGTGTCTGCCGCTGCGTTGCCCTTGTCCGAAAATTCCGTCATTCCCCCATCCCCGTCGTTCCGGGGCGCGAAGCGAACCCGGAACGACGCTCTGTCGTATCAGCCATCCTAGCCTCAATCGAGCGTGCGGCGGAAGCGCGTCACGGCGACGGTCATGGCGAACAGCATCAGGGCGACCAGCGCGATGGTGTCGTATTGCAGGTTCGCCATCGCCGCGCCCTTCAGCATGATGGCGCGGACGATGCGCACGAAATGGGTCAACGGCAGCCCCTCTCCGATATACTGCGCCCAAACCGGCATGCCCGCGAATGGAAACATGAAGCCCGACAGCAGGATGCTCGGCAGGAAGAACATCATCGAGAGCTGCATCGCCTGCAGCTGGTTCTGCACGATGGTCGAGAAGGTGTAGCCGATCGACAGGTTGGTGGTGATGAACAGCGTGGTGAGCAGCGCGAGCAGCGTCAGGCTGCCGAGGATCGGCACGCCGAACAGCACAACGCCGATGCCGATGATCAGCGTGGCCTGGATGAAGCCGACCAATACGTAGGGGATGATCTTGCCGAACATCACCTCGACCGGCTTGATCGGCATCGACAACAGGCTCTCCATGGTGCCGCGCTCGATCTCCCGCGTCACCGACAACGCCGTGAAGATCAGCATCGTCATGGTCAGGATGGTTCCGACCAGGCCGGGCACGATGTTGAGGCGCGAATCCGCCGCCGGGTTGTAGCGGGCATGGGCGCGGATTTCGAACGGCATTTCGGGCGGGTCACCGATGTGCAAATCATGCGCCAGCGCCGACTGCACCAGCGGCCCGAGCGTCCCGAGCGCGGTGCCTGATGCGACCGGATCGGTGGCATCGGCCGCGACCAGCAGCGCCGGTCTGTCGCCGCGCCGCACCGCACGCTCGAAGCCGCGCGGAATCTCGACGCCGAACAGCACCTTGCCGGATTGCAGCAGCTCGTCGAATTCGTCGACGGTGTGGACCTCGCGGATGAAATGGAAATAGGCGGTGTTCTCCATCGCCTTCAGGATCGAACGCCCGAGGTCGGTATCCTCCTGGGTCAGCACCGCAGTCGGCAGATTGCGCGGCGTGGTGTTGATGGCGTAGCCGAACAGCGTCAGCTGCATGACCGGCAGCATGATGATCATGGCGAACGAGACGCGGTCGCGGCGGAGCTGGATGAACTCCTTGACCAGCATCGCATAGCTCCGCCGCCAGAAACCGAACCCCGGCTCCCTTGTTTCGCCATTCCGGATGGTATCCGTCGCACTCATGGCCGTTATCCCTGGAAATTATCTTTGGAGCGCCCCATCAAATCGATGAAGACGTCTTCGAGCGACGGCTCGCTCGGCTGCCAGTGCCATTTCGCAGTGCTGCGGTAGGGCGCAATCGCAGCCTCGAGCGCCGCCTTGTCGCGGCCGGAGACGTGCAGGCTGGTGCCGAACGGCGCCACCATGTCGACGCCGGGCTTGTCCGTGAGCTCGGCCATCAGTCCGTTGAAATCCTCGCCCGTTACCGTCCAGGTCGACAGCGCGGAGGCCGCGATGACCTCGTCCACCGTGCCGTGCGCCAGCAGATGGCCGTAGGCGATATAGGCGATCTCGTGACAGCGCTCGGCCTCGTCCATGTAGTGGGTCGAGACCAGCACCGTGAGGCCTTCGGCGGCGAGCGCGTGGATCTCGTTCCAGAAATCGCGCCGCGCCTTGGGATCGACCCCGGCGGTCGGCTCGTCCAGCAACAGCAATTGCGGATTGGGCAGCGTACAGGCGCCGAGTGCCAGCCGCTGCTTCCAGCCACCGGAGAGATTGGCGGCGAGCTGCTCCTCGCGGCCCTTCAGCCCGATCCGCGCGATCATGTCGGCCGCGGCGCCGCGGGCGTCGGGCATGCCATAGAGCCGTGCGACGAACTCGAGATTCTCGCGCACCGACAGATCCTGGTAGAGGCTGAAGCGCTGCGTCATGTAGCCGACCTTGCGCTTGATCTTGTCGGCATCGCGCCGGATGTCGTAGCCGAGGCAGGTGCCCTCGCCGCTGTCGGGCGTCAACAGGCCGCACAGGATGCGGATGGTCGTGGTCTTGCCGCTGCCGTTGGGGCCGAGGAAGCCATAGATCGAACCGCGCTTGACCTGCATCGACAGGTCATGGACCACCTCTCTCCCGCCAAACGATTTGGTGAGGCCCTTCACATCGATCGCGATGCGAGATGCGTTGGGCTGCGCGCTGGTGGGGCCGCCATTCATCTGCGATCCGCCATTGGCGTCTTCGGATTGAGGTAGATGCTGATCGGTTGACCGACGCGCAGGACATCGGGCCGGCTCGGCCGCGCCTGGATCAGATAGACCAGCTTGTTGCGCTCATCGAGGCTGTAGATCACGGGCGGCGTGTACTCCGCAGTGGTGGCGATGAAATAAATCTTTGCGGTAAGATCGGCGGCGCAATTGTCGCAGGTCACCCTCACCTCGTCGCCGAGCGCAAGCTTCGGCAATTCCGTCTCCGGTACGAAGAAGCGCAGCTTCATGTTGCCGGGCGGCATGATCGACAGCACCGGCCGCTGCGCCTGCACCATCTCGCCCTCGCGGAAATAGATCTGCTGGATCGCGCCCGCGATCGGCGCAAAGCCCTTGCGGCGGTCGAGCCGGGTTTGCGAGGTGTTGACGCGCGCCTCCGCGACGCGCAGCGCCGAGACGGCGGAGTCCAGATTGGCCTGGGTGCCGGCGCCGGTGCCGCGCAGCGAGGCCGCTCGGTCGTAGCTCTGCTGGGCATTCGCGAGCGTCGCGTTGTTCTGGTTGAGATCGGCGCGCTGCAGGTCGTCATCGACCGAATAAAGCAGCTCGCCGGGCTTGACCTCGTCGCCCTCGCGTACGTTGAGCTTGATCACGCGGCCGGATTCATCGGGGCTGACGAAGATCATGTCGGCCTCGACCCAGCCCTGGAAGCCGGGGTCCCGCTTCTCCTTGCAACCGGCCAGCGCCGCCGCCAGCGCGACGACTGCGACCAGCTTCAACATCTGCGGCGCGGTCATGTCGTCCTCCGTTCGCCGAAGATCAAATCGAGATGCACCTTGAACATCGCGAGCCCATCGAGCGGCGCATGCCGGGCAAACAGGCTCTGCCAGATCACCGCGACGATCGCAGGCGCAACGACCAGCTGAGGAAATTCGCCGAGTTCCCGGTGCCTGATCTCGCCGCGCGTGATCGCGAGCTGGACCAGCGCCCGCATCGCGGCCATCCCCTTCGACACCACCTCGCGAAAATAAAAATCGGCGATCGCCGGAAAGCGCGGCCCTTCGGACACGATCAGGCGGATGATGTCGCCGCGCCGGGTCGCCACGACCTCACGCATGAAGGTCTCGGCAAACCCCTCCACCGCGTCGCGCACGGGACCGGTGATGGTGGGCAGCGCGGTCAAGCGGCCGATCAGCGGCACCAATGCGGTGCGGATCAGCTCCTCGAACATCGACTCCTTGTCCTTGAAGTAGAGATAGAGCGTGCCCTTGGCGACGCCCGCCCGCTTGGCGATGTCGTCGAGCCGCGTCGCGGCGAAGCCGCGCGCGATGAACTCGTCCATCGCCGCCTCCACGATCGCAGCCCGCCGCTCCGCGGATTTCCCGGCGCGGTTCGCAGCCGGCTTCGCCTCGGGCAGTTTTGCCGAGACCACCTTCGGGATCCTCGCTGCGGCCGCCCGGATCGTGGTCCGGCGCTTGGCAGCCTGAGTGCGGGTCGTCTTCTCGGTGCGCTTGGTCATATCCACAATATGACTGACCAGTCAGTCATTGTCAATCTGTCGAAAGAAAACGTTCGTCGGCGTCAAGTGTTCCTGTTGTGTGGTCCGTCCTGGGATGCCTGCATGCGACCGCGATCTCGCGGCCTAAACGCCCGAGTTTTCTGCTTATTTCCGCCGCTCTGAAACCAGAGGGCGCAGGGAAAGCCGGGCAGCGGAAGGTCCTCCTCGCGGGCAGAGCAATCGCATACGGGAGCTATCCCCACAAATTCGTCATGCCCGGGTTTGTCCGGGCATCCACGTCTTCGTTTCCACGCGAAGAAAGACGTGGATGGCCGGGACAAGCCCGGCCATGACGGTGCGGGAAGGTCTTGCGCCCGACTAGCTGTGAAACTTCAGCCCGTCGAGGATCTTGTCGACCACCTTGCGCTCGGCGCGGACGGCGAGGCCGACCAGATTGAGATCGCTACGTGCCACCGCCTTCACCACCCCGCGGTTGGCGGCGTCATGCGTAGTCCCGAACATGTCCTCGGTGTAGAGCGCCGGCTGCACATCGCGCGCCAGCGCGCGATCCAGCGCCCGCGACAGCTGCGCGCGGTCGGCGCCGTAGATCAGGATCGGCTGGCCGATCAGGGAGAGATATCTGGTCCCCGAGCCGTCCTCGTAATTGTCGCCGATACATTCGGGGAAGGAAGCGGCGATGCCACCGGCCAGAAAGGACGCCACGTTGAGCTTCTGCCAGACTTCCAGGTCGGTGCGGATCACGACCGCGATCTTGGTGTCGAATTGCATGGGGCAAGTCTAGCGGCAGGTTGCCCGGCCGCGCTACCCCTTGGCGTCGCAGGCCCAGGCGCGGATCACGCATTCCTTGCCGCCATAGTCGTAGCACTTCTTGGTGGCGGCATTGAGCGAGCTCGAGATCTTCGGCGCCACCGCGTAGCCATGGGCGCCGCAGGGATTTTTCATGTCGATCGCAAGCGCGGCACAGGCGCGCTTCATGGCGACAGTGGTGCAATCACCCTTGCACTGTTTCAGCGCCGCGGCGCGCGCCGCGCCTTCCGCGGGATAGTCGTAGGCCTGGCCATACGCCCCGCATTTGCCGACCGCGAACGCGCCGGCCGCGCGAGCCTTGGGGACGAAATTGTCCACGGAGAAACGCGTGGCGCCAAGCAGTAACGTCAGGACGAGAATCGTCAGCGCGCGACGCTGCGCGGCGGCGGTCGAAATGATCAAGTGGAAATCCCCCAAAGCCCGGCGCGGACTGTACGCAGGGGTCGTTTCCAGATAGTGAATGACGGGTGAAGGCTAGTCTATCCGTTCGTCGTCCCTGCGAAAGCAGGGACCCACAACCACCGAATGTCGTTGTTGGCACGGAAGCGGCCCCAGCCTCGCAAGAGAACCAGCATTTGTGGTTATGGTTCCCGGCTCGCGCTTCGCTTGGCCGGGACGAGGCGGATAATGTTATCCCCGCCGCGCAGCTTCCAGCGCCTGCGGCGTGTCGATGTCGAGGAAGGCGCTGTTGCCTTCGACCGGGACCTCGGCGACCACCTCCGTATGCTTGGCGATCAAATGGCGGGCGCCGATGTCGCCGTCGAGCGTCATCAGCTCCTTGAAGAAGCGTCGCGACCACAAAACCGGATTGCCGCGGCGGCCCTCGTTGACGGGGACCGCGATCAGATGGCCGCGGTCGGGCGCGAAGGACTCGATCAGTCGGTCGATCAACTTTGCATCGATCAGCGGCATGTCGCCGAGGCAGACGACCGCGCCGTCGGCGCTGTCGGAGACCGCCGAGATGCCCGCCTTGACCGAGCTGGCGAGGCCACCGGCGAAATCGGGATTGCGGACGAACTTCACCTTCAGTCCATCAAGCGCCTGCTCGACCAGGTCGGCCTGATGCCCGGTGACGACGATCACCTCCGAGGCTTTCGAGGCCAGCGCCTGCTCGGCGACGATGCGCGCGAGCTTCTTGCCGTCGAGCTCGGCGAGCAGCTTGTTCGGGCCGCCCATCCGGGTCGAGCGGCCGGCGGCGAGCACGATCGCCGCGACGTTGCGATTGCCTTCGGTGTCCGGCACGGTGCGCGGCTGCGGCCGCGTCACGATCTCCATCAACAGGCCGCCGACGCCCATGCCGGTGAGATCCGATCGGGTCACCTTGATGCCGGCGAGCAGCCGCATCAGCACCCAGTCAAAACCGTTCTCGACCGGCGAGCGCGCGCAGCCCGGCGCGCCCAGCACCGGCACGCCGCCGGCGCTGCCGATCAGAAGCAGATTGCCGGGATCGACCGGCATGCCGAAATGCTCGATCGCGCCGCCGATCCCGGTGATCGCGGCCGGGATGACATCGCGGCGGTCGGCGATCGCCGACGCCCCGAACACGATGACGAGTTCGGCGCCTAAGCCGAGCAATTCCTTGATCGCGGCCGCGAGCACCGTTTCGTCATGCGGCACCCGGCGCTCGGCGATGACGGTGGCGCCGGCCGGCGCGAGACGCTCGGCGGTGACGCGCAGCGTCTTGTCGATCACCTTGGGCGAAAGGCCCGGCAGCAGCGTCGAGACCACGCCGACCTTCCGGATCAGATAGGGCGCGATCCGCAGCGTATCCTTGCCGGCCACCGCGACGGCGGCATCGCGCAGCCTGCCCTCGACGCCGAACGGGATCAGCTTGACGGTTGCGATCATCTCGCCTTCAACCACCGGCTTGAACGCCGCGAGGGTGGCGAAGGTGATGGCCTCGTCGACGCCGTTGATGCGGTCGACCGCGGCGCGGTCGACCACCAGCACGCCGGCGCGCGCCGCGAACAGGTTGGCGCGGCCGGTGAAAGCGCGCTCGACATTGACGCCCTCGCCCGCCACCGCCTGTGCGATGCTCGCCGCCGCGACGTCCTCGGAGACGTCGCCCTCGTCGAGCCGGACCACGACGATCTCGTCGACGCCGGCCTTGGTCAGCGCCTCGACCTCGGCAGGACCGATCGTGGTGCCCTTCTTGAGCACCAGCGTGCCCTGGCGGAGCGTATGCACGGTGACGCCGCCAATCGCGTCGGCTGGACTGGCGGGACCGAATTTCATGCCGCTTCTTCTTTTTGTTTGGGAGGCAGACGCAGCTGCGCGGTGATCTCCGCCATGATTGCAACCGCGATCTCCGACGGCGACACCGCGCCGATGTCGAGGCCGATCGGCGCGTGGATGCGCGCGATGTCGCTATCCTTGGCGCCTTGCGCGCGCAGCCGCTCGGCGCGCTTGGCGTGGGTCTTCCGCGAGCCGAGGGCGCCGATATAGAAGCAGTCGCGGTCGAAGGCGTGCAGCAGCGCCGGATCGTCGATCTTGGGATCGTGCGTCACAGCGACGAACGCGGTGTAGTGATCGACGTTGAGCGGCGGCAGCGCGACGTCGGGCCATTCGGCGACCAGCGGCACGTCAGGGAAACGCTCCGGGCTCGCAAACGCGGTACGCGGATCGACCACCGTCACGTCATAGTCGAGCGAGCGCGCCAGCGGCGCCAGCGCCTGGCTGATATGGACCGCGCCGACGATCACGAGCTTTGCGGTCGGCGCGTAGACATTGAGGAACAGCTTCTTGTCTCCGACCTCGATAGTGCCGCTCTTGCCCATCCGCAATTGCTTCGCCAGTTCGGCGCGCAGCGGATCGGCGGCGATGTCCCCGGCCTTGACCAGGCGCTGCTCGCCATTGGCGGTGTCGGTGACGATGATGACCGGGCGGCGCGCGGCGCGCTCGGCGTTCAGCTCTTTCAAGATCTCGAGTTTCACGACAAGTGCCCCGTTTCCGAAGTTCGTACCTCTCTCGCGGCGCCCTCTCGTACGAACTTCGGAAACAAGAGGGGCACTTGCAACTTAACGATTGTAGTGCCGCTTATCGATTTGAAGTTCCTGAACCGCACGCGCGGCATACACTACAGGAACTTCAAATCGGCGGCACTACCCGACCTTCTCGACGAAGACGCGGATGGTGCCGCCGCAGGACAGGCCGACATTCCAGGCGGTCTCGTCGGCGACACCGAATTCGAGCATCTTGGGCTGGCCGCTCGCGATCACGTCGAGCGCCTCAGTGACGACGGCGCCCTCGACGCACCCGCCGGAGACCGAGCCGAGAAACGTGCCGTCGTCATTGATGACGAGGCTCGATCCGGCCGGGCGCGGCGCCGAGCCCCAGGTCTCGACCACGGTGGCGAGCGCCACGCCGTGGCCCTGTTTCTGCCAGGTCTCGGCGGCCTGCAGGATATCTTCGTCGCGGTTGAGCATGAGCGGTCTCCCTCAAGCAACAGAGCGGATCAGGCTGCGGTGGTGCGCCGGCGGCGGGGATGACAGCGCCCCGATCAAGCCCTTGATGGACGTCAAGTTATGCACCGGGCGAAATTCGTCAACGTGGGGCAACATCATTTTGATGCCTTGGGCCTTGGCCTCGAAGCCCGAGTAGCGCAGCAGCGGGTTGAGCCAGATCAGGCGGCGGCAGGAGCGGTGCAATCGGTCCATCTCGAAGGCCAGTTTGGCATCGGCCTCCCGTTCTAGTCCATCGGATATAAGGAGGACGATTGCGCCCTGCCCGAGCACCCGGCGGGCCCAGAGCTGGTTGAAGGTGTGGAGCGAGGTCGCGATCCGCGTGCCGCCGGCCCAGTCCTCCACCGAGGACGAGCAGCTCGCCAGCGCCTCGTCGGGGTCACGCGCCCGTAACGCGCGCGTCACATTGGTCAGGCGGGTGCCGAACAGGAACACCGAGACCCGCTTGCGGTAGTCGGTGATGGCATGCAGGAAGTGCAGGAACAGGCGGGTGTACTCACTCATCGAGCCCGAGATATCGAGCAGCGCCACGATCGGCGCCGGCTTCTCGATCCGGCCGAGCTTTCGGATATCGATGATCTCGCCGCCGGTGCGCAGCGAATTGCGCACGGTGCGGCGCATGTCGAGCCGCAGTCCCCGCGCAACCGGCCGATAGCGGCGGGTGACGAGCTCGGCCTGCGGCAGCCGCATCATCGCGATCTCTCGCGTCACCTCGGCGATCTCGGCCGCGGTCATCTGCGCAAAATCCTTCTTCTGCAGCACCTCCTTGTCGGAGACCGAGAGCTTCAGCTCCTGCTCCTGGGCCTGCGGCCGCTCCTCGCTCCGCGCCGGCTGCGCCATCGCCTCCTGGACGCGGCGCGAGGCCGGCGGCGGCTTCTTTTTGGCGTGGTCGGGCAGCGGCACCGAATCCAGCATGCTCTTCCACTCCTCGGCGGCACGGAAGAACAGCTCGAAGGCCTGGCGGAAGATCAGCGCATGCTCATGGCGCTTGACGAAGATCGCTTCCAGCGTGGCGTAGAAATCGCCGCGATGGCCGACTTCGATCAGCTGCAGCGCGTCGAGCGCGTCGATCACCGAGCCCGGCCCCACCGGAAGGCCTGCCGCCCGCAGCGCGCGGGCAAAGCCGACCACGTTGTCGGCCATATGGCCGGTCGGGGGCGCGAGGTGGTTGATCGCCATTCGAAACTCCCGACTTCGTCATTCGCCCCGGAACGACGGACGCGAAATGCGACTGCGACTTACGTCTCGCTCGTCGCTTCCTTCAATGTCTTCTGCAACGCATCGCCCTGCATGCGCGCGATGTCGTCCTGGTATTTCAGCAACGCACCCAGCGTGTCGCCGACGACCTGCGGCGTCAGCGAGCGCGCGTCGAGCTCGGACAGCGCGGTGGCCCAGTCGATGGTCTCGGCGACACCCGGCGACTTGTAGAAATCCTGGTTGCGCAGCGCCTGCACGAAGCGGACGACCTGCTGCGACAGCTTTGCGGAAATGTTCGGCACCCGCGACTTGACGATCGCGAGCTCGCGCTCGGCTGAGGGATAATCCACCCAGTGATAGAGGCAGCGCCGCTTCAGCGCGTCGTGGATCTCGCGGGTGCGGTTCGAGGTGATGATCACGATCGGCGGCGCCGGCGCCTTGACGGTGCCGAGCTCCGGGATCGTGACCTGGAAGTCGCTGAGGATTTCCAGGAGATACGCCTCGAACGCCTCGTCGGCGCGGTCGAGCTCGTCAATCAGAAGCACCGGCGGCCCCGCGACATCGGGCTCGAGCGCCTGTAACAGCGGCCGCTTGATCAGAAAGCGCTCGGCGAAAATGTCGCTCGCGAGCTGGTCGCGATCGGTATCGCCGGAGGCTTCCGCCAGCCGGATCGCAATCATCTGCGCCGCGCTGCTCCACTCGTAGACCGCGGAGGCGACGTCGAGGCCTTCATAGCATTGCAGGCGGATCAGCTTGCGCCCGAGCGCCGCCGACAAGACTTTTGCAATCTCGGTCTTGCCGACGCCGGCCTCGCCTTCGAGGAACAACGGCCGGCCCATGCGCAGCGCGAGATAGGCCACGGTCGCCAGCGACCGTTCGGCGAGGTAGCCGCGCAACGTCAACAGCTCCTCGATCGCATCGACGGAAGTGGGTAACGCCGGTGCGCTCATGGAACAGCCAGTCTTCGAACAGGAGTTGGTAAAATCACGCCTTAGATTTAGTCCTTGGCGTTCGCGGCTTCCACCGCCCTGCGCGTCAAAACACCGATCAGGTGGGCGCGGTATTCCGCGCTGCCGTGCAGGTCGCTGTTGAGCCCTTCGGCCGGAACGGAGATGCCGTCGAGCACCTTGTGCGAGAAGCGCTTCTTCAAGGCGTCCTCGAACGCGGTGACGCGGAACACGCCGTCGGAGCCCGCGCCGGTGACCGCGACGCGCACGTCCGACGGACGCTTGGCCACGAACACACCGACCAGCGCATAGCGCGAGGCCTGATTGCGAAACTTGATATAGGCCGCCTTCTTCGGCACCGGAAACATCACCTTGGTGATGATCTCGTCGCCCTCCAGCGCGGTCGTGAACAGGCCCTGGAAATATTCTTCAGCCTTCAGCCGGCGCTTGTTGGTGACGATGGTCGCGCCAAGCGCCAGCACCGCGGCCGGATAGTCGGCGGTCGGATCATTGTTGGCGAGCGAGCCGCCGATGGTGCCGCGGTGGCGCACGGCGGGATCGCCGATCATGCCCGCGAGTTCGGCAAGCGCCGGGATCGCCTCGCCCACGACCGCGGAGTCCGCGACTTCGGCGTGTTTGGCGGTGGCGCCGATCACCAGCGAGCGGCCCTTCATCTCGATCGTGTCGAGACCTTCGATATGGGAGAGGTCGACCAGATGCGGCGGGCTCGCGAGCCGCTGCTTCATGACCGGCACCAGCGTATGGCCGCCGGCGATCAGCTTGGCGTCCTCGTTCTTCACCAGGAGATTGGCGGCCTGCCGCACGGTCCCGGGGCGATGATATTTGAATTCGTACATTGGAATGTCCTGATCGCTTGTCGCGACATTTACTGGAGCATGATCTTGTCGGAAAATCGCTTCGCACTTTTCCGGATCAAGCCTTAGGCGAGGTCCGATTTGGCCATCGCCTTGGCGCCGGCGGCGATCGAAGCGACGATGTTCTGGTAGCCGGTGCAGCGGCACAGATTGCCTTCCAGCTCCTCGCGGATCACCTCGTCGGAGAGGTCGTGGCCCTTGCGATGGACCAGGTCGACGGCGGTCATGATCATGCCCGGCGTGCAGAAGCCGCATTGCAGGCCGTGATGCTCGCGGAAGGCCTCCTGCATCGGATGCAGCGGCGCACCGTCGGCCGCCAGCCCCTCGATGGTCTTGACCTCATGACCGTCGGCCATCACCGCGAGCGTCGTGCAGGACTTCACCGCCCTGCCGTCCAGGTGTACGACGCAGGCGCCGCACTGCGAGGTGTCGCAGCCGACATGGGTGCCTGTCAGCCGCAGATTTTCGCGCAGAAACTGGACCAGAAGGGTACGGGGGTCGACATTCGCGTTAACGGGATTGCCGTTCACGATCATTGAAATCTTGGCCATCAGCACTCTCTTATCTGCGCCACCGCATGTCGGCGAAGCAGGCGGTTTAAAATCATTCCAGACGGCATAATATGGGCGCGCCCCGAGATGGGCAACCTTTCGAGCCACCCATCCAGGACATAACGGGAAGACATGGCGGGGCCTGAATCATCCGGCCCGATTGTGGGGGTTAACCCTGCACCGCCTTGGCGAAATTTGCAAAGAATTCGTCCGCCAGCTTCTTGGCGGCGCCATTGATCAGGCGCTGGCCGAGCTGGGCGAGCTTGCCGCCGATCTGCGCCTCTACGTTGTAGCTCAGAAGCGTGCCGCCATCCTTGTCGGCAAGCCCGACGGTGGCGCCGCCCTTGGCGAAGCCGGCCACCCCGCCCTCGCCTTCGCCTGAAATCTTGTAGCCGTTCGGGGGATCGAGATCGCTCAATGTGACCTTGCCCTTGAAGCGGGCGGAGACCGGGCCGACCTTCATCTTGGCGGTGGCGCGGAAGCCGCCCTCGTCGGTCTTCTCCAGCTCTTCGCAGCCGGGAATGCAGGCCTTCAACACTTCGGGATCGTTGAGCTTGTCCCACACAGCCTGGCGCGGCGCTGTAAGCTGGACTTCGCCGGTCATTGTCATGGCCATGGGGGACCTCCTCGATCGTGAGAAACCTTTTCCCCCAAGTAAAGCAGCCGCGGCTCAAAGGAAAGGGCACCTTCGGAGGATGAGCGATGCATATTCGCAACCGCAGCAAGCCAAGCCCGCTGTTCACGAAATCGCGCAAACCGCACTGTTGAAAATGCAGGCAGCCCCGGGGCATTGGCAGGAACGCGCGGGAGTGGTTAGGTCGCGCGCCATGAGTACAGCCCTCTCCCCCCTGCTTGCGCCGATGCTGTCCAGCGCCGCGATGCGCGCGGTGTGCGACGACGCTACCACTCTGCAGAACATGCTGGATTTCGAGGCCGCGCTGGCCCGCGCCGAAGTGGCCTGCGGCGTGATTCCCGCCGCTGCCGCGGGGCCGATCGGCGACGCCTGCAAGACCGAATCATTCGACCTGGCCGCGCTGGCCGACGCCGCGACGCGGTCGGGCAACCTGGCGATCCCGCTGGTGAAGGCCCTGACCGCCAATGTCGCCAAGGCGGATGCCGAAGCGGCGCGCTATGTGCACTGGGGCGCGACCAGCCAGGACGTCATCGACACCGCGACCATGGTGTCGTTGCGCGCCGGCGTCGATGCGTTGCTCGCCGACCTCAACCGCGCCGTTGCGGGCTTTGCCAAGCTTGCGCGCGTCCACCGTGACACCGCGGTGGTGGCCCGGACCTGGCTGCAGCACGCGCTGCCGATGCCCTTCGGCCTGAAGCTCGCCGAATATGCCGCGGCCCTGCATCGCTCCCGCAAGCGGCTGCAACGCCTGCGCCGCGAAGCGTTGGCCCTGCAATTCGGCGGTGCCGCCGGCACGCTCGCCGCGCTCGGCGACAAGGGTCTGGCGGTCGCCGCAGCGCTCGCCAAAGAGCTGGACCTGCCCTTGCCGGATGCGCCTTGGCACACCCATCGCGACCGCATCGCCGAGGCCGCGTCCGTATTCGCCATCCTCGCCGGCAGCTGCGGCAAGATCGCACGCGATGTTTCGCTGATGATGCAGACCGATGTGGGCGAAGCCTTCGAGCCCGCGGGCGTCGGCCGCGGCGGCTCCTCCACCATGCCGCACAAGCGCAATCCCGTCGCCGCCGCGAGCGCGCTGGGCGCCGCGACCATGGCGCCGAACCTCGCCGCGACGATCTACGCTGCGCAGGTGCAGGACCATGAGCGCAGCGCCGGACCATGGCACGCCGAATGGCCGACATTGCCGAGCCTGATGCTGGTGACCTCGGGCGCGCTCGCCGCCATCGTGGACCTCGCTGAAGGGCTCGAGGTCGATGCGGCGCGCATGCGCAGCAATCTGGAGGCGACCGGCGGGCTGATCATGGCGGAAGCGGTCGCGATGGCGCTCGCCGAAACAATCGGCAAGAGCGAAGCCCATCATCTGATCGAGGCTGCCAGCAAGACAGCGGTCGCGAAGAAAAAGCACTTGCGCGACGTGCTGTCGGCGGATGCAAAGGTGACCGCGCATCTCGACGCGAAGAGGATCGCGGAATTGTTCGAACCGATGGCCTATCAGGGCGCGTCGCAAGCGCTGATCGACCGCCTGCTCGCCTCGCTCGACGACAAGTAGCGGAGATGTCATTGCCGGGCTTGACCCGGCAATCCAGATTCGCGGCGAGATTCAAAGTTGGATGGATGCGCGGATCAAGTCCGCGCATGACGAGAGGGACAAGACGATGCCGATGATCAACGCCGACGGGTGCCTGCTCAATGTCCAGGTGGACGGCCGCGACGGCGGGCCGACGTTGATGCTGTCGAACTCGCTCGGCTGCACTTTGCAGATGTGGGAGCCGCAGATGCGGGCGCTGACGCAGATGTTCCGCGTCATCCGCTACGACCGCCGGGGTCACGGCAAATCCGGCGTGCCGGCCGGCCCCTACTCCATGGAGCGCTTCGGCCGCGACGTGCTGGCGATCCTCGACGATCTCAACATCGAGAAGGTGCACTGGTGCGGCCTGTCGATGGGCGGCATGGTCGGGCAATGGCTCGGCGCCAACGCGCCTGAGCGGTTCGGCAGGATCATTCTCGCCAACACCGCCTGTTATTATCCCGATCCGACCAACTGGCTGAACCGCATCAAGACAGTGAAGCAAGGCGGCATCGCCGCGGTCGCCGACGCCGTGATCGCAGGATGGCTGACGGCAGACTTCCGCGAGCGCGAGCCGGAGACCGCGGTGCGCATGAAGGCGATGTTGCTGGCCTCTCCCGTCGAGGGCTATCTCGCCTGCTGCGAGGCGCTGTCGACGCTCGATCAGCGCGCGCTGCTGCCAAGGATCAAGAGCCCGACCCTGGTGATCGCAGGAAAGCAGGACATGGCAACGCCGGTGTCGGCGGGTGAAATGATCCGCAGCGGCATTCCCGGCGCGAGCATGACACTGCTCGATGCCGCGCATATTTCCAATGTCGAGCAGCCGCACGCCTTCACCGAGGCTGTGGTCGGGTTCCTGACGCAACGGTAACAGCAGAGACCGTCATTGCGAGGAGCGAAGCGACGAAGCAATGCATGCCTCCGCAAGCGGCGAGATGGATTGCTTCGCGGAGCCTGTCATCGGGCGCGCATTCGCGCGACCCGTTGGCTCGCAATGACGGGAGGAGACATCAATGGACGACGATCAGCGCCGCGACGACGGCATGACGCAGCGCCGCAAGGTGCTCGGCAATGAATGGGTCGACAAGTCGCTTCAGAACCGCAACGCGTTCAACACCGACTTCCAGGACCTGATCACACGCTATGCGTGGGGCGACATCTGGACCCGGCCGCATTTCGATCACCGCACGCGGCGCGTGCTTGTGATCGGCACCATGGTCGCGCTCGGCCAGTGGGACGAATTCCGCCTCCATGTGCGCGCAGCGCTGGCCGAAGGCGGCTTCACGCCCGACGACATCAAGGAGATCCTGCTGCAGCAGGCGATCTATTGCGGCGTTCCCGCAGCCAATCACGCCGTCAAGGAAGCCGGCGCGATCATTGCCGAGCTAGGGCTGCTGAAGGGATAGCTCGCTTGCCGGTGCATCCGCCCGGGCGGCAGAAACCTCGGCAGTTCGCTTCGGCGAGGTCTCGAACAGCATGACGATCGCGGTGCCGAGCAGCATCAGAAGCTCGGCCGCATGCATGCGCAACGCTTCGATCTCGCCGACCTTGGAGGCCATCATCATGCTGGCAAAGCTCAGCACGCTGCCGAGGCAGAGCGCCACCGCAAGTGCCTCGTCGGCGCCGCTGCTGCTCTTGCGCAACGGCGAAAAGGCGGCCATCGCGAGGAAGATCGCAAAAAACGCCACCACGGTGATCCGCGCCAGCGCCAGCAGCCATGCGAGCCGCACCGTCGCCATCTTGGCGAGGTGCAGATGGTCGCTCGCATACAGCGCGATCGACACGCTCGGCCGCTCATAGAGGCCGTGGATCGGCGACACCATGATGCTGAAGGCGATGATGGTCCAGACCGGAATGAAATAGGCCGCAAGCAGCGCGCCATTGAAGGAGCTGATCCGCCAGTTGTTCGACATTGCCGCTTCCCGTTTCTCTCCGGCGCCTTTCGGATTGGCGACGGTTCAGCGTGCTGAGGTAACGCTGATCAATTGCCGGCGGCAATTTAAACCCTTTGTTTACCTTAACTGGGCTGGGGATTGTTTCGGGACGGTCGGCGCCGTGCCAGAACGGCGCAAAATGGGGCACCGCGCCAACAATTGGAGCACAGCGCAAACGGAGCACACGCAAAATAAAGGGTCCCGCCCTTCGGCGAGACCCTTCTGTTACTGCAACTGCTCACTTATCCGAACTAGCGCTCCGGATCGGGCTTATGATCCTGCCGTCCCGGATCCTGCTGCTGCTGGCCGGGCTTCTGGCCGCCGCCTTGCTGCTGCTGAGCTTCCTTCTGACCTGGCTTCTGACCCGGCTTTTGGCCTTGCTGGCCCGGGTTCTGATTCTGGTTACTCATGCGGGTACTCCCTTTGCTTTCGTGAAGCTGGGGACAACGCGCGCGTCAGGAGCGCAGTTGCTCAGGGAACAAGGGTTCCGGCGTGATCATTGCAAGGCAACCACGTGTCGACCCTGTGACATCGGAACCGCACCCGCCGAAGTAGTTATGTACAAGCCCTTTCGGCCACAGCCAGCGCTGTTGCCGCCGCCGGGGTTCCACTGTTAGAAAATGACACGACGCGACGGATCAGGCTGCCGGGGGCCCTCGCCGCGTCAGCCCTCGACGTAGCGTTTTCGAGCGAAGTGGGAACCGGTTCGCATGAAGAAAACGCGTCCAAGTCAAAACGAGAGCCTGTTCGGTTCTCAACCGAACAGGCTCTAACGGCAGCGCATGGATTATTTCGCCCAGCAACTGATCAACGGCCTCGTGCTCGGTTCGATCTACGGTCTGATCGCCATCGGCTACACGATGGTCTACGGCATCGTCGGCATGATCAACTTCGCCCATGGCGACATCTTCATGATCGGCGGCTTCATCGCACTGATCTCGTTCCTGGTGCTGGTGTCGCTCGGCCTCACCGCGATCCCCCTGATCCTGCTGATCGTGCTGCTGGTCTCGATGGCGATCACCGCGCTCTATGGCTGGACCATCGAGCGCATCGCCTACCGGCCGCTGCGGCATTCGTTCCGGCTTGCGCCGATGCTCTCGGCGATCGGCATGTCATTCGTGCTGACCAACTACTCGCAGGTGTCGCAGGGCGCGCGCGTCAAGCCGGTGCCGCCGATCATCACCGGCGGCTACACGCTGCATGAAGGCTCCCAAGGCTTCGCCGTGCAGCTCTCCAACGTCCAGATCATGGTCGTGCTCGCCACCATCGTGGTGCTTGCGCTGTTCACCTGGCTGGTCTCGCGCACCCGGCTCGGACGCGACATGCGCGCCTGCGAGCAGGACCAGACCATGGCCGCGCTGCTCGGCGTCGACGTCGACCGCACCATCTCGATGACCTTCGTGATCGGTGCCGCGCTCGCCGCCGTCGCCGGCATGATGTACCTGCTGTATTACGGCTTGGTCGATTTCTTCATGGGCTTCGTCGCCGGCATCAAGGCGTTCACCGCCGCCGTGCTCGGCGGCATCGGCTCGCTGCCGGGCGCGATGCTCGGCGGGCTCGCGATCGGCCTGATCGAGACGATGTGGTCGGCCTATTTCTCGGTGGAGTACAAGGACGTCGCCGCGTTCTCGATCCTGATCGTGGTGCTGATCTTCATGCCGACCGGCCTGCTTGGCCGTCCCGAAGTCGAAAAAGTCTGACAGGCACTTCGTGAGCCCGACCACAGCCCGCCCCTCGCACGCCGCGCAGCCCTCGGGCGGCGCCTTCATTCTCAAGAAAGCCCTGATCAGCGCCGCTGTCGCGCTGGTGCTGTTCTCGCTGATGATCGGCGTGCGTACCGAGGCCGGATCGCAAGGCGGCCTGATCTACTGGACGCGGTTCGGCGACCTCGCCGCCATGGTTGCGGTCGTGTTCGGCGGCAGCATCATTGTCGAGTTGCTGCGGCAATGGTGGGGACCGGTCGGCACGATCAGGATCGTTCCGCCGCCGGTGCAGGCCGCGATGTCGTTCGCCGGCCGATGGCTCGCGACGGCGCTGCTGGTCTTCACCTTCCTCGTCCCCGTAATCTTCTACGACCAGCGCTACATTCTCGACCTCGGGATCCTGGTCCTGACCTATGTGATGCTGGGATGGGGATTGAACGTCGTGGTCGGCCTCGCGGGCCTGCTCGATCTCGGCTACGTCGCGTTCTACGCGGTCGGCGCCTATTCCTACGCGTTGCTTGCGACCAATTTCGGATTGTCGTTCTGGGTCTGCCTGCCGCTCGCCGGCATCCTCGCCGCGTTCTGGGGCGTGCTGCTCGGTTTTCCGGTGCTGCGGCTGCGCGGCGATTATCTGGCGATCGTGACGCTTGCCTTCGGCGAGATCATTCGCCTCGTCATCATTAACTGGCAGAGCCTGACCGGCGGCCCGAACGGCGTTTCGGGAATTCCCCGCCCGACCATGTTCGGCATTCCGCTGACGCCGAGCGATGACGGCCTCGCGGCCAGGCTCGGCATCGAATTCTCGCCGACCCACCGCATCGTGTTCCTGTTCTACCTGATCCTGGCGATGGCGTTGCTCACCAACTGGGTAACGATCCGGCTCCGGCGGCTGCCGATCGGCCGCGCCTGGGAAGCGCTGCGCGAGGACGAGGTCGCCTGCCGCGCGCTCGGCATCAACGTCACGACGACCAAGCTGACGGCGTTTGCGACCGGCGCCATGTTCGGCGGTCTTGCCGGCGCGTTCTTCGCCACGCGGCAGGGTTTCATCAGCCCGGAATCCTTCACCTTCCAGGAATCGGCGCTGGTGCTTGCGATCGTCGTGCTCGGCGGCATGGGCTCGCAGCTTGGCGTCGCGCTCGCCGCACTCGCGATGATCGGCGGCTTCGAACTGTTCCGCGGCCTCGACCAATACCGCATGCTGGTGTTTGGCATGGCCATGGTGCTGCTGATGATCTGGCGGCCGCGCGGGCTGATCGGCCATCGCGCTCCGACCGTGTTCCTGGAGCGCAACCAGGCGATCTCGTCCGACCTCGTCAAGGAAGGCCACGGATGAGCGGCGACCACATCCTCACCGTCGACCGCCTGATGATGCGCTTCGGTGGCATCGTCGCGGTCAACGAACTCTCCTTTGCCGCCGAGCGGCGCAAGATCACCGCGCTGATCGGGCCGAACGGCGCCGGCAAGACCACCGTCTTCAACTGCATCACCGGCTTCTACCGGCCGACCGGCGGTGCGATCCGCCTCAGCCACGACGACGGCCGCACCATCCAGCTCGAGCGGTTGAACGATTTTCGCATCTCCAAGCAGGCCAAGGTCGCGCGCACCTTCCAGAACATCCGGCTGTTTCCCGGCATGACCGCGCTGGAAAATCTGATGGTCGCCCAGCACAACGCGCTGATGCGCGCCTCGGGCCTGACCCTGCTCGGCCTGATCGGCGTGCCGTCCTGGCGCCAGGCCGAGCAGCGCGCCATCGATCTGGCGCGGGCCTGGCTCGACCGCGTCGGCCTGCTCGACCGTGCCGACGATGCCGCGGGCAACCTGCCCTATGGCGACCAGAGGCGGCTCGAGATCGCGCGCGCGATGTGCACCGAGCCGGCGCTGCTCTGCCTCGACGAGCCGGCGGCCGGCCTGAACGCGCGCGAGAGCGGCGGGCTCAGCGAGCTGTTGCTGTCGATCCGCAGCGAACAGGGCACCTCGATCCTGCTGATCGAGCACGACATGTCTGTCGTGATGGAGATCTCCGATCACGTCGTGGTCATGGACTACGGCGTCAAGATCGCCGAAGGCACGCCGCAGGCCGTGCGCGACGACCCCAAGGTGATCGCCGCCTATCTCGGCGCCGACGAGGAAGAGGCGATCGCCGTGATGGAGAGCGGCACGTGAGCGCGGCACTGGCAATCACACCCCTGCTCGCGGTGCGTGGCGTGCGCGCGGCGTACGGCAAGATCGAGGCGCTGAAGGGCGTCGACATCGAGATCAATGCCGGCGAGATCGTCGCCCTGATCGGCGCCAACGGCGCCGGCAAGTCGACGCTGATGATGACGGTCTTCGGCCGGCCGCGCGCCCGCGCCGGCCTGATCGAATTCGACGGCCGTGACATCACCGGCGTGCCGACCCACGAGATCGCCCGGTTGCGCATCGCGCAATCGCCCGAGGGCCGGCGGATTTTTCCGCGCATGAGCGTCGCGGAAAACCTGCAGATGGGCGCCGATGCCACCGAATGCAGCGAGGCCGAGCGCGAAGCCGGGCTGGAACGCGTGTTCGCGCTGTTCCCGCGCCTGAAGGAACGCGTCGCGCAGCGCGGCGGCACGCTGTCGGGCGGCGAGCAGCAGATGCTGGCGATCGGCCGCGCTCTGATGAGCCGGCCGCGGCTGCTGATGCTGGACGAGCCCTCGCTCGGCCTCGCCCCGCTGATCGCGCGCCAGATCTTCGATGCCATCCGCACGCTGAACCGGCAGGACGGCCTCACCGTGCTGATCGTCGAGCAGAATGCCAACCATGCGCTGAAGCTCGCCCATCGCGGCTACGTCATGGTCAACGGCCTGATCACGCTGGCCGGAACCGGCGCCGAATTGCTGCAGCGCCCGGAAATCCGCGCCGCCTATCTGGAAGGCGGCCGCCGCGGCTAGCTGCACGTTCCGTGCCGTCCCTGCAGCAAGATGCAGCTGATGCAGCGTCGATTTGCCTGAAAATTGCCGGTGACTTCGCTGCGAAATCAGCCGAGAATGCCCGCGGTTTTGGGGCCCGGCGTGCCGGGCTCTTCCGCAAGAGGCAACGACCACGAGGGACGTCTCATGAAATCACTGAAGCTGATCGGCCTGGCATTGGGCGCTTCGTTCGCATTGTCGGCGAGCGCATTCGCGCAAGACATCACCGTCGCAGTCGCGGGCCCGATGACGGGCTCCGAATCCGCTTTCGGCAGGCAGATGAAGAACGGCGCCGAGCAGGCGGTCGCCGACATCAACGCCGCCGGTGGCGTGCTCGGCAAGAAGCTCGCGCTTGAAGCCGACGACGACGCCTGCGATCCGAAGCAGGCGCGCTCGATCGCGGAAAAGATCGGCTCTTCGAAGATTCCGTTCGTGGCTGGCCATTTCTGCTCGTCGTCGTCGATCCCGGCGTCCGAGGCCTATGCCGACGCCAACGTGCTGCAGATCACGCCGGCCTCGACCAACCCGCTGTTCACCGAGCGCAAGCTCTGGAACGTGGCGCGCGTCTGCGGCCGCGACGACCAGCAGGGCCTGGTCGCCGCCGACTACATCATGAAGAACTACAAGGGCAAGAACGTCGCGATCCTGAACGACAAGACCACGTATGGCAAAGGCCTCGCCGACGAGACCAAGAAGGCGCTGAACAAGGCCGGCTTCCAGGAGAAGATGTTCGAGTCCTACAACAAGGGCGACAAGGACTTCAACTCGATCGTCTCGCGCCTGAAGCGCGACAACATCGATCTGGTCTATGTCGGCGGCTATCATCAGGAATCCGGCCTGATCCTGCGCCAGATGCGCGACCAGGGCCTGCAGACCGTGCTGATGGCCGGCGACGCCCTGAACGACAAGGAGTTCGCTTCGATCACCGGACCGGCCGCGGAAGGCACGCTGTTCACCTTCGGCCCCGATCCGCGCAACAAGCCGACCGCGAAGGCGATCGTCGAGAAGTTCAAGGCCAAGAACATCGACCCCGAGGGCTACACGCTATACACCTACGCCGCTATGCAGGTCTGGACCCAGGCCGTCGCCAAGGCCGGCTCTACCGACGCCAAGAAGGTGATGGCCACCATCAAGGCCGGCGAGTGGGACACCGTGCTCGGCAAGATGGCCTTCGACGCCAAGGGCGACATCAAGGCGATCGACTACGTCGTCTACAAGTGGGACGCCAAGGGCAACTACACCGAGATCAATCCGAAGGGCTCCTGAGCCTCTCGCGCCCGATCTGAATCCGAGAACAACGCCCCGGTCCGCCGGGGCGTTTTTTTGCCCTGATGCCTGCAAGTCTTACCGCAGGTCCCCGCCCGCGCGCGTCGGACGGTTGATGCATCCGCCGCTGCTGCTATACCGGATCGATCGGACAGCAGGCGGACAGACCCATCGTGAAAAACCTTCTCACCGATATTGCCGGCGTCAGCGTCGGCCATGCCGACGACGCCGTGATCGCTTCCGGCGTCACCGCCATCCTGTTCGAGCGGCCGGCGGTGGCCTCGATCGATGTCCGCGGTGGCGGCCCCGGCACCCGCGAGGACGCGCTGCTTGCCCCGCACAACGTCGTCGAGGCGATCGACGCCATCACGCTGTCGGGCGGCTCCGCGCTCGGGCTCGACGCCGCTGGCGGCGTGCAGGCCTGGCTCGCCGAGCGCGGCCGCGGCTTTCGCATCCGCGACGCGGTGATCCCGATCGTGCCGGGCGCGATCTGCTTCGACCTGCTCAACGGCGGCAACAAGGCGTGGGGGCGCTTTCCGCCCTATCGCGATCTCGGCTACGCGGCTGCAGATTCGGCGTCGGAGGTGTTCGAACTCGGCAGCGTCGGCGCCGGCATGGGCGCAACCACGGCCAATCTGAAGGGCGGCCTCGGCTCGGCGTCTGATGTGACCGACGACGGCGTCAAGGTCGCAGCGCTCGCGGTGGTCAACGCGGTCGGCAGCGTCACGGTCGGCAACGGCCCCTGGTTCTGGGCTGCACCGTTCGAGATCGGCGGCGAGTTCGGCGGCCGCGGCTTGCCGCCCTCGTTCACGTCAGACATGCTCAAGATTCGGCTGAAGGGAGGCGCGGACGCAACCAGCGCCGAGAACACCACCCTCGTCGTGGTCGTGACCGATGCGCAGCTGACGAAGCCGCAGGCCAAGCGGCTTGCGATGATCGCGCAGACCGGCATGGCGCGCGCGATCTATCCGGTGCACGCCCCGCTCGACGGCGATGTGGTGTTTGCCGCCGCGACCGGCGCCAAGCCGATCGATCCGCTGTTCGGCCTGACCAAGCTCGGCGCGCTCGCGGCCAACACGGTGGCGCGCGCGATCGCCCGCGGCGTCCATTCCGCGACCGTGCTGCGCTTCCCCGGCGCGCTGCCGAGCTGGCACGATCGGTTCGGTTAGGCCGCGAAGGCAGTGTGCTCCCTCGCCCCGTTCTTACGGGGAGAGGGTTGGGGTGAGGGGCTGCCTCCGCATCGAGGGTGACAGACAGACTCGCGGAGAATCCCCCTCACCGGGAACGCATCTAGCGATGCGTTCGGGCCTCTCCCGCACGCGGGGAGAGGCGGAGCTCGCGGCTACGCTGTCTCAGACAGCGTAATGTGTTACGCGCTGACCGACACACCTGCGGAGGCCTGCGCCGAGATCGCCTGCGACTGGCGCTGGATCAACTGCTCGATGAAATTATAGGACGAGGTCGCGCTGCTGCTGGCGGAGGACGGGGTCGCATTGCTGGTGCCGGACGCCGCGGCCGGCGACGTCATCGACACCTTCGAGCCGTCGGCATAGGTCATTGTCGTGGTGGTCGAACCGTCGCTGTTGGTCACCGACGTCGAGGTGGCGCCGTCCAGCGCCTGCATCAGCGGATCGGAGCTCGATCCACCCGAACCGCTGCTGGAGCCGGATCCATCGGTCGCGTCACCGGCCGCGTGATGGTGATGATGGCCGCCGCCCTTGTGGCCCTGCAAGGCCTGCGACATCTCGTCGAGGCTGACGCTGCCGTCGCCGTTGGCATCGAGCTTGGAGAACACGTCGTCGGCCTGCGCGGTGTTGGTACCGCCGGCGCCGAGCGCGTTCTCGAACTCGGATTGGGTGATCTGCCCATTGCCGTCGGCGTCGATCTGCGAGAACAGGTCCTTCAGCGCATCCGACCGGCTGGTCGGGGTCGCGCTGGTGGAAGCGGTGGTCTGCGACTGGCTCTGCGCATCGAGCAGCGCGCTCATGGTCTGCGGCGAAATCTGCGCGGCGCCGCTGCCCGATCCGGCAGTGGTGGTGCTGCTGGTCGAAGTCGATGCACCGGTCGAGGGGGCGAACAGCCCGGTCGACTGACTTCCCTGGCTGGAGCCGCCCGTCTGGGTCGTCGACTTCGACGACATCAGCGAGCTCAAAAGATCGATGGCCGACGATGCAGCGCCAATTGCAAATAACATGGCAATACTCCGACAAAGCCGCGCATGCGGCTCGAACGCGTGTCAGTGGCGCAGCAAGGGGCGTGCCATGGCAAAAACCCAGTAAAACCAGGCCTTGGCGCATCGATGCGGGTTCCGCGCACCCGGCAAGAGCTGCCGCCGGCGGCAGAATTTTCCAGGCCCGACACGCCAACCGCTCGCATTGCCCGCCACGCGTCCGCATGTTAGGCGGACTGACCCGTCGCCCCCTGAAGTCTTCCGGAACAGCTGACATGACTCAGTCATTCACCCCGCGTCCCCTCGTTATCGCTCCGTCGATCCTGGCGTCGGATTTCTCAAAGCTCGGCGAGGAGGTCCGCGCCGTCGACCAGGCCGGCGCCGACTGGATCCATCTCGACGTGATGGACGGACACTTTGTTCCCAACATCTCCTATGGCCCCGACGTCATCAAGGCGATGCGGCCGCACACCAAGAAGATCTTCGACGCCCATCTGATGATCGCGCCCTGCGACCCCTATCTGGAGGCCTTCGCCAAAGCGGGCTGCGACCACATCACGGTGCATGCCGAGGCCGGCCCGCATTTGCATCGTTCGCTGCAGGCGATCCGCGCACTCGGCAAGAAGGCCGGCGTCTCGATCAATCCGGGAACGCCGCCGAGCGCGATCGAATATGTGCTCGACCTGATCGACCTCGTACTGGTCATGTCGGTCAATCCCGGCTTCGGCGGCCAGGCCTTCATCCGCTCGGCGATCGGCAAGATCAGCGACGTCAGGGCGATGACAGCCGGCCGGCCGATCGACATCGAGGTCGATGGCGGCGTTGCGCCCGATGTCGCGGGCCAGCTCGCCGCCGCAGGAGCCAATGCCTTTGTCGCGGGATCTGCCGTGTTCAAGGGCGGCACGGTCGAGGCCTACAAGACCAACATTGCCGCGATCCGCCATGCCGCGGCCGAGGCGCGCGGCGAAGCGATCTGAGGCCGCTCGGCCGTCAGAATAAAGCTGGCGGCGTGACCGCGGCATCGGCCGGCTGGTCCGCGCCGCCATCGCCCTCATCAGCATCCGTCGCCGGCGTCAGCCGCGACGGCCGTACCACGGTCACCGTGCACGGCGCTTCCGCGGCGACCTTGGCGGATACGCTGCCGAGCAGCGCGCGGCGCATCGAGGTCTGCCGCGCGCCGATGATGATGTGATCGACCAGATTGACCGCGGCGAATTCCAGGATCGCGGCGGCTGGATCGATCGCCTCCAGCACATGCACGGTCAGCCGCCCCTCCTCGAGCTTGAACGGCCGCGCCCAATGCTGCAGCGCCACCAGGCGGTCGACATGCTTGTTCTGGCCCTGCTCGTCGTGGGTGCGGTCGATCGCCAGGCGATTGAGCTTGAGTACGTTGACGCAAGCGAGCCGAGCCGACGGCGACGTCGACAGCACCTGCTCCGCGGTGACGCGGATGGTGTCGTTCAGCGCCTCGGTTCCCTCGCCGATATCGAGCGCGACGGCGACGATCGGACTCGATGCGAGCTGCGCCGCGACATCAGACTTCGGCTGCGGCGGCACCGCGCCGAGATTGAAGCGGCGGCGCCAGACCGTGCCGAGCGGATCGCGGTTGAGCCGCTGCGCCCGCGCCGTCAGCTTCACCTGCTCGGGATGGCCGAGATCGAACGCAAGCTGCGCCGCGGTCGGATAGCGCGCGGCCGGATCGATCTCGAGACACCGGAGCACGATCTCCTGCAGCCAAGGCGGATAGTCGGGCTTCAGCTTGCGCGGCGGAACGGGATCACGCCACAGCCGCCGGCGCATGCCGCGCAGGGTCTCGGTCTCGCCGTACGGGCGAACGCCGGTGGTGAAGAAATAGAGCAGCACGCCGAGCGAAAACAGATCGCTGTGCGGATCGTCGCGCACGCCGTTAAGGCGCTCCGGCGCCATGTAGGGCGCGGTGCCGTAAGGCAGGCGAAACTCCTCCTGCAACAGGTCCGGCAGATGCTGGTGATGCGAGAGGCCGAAATCGATCAGCACCGCCTCGCCGCGGTCGCGGAACATGATGCTGCTCGGCTTGACGTCGTGATGGATCACGTTCTGCCGGTGCAGGCCGGCGAGCGCGGTGGCAATCTTGCCGCCGATCACCCTCGCCTCCTCATACGGCAACGGGAGAGCGTCGAGCCGCTTGTAGAGCGTCTGCCCACCGATGCGCTCCATCACCACATAGGCCTGGCGCTCGAAGTCGCCGGTGCCGAAACAGGCCGGCACATGCGGCCCCGACAGCCGCGGCAGGATCATCTGCTCCATCTCGAAGCTGACGATTGCGGCAGGGTCCTCACCCTCCGAGGTGAGCGGCACCTTCATCAGCAGCGGCACGTTGATGCCCGGATGGGTGACGCTCCAAAGCATCGCCATGCCGCCACGGTGCAGGCGCTCGCCGATGGTGAAGCCATCGATCTCGGCGCCCGGCTGCATCGTCAGCGCCGCCATGTCAGTCACCTGCCGATCGGCAGACGGTCGGCGAGCCAGTGCGGCAGGCCGTTCGCCTTGATCCGCGCCGCGGCGGTCGCGACATCGTAGGGGATGCGATGATAGGTGATCTCGCGACTCGCGGTGTCGAACATCGCAAACGATGCCGCGGGATCACCGTCGCGCGGCTGGCCGACCGAGCCGAGCACGGCAAGCCAGCGCCGGCCCGTCAGCAATTGCACCGGTACGCCCGAAGTCGGAACGAAGCTCGTCATCTTCGCGGTTGAGGACATCGAGTAGAGGCCGGGACGGTGGATGTGGCCGCAGAAGGTGATCTGCAGGTCGGTTGCCATCATGCTGCGCGCAGCGTCGGCGGTATCCCGGACATAGCGCCACTTCGCCGGGTCGGAGGCCTCCGAATGCACGTAGAGACGGTTGTCTTCCTCGCGCGTGATCGGCAGGCCCGCGAGGAAGGCCCTCTGCCCGGCACTGAGCCGGCTGCGGGTCCAGTCGATGGCGGCCTGTGCCTCGGCATTCATGCTGTCGCTCGGCACACCGATCGCATTGTCATGATTGCCGCGCACCGCGATCGCGCCTTTGGCCACGAGGTCCATCACCGTATCGACGGCCCATTCGGGATCGGCGCCGTAGCCGACGATATCGCCGAGGCAGATCAGCCGCTCGGCGCCGCGCGCACGCGCGGCGTCGAGGCAGGCGGCGAAGCCCTGCCGGTTGGCATGGATATCGGCAAAGAGTGCAAGCCGCATCGTGGTCCGCGTGACTGATCCCTGCCCGATATCAAGCACACGCGGCCCCGGGCTCGCAATCGGGCCAAAGGCATCAGGGAGTTCAGGATATGTCGGAAGGAGCGCCGGCTAGTGCTTGCAGGCCTGAAGCCCCTTCAGCAGCAACGCGATCAGGGCGTCGATCCGCGACGGGCATTCGGGCTTGGCCCATTCCTCGGCATGCGCCGGGTGGTGGTAGCGGACGGTGGCGTCGAACACCGCACGAGCGGTGGCCTTGACGTTATCGATCTCGAACACGCCCTGCGCGACACCGTCGGACAAAATCTTCGCGACCAGATCGACCTGCTTGTCCTTGTAGGCTTCCACCACCTCGCGCGCCTCCTGGGCCAGCGCGAGATAGGTCGCAAACATCTCGGGATCGTCGCAGACCTTCTTCTGCTTGATCGCGAACATGGTCCGCAGCCACTTCTCCAGCCGCTCCGGCGCCGGGCCGGACGCGGCCGCGAGCTTGCAGAGCGGTTCGTTGGCGCGGTCGAGCCAGCGCTTGGCGACCGCGTCGCGGAGCGAGGCTTTGCTGGGGAAATGGCGGTAGACGCTGCCATGGCTGACATCCAGCGCTCGGGCAACGTCGACAACGGTGGCCTTGGCCAGCCCGTAGCGCCTCAAGACATCCTCAGTTGCCTCGAGGATCCGCTCCGGAGTCAAAACCACCGCCTCGTTCATGCGTTTACCGTCTGGTTATCGCTGTCCTGGCCGCGCGTGAACTTGGCGGCCTGGGCGGCCAAGTGGCGGGCGACGCGAAGATTGAGCCACTGTTGAATCTGGGCGGTCAATTGAAAGATTTCTATGGTCATGGAGGTAGTCCTTCGAGGTAGTCAAATTAAGTACGGCTTCCCCGGCCAAACGCCGAAACAGCCACTGGGCGCCCTCCTCCCTTGGGCCAATGAGTATATACACCATCCCGCTGACAGATTTCAATATCTGTCAGACAATATTTTGTGAAATGACAGGGGGTCCCTGTAGCCTCCGCCCTCGAGTCCGGATTGTGGGCGCTACACCGTTCCGCGAGCAGCCGGGCGATCTGCCAGTCCGTGCATTATGTCACCTCGGGGTATCCGGGAGAGAACTGCATGGACCGGCCGATAACTTTCAAGGAAATCGCAAAGATTACCGCCGGCGCGGTGGCCTCGCTCGTCATTGTCGGATGGCTGATGGTGCTCGCGATCGCATTCCTGACAGTGCTGTGAGGTCGCTTCACTGCAGCGGAACCGGGCGCCGGAATCGAAAGGGGCCGCCTCACGCAGCGGCCCCTTTGCCGGGAAAATGGCTTGGGGATAAAATCTAGCCCCGGTTAGCTCCAAGATTACACCGTTCAGGGAATTGAGGAATTCCGGATGATTACTGTCCACCCAGCTGACTGATTATTGGCGATCCCTATTTTTGTGCCATCCTCTTATTGGTGCGCCCTCCTATTGCTGCTCGTCCTTGGGCGGCATCCGGGGCGGCGGCAGCGGCGTGAAGACCGACCCTTGCGCGCCTGCCGGCGGGGGCACGAACGTACCCGTCGTGGAATCGCCGCCCGTGGTCTCCAGGATCGTCTTCGGCGTGATGTACTCCCTAACGAAGTCCATGATGGTTCCGTCGCCGCCGCCGAAATCCGCAGCCCGTCCGCCCTGCGGATGCCCGGCCTTGATCTCGTTCTCGGCGGTATGGGTCTGTTCGGCCAGCGCGTCGCTGTAGGGAATGCGGAAGGCGCGCGGGACCGCGCTCGGTCGGTTATCGTCGTCGAGCTCCTCGACCCAGAGATAGATCGAGCCCGGGTCGCCCTCCAGCGAATGCGGCTCCACGATCCGCGTCGACAGCAGCTTGAAGTTGGCCGGCAGCTTTTCCGCGGACGCCCAGCCGAGCAGGCCGCGCATGCCGCCAAAGCTGACGAAGTAGAAGGCGCTGGTCACGACGATGACAACAGCCTTCAGCGACCAATGCAGCCGCGCATAGACCAGCACGATCAGGAGCAGCGCACCGACCACGGCGTAGGCGACCGCGAGCGTAAGGATCACTGACTGCAAGCTAATCACGACGAAGCATCCTGACGCCGGTTTTCGGATCGAGATCGCCGCCGTTGCGCCAACTGCTGCGGAAGGTCTCGAGCAGCGATTTCGGCCGCCGATCGACGTTGATCACCTTGCCCTCGGCGTCGAGACGAAACCTGACCGCGGTCTTCTCGTCGCCGGTGTGATCGACGGTCAGCTTGTCGTCGAAGATCACCTGCGCCGTCGGATTGAGCTTCTGCACCTTCACATTGGCCTGCACCGGCTCGCCGGTCGTGGCCTGGAAATGCGAGACGTTGACGGTGTATTCGCCGGCGACGATGCCGCGCAGCGTGACGATCTCCTCGCGGATCGGGGACGCGATCTTCTTGCCGTTGACCACGATGAAGTCGTTGGCGCCGCCGCGGTCGTCGCGGTCGAGCGTCAGGAAGCCGGCTTCGCGATGCCTGTACCAGGCGATGTTGCCGGCGGGGTCCTGCACGAACAGGTCGAGATCGTCAGGATGATTGTCCGGCCAGTCCATCGTGATGATGAACTCCGCTTTGGACTCAATCTTGCCTTCCTTGGAGTCCGGCGACACCGCCAGCAACGCCAGGAAGAACAGGAAGGCGATCACCTGCAGCGCCTTGAACAGCATGACACCAAGGGGATCGAATGCTTCCTCACGCGGATAGAGCCCGAACTCATCCATCATGGCGGCGTCCAAGGGACGTTTCAAGGCGACGTTCCAAGGCCGGGGTGACGTGCGTCTCGGTCAGCACGACGGCATCGGAAAACACCCGCTGGGTCGCGGAATCCAGCATGTAATACTGGATCCGGACCAGGATGGACCCGATCAACCCGGCCAGCGTCGTGTACATCGCGACCGCCATGCCGTCGCTCATCAGGCCCATCGACGATTTCATCGCGACCTTGTCGGCGGCATCGAGGGAGGCGATCGGCGCCAGCATGATGATGAAGCCGATGATGGTGCCGAGCAGGCCGAGCTTCATCAGCGTGTCGGAGACGAAGGCGCCAAAGCCGTTTGACCCGCGCAGGCGGTCCGCCAACGTCCGCAGCAGCAGCGTCTGGTCGATCCGGCCTTTCGCTTGCGCCTCGGCCTTCTGCACCAGGCTGCGGATGTGATCGGTGACGAGGCCACCGGGCAGGCTGCGCGCATCCGATACAAGCGCCTCTGATACAAGAACCTTGGCACCGTCAGGCGCGGCGAGGATCGCGCGACAGGAACGCGCCACCTCGCCTTCCCGCGCGATCGCCCGCGTCCGCCAGAAGCAATGGATGCAGGTGACGAGGTAGAGAACCGCGATGACGCTGGAAATGTAGGTGCGGTCGGAACTGACCATGAGGCGGATCAGCCCGTAGCGCCACAGCAGGAAGGCGGCGAAGACCGAAAGGCCGGTGAAGATCATCCAGAGCAGCAAAACGCTGCGCTCCGCCGCATCCGTGCCGGCCGATGCGGCCGCGGCGTCGACCTTGGCATCCATGCTGCGTGAGCTCCCTGTGCCGACTGCTCATGAGGCTCTGCGAGGGCCTCATTGCCGTTAGAGCAGAGCCGGCCGGCGCCGTCCAAAGACATCTGCCCAAGTATCGTCGGGCAAATTTCCCGACCTGCATAGCTTCGCACGCTTGCGATTGGCGGGGAATACCGGTGCTGTTAGCATCACTCTCTCGTTTGAGCATGATGTTCCCCGGAAAACCGCGTCACGCCTTTCCGGATCATGCGCTGGCCGTGGAGTGATCGCATGCGCCTCGTGCTTCAACTGGTCGCCCGCCTGCTCGTCATCGTCGCGCTGTGCCTCGGCGCGGCCACCGTCTGGGCCACGGTCGACGCCTATCGCAGTGTCGATCGCGCCACCGAGGCGTCCGCCGCTCGGGTCTCGCAGGCACTCGAGGCGCTGTACTGGCGTGAATTGCTGCTGCGCAGCAACCGGATGCGCGAGCAATTGCTGCCGATGCCGGACTGGCGCACCATCGAAACCATGGGCCTGATCGCGCCCGGGATCTGCCTGCAATTCGAACCGGCGGGTGCCTTCGAGAAGCCGCTCTGCGGCCAGAGCAAGGGGATCGGCAAGGCGCCGCCACGCTGGTTCGCGGCCGCCGTGCAGATGGTGCTCGGCGATCACGCCACCGTAGAGCGGCCGATCAGTGCCCGCGCCGCGACCGCGGGAACCGTGCGCGCCACCGCCGATCCAGCCGCCGCGATCGCGCTCGCCTGGCAGCACATCCTGGACAACATCCATGTCGCGCTCCTGATGGCGCTCGCGATTGCGCTGCTCGCCTCGCTTGCGATCGCGCATACGCTGGCGCCCGCCCACTCGATCGTGTCAGCGCTGCGGCGCATGGCCGACGGCGAGTACCGGACACCGCTGCCGCGCGTCCGCTCGATGGATCTCGCGATGATCGGACGCGCCGTCGGCGATCTCGGCGACCGTCTCGCAGAGGCCGCGGAGGAGCGCACGGTGCTGACGAGGCGGCTGCTGGAAATCCGCAATGACGAACGCCGCACGCTCGCCCGCGAGCTGCACGATGAATTCGGCCAGAATCTCACCGCGATCCTCGCCTTCGCCAACACGATCGAGGCGAGCGCCGGGGACAAGTACGCTGACGGCACCGAAATTGCCCAGGATGCACGGATGATTTCGCAGGCCACGCGCCGCATCATCGCCTGCCTGCGCGACACGTTGAACCGTCTGCGTCATCCGCCGGCCGAGGAACTCGGGCTCGAAGCAAGCCTGATCGATCTCGTCGACAGCTGGCGATCGCGCGACGCGACGCAGCCGATGATCCAGCTCGACTTGCAGGGCGACCTTGCCGACATCAGCGGCACGGTCGCCGCGACCGCCTATCGCGTCGCGCAGGAGTGCCTGACCAATGCGCTGCGCCACAGCGCCGCGCGCGAGATCGTGCTGCGGATCGAGCGGCGGACCGGAACGGAGAATGCGCTCCTGGTGCGCGTCGAGGATGACGGCGGCGGCGATGCGGCCAAGGTGGCGCAGTCGGCGGGCTTCGGCCTCACCGGGGTCAGCGAGCGCGTCGCCGCGCTCGGCGGCTCGCTGTCGATCGCGCGCGCCAGCCGCGGCCTTAGCGTCGCCGCCACGATCCCGCTCGCCGCCTGAGATGACGACCGCAAAGACGATATCCGTGAAGACAAGAGGCATCTCGATCCTGCTGGTCGACGACCATCCCGTCGTCCGACAGGGTTATCGGCGCGTGCTCGAGCATCAGGACGATTTCAGCGTGGTCGCCGAGGCCGACAACGCCGCCAATGCCTACCGCGCTTTCAAGTCGCACGAGCCCGACGTCGTGGTGATGGACATCTCGATGCCCGGCGCCAGCGGGCTGGAAGCGATCCGCAACATCCGCGCGCGCGACGCCGACGCCCGCATCCTGGTCTTCAGCATGCACAGCGAGGCCGCGCAAGTGAAGGCGGCGTTCGGCGCCGGCGCCAGCGGCTTCGTCACCAAGGGCAGCGAGCCGGCCGAGCTGATCGCGGCGATCCGCTCGATCGCGCGCGGCGAGCACGCCATGAGCGACGACGTCGCGCGGGTGCTCGCCCTGGAAAGCCTGGTGCCGACCCAATCGGCGCTCGACCAGCTCGGCGAGCGGGAGATCGAAATCCTCCGGCAGCTCGCGGCCGGCAGTACCAAGGAGCAGATCGCGGCCAACCTCAACCTCAGCACCAAGACCGTGCAGAACTACCACTACCTCATCAAGGCCAAGACCGGCATGCGGACCGACGCCCAGCTGGTCCGCCTGGCGGTCGAATGCGGGCTGGCAAATTTGTAGCGGGACTGCTCCCGCTCCGCGTTCTTACGGGGAGAGGATTGGGGTGAGGGGCCGCCTCCGCGAATTCGGTGACAGCTGGATTCATGGAGATTCCCCCTCACCCGGATCGCATCTCGCGATGCGTTCCGACCTCTCCCCGCACTCGGGGCGAGGTGGCGTGGAGCCCGGCTCGATCGGATTTCGACCCACCCCATTTGCTCTTGCGAATCCCCGTATCAGTGGCCTCCCCCGGCCCGATTTGCTAAAGCACGGCATAGAAACAAAATCGGCCGGCAGCGCGGTGATGCCCGCCCCGCTCGTTTCGGAGATTTCGATGATCCCCCGCTATACCCGCCCGGAAATGGCTTCTATCTGGGAGCCGCAGACGCGTTTCAGGATCTGGTTCGAGATCGAGGCGCACGCCGCCGACGCGCAGGCCGAGCTCGGCGTGATCCCCAAGGAAGCCGCGAAGACGATCTGGGCCAAGGGCAAGGACGCCATTTTCGACGTCGCGCGGATCGACGAGATCGAGCGCGAGACCAAACATGACGTCATCGCCTTCCTGACCCATCTCGCCGAGATCGTCGGGCCCGAAGCGCGCTTCGTGCACCAGGGCATGACCTCCTCGGACGTGCTCGACACCTGCCTCAACGTCCAGCTCAAGCGCGCGGCCGACCTGCTGATTGCCGATCTCGACCGGGTGCTTGCGGCGCTGAAGACGCGCGCATTCGAGCACAAGATGACGCCGACCATCGGCCGCTCCCACGGCATCCATGCCGAACCGGTCACCTTCGGCCTCAAACTCGCCTACGCCCACGCCGAGTTCTCACGCGCCCGCGCCCGCCTGGTCGCCGCGCGCGACGAGATCGCGACCTGCGCGATCTCGGGCGCGGTCGGCACCTTCGCCCAGATCGACCCGCGGGTTGAAGAGCACGTCGCGAAAGCGATGGGCCTGCGGCCGGAGCCGGTCTCGACGCAAGTTATCCCGCGCGACCGCCACGCGATGTATTTCGCCACGCTGGGCGTGATCGCCGCTTCGGTTGAGCGGCTCGCGGTGGAAGTACGCCATCTACAGCGCACCGAGGTGCTGGAAGCCGAAGAGTTCTTCTCCGAGGGCCAGAAGGGCTCGTCGGCGATGCCGCACAAGCGCAACCCGGTGCTGTCGGAAAACCTCTCCGGCCTGTCGCGCATGGTGCGCGCCTATGTGACGCCGGCGCTGGAGAACGTTGTGCTCTGGCACGAGCGCGACATCTCGCACTCCTCGGCCGAGCGCATGATGGGCCCCGACGCGACTGTCACGCTCGACTTCGCGCTGGTCCGCCTGGCCGGCCTGATCGAGAAGCTCCTAGTCTATCCGCAAAACATGCAGAAGAACCTCGACCGGCTCGGCGGCCTCGTGCATTCGCAGCGCGTCCTGATCGCGCTGACCCAGAAGGGCGCCAGCCGCGAGGACGCCTACAAATTCGTGCAGCGCAACGCAATGCCGGTCTGGCGCGGCGAAGGCGACTTCCAGACGCTGCTGAAACAGGACGCCGAGGTGAAGAAGTACCTGACGGATGCCGAGATCGATGAGAAGTTCGACCTCGGCTATCACCTCAAGCATATCGACACGATCTTCAAGCGGGTGTTCGGGGAGAGCTGAGACCCTCTCCGGCATTGCCACGTGACAACACGGCGGGTTGCGCTACGCTAGCTCGCCCTACGAACTGACCCGCCCTACGCAAGCACAAGAAACGGACGCTCCCCATGCCCATCGTCAATCGTGTTGCCGCCCTCTCGGATGAAATGGCCGCCTGGCGCCATGACTTCCACGAGAACCCCGAATTGCTCTACGAAGTCCACCGCACCGCCGGCATCGTTGCCGAGAAGCTGCGCGAGTTCGGCTGCGACGAGGTGGTGACGGGGATCGGACGCACCGGCGTGGTCGGCGTGATCCGCGGCCGCAAGTCCAATTCGGGCAGGACCATCGGGCTGCGCGCCGACATGGACGCGCTGCCGATCGCGGAGGCCTCGGGCGTCGACTACGCCTCGAAGATTCCCGGCAAGATGCACGCCTGCGGCCATGACGGCCACACCGCGATGCTGCTGGGCGCCGCGAAATATCTGACCGAGACGCGCAATTTCGACGGCACCGCGGTCGTGATCTTCCAGCCCGCCGAGGAAGGCGGCGCCGGCGGCAAGGCGATGGTCGACGACGGACTGATGACCCGCTGGGGCATTCAGGAGGTCTACGGCCTGCACAACATGCCCGGCCTGCCCGAGGGTTATTTCGCGACCACGCCGGGCCCGATGCTCGCCTCGTCGGACACGTTGAAGATCATCGTCCACGGCAAGGGCGGCCACGCCGGCGCCGCGCCGCACGAGGCAGTCGACAGCGTCCTGATCGGCGCCCAGATCATCAATGCGCTGCAGTCGATCGTGTCGCGCAATGTCGATCCGCTGAAATCGGCGGTCATCTCGATCACCATGTTCGAGGCCGGCAGCGCGTTCAATGTGATCCCGGAGACCGTCACGCTGGGCGGCACCGTGCGCACGCTCGATCCCGGGGTGCGCGACCTGGTCGAGCGCCGGATCGGCGAGGTCGCCTCCAATATCGCCAAGGCCTATGGCGGGTCGGCCGACACGGAGTATGTGCGCATGTATCCGGTGACGCTGAATCACGCGCGTGAGGCCGGCGTCGCCGCCGAGATCGCCCGCGATGTGGTCGGCGCCGACCGCGTCAACGAGAACCTGGTGCCTGTCATGGGCGCCGAGGATTTCGCCTTCATGCTGGAGGCGCGCCCCGGAGCGTTTGTTTTCCTCGGCATGGGCGACGGCCCGATGTGCCACCACCCCGCCTACAAGTTCAACGACAACATCCTCGGCCACGGCGCCTCCTACTGGGTGCGCCTGGTCGAGAAGCAGATGCCGGCGGGATAGAGCATGATCCGGAAAAGTGCGAAGCGGTTTTCCGAAAAGATCATGCTCAAACAAACAGCTGAAGCGCGATGACGGTTCAACTCGATTTCATCGCGCTTTAATCCGCGCCCGGCGCCGACCCCTGTGCTTCAAGCCGCGCGGTCGGCGGGGTTCGCCCCGATCATCCGTGCGCCGACGCGGTCGCGCTTGACGAAATGATGGAAGGCGGCCGCGGCGAGGTGCAGCACGATCAGCGCGAGCAAGACATAGGCGAAGAAGATGTGGCGCCCCTCATAGGCGTCCGCCGCGGCCTTGTCTGGCGACGTGATCTGGGGAACGTGGAACAGGCCGAAGAAGCTCGAATAGTCCTGTGCGCGGCTACCCGAATGCGCCCAGCCCAGCATCGCCACCAGGATGGTGACGGCGTAGAGCGCGCCATGGCTGATCCGGGCGGCGATCCGCTGCCAGGAGGGCATGTCGGCCGGCAGCGCCGGCGTCGGATTGACGCCGCGCCAGAGCAGCCGCAGCACCGTGAGCGACAGCACCAGATAGCCGATGTCGGCATGGATCGACCGGTAGAAGAACTTGTCGGCCCGCGCCGGGATGTGGTTCATCCACCAGCCATAGGCCAGCATGCCGATGATGGCGATGCCCAGCACCCAGTGGAATGTTCGGGCAAGCGAGCCCCAGCTTGCGGCGGTATTGCGGATCATGATCGACTGGCTCCGTTTAGATTTAGCACGTCGCAGCAATGGTTTGCCGTGATACTTGCAGGTATTGGCCAAGGCCATATGAAATTCCCGCCTTCACCGCCTTTTGTCGGCCGCAGAGGCCGGGTAGCCAAAGACAACTGAATAGTAACCCTGGTTCGGATAGAATTTCCGCGTGTCCACCCCCCCAACCATCCTTGTCTTCGATTCCGGCCTCGGCGGCCTCACGGTGCTGCGCGAGATCGTCCGCACCCGGCCCGACGCGCACTATGTCTACGTCGCCGACGACGCCTTCTTTCCCTATGGCCACCACGGTGAGGACGAGATCATCGCCCGGGTGGTGCCGCTGGTCGGCGAGTTGATCGCGGCCTACGCACCCGACCTGGTTGTGATCGCTTGCAACACGGCATCCACGCTGGTCATGTCGCATCTGCGCGACGCCTACCGCCTGCCCTTCGTCGGCACCGTGCCGGCGATCAAGCCGGCCTGTGCGTCGTCGAAGACAAGGCGCGTCTCCGTGCTTGGCACCAGGGGCACCGTGAAACGGGAATATACTCGCAAGCTGATCTCGGACTTCGCGCAGGGCTGCGAGGTGACGCTGGTCGGTTCGGGCGAGCTCGCGTCGCTGGCGGAAGCCGCCCTCAGCGGCCAGACGGTGCGCGACAATGACATCGCGGCCGAGCTCGCGCCCTGCTTCGTTGGTGATGGCGCGACTGACCCCGCACGCACCGACACCATCGTGCTCGCCTGCACGCACTATCCGCTGCTGCTGGAACGCCTGACCAGGCTCGCGCCCTGGCCGGTCGACTGGATCGATCCGGCGCCGGCGATCGCCCGCCGCGTCGCCGACCTGCTTGGCCCGGCAGGCACCGAGAGCGACCAAGCTGGCGCCGAGATGATATTCACATCGAAGCGCCCGCACGCGCTGACGGTGGCGTTGATGCCGTTCTTCGGCGGCCGCGTCCCGGCCTGATCCTTTTCGCCGTCACAGCACGCTGCTAGCCTCTGCTCTCCTTCGAAGGAGGACCGCACTTGACCCCAGCACCGCTGACGCCGCTCAATCGCCTGCGCAAGCAGTGGCGCGACAAGCGCCCGACCTTTGGCGCGATCGCGACCATTCCAAGCATCCAGACCGTGCAGATCATGGCGCAGTCGCTGGACTGGATCATCGTCGATCTCGAGCACGGCCCGATCGATCTCGGCACCGCGCATGCGATGATCGTGGCCACCTCGGGAACGCCGTGCGTGCCGATGGTGCGGATCGCCGCCAATGAGCCGCACCTTGCCAAGGCGCCGATGGACATCGGCGCGCTCGGCATAAACTTCCCGATGATCTGCAACCGCGACGACGCCGGGAAGGCCGTGCGCAGCGTGCGCTATCCGCCGAAGGGCGACCGGCTCTGGGGACCGTTCCATGCGCCGTTCCGCTGGGGCGTCTCGATGAACGACTACATGGCGACCGCCGATGACGACATGATCTGCATGATCACGATCGAGCATGTCGATGCCGTGAACCGCATCGACGAAATCATGGCGACACCGGGCATCGACCTCGCGGTGATCGGGCCCGGCGATCTCGCCACCTCGATCAACAAGCGCGGCCTGCCCGATGATCCCGAAGTGGTCGCGTTGATGCAGCGCGCCGAAGAGGGCATCATGAAGAGCGGCGTGCCGATCGGCGGCGTCGCGCGCACTGCCGAACAGGCCAATGCGATGGTCGACCGCGGTTACCTCGCGCTCGCGCTTGGCTTCGACTGGTCGCTGTTCCAGCGCGGGATTGCCGCGGCGTTTGCCGGGATCAAGCGGTGAAGGTGACGGCGACGGTGCGAACGCACTGTCGCCGTGATGACGCGCTTGATCGTCGTCGGCCACTTCTTCCCTACGATCCAGCCGCAGCTTGGTCGTAACAGCGCATCCGCCCGTGCACGCCGTCTGCAACGTCAGGGTACGCGATAAGCAGTTCGGCATTCTGCTGGCGAGCGATTTGCTGTTCGTCGATCGGTGACCGACCTCGACGGCGACCTCAACGGCTGGCTCGCCGAGCTGGCGATCGGTCGATCGACGCTTCGCTGGTGCGGTCGCGGTTCATCGTCAGCCATCCGAACTATAGCGGGATGCAGCAGAACACGAGCGGCGACTACGGGCCGGCGCGCTATCTGGAATGGGTCACGGTCAGCGTCGGCGTCAATGTGTTCGACATGGATGGCGGCATCTCGCTGAGCGAGAACCCATCGATCGTCTTCACCCATGTCGCCAAGGACAACGCCAAGGTCGATGTCAGGGTGCAGCACAGGACGTCCGCGCAGTTCGCGCAGCATCTCGACGCGCTTCAATAGCGGCGGTTGGCATCCGTCACGCGCACCCGATAAATTCGCGCGGGCAAGTTCCAGGACTAGACTAGAAAGGTCAGGGTTCCTTCCGTAGTTCTCCGGCCGTGAACAGAGTTCCCGTCGGCCGTTCTCCTCCTGGTCCCGCTCCAGGCAGCTAACCGATAAGGGGAATTGCATGGAATACCGCGGCTACGCCAAGCTGTACCCAGCCAAGCTGACCTAAGTCTGGGCCTCCCGGAACGAGGCCCATAGCCGCGGATGGGCTGGAGTCGGACGGATCACCATGCCGGAGAAAGAGCCAAGCACGGATACCGAGGCTGCTCTTAAGCACTGGCTCGAAACCGTTGAGCTCGGCCAGTACAGCGAACTCTTTGTCCTGCACCATATCGGTTTGGACATCCTGCCCGATCTCACCGAGCGGGATCTGGTCGCACTTGGGCTTCCGCTCGGAGATCGCAAGCGCTTCCAGCGCGCGGTCGCTACCCTCGCCCATTCGGCAAAAGGGTCGGCGGGCGGGACGAGCGTCGTAGAAGGCGTGGCGGCGACCGCCGAGCGGCGCCAACTGACCGTGATGTTCTGCGACATGGTCGGATCGACCGCGCTGTCCGAACAGTTCGATCCGGAAGACATGCGCGACATGATCGCGAGCTTCAGGGAAAAGTGCGTCAGCGTAGTGAAGAGGTACGAAGGCTTCGCGGCCCGCTACCTCGGGGACGGCATCCTGATCTATTTCGGTTATCCGAATGCGCATGAGGATGATGCCGAGCGGTCGGTGCGCGCGGCGCTCGAAATTGTACGGAGCCTGTCGGCGGCGAGAACGAGCGACGCGCGCGGGGTCACCGGTGATGGGCCCAGCGTGCGCATCGGGATTGCGACCGGCCTTGTTGTCGTCGGAGATCTGGTTGGACGAGATACCGCCGAGCGCGATTCCGCGGTCGGCGAGACGCCCAATCTGGCTGCCCGTCTGCAGGCCCTGGCGCCTCCAAACGGCGTCGTCATCGCGTCTTCGACGCAAACCCTGCTGAGAGGAAAGTTCGACTACCAGGATCTCGGATTTCACGCGCTGAAGGGAATCTCCGCGAAAGCTCAGGCCTGGCTTGTGGTCCGGCCCTCCCGCGCGGAAACGCGATTTGCCGCAGCCATGGGCTCCAGATTGACACCGCTGGTCAACCGCACCGAGGAGGTGGCATTGCTGCTCACGCGTTGGCAGCAGGCGAAAGCCCGCGAGGGCCAGGTTGTGCTGGTGACGGGTGAGCCGGGAATTGGAAAGTCCAGGATCGTTCAGGAACTGCGGGAGCGGATCGCAAGCGATCGGCACGGACAGGTTTCGTTCCAGTGCTCTCCCTATTACAGCAGCACCGCCTTCCATCCCTTCATCGCGCAGCTCAAATTCGCGCTCGACCTCGATGGCGAAAGCTCGTCCGCGCTCGGGCTGACCAGCCTTGAAGCTGACGTCGCCGCCTCAAATGGCGCAGCGGAAACAGTGGTGCCGATCCTTGCCGCGCTGCTTTCAATTCCCACCGGTGACCGATATGCGGCGCTAGATCTCTCGCCGCAGCAGCAGAAGGATGCGACCGTAGCTGCGCTCGTCAACCATCTGCTCGCGCAAGCGCGCGAGCGACCTCTCCTGGTCGATTTTGAGGATGCACATTGGATCGATCCCACCTCGCGGGACGTGCTCGATCTCCTGGTGGAGAGCATTCGCAGCACGTCGATGCTCGTCGTGATCACCTGTCGTCCGGAGTTTCAGCCGGGCTGGAACGAACGCACGCATGCCGTGACTGCGAACCTGAAACGTCTCGGTCGGCAAGTCCGCACGACATTGGTCGAGCGCGTGGCGGGAGACAGGCAGCTTCCCCGGGAAGTGGTTGAAGACATCATCGTCAAGACCGATGGCGTGCCGCTCTTCCTCGAAGAGCTGACCAAGGCCGTTCTCGAGTCCGACGTCCTGACCGAGCAACATGGACGCTACGTCTTGTCCGGTCCATGGCATCAGCTCGCTATTCCCGCGACACTGAACGATTCCCTCATGGCCCGCCTCGATCGGATGGGACCGTTCAAGAAAATCGCGCAGATCGGCGCCAGCATCGGCCGCGAGTTCTCCTATGAACTCCTTCTCGAGGTTGCCGATGCGCCGGCGGACCAAGTCGAAGCCGCCCTGAACCATCTGGAGGCGGCCGACTTGATCGTCCGCTTCGGCGTCCTGCCGGAGGCGCTGTACTCATTCAGACATGTGATGATCCAGAACGCGGCGCATGAAAGCCTGTTGCACAGGGAAAGACGGACGCTGCACGCGAGGATCGCGCGTGTGCTGGCCGAAAAATATCCGGAAAAGACCGAACGCGAGCCGGAACTTCTCGCCTACCACCTGACCGAATCAGGCCAAAGCGAGCCGGCTGCGGGTTTCTGGCTCAAGGCAGGCAGGCAGGCCGCAATGAAGGGCGCCACGCTGGAGGCGATCGGCCATTTGCGTCGTGGGCTCGCGGTTCTGCAAGGCTCGCCCGGCATGCAGGGACGAAACGAGTCCGAGCTGGAGCTTCGCATCGCTCTGGGTACTGCCCTGATCGCGGCCAAGGGATATGCCGTGGAGGAAGTCGAGGAGAACTACGTTCAGGCACTCGAGCTCGGCCGGCACCTTGACGACAGGGCGAAGGTCTTTGCGGCGACGCGCGGACTTTGGGTGTGCCACTTCATCCGCGGCGATCTCGGGCGGGCGCATGAGCTGAGCGCGGAGCTTCTGAAGTTCGCAAGGCGCGAGGCCTTGAACCAGGGATCATCCCCGACGCAACAGACCGGATATCTCATCGAGGCGCATCGGGCGATTGCGATGACCATGCTGTACCGTGGCCGATTTGTGGCCGCCGAACATCATCTTCAGCGCTTCAGGAGCCTGTACAGTCCGGAGCTGCACGGTGCCCTGACGGCAACGCACGGCATCCATCCGGGCGTCGTCTCGCTCTCCTACCTCGGATATCTCTTGTGGTTTCTCGGCCGTCCCGACTCGGCGCGCCAATACAGCCAGCAGGCCGTTGCAGAGGCCGAGAGTCTACGCCACCCCTTCACGCTGTCGTTTGCCTTGACCTTCGGCGCCTACGTTTGCCAGCATCTTCGCGACGTCGAAGGGACCCGAGATTACACCAACAGGGCGCTGATGCTCTCATCGGAACACGGCTTCCTGCATTGGAAGCATCAGACAACCATTCTGCGCGGATGGGCGATGACAGAGCTTGGGGATGTCGATGACGGATTGGACCAAATGCGAACGGGCATCGACGGTTACGAGGCCATGAATGCCTGGCTCGCCAGTTGCTGGTTCAGGAGCTTGCTCGCGAAGGCCTATGCAAACGCCGGCTTGCCTGATGCTGCCTTGCATGAACTCGACAGCGCAGCGGCGATCGGCAGAAGAACGGGAGAGCACTTTTACGAAGCCGAGATCTATCGTCTGCAGGGCGAGATGACGCTGGATTATGGGCAATCATCGTCGGTCGAATCCGCCGAGCGATTATTCCTCTCCTCGATCGAACTGGCGCGCAGGCAAAACGCGCGGTCCTTTGAATTGCGGTCGGCTGTCAGCCTGGCGCGCCTGTGGCAACATTCCGGCAAGCACGCGCGAGCGGCGGAGTTGCTGCGACCTGTCGTGCGAACGTTCGCGGAAGGTCTGCTGACGCCTGACGTCAAGGAAGCGCTCGAGCTCGCGAGCGAACTTGGGGTAGAAATGCCCGCAGCTGAGAAGTCATAGCCCGGGTGAGCCAACGACGGGGCGCGGGAATGCGCGCCCGATGCTGCTGCGCTGGGACCCATCTGCGACGCCGCCCTGATCGCCCGGCCCCTGACCCGGCTCGAGCAGGTGCTGGGCGGCGAAATCGCCGCAGAATTGGGCGGGATTCGACTGCAAACCGACGTCCGGGCGGCCGGCAGCCGTCTTTGAGGGGGCGAAAACAGCCATTTTGGCGCCGATTCGGCCAAAATGCCCTGCGTTTTGTTTGACAGAACCGGACTTTCTCCTTAAGACCACCCTTGCTCGCGGGCCGGTTTCGGCCCGCGATGCGTTTCGCGACCCGTGGTTCTCCCCGAGCTTTCGAGGCGGACCTGTCGGTACAGGCCTTTTGGCCGGTACACAGGAGGGCGCGTCTCCTCAAACCTGAAACTGACAAAACGCCGGGCGCTTCGTGCGACGGCTATGCAAAGAGGACGCGATGACAAAGCGCAGTGAGGCGAAGTACAAGATCGATCGCCGCATGGGCCAGAATATCTGGGGCCGCCCGAAGAGCCCCGTGAACCGCCGCGAATACGGCCCCGGCCAGCACGGCCAGCGCCGCAAGGGCAAGCTCTCCGACTTCGGCGTGCAGCTCCGCGCCAAGCAGAAGCTCAAAGGCTACTACGCCAACATTTCCGAGCGCCAGTTCCACGGCATCTATGTCGAGGCCAGCCGCCTGAAGGGCGACACCGGCGAGAACCTGATCGGTCTGCTCGAGCGCCGTCTCGACACCGTGATCTACCGCGCCAAGTTCGTCGCCACGATGTTCGCCGCGCGCCAGTTCATCAATCACGGCCACGTCAAGGTGAACGGCCGCAAGGTCAACATCGGCAGCTACAAGCTGAAGGTCGGCGACGCCATCGAGGTCAAGGAAGCCTCCAAGCAGCTTACCCCGGTGCTGGAAGCGACCCAGCTCGCCGAGCGCGACGTGCCTGACTTCCTCGACGTCGACCACGGCAAGATGACCGCGAAATTCGTCCGTATCCCGGCGCTCGGCGACGTGCCGTTCCCGGTGCAAATGGAGCCGCATCTGATCGTCGAATTCTATTCGCGCTGATCACAGCACGCATGCGAGATCCGAAAGGCCCCGGTTTTGCCGGGGCCTTTTTGTTTGACCACAAGACGACTATGATAGGCAGGACTTATATTTGCAGGACTTGGCAGATGGCTGCCCGCAGAGGTTCTTGCCGATGACTCGATTACTCGAACAGGCGTTCGATACAGTTTCAAATTTGCCTGACACGGAGCAGGACGAACTCGCGCTTATCATGCTGCAGCTTGCCGGTGTCGACCAACCGCCGCTCCAGCTCACGCCGGAGGAAGACGCCGATCTGGCTGAAGCTGACGCCGAGATTGCACGCGGCGAGTTGGCAACAGACGGGGAAGTTCGTGCGATGTGGAGAAAGCACGGGCTGTGAACGTCCGCTATACGCGACACGCCCTTGTTCAGATCGATCGAGCGCTCTCCTATATCGAAGCACGATCGCCTCAAGGGGCGGTCCACGTTCGCGACCGCGTCCTGACCCTCGTCACACTGCTGCAAGAGCAACCCCGTGCAGGGCGCGCGACGAGCCGTCCAGGCGTCCGCAGGCTTTCGGTCACGCCATATCCTTACCTGATCGACTATCGCGTAACGCCGACCGAGATTATCATTATGCGGTTTCGTCACGCTGCCCGGAGGCCTATACGCTAGCGGCGAAGCCGCAGCCCAGCGCGGAGCGATGAGGAAAGCCATGCACTACACCCCTGCCCGCCCCGCCCCCAACGCACCCGCCGTCCGCATCAATCTGCTGTCGGATACACAGACGAAGCCGACGCCGGCGATGCGCGAGGCGATGGCCAAGGCGGAGGTCGGCGACGAGCAGGTCGGTGACGATCCGACCACCAACGAACTCTGCGCCCGCGTCGCCGATCTGCTCGGCAAGGAAGCCGCGGTCTTCATGCCGTCGGGCACGATGTGCAACGTCGCGGCGACACTGGCCTATTGCCGTCCCGGTGACGAGATTTTGGCTCATGCCACCGCTCATATCGTCGCACGCGAGGGCGGCGCGCATGCCGCGCTCGGCGGCTTCCAGATCACGCAGCTCGCGGGCGACGACGGCCAGTTCGCGCCGGATACCTTCCGCGCCGCGCTGCATCCGCGCACCCGCTACCAGCCGCCGCAGGTGCTCGTCAGCGTCGAGCAGACCGCCAATATCGGCGGCGGCACGATCTGGAAGAAGGCCGCGCTGGACGAGGTCGCGAGCATCGCCAAGGCCCATGGGCTCGTGACCCACATGGACGGCGCGCGGCTCCTGAACGCGACCGTCGCATCCGGCATCTCGCCGCGCGACATGACGGCGGGCTGGGATTCGGCCTGGATCGATTTCTCGAAGGGCCTGGGCGCGCCGATCGGCGGCGTGATATCAGGCACCCGCGCCTTCATCGACGACGTCTGGCGCTGGAAGCAGCGGCTCGGCGGCTCGATGCGGCAGTCCGGCGTCTGCGCCGCCGCATGCATCTACGCGCTCGATCACCACGTCGACCGTCTCGCCGACGACCACGCCAATGCGCGGGCGCTGGCGCGCGGGCTGTCGCAGATCAACGGCGTTGTGGTGCAGGCCCCCGAGACCAACCTCGTCTTCTTCAAGCCCGACGGCGCCGGCGTGCGCGGAGACAAGATGATCGCCGAACTGCGCAAGCGCGGAGTGACGCTGGCGATGATGGACGGCCGGATCAGGGCCTGTACGCATCTCGACGTCACGGCCGCGATGATCGAGGAAGCCGTCGGCCACGTCAGGGATATCGTTCGCGCGGCGTAGTCTCCACTCGTCATTGCGAGGAGCGATAGCGACGAAGCAATCCATGTCTCGGCATGTGATGGAATGGATTGCTTCGCGGAGCCTTTCATCGGGCGCGCATTTGAGCGACCCGTCGGCTCGCAATGACGAGTGGTCTAGCCCGAAACTACCGTCCCATCGCCCGATAGATCAGCGTCTTCAGCTCCTGCTGGATCCGGCCGCGCTGGGACGGCGTCTGCACCATGAAGATTCCGAACAGGTCGTCCGCGGGATCGATGAAGAAGAACGTGCCGCCGACGCCGTCCCAGCGATACTCGCCCAACGGCCAGGACGTGTTCGGCGGCACCGAGGTGCGGACCGCGAAGCCGAGGCCGAAACCGGAGTTCGGACCCGGATAATAGTTCTGGTCGCGCACGACCCCGGTTTCGGGACCAATGTGATCCGACGCCATCAGCGCGATGGTTTCCGGTTTCAGATAGCGCTTGCCCTCATAGCTGCCGCCGTTCAACAGCATCTGCGAGAAGCGCGCATAGTCGCCGACGGTGCCGACCATGCCGCCGCCGCCGGATTCCCGTCGCAGCGGCTGGCGCGGGTCGCTGACGTCAGCGACCGGACTGATGGTGCGATCCTTCGGCATCGGCTCGGCGATCAGCGGCCATTTCGTCCGGTCGGCAACATAGAACGCGGTCTCGTTCATCCCGAGCGGACCGAGCAGCCGCTCCTTCTCAAACTGCAACAGGGATTTCCCTGTTATCACCTCGATGATGCGGCCGAGCACGTCGGTGGAATGGCCGTAGTCCCATTGCATGCCAGGTTGTTCGGCGAGCGGCAAGGCCGTGAGCCGCGCCACGAATTCGGCATTGGATGGATCGTTGTTGAACAGGCCGGCGTCAGCGTAGGTCTCGTTCACGACGCCGCCGCCGTAATAGCCGTAAGGCAGGCCGGCGGTGTGGCGCATCAAATCCTCGATGGTGATGGGACGCTTGAGCGGCTCCAGCGTCATCGTCGTCTTGCCCTCGTCGCCACGCTTCTCCACGCCGACCTTCATGCCGGCAAAGGCCGGGATATACTTCGAGACCGGATCGCTGAGGGCGAGCTTGCCTTCCTCCACCAGCATCATGGCGACAACCGTGGTGATCGGCTTCGACATCGAATACAGGCGGAAGATGGTATCCGCGCTCATCGAGAACTCGGTGGCGATGTCGCGAACCCCGAATTTCTCGTAGTAGACCGGCTTGCCGTGCTGCTGCAGCAGCAGGATCGCGCCGGGAATCTTTCCGGTCGCGATCTCGTTCCTGATATAGTCGGAGACCCCGGCGAGGCCTTCCGCCGAGAAGCTGTGCGCGGCCCGCCCCTCGGAGCCGGCCTGCGCAACCGTTGCGACGAATGCGAGCGCGAGTGCCGCGACGAACGCGCGGCACCCACGCATGCAAGAGCATGACCCGATCCGATTGAATCGGGTCATGCTGTTATTCTTTTTGTTTGACGCGTTTTCTTCACGCGAACCGGTATCCACTTCGAAAACGCTCTAGTTTTCCATGGCTTCATAGACGAGCAACTTCAACGTCCGCTGGATACGCTGGCGCTCGGTCGGCGTCTGCTCCAGCAGGACGAAGAACATGTCCTGCTTGCGGTCGATGACGAAATAGCAGCCGCTGGCGCCGTCCCATTTCAGCTCGCCGAGATCGCCGGGCGGCGGCGGCTTGGCGTTGCCGGGATCGGTGCGCACTCCGATCCCAAGCCCGAAGCCGAAGCCGTCGCCGGGAAAATAGAAATAGTCGCGCTCGACGCCGGAGCCCGGCCCGACACGGTCCGTCGTCATCTCCTTGAACGTCTCGGGCTTCAGGATGGTCTTGCCCTCGAGCGTGCCGCCATTGAGCAGCATCTGGGCGAAACGCGAATAGTCCGCCATGGTCGAGACCATGCCGCCGCTGGCGGATTCCCATTTCTTGACCTTGGTCGGATCGTTGACCCGGCCAACCCGGAAATCGCTGTCATTCGGCATCGGCTCGGCCATTAGCTTCTGTTTCTCAGGATCGGTGACGAAGAAGCGGGTGTCGTTCATGCCGAGCGGATCGAGCAGCTTCTCGCGTTCGATCGTCAGGAGCGGCTTGCCGGTGGCGACTTCCATTACGCGCGCCAGAATGTCGGTGGAATGGCCGTATTGCCAGAGCGCGCCGGGCTGGTTGTGCAGCGGCAGCTTGGCGATCCGCTCGGCGAATTCGGCGAGGTCGAAATCGCCGGCATAGACGTTGGCCTCGCGATAGGCCTTGCGGACCAGGGTGTCGCCATAGAAGCCGTAGGTGATGCCCGACGTATGCGTCATCAGATCGAGGATCGTGATCGGCCGCTTCAGCGGCACCAGCTCGAGCGTCTTGGTGCCGTCCTCGGCCTTCTTCTCGACGCCGACTTTCATATTGGCGAATGATGGAATGTATTTCGAGACGGGATCATCGAGCTTGTACTTGCCCTCTTCCAGGAGCTGCATCGAGACCACGGCGGTGATCGCCTTGGTCATTGAAGCCAGGCGGAAGATGGTCTTGTCCGTGATCGGCGCCTTGCTGACCACGTCCTGCACGCCGAAGGCCTGGTGATACACCGGCTTGCCGTGCTGCTGGATCAGCACGATGGCGCCTGGAATCTTGCCGGTCGCGACCTCGTTCTTGAAGAACTCGCCGATCCTGGCGAGCTTGTCGGGATTGAAATGCGCGCCCGCCGGAATCTCATAGGTGCCTTCGGCGCGCACCATCGGCGCCGCAAGCGCCACCGCGGCGGCTGCGGCCGCGCACGTCAATCGAAATAAATACATGAACCCCCTCCCGGATACCGGCGGAAGTGTAACCACCGTGTCAGTCCGCACAAGGGCTGCCAAAGGCATCCAGGACATTCTGATGAAGCTCGCCGCTCTGGACCGAGAAGCAGCAGAAGATCACCTGTGTGACGTCGGGTGCCGCCGCCAGGGCGTCGACGACAGCCTTGACCGCGATCTTGGTGGCCCGATCAGCTGGGAAGCGAAAGGCGCCCGTCGAAATGGCCGGGAATGCGATCGATGCGAGATTGTTGGCCCGACATAGTTCGATGCTGCGGCGGTAGCAGGACGCGAGCTGCGCATCCTCACCGCGGTTGCCGCCGTACCAGATCGGACCGACCGCGTGGATCACATGCTTGGCAGGGAGCCGATATCCCCTGGTGATCTTGGCATCGCCAGTCGCGCAGCCGTTGAGTGTCCGACACTCGGCCAACAATTCCGGACCGGCAGCCTCATGGATCGCGCCATCGACGCCGCCGCCGCCGAGCAACGATGAATTGGCCGCGTTGACGATGGCGTCAACGCGGAGCACCGTGATGTCGGTAACGATGACTTCGAGCCGCGCCTTGCCGATCTGGCGCGCCGTCAAGGTCAGGCAGCCACGTCGACCGGGATGCCCTTGTCGGCGAACAGCTGCTGCAATTCACCGGCCTGGAACATCTCGCGGATGATGTCGCAACCGCCGACGAACTCGCCCTTCACATAGAGCTGCGGAATGGTTGGCCAGTTCGAATAGACCTTGATGCCGTCGCGCAGCTCGGCCGATTCGAGAACGTTGAGGCCTTTGTAGCCGACACCGATGTGGTCGAGGATCTGAACGACCTGACCGGAAAACCCGCACTGCGGGAATTGCGGCGTGCCCTTCATGAACAGCACGACGTCGTTCGACTTCACTTCGTTGTCGATGAATTGCTCGATGCTCATTTTCGCTTCCTTCGGGGGCGGCGCTCTCAAGCCTTGCGGGCCGGCCCGCCCTTCTAACCCGTGACCAACTATATATGTAGCTCAAACCATTGTGCATCCAAAGCAAAATGGCGGAAATCTGGCATGCGGCAGGGGCCGGACGGCACCCCAAAAAGCGCCGGGATTATCTGACGGTCCCAATATCATCGAGGGGGAGGCTTTTTTCCCGTAATGGAGCCCCTATCTAGGACGAACTGTCCGTCTGGAACCAGTTTGCCGAAGCAACGTTCTCCCCTTGAATCGGAGACCATCGTTGACGAAACCAGCCTCTGCCGCCGCCGCCATTTCCGGCGCCTCCCCGTCATTGTCCTCCGAATCCGGGCCGCTCGCCCAGCGGCTGGTGGACGCCTATAGCGCGGTCCGCGACGAGACCGAGCGCCGGGTCGCCCCGCTGTCGCCTGAAGACCAGTTGATCCAGTCGATGCCGGATGCGAGCCCCGCCAAGTGGCACCGCGCCCATACGACCTGGTTCTTCGAGCAGTTTCTGCTCGGCGCGCACGTCAAGGGCTACACGCCGTTTCATCCGGACTACGCCTATCTGTTCAATTCCTATTACGTCACCGCCGGGCCCCGGCACGCCCGCCACCAGCGCGGCCATCTGACCCGCCCGACCGCCGACGAAGTCACCGCATATCGCCGCCATGTCGACGCCGAGGTGGTGAAGTTCTTCCGGACCGCCGCAGCGGACAAGCTCGAGGCGCTGGTGCCGCTGGTCGAGGTCGGCCTCAATCACGAGCAGCAGCATCAGGAGCTGATGTACACCGACATCCTGCATGCCTTCGCGCAGAACCCGATCCCGCCGGCCTACGATCCGGCCTGGCGCTTCCCGGCGTCACACCGCGGCGCTGACGAATGGGTGACGCTCAGCGAAGGCATCCACACCGTCGGCCACGCCGACGACAGCTTCCATTTCGACAACGAGAAGCCCGCGCATCGCGCTCTCGTCGGCCCGGTCAAGCTCGCCAAGAACCTCGTCACCAACGCCGACTGGCTCGCCTTCATGAAGGACGGTGGCTATTCCAGCGCGACGCTGTGGCTGATGGATGGCTTCGGCACCGTCAGCAACGAGGGCTGGCAGGCGCCCGGCCACTGGCGCGAGATCGACGGCGAATGGAAGATCATGACGCTGGGCGGTCTGCAGCCGATCGATCCGCAGGCTCCGGTTTGCCATGTCAGCTATTACGAGGCCGACGCCTTCGCCCGCTGGGCCGGCAAGCATCTGCCGACCGAGATGGAATGGGAAGTCGCGGCGCGCGCCGGTGTGCTCAACGACGCCTACGGCATCGTCTGGCAATGGACCCGGAGCGCCTATTCGCCCTACCCGGGCTACCGCGCGATCGAAGGTGCGCTCGGTGAGTACAACGGCAAGTTCATGGTCAACCAGCTCGTGCTGCGCGGCTCGTCGCTGGCGACGCCACCCGGTCACAGCCGTGTCACCTATCGAAACTTCTTCTATCCGCACCATCGCTGGCAATTCACGGGGTTACGCCTCGCCGACTATGCCTGATTGAGTCCTATCGACATCAATAGCGCGCCGGTAAGCGCGTTCGGGAGAGTATCATGAATGTGCATGCCGCCGCTTTGGCAAAAGCGTATCCATTCGACGAAGCGACATCGGCGTTTGCGGGCGACGTGATCGGCAATCTCGCGCGTCACCCGAAACGGTTGTCGCCGAAATATTTCTACGACGCCACCGGCTCGGAGCTGTTCGAGCAGATCACGGTGCTGCCGGAATATTACCCGACGCGCACCGAGCTCGGCATCCTTCGCGATCGCGGCGCCGAGATCGCCGCGATCATCCCCGAAGGCGCGGCGCTGGTCGAGTTCGGCGCCGGCGCGACCACCAAGGTGCGCCTGCTGCTCGAGCATTGCGAATTCGCAGCCTATGTGCCGGTCGATATCTCGGGCGATTTCCTCAAGGCCCAGGCCGACGGCCTGCGCCGGGATTTCCCCGGTCTCGGCATCTACCCGGTCGCGGCCGATTTCACCACGCCGTTCGCGTTGCCCGAGGCCGTCGCGGCCATGCCGAAGGTCGGCTTCTTCCCGGGTTCGACGCTCGGCAATTTCGAGCCGAGCGAGGCCGCCGCCTTCCTGCGCAGCGCGCGCAAGATCCTCGGCCACGGCGCACAGATGATTATCGGCGTCGACCTCGAGAAGGACGAGCGCGTGCTGTACGACGCCTATAACGACGCGGCTGGCGTCACCGCACGCTTCAACCTCAATGTGCTTGTTCGCATCAACCGCGAGCTCGGCGGCAATTTCGACCTGTCGGGCTTCACCCACCGCTCGATCTACAACCGCGACCGCCATCGCATCGAGATGCACCTGATCAGCCGCAAGGCGCAGACCGTGCGCATCCTCGGCAACACCTTCGCGTTCCGTCCCGGCGAGAGCATTCACACCGAGAACAGCTATAAATACAGTCTCGAGCGTTTCACCGCGCTCGCCCGCAGCGCGGGCTGGACGGTGCGCGAAAGCTGGACCGACGCCGACACGATGTTCTCGGTGCACGCGCTGGTCGCGGGCTAGCACCGAAGCAGCGGGGATAGGGCGCCGATCATGGGCAGGCGTGCGCTGCAGATTGCGACGGCGGTGCTCGCCCTCGTCCCGATCCTGACCGGCATCATCACCATGCTCGGCGTGAGCGACCCGCTCTATGCCTCGTCGGGCGTTCCGGCGCTGCCGGTGCTGGACAGCAATCTGCGCTTCTTCGGCGGGGTCTGGCTCGGTCTCGGCCTTGCTCTGCTCTGGCTGGTGCCGCGTATCGAGAGCGAGAGCGTGCTGTTTCGCGTGGTCTGGGCCGGCATCTTCCTTGGCGGTATCGGCAGGCTGCTCTCGATGGCGGTGGTGGGCTTGCCGCCGCTGCCCTTCGTGGGCTTCACCGCGCTCGAAGTGATCGGCGCCCCGCTGTTCGTCTATTGGCAGCACCGCGTCGCCACGGCAGGTCGCAGTTAGCGCGGCCCCCCCTACTCCTCGCCCTCCGTCGACCGCAGCGAGACCGATTCCCATGCCGCGACCACGATCATGATCGCGGTGGTGACGATCGAGAGCATGAGCGGCGACATCTCGCGGGCAAAATAGGCCGTGATCGCCAGTGCGATGATGCCGACGCCGTGCGAGAGCTGCAGGAAGTTGCGGATCACGTACTTGAACAGGATGGTCCCGACCAGGAACAGCGCAGGACCGCCGACCGAGCTGACGATCGTCTTGAGATCGGAATGGCCGCCGGGGTGCTTCAGCACCAGTTCGTCGGCGACCGCGGTGAGGATGATGCCGCCGACGATCGGCATGTGCAGATAGGTGTAGGCGATCCGCGCCACGCGGCCGGATTCCTCCGCCTTCGAAATCATTTCCGAGCCGGCTTCGGCGCCCTTGTGGAAATAGATCCACCACATCGCGATGCTGCCGACCAGCGCCGAGATGAACGCGGCGACATTCTCCGGCGTCCAGGTCAGCTCGGCAAAGGTTGCGCCATCGACCACGATGGCCTCGCCGAGCGCGATGATGATGAAGCCCGCGCAGCGTTCGGCCATATGGCCGCCCTCGACCGACCATGCCTCCATCGAGGAAAATCCGAGCCCCGGCGTCCAGAACCGCGCGGCCGGCGCGACATATTCGATGCTCAGCGCCGCGATCCAGAGCCACATCCGGGTCTCGTGCTCGGCGAAGCCGCCGAGAATCCAGAGCACGGCCGAGCAGCTCAGCCAGGTCAGGATGCGGATCGCGTTGTGGCGCACCGCCGTCCGGCGCCGCGGCGTCGCCAGCAGCCAGAATGCCGTGCGGCCGACCTGCATCGCCGCATAGGTCCCTGCAAACCACAGCCCGCGCCCCTCGAACGCGGTCGGAATAGAAGTCGACAGCAACAGCCCGCCCAGCATCAGGACGAACAGCAGCAGGCGGACCGGCGTCAGGTCGGGATTGAGCCAGTTGGTGACCCAGGTCGTGTAGACCCATACCCACCACACCGCGAGGAACAGCACCGTAACCTGCACCGCCCCTGATGGGGTGAAGTGATGCAGCAGCGTATGCGACAGCTGCGTGACGGCGAAGACGAAGACGAGGTCGAAGAACAGCTCGGCATTGGTGACGCGGCTGTGCTGGTTCGGCACGATGACGCGAAACATCGCACCGCGCGGATTGTCTGCCATCGCTCGAGGCCCCCGCCCGCTGGTTTGTCGGGCCTAGCCTTCCGGCACGCCGGTCTGCAGGGCCAGCGCGTGCAGCACACCGCCCATCTGGCCCTTCAGCGACTGGTAGACGATCTGGTGCTGCTGGACTCGGGATTTGCCCCGGAATGACTCGGAAATGACAGTGGCCGCGTAGTGGTCGCCGTCGCCGGCCAGATCGCGGATCGTCACCTCGGCATCGGGGATCGCTGCCTTGATCATCGATTCGATATCACGGGCGTCCATCGGCATCCCAGTCCACCTCCGTCAGGTCGTTCGAATCAGGGCCGGCTTGGCAGCCATGCAGGTAAAACCTAGCGCCTGAGGTCTTCTAGGTTATCCCGGGCACACTATATTCCCATTCCTAGCGATTTAAACCTGCATCAATCGGTCACAAGCCATCACGCCGAAATGACCAGAAGAGGCGCAGAACCATGAAGCTCCCCGGCCCCGACCATCCGATCACGATCACGCCCAATGCCAAGCGCGTCCGCGTCACCGCCGACGGCGTCGTGATCGCCGAGACCATCCATGCGCTGACCTTGAAGGAAGCAAGCTATCCGGCCGTGCAATATATCCCCCGGCAGGACGCCAACATGGAGTTGTTAAGCCGCACCGAGCGGACCACGCACTGCCCCTATAAGGGGGACGCGAGCTATTTCAGCATCAAGGCCAACGGCAAAACGCTGGACAATGCGATCTGGACCTATGAGGAGCCCTTCCCGGCCATGACCGAGATCACCGGCCACCTCGCCTTCTATCCGGACAAGGTGAGGATCGAGGAAGTCGCCTAGGCCGTCTCGCCGCAAGCGCCGGGCCCAGCCGGCCCTTCGCCTCGCGCAAACCCAGCCTGAAAAACGTAAATGCCCGGGCGAGACCCGGGCATGACGACGGAAGTGTTCGGCCGGATCGCCGCTAGACCCTGAATATCGTGAGCCCGAGGATCAAGAGCACCAGGAAGATCACGACGAACACGTAGAACAGGAAGCGTGCGACGTCGGCGGAGGCGGCTGAAATGCCAGTGAAGCCGAGCAGGCCCGCGATGATCGAGACAACAAGGAAGATCAGCGCCCATTTCAGAATCGTCATTGCCTGCTCCTCGAGACAACTCGCCCTGCGCGTGTCCGGTTGTCCCGAATAACGCCCCCTACCAAGCCCAGTTCCAAAAACGAAACAGATCCACTGAACTGAAATGACCGACCTCGACACCCCGGAAGCGAGCCGATTGGGTCTTGCTGAATCGAGTTCCCGATTGCAACATCAGGGTGCAGACCCGGCTGGGGGCACCATGAAATCGATTGCTCACGCGGCTCCGGCCGTCGACATCCAGGCAGCGCCGAAGCTCCATAAGCGCAACGTCGCCCTGGACCGTGCACGCACCTTCCTGACGCTGGTCGTGCTGCTGCACCACGCTGTGATCCCCTACACCTATTTCGGGCACACCGACCCGACATCGTGGATCGGCTTCGACTGCGTGGTGCTCGCCACCGACAGCTTCTTCATGGCGATGTTCTTCTTCCTGTCGGGGCTGTTCGTCTGGCCCGGACTCGGCCACAAGCCGTGGCTGATCTTCCTGCGCGACCGGTTGCTGCGGCTCGGCCTCCCCTTCGTGATCTGCGCGGTCACCGTGATTCCCATCGCCTATTACGCGATCGCGCTGCGCGCGACGCCGGAGCTTACCTTCTCCGAGTTCTGGTCGAAGACCATGACGGTCGGGCCGTGGCCGAGCGGTCCGATCTGGTTCGTCTGGGTCCTGATGACCTTCGACGTGACGGCGAGCCTGCTGTACCGGGTATCGTCGCGTCTGCTCGACCCGATCAACCGTCTGTCGATCAAGGGATTTGAACGTCCCTCGAAATTCTGGCTGTTCCTCGTCGTCGTCAGTGCCGCCGTCTACCTGCCGATGCTGGTCTCTTACGGCCAGAACTACTGGTTCGAGCTCGGACCGTTTTCGGTGCAGGCGAGCCGCGTGCTGCTGTATGCGGCGTATTTCTTCATTGGTGCGGGGATCGGGGCGGCAAACCTCGAGGGAGGCCTGCTCAGCGCGCACGGACGGCTGACCGAGAGGCGCTGGTTCTGGACCGGGATCACACTGATCCCCTACTGCCTGATGTGGGTCATGATCTACGTCAAGCGCCAGATCATCGGTAACCCCGATCCGCTGCCGGGCTGGTATCTCGCGATCTACGGCACCTTCTACGTGCTGTTCAGCGCCTCGATCCTGTTCGCGATCCTGGCCTACTTCCTGCAATCGAAATCACCGGGGCCGACGCTGCTCGACCGCATGCAGAGCGACGCCTACGGCATGTTCCTGGTGCACTATCCGATCGTGCTGTGGCTGCAATACTGGCTGTTCGATATGGATTTGCCGGCGATCGCAAAGGCCGTGATCGCGTTCTTCGCGACCGTGGCGCTGAGCTGGGCGGCGACCGCCGTGCTGCGCAGGATTCCCGGCTCAAAATACGTGCTTTAGTTTTGCAGTACGTATTCGCAGCGTCGGGACCGCATCTCCTCTCCTGCTTGCGGGGGGATGGCAGGCTTGAGCCCCTCGTTGTGGCCGACAAATTGGGCACAACCTGCCATTGGTCACATGCCGCCGGGTGATTCTCGGTTATGCTGGCCGGACTGCTTGACCTCAAGGAGTCCTGGGATGAACGACCCTCAAGTTGGATGGATCGCCGCGATCATCGTCGGCGGATTGGCCGGCTGGCTCGCCGAGATGTTCATGAAGACCGGAACCGGCATCGTCATGAATATCATCCTCGGCATCGTCGGCGCCGCGCTGGCGAACTGGCTATTGGGTCTGCTCGGCGTGTCGCTCGGCGGAGGATGGATCGGCTATCTCGTCGCCGGCTTCATCGGCGCCTGCGTCATCATCTTTGCGTGGCGCGCGGTCCGCGGCGCGACGTAAAATTTGATCCGAACGGATCGCATTTGAGCAAAAAGCAATAGCGCGATGACGGGTTCATCGCGCTATTGAGGTCTTCCTTGCTTGACGCCGCAGCGCCTGATGCAGCCTGATCAGGCGGCAGTGCTGCGCATATAGTTCGGCAGCCAGTGCTCGAAGGCGCGGGACAGGCTTTCGACGGTCACCGGCGGCTCGCCGGCGACCGCAATCGCGTCCCCGCCGGTGGTGCCGATGCGCGCGCAGGGCACGCCGGCACCCTTCATCTTGGCCAGCACGAGGCCTGCGTCGGCAGCAGGCACGGTGACGATGTAGCGGGCCTGGTCCTCGCCGAACCAATAGGCATGTGGCACGTGCGAGGACGGCGCCGCCAGCAGCTGTGCCCCGATGCCGCTCGCAATCGCCATCTCGGCCAGCGCGATCAGGAGCCCGCCGTCGGAAACGTCATGCACCGCGGTCGCGGTGCCGGCGTGGATCATGCCGCGGATCACGTCGCCGTTGCGCTTCTCGGTGGCGAGATCGACCGGTGGCGGAGCGCCCTCCTCGCGGCCGCAGACGTCGCGCAGGTACACCGACTGGCCGAGCCAGCCTTGGGTGTCTCCGACCAGCAGGATCGCCTCGCCTGCCGCCTTGAATGCCAAGGTCGCCGACCTGGTGAAGTCGTCGAGCAGGCCGACGCCGCCGATCGAGGGCGTCGGCAGGATGCCGCGGCCGTTGGTCTCGTTGTAGAGCGAGACGTTGCCGGACACGACCGGGAAGTCCAGCGCGCGGCAGGCCTCCGAAATGCCCTTCAGGCAGCCGACGAACTGGCCCATGATCTCGGGCCGCTCCGGATTGCCGAAGTTGAGGTTGTCGGTGATCGCGAGCGGCCGGCCGCCGACCGCGGTGATGTTGCGCCAGGCTTCGGCGACCGCCTGCTTGCCGCCCTCGAACGGATCGGCCTCGCAGTAGCGCGGCGTGACGTCGACGGTGAGCGCGAGCCCCTTCGGCCCGTCCTCGACGCGAACCACCGCGGCATCGCCACCGGGACGCTGCATGGTATTGCCCAAGATGACGTGGTCGTACTGCTCCCACACCCAGCGCTTCGAGCACAATTCGGACGTGCCGACCAGCTTCGTAAGAGCCTCCGCGATGCCGAGCGGCGGTTTGACGTCCTGCCCACGGATCACCGGCAGCGCAGTCGAGGCGACGTGCGGGCGGTCATAGACCGGCGCCTCATCGCCGAGCTCCTTGATCGGCAGATCAGCCATCACGTCGCCGCCATGCTTGACGACGAAACGCTTGGTCGGCGTGGTGTAGCCGACGATGGCGAAATCGAGCCCCCATTTGCGGAAGATCGCCTCGGCCTCTTTTTCCTTCTCGGGCTTGAGCACCATGAGCATGCGCTCCTGGCTCTCCGAGAGCATCATCTCGTAGGCGCTCATGCCGGTCTCGCGGGTCGGCACCGCGTCGAGATCGAGGTCGACGCCGAGATCGCCCTTGGCGCCCATCTCGACCGCCGAGCAGGTCAGGCCCGCCGCGCCCATGTCCTGGATCGCGACCACGCAATCGGCCGCCATGATCTCGAGGCAGGCTTCCAGCAGCAGCTTCTCGGCGAAGGGATCGCCGACCTGCACGGTCGGGCGCTTCTCCTCGGAGGCATCGTCGAATTCGGCCGACGCCATCGAGGCGCCGTGAATGCCGTCGCGGCCGGTCTTGGAGCCGAGATAGACGATCGGCATGTTCACGCCCGAGGCCGCCGCGTAGAAGATCTTGTCGGCGTCGGCGAGGCCCACCGCCATCGCGTTGACCAGGATGTTGCCGTCATAGCGGGTATGGAAGCGCACCTGGCCGCCGACCGTCGGAACGCCGAACGAATTGCCGTAGCCGCCGACGCCCGCGACCACGCCGGAGACGAGATGCCGGGTCTTGGGGTGCTCCGGCGCGCCAAAGCTCAGCGCGTTCAGGCAGGCGATCGGCCGCGCGCCCATGGTGAAGACATCGCGCAGGATGCCGCCGACGCCTGTGGTCGCGCCCTGGTAGGGCTCGATGTAGCTCGGGTGGTTGTGGCTCTCCATCTTGAAGACCACCGCCTGGCCGTCGCCGATGTCGATCACGCCGGCATTCTCGCCGGGGCCCTGGATCACCCAGGGGGCCTTGGTCGGCAGGCCGCGCAGATGAATGCGCGACGATTTGTACGAGCAGTGCTCGTTCCACATCGCCGAGAAGATGCCGAGTTCGGTGAAGGTCGGAACCCGCCCGATCAGCTTAAGGATGCGCTCATACTCGTCCGGCTTCAGCCCATGGGCGGCGACGAGTTCGGGGGTGATCTTGGGCTCGTTCTTGGGCGCGTTCTTGGGCTCGGTCATGGGACCCTTAATAGGTAGATCGAACGGGGGCGAAAAGGCCTTTTACGGGGCATTTCCGCCCTGTCCAGAGCTTTGCGGCCAGTGTCGGTCGGCCCGGGATTTGCGCCCGGGATTTGCACAATGGGGATGGATCGGATTTAAGGACCCGAACCCGATAATTGAAGGCCATATTTCGTGAACGAGCTCGCCAAAACCGCATTCAACCGCCGTCCCGACCTGCACGTCGAAACCGAGGGCGAATTCGCCGGCTGGCGAACCTGGACCCGGGACAATTTCGAGACCCATACCGGCCCCTTTTACCACCGCATGGACGAGAACGGCCGCATCGCCTGCGCATTCCGGGTCGGCAAGAAGCACCTCAACGGCTCCGGCAACGTCCACGGCGGCTGCTTCATGACCTTCGCGGACTACTGCCTGTTCGCCCTCGCCGCCTCGGTGCTCCAGGGCCCGGGTGTCACGGTGTCGTTCGCCTCGGAATTCCTCGATGCGGCGCGCGAAGGCGACCTGATCGAATGCACCGGCGAGGTCACCCGTGCCGGCGGATCGCTGATCTTCGTGCGGGGCATGCTGACCTCAGCCGAGCGGCCGCTGTTCACCTTCTCCGGCACCATCAAGCGGGTGAAGCGCAAGGCGCCGGCGGAGCCGACAGTGTAAAATTCACAACCCGCTTCGCGCGAAAGCGCGCGACGTCGGTGGACACATGCCGTCATCCAGCCGTTACATCGGCACGGATGAATCGAAAGCACAACTCTAGCTCGTTGTGTTCACGCGCGTTCTTCGCGTGACGCAATGCGAACGCCAGCTGTGACGCGACGCCGTGCTGTCGTTGCGTCGTCGCGCACGCGTCACATGCGCGTCAGCCAAGCCCCTGAAGATTGCTGAACGGTTTCCGTTTGTGCGTTCGCGCAGCGAATATGGGGCATTCTCATGAAATTGAAGACGTTTGTTTCCGTGACGACGGCGATGTCGCTTGTCGCATCACTGGCGTGGACTGCGACTCCGGCGCGCGCCGGTCAGGACGGCGACAATAGTGATCGCGGGATTGGCGATTCTCGCCGTCACGACCAGGATCTGGACCATGACGGCGACCATCATGGCCGCAAGCCGCGCGTGGTGTTGATCTCGCTCGATGGTGCCAAGCCCGATTTCATCCAGAAATTCATCGAGGAAGGCGTGCTGCCGCGAGACGGCGGCCTGGCCCGGCTGAGCCGGCGCGGCGCGGTGGCGTTGCAGAACGTGACGGCGTCGCCGTCGCTCACCGCGGTGTCGCATATCGCGATCGCGACCGGTTCGACGGCGGTCCACAACGACATCCCCTCGAACACCTTCGAGCCGATCGTCGGGCCGATCTCGAGCAGCATCAGCGGCTTTGCGGCGCCGATCGGCGGCTACAACGAGAGCCCGCTCGGGCCGTCGCCGCACCCGACGGCACAGCCCTTATGGGTGCAACTGCGCCAGCAGGGCAAGAAGGTCATCACCGCGACGTGGCCCGGCGGCGACGGCGCCGACATCTCCATCAACAAGACCGTGGTGCAGCCGGCCCAGCCGACCCGCGTGACCGATTTCACCGTGCCGTTCGGCGCGTTCGGCGGCATCGGGGCCCAGGGCTTCTCGCTGTCGCGAAGCGATTTCACGGCCGATCCGGGCATCGTGGCGGCGCTACAGGCTGCGGGCCGTTTCTCGTTCAGCCCGGTGCTGGTGACCTCGGCGCCGATCGAGACGTTCTCATGCTCCGCCGCGGCGACCGCGACCTGCACCAACGCGTCGACGCTCGACGTCAGATATTCGATCCGCGTCGCCGCAATCGATACCACCAATGATCGCAAGGTGAACTACGACACGCTGGTGTTCTTCGACGACAACCGCGGCATTACCGCCGGACCGTTCCACGCGCCATCGACCGGGCCGGCCTATGTCAAGTTCGGCGGCGAGAACGCACCGTTCTTCTTTGAAGGCAGCGGGGCGAAGGTCGGTGCCGCCTACTTCGTCTCGGCGCTGTCGCCCGACCTCTCGGTCGTGCGCTTCGCCCGCTACGGCGCCAACTTCATCCCGCGCAATACGCCGGTGCTTGCCGATGTCGACGACATCAACAACAACATCGGCTTCTGGCGTCCGCAGGCCGACTTCCGCATTCCGGAACGCCTGAGCCCAGGCTTCACCAGCTTCCCCGACGTCGAGATCGAGACGATGTACGAGGACATGGTGAAGACCTTCGTCCGCTACCAGGCGAATATCGGCGAGCGCGCGATCAAGACTCATCCCGACGCCGACCTCGTCATGGTCTATATCGAGCAGCCCGACGGCTCCGAGCACCAGTTCCTGCTGACCGATCCCCGCCAGGGCACCAGCCCGACCGATCCGAATTCGATCGGCGCCAACCAGGATTCTGCCAAGGTCAAGCGATACGCGTCCTACATCCGCTTCGCCTACCAGATGGCCGACAAGGCGGTGAAGCAGATTGCCGATGCGGCGGGCCGCGACAGCAATGTCGTCGTGGTGTCGGATCACGGCTTCGCGCCGTTCCACACCTCGGTCAATCTCACCAACATCCTCCGCAACGCGGGCATCGACACCAGCAAGGTCGGGATCCGCACCTCCGGCCCGGCCGCCGACATCTACATCAACCTGCAGAACCGCGAACTCGGCGGCACCGTCGATCTGGCGACCTACCGGGCCTTGGTGGCGCAGATCACCGACGCGGTGAAGAACGCGGTCGATCCCAATGCGCGCTTCAACTACTCGCTCAAGGACCAGCGCATCTTCACCGTCGTCGAGACCCGGCCGCTGCAATGCGACGCCGGCACCGGACAGTGCACCAGCAAGACCGTCGGCCAGGACTATGGCGACGTGTTCGCGCTGATGGCACCCGGCTACAATTTCGACGGCGTGCAGAATCCCGGCGTCGCGCGCCAGGGCGATGCGCCGTTCAGCGCGGCAACCACCGCGCTGTCGATGCCGAACTTCTACGGTGCCCACGGCCACGACCCCGAACTTCCGGTGATGAGCGCGACGTTCATCGCCGCGGGGCCGCAGATCCGCAAGGACACCGTGGTGCGGCACATGCGCAATATCGACGTAGCGCCGACCATCATGCGGCTCCTCGGCACCACCCCGCATCAGGTCGATGGCGAGGTGCTGAGCGAGGTCCTGCGCTAGATCTCGCGCCGGTAGTTCCGGCAAATGTTAAGCGATGGACGCCAGAACGGCGTCCATCGCGGCATTAGGCCTCTCCAAATGCATGCAACGTCAGCGCTTTGCGGGCGTCGCCACCGACGCCGTGAGCGCCTCGAAATTGTGTTGCCAATACTGCTCGATTTGCTCGACCAGCGTGGCCGGCAAGGGAACGTAGTTGAGCAATTGCGCCTGCGACTTGCCTCTCTCCAATGACCAGCGCAGGAAGTCGATCGCGGTTGCCGACCGGTCGGGCGATTTCGGCTGCTTGTGCATCAAGACGAATGTCGTGGCCGTGATCGGGTACGCGTCTTCGCCCGGCGCGTTGGTGAGGACCAGGTTGAAATCCTGCGTCGTCGTCCAGTCGGCGCTTGAGGCCGCAGCCTGGAACGATGCGGCGTCCGGCGTGACGAAATTGCCGGCACTGTTCCGTACCAGGCCGAACGAAATCCGGTCGAGCCGTTGCAGCGCGTAGGCGTATTCGAGATAGCCGATCGCCCCTGGAATCAGACTGACGAGCGAGGCGACGCCATCATTGCCCTTGCCGCCGAGCCCGACCGGCCATTCGACCGACGTACCCTCTCCGACGCTTGCCTTCCACTGCGCGCTGATCTTCGAGAGATAGTTCGACCAATTGAACGTCGTGCCCGAGCCATCGAGGCGATGCACCACGGTGATCGCCGCGCGCGGCAGCCTCAGATCGGGATTGACCGCCTGGATGGCCGGGTCATTCCATAATTTGACGTTGCCGAGATAGATGTCGGCGAGCAGCTGCCCGGTGAACTGGATCTGGCCGGGCTTGACGCCCTCGATGTTCACCACCGGCACGACGCCTCCGATCACGATCGGGAATTGCATCAAGCCGAGCCTGTCGAGCTCTTTCGGATCGAGCGGCATGTCGCTCGTGCCGAAATCGACGGCTGCCTTCTTGATCAGGCCGACGCCGATGCTCGAGCCCACCGATTGATAGCTGACGGTGTTGCCGGTCTTTGCCTTGTAGGCATCGATCCATTTCGCCATCACCGGTGACACGAAGGTTGAGCCCGCGCCCTTTGTCTCCGCAGCCAAGCACTGCGTTGCGACGATCAGAGCAATGAAAATGATCGGTAATCTGAAATGCTTCGTCATGCGTTCGAGCCTAGCAGGACGCGCGACATGCCCGTGTGGGCCATGTCACAAAACGGTAATATGAGCTGGAGCGGCAGACGGCACGCGCCCTCAGCCCGCGCCTGGGGCGCAGCCTGCCAATTCCTCCAAACGGGATATCCGCGCAAATTCAATGCTCTAGCGTTGCAGCGTGCAGCCACGCTAGATTGCTGCTTCGCGCGCCAATGCGCGGGGGAGCCAACAAGGTGCCGAAGAGCACAGCGAAGACGGGCGGCGCGACGGCTCCCGCGATAACGCCGATCCTGTCCACCGCGCCGGGCGCGCGGGGCTGGCGCGACTATGCGCTGCTCGTGGCGCTGGCCTGCTGCTGGAGCTCGACCTATCCGCTGACCAAGATCGGGCTCGGCTCGATCCCGCCGGTCACCTTCATCTCGGCGCGCTCGCTGGTCGCCGCCCTGTTCCTGCTCGTGGTGCTGCGGATCCGCGGCATCCGCATCCCGACCGACATCAAGGCCTGGAAGCTGTTCGCCTTCCAGCAGACCATCAACTCCACCGTCCCGTTCCTGGTGATCACCTGGGCGCAGCTCTATGTGCCGGCGTCCAACACCGTGGTGCTGGCCTCGACGACGCCGATCTTCGCCTTCCTGATCACCTGGGCGATCACGCGGCACGAGCCGGCCTCGCCGCTCAAGCTGGTCGGTGCAATCCTCGGCCTCGCCGGCACGGTCGCGATCATCGGCCTCGACGCGCTCTCAGGCTTCGGCAAGGAGATCTTCGCCGAGATCGCGATCCTCCTCGCCACCGTCTCGTTCGCCTGCGCCACGATCTTCGGGCTTCGGCTGTCGGACTACGATCCGATGGTGGTGGCCGCCGGCTCGCTGCTGTTCGGCGGCACCGTGCTGCTGCCGGTCGCGTTGATCGTCGACCATCCCTGGACGCTGCACCCGACGCCACAGGCGTTGGTCGCCACCGTCGTGATGGGCATCTTCTCCAGCGCGTTCGGGTTGATGCTGTTCTACATGTGCCTGACGCGGCTCGGAACGCTCACCACAAACGCGCAGGGTTACCTGCGGATTCCGATCGGCGTCGCATTGTCTGTGCTGCTGCTCGGGGAATCGGTGCCGTCGAACCTGGCGCTGGGCCTCTTGCTAGTCATGGCCGGCGTCGCGGCGATGACGGTGCCGGCTGAGGCCATCAAGCGGTGGTTGCGGCGGCTGCGACGATAGGCTTGCGGCCTACTTCTTGTCGTCCGCCAGCAGCGCGCGGTATTTCGCGACGTCGCGGGTCACGAGTTGCTGCAGCACCTCGGGCGCGAGCTCGTTGGCGTCGGGCGCGACCGTCGACAAATCGACAAAGCGCTTCTTCACCGTCTCGCTCGCGACCGCAGTGCGCGCGGCGGCGTTCAGCTTGGCGATGATGTCGGGCGGCGTGCCCTTGGGCGCGAACAGCCCGTTCCAACCCTGCGCCTCGAACTCGGGCAGACCGGCCTCGGCCGAGGTCGGCAACTCCGGCAGCGAGGCGAGCCGCACGGTCGAACCGACCACCACCGCTTTCACCAGCTTGTCGTCGATCGCCTGCGACACCGAAGCCGCGGCATCGCAGACGCCATCGATCTGGCCGCCGATCGCGTCCGTCAGCGCCGGCGCCGCGCCGCGATAGCCGACCAGTTGCACGTCGATCCCGGCGGCATGCACGAAGCTCTTGCAGATCAAATAGTTCGACGAACCGACGCCGGCATGGCCGAGATTGACCTTGCCCGGATTCTTCTTCGCGTAGTCGATGAATTCCTTGAGATCCTTGGCCGGAAAATCCTTGCGCAGCGCGACGATGCCGAAGGTTTTCGCCACAACGGCAATCGGCGCGAAGGAGTCGGGCGTGAACGCCAGCTTCGGATAGATGGTGTAGGTCGCCGCGTTGGTTCCGGCATTGCCGATCGCGATCGTGTAGCCGTCCGGCTCGGCGCGGGCGGCGCGGGTCAGCGCGGTCGAGCCGCCGGCGCCGCCGACATTCTCGATGATGATGGTCTGGCCGAGCGCTGTGCCCATCTGGTCGGCCACCGCGCGGGCGATCACGTCGGACGTGCCGCCTGCCGCGAACGGCACGATCATCGTGATCGGACGCTTCGGGAAGTCCTGGGCGTTGGCCGCCGTCGCAAGCACAACCGCCGCAGCCGCGGCAAGGCACCACCGCCGCAGCATTGTCCTTACGCCGCCTTTTCGTGATGCTGGACCAGGCCTGCGAACAGGCCGCGGCCGTCGGTGCAGCCCATGATCTCTTCGACGTGGTTTTCCGGATGCGGCATCATGCCGAGCACATTGCCGCGCTCGTTGACGATGCCTGCGATCGAATGCGCGGCGCCGTTGACGTTGGAGGCCTCGTCGACCACGCCCTCCGGCGAGCAGTAGCGATAGAGCACCCGCCCGTCGCCTTCGAGCCGCTTCAGCGCCTCCTCGTCCGCCTCGTAATTGCCTTCGCCATGCGCGACCGGCACACGGATCACCTGGCCGGCATTGTAGCCGCGGGTGAACGGGGTGTCGGAGCGTTCGACCCGCATATGCACGTCGCGGCAGACGAATTTCAGCTGCGCATTGCGCATCAGCACGCCCGGCAGCAGCCCGGATTCGCACAGGATCTGGAAACCGTTGCAGACGCCGAGCACGAGCCCGCCCTTGGCCGCGAAGTCGCGCACCGCGTCCATGACGGGCGCGCGGGCCGCGATCGCGCCGCAGCGCAAGTAATCACCATAGGAGAAGCCGCCCGGCACCACGACGAGGTCGGTGCCCCTGGGCAGCGTGGTCTCGGCGTGCCAGACCATCGCGGTCTCATTGCCGGAGGCGAGCTTGAGCGCGCGCGCCATGTCGCGCTCGCGGTTGATGCCAGGGAAGACGAGGACGGCTGATTTCATCGGATCACCGGATCTTGGACGCTAGAGCAACCATGAACTTTGCGTAGTTGTCATTGCTGGCCTTCTCGTTGTGGGCCGAGCTGATCAGGCTGGCAGAGGCGCGCGCACCGAACAGCAAACCATTGACTTGATACTCGCTGACACCGTTTGGCGTCACGGTCAGGCGCCGTGCCCGGAACATGCGTGGCACTGCAGTTCCCTTGTCACCATCGACCCCTAGAATCGTGATGCGCTCTCCCGGCGTTCGCTGCTCCAACGCCTTGATGATCTGGTCCTGGCTGTCACGGAACTGCTCCAGGGTCATCGGATTGTCAGCAGCATAAAGCCGAAAGCTGACCTTGGACCCCGCACCGCAGCTCGATTGTTCGCAGTGGAAGACGTGCCTGTCAGCACCGCTGCGCTCGTAACGCCAGCCGCTGACTGCAACCGGCGGCCGCTGCGTCGCGGATGGTGGCGCCGGCACCGATTGCGCCGAAGCACCTCCGATTCCAGCAGCCATCAGCAGGACAAGCAAGAACGATGGGACCAAGGCGCGATTGCTGCCGGAACGGGCGGGAGCGGCGGATGTCATGTGGCTCGCTCGGTCAGCTCAGGAGTTCGACCCGATAGTTCTCGATCACGGTATTCGCCAGCAGCTTGTCGGCGGCGGCCTTCAGCGCCGCCTCCGCCTTGGCCTTGTCGGTCGCGGCGAGTTCGATGTCGAACACCTTGCCCTGGCGGACGCTGGCGACGCCGTCGACGCCGAGCGATTTCAGCGCACCCTCGATCGCCTTGCCCTGCGGATCGAGGATGCCCGACTTCAATGTCACAGTCACACGTGCCTTCACGGTCGCCCCTTAAGCTTAACTCTTCACCAGCACCGGGCCGCTGCCGGCCGGCCGCTCGTTTTCGATCAGGATGCCGAGGCGCTTTGCCACTTCGGTATAGGCCTCGAGCAGGCCACCGAGATCCCGGCGGAAACGGTCCTTGTCGAGCTTCTCGTTCGACTTGATGTCCCACAGGCGGCAGGAGTCCGGCGATATCTCGTCGGCGACGATGATCCGCATCATCTCGTTTTCGAACAGCCGCCCGCACTCCATCTTGAAGTCGACGAGACGGATGCCGATGCCGAGGAAGAGGCCGGTCAGGAAGTCGTTGACGCGAATGGCCAGCGCCATGATGTCGTCGATCTCCTGCGGCGTGGCCCAGCCGAAGGCGGTGATGTGCTCTTCTGACACCATGGGGTCATTGAGCTGGTCGTTCTTGTAATAGAACTCGATGATCGAGCGCGGCAGCTGGGTGCCCTCCTCGATCCCGAGCCGCTGCGACAGCGAGCCGGCGGCGACGTTTCGCACCACCACCTCGAGCGGCACGATCTCGACCTCGCGAATCAGCTGCTCGCGCATGTTGAGGCGGCGGATGAAGTGGGTCGGCACCCCGATGTCGTTGAGGTGCTGAAACAGGTACTCCGAAATCCGGTTGTTGAGGACGCCCTTGCCCTCGATCACCTGGTGTTTCTTGGCGTTGAACGCGGTCGCGTCGTCCTTGAAGTGCTGGATCAGGGTTCCCGGCTCGGGGCCTTCGTAAAGCACCTTGGCCTTGCCTTCATAAATACGGCGTCGACGGCTCATTGGGATGTACCGTGTTTTGTTGAAATCCATGGATTTGGGTGCTCCGGATGACTTGGGGTTACGACCCACGACGGAGCTGCCGCGGAGGCCTGGAACCTGGGTAATCCAACTGGAAACAGAACAAGAACCATGCCTGTTGGCAACCTATCCGATTGGCCCATCCAGCACAATCGATAGTGCCCCCTTGGGGGCACTTATACCGCCCTATCATAAAGGGCCGATTCCGCCTGTTTTGCCTGCGGCTTAACGGCTCGTTGTCTTGCCGATTCCTCTTACCTATCTAGGCAGGCACCGGGGCTGCCGCAACGCGCAGCAGCCCGCCATTCAGCAGGGGATTGGAACTTCGGCCATGAGCGAATTCAACAAGCGCGAGGAAGGTTTCGAGAAGAAGTTCGCCCTCGACGAGGAGCAGAAGTTCAAGGCCGAGGCCCGCCGGAACAAGCTGCTTGGCCTGTGGGCCGCCGAGAAGCTCGGCATCGCAGGCGATGCCGCCAACGCCTACGCCAAGGAGGTGGTGGCCGCCGACTTCGAGGAAGCCGGCGACAATGACGTTCTGCACAAGGTTCTGAGGGACCTCACCGCCAAGGGCCAGGTCGTCACCGAGCGCGACGTCCGCGCCAAGATGGACGAGCTGCTGGCCGTGGCCGCGGCGCAAGTGAGGGCGGGAACCTGAGTTCACGCGCCGCCTGAGCTTCAATTCAATCTTTACGCGCGCCGGACACCGTTCCGGCGCGACGTGTTTGTGCCCCTCGCCTTCGTGAAATCGGCCCGGATGATATCGAGCAGGCGGCGTGACGCGGCGCTGAGGAAGCCGCCATGCCGCGTCACCGCGACAACCTCGTGACTTGCGGTGAGATTGCCGACCCGGATCGTCGCGATCGTCGATGCGCGCAATTCCTCGGCTGCATTGCTGTGTGACAGCAGCGCGATCCCAAGCCCGGCCTCGACCAGCCGCTTCTGCGCCGTCAGGCTGTCGACCGGCGTCCAGGCGACTTCGCCGAGCCCGTGTGTCAGGAACAACGCGAACACATGCGAGGCGGTGATCTCGCGGCGTCCCGGCACCTCGGGAAAGGCGATCCAGCGCTCGTCCCTGAGATCGGCGAGCTTGCCGAGCCTGCGTCCGGCCAGCGGATGGTCCGGCGCGCAGACCACCTGGAGCGGCTCGGCGAACAGCACCTCGCAATCGAGATCGCCTGAGCGGTCGCGATCGTAGCGCAGCCCGATCGTCGCCTCGCCGCGCCGAATCAGATCACTGACCTCGGCGCTTGTGGCGGTGCGCAGCGTCAGCGCGACATCCGGATGCCGGCGGGCAAAGCGCTTCAGCACTTTCGAGAGCCGCTCGCCGGCGAGCGTGCCCGTCACCGCAAGCGCCACCGGGCCGGAATTGTCACGCAGCAATGCGCGCACCGCATTCTCGGCGTCCTGCGCCGCCGCCACCGCGCGTTCGGCATAGGGCACCATCACTCGCCCGGCGTCGCTGAGCCTCGTCTTGCCCGCGATCCGCTCGAACAGGGGCACGCCGAGCTCCTGCTCGAGCAGCGCGATGCGCCGGGAAATCGCCGGCTGCGAGCGATGCAGCGCCTTGGCGGCATGCGAGATCCCGCCGCGCCGATGCACCACCAGGAACGTGTTGAGTGCGTCGCTGTCCATGTCGGACCTCATGCAAAAAGCTGATGCTATCGAGAGAAATAACAAATTTGTCTGATGGAAGAAACCGCCCTATCGCTTGGGCCAGTCGATCTCGGAACAGACAGGAGCTCAGATGCGCACGCAGGCAGACAAGGCAGCAAGGTTTCGCGAGCTGCATCAGCGGCCCGGCGCCTTCATCATTCCAAACCCGTGGGATGCCGGAACGGCGAAGCTGCTCGCGGCGATGGGCTTTGAGGCACTCGCGACCACCAGCCTCGGGCTCGCCAACACGCTCGGCCGCGCGACCGTCAGCCTCGACGAGATCATCGAGAATTGCCGGGCGATCACTGATGCCACCGACCTGCCGGTCAGCGCCGACCTCGAAAATTGCGGAGCCGACATGCCGAAGCTCGCGGCCGAGGCCATCCGGTTCGCCGCCGAAGCCGGCGCCGTCGGCGGCTCGATCGAGGATTCGACCGGCAATAGCGAGCATCCGATCTATGAATTCTCGCTGGCGGTCGAGCGCGTTCAGGCCGCCGTCGAGGCAGCGCGGGCACTGCCGTTCCCGTTCACGCTGACGGCGCGGGCGGAGAACTTCCTGCACGGCCGCAAGGATCTCGACGACACGATCAAGCGGCTGCAGGCCTTCGAGGCCGCCGGCGCCGACGTGCTGTATTCACCGGGCCTCTACGACATCCGCACTATCAAGACCGTGGTTTCGGCGCTGAAACGGCCGTTCAACCTCGTGATGGGCTTTGCCGACCCGACCCTGACGGTCGAGCAGCTGTCCGCCGCCGGCGTCAAGCGCATCAGCGTCGGCGGCGCGATGCAGCGCCACGCGCTGGCTGCGTTCCTGCGCTGTGCCCGCGAGATGAAGGACAACGGCGCGTTCAGCTTCGTCCGCGACATGGCGCCGGTGAAGGAAGTCCGCGAGGCGTTCTCTGCCACAGAGGGCGCATAGAGAGTAGTGAATGGCGAATCTTCCGGCACGTCGCCGCTCGCGGCGGCGCGCTTCGATTTGCGCGACCGTACAAAACGACGGACAGAGAGAACTGGACCAGCGACGTGCCCGCGTCATTGCGAGGTGCGGCGGCGGCGAGCCGTCGGCCGGCGCCGCCCCGGATTGCCTGGGGCGGCGTCCGTAGGGATCTGGTATGGTGGGGCAACGCCGCAAGCCGCCCTGGTGCTATCGCTCTCGACAAGCCAGAGCAGCTCACGGCTTGCAGCCGGCTCCAGGTAATGCCAAGAGAGCGGGATCATGTCCCAAGATCACATTTCCAACGTCCTCGCGGAACGTTATGCCTCACCCGCCATGCGCGCCATCTGGAGTGGCGAGGGCAAGGTTCGCCTCGAACGCGACTACTGGATCGCCGTGCTGAAGGGCCAGCGCGATCTCGGCATTCCGGTTCCGGAAGGCGTGATCGAAAGCTACGAGCGCGTGAAGGACCAGATCAACCTCAAGTCCATCATGCAGCGGGAGCGCGTCACCCGCCACGACGTCAAGGCACGCATCGAGGAGTTCTGCGATCTTGCCGGTCACGAGCACCTGCACAAGGGCATGACCAGCCGCGACCTCACGGAGAACGTGGAGCAACTGCAGGTCTACCGCGCGTTGCAGCTCGTCGAGACCAAGAGCGTCGCCGCGCTCGTTCGATTTGCCAGGCGCGCGCGGCAATTGCGCGACATCCCGTTCACTGCACGCACCCACAATGTGGCGGCGCAGGTCACCACGCTCGGCAAGCGCATCGCCATGTCTGGCGAAGAGATGCTGCTGGCGCATCAGAGCCTGGTCAATGTGCTGCAAACCTATCCCGCGCGCGGCCTGAAGGGCGCGGTGGGCACTCGTCTCGACCAGATCACCCTGTTCAATGGTGATGCCGGCAAGGCGCGCGCGCTCGAGCAGCGCATCCTCGTTCACCTCGGCCTGCCGAAGGCCCTTGATGCCGTTGGTCAGGTGTATCCGCGCAGCCTCGACTTCCGTGCGGTCAGCGTCCTCACCGAGCTCGCCAGCGGCCCCGGCAACTTCGCCAAAACCATACGCCTGATGGCGGGCCACGAACTCGCCAGCGAAGGTTTTGCGAAAGGCCAGGTTGGTTCCTCGGCCATGCCGCACAAGATGAACAGCCGCTCTTGCGAGCGCATCAATGGCCTGCATGTGATCTTGAAGGGCTATCTCGCCATGGCCTCAGGGCTCGCCGGCGATCAGTGGAACGAGGGCGATGTCTCCTGCTCCGTCGTCCGTCGCGTCATGCTGCCCGATGCCTTCCTCGCCACGGATGGACTGCTCGAAACCCTGCTCACCGTGCTCGATCAGATGGACGTGTTCGAGGCGGTCGTCGAGACTGAGCTCAACCGCTACCTCCCCTTCCTGCTGACCACCACGGTGATGATGGAAGCGGTGAAGAAGGGCGCCGGCCGTGAAGGCGCGCACGAGGCGATCAAGGAGCATGCCGTTGCTGCCATCGGCGACCTCCGCACCGGCAAGATCGTGCAGAACGATTTGCTGCAGCGCCTCGCCGCCGATCAGCGTCTGGGCTTGAGCGCAGCCGAACTGCAGCTTGTGCTCGATCACGGTCGCGCCAACTCCGGCGACGCCGGGGCCCAGGTCGATTACTTCGCCGAGCAGGTCGAGGCTCTGGCCCGCGCCAGGCCCGAAGCGGCGAGCTACGCGCCAGGCACGATCCTGTGATGTCAGAGGTGGTCTGAAGCGCTCGCGAATAGTGAGTAGCGAATAGCGAATGAGGAAGATACCATCTCACTATTCGCCATTCGCTATTCGCCCGCTTACTCCTCCTTGAAGCCGTATTCTGGCACGTTGCCGCTGGCGCCGTAATATTTGTACGGCAGGAACTTGCCGCTCATGGTGATCTTGACGCGGTCGCCCTTCGGGTTCGGCAGCCGCTCCATCACCATGTCGAAGTCGATCGCCGACATGATGCCGTCGCCATACTCTTCCTCGATCAGCGCCTTCCAGGCCGGCCCGTTGACCATCACGAGCTCGTAGAAGCGATAGATCAGCGGATCGGTCGGCGGCATCGGCATGCCGCGCATCGGGGTCTCGTTCAGCATCGTGATCTCGGACTTCGACAGGCCGAACAGCTCGCCGGCATTCGCCGCCTGCGGCTTTGTCAGCTTCATCTGGCCGAGGATCGCGCCGGTTATCAGCACCTCGGAATAGCCGCCGATCTTTTCGCAGATATATTTCCAGCTCCAGCCCTTCTCGCGCTTGATGTCGAGCAGCTTCTCGGTGAGGTCTTCGCGTTTCATTAGGTTTCCTCCTCAGGCTTCAGCGCGCAGCACTCTGCGCGGGATTGGGTTCGACAACGCGCGCCGGCGAGACGATCGTAGGCTCCCCGACACCTGGCCGCACCGTCGGCACCTGGCGCGGATCGTGACCGGTCACCTCGGCCGCAAAGCTCTTGCTCCGGCTGACCAGGAAATCGACGATATGGTTGCGCAGCGCATAGTAATAGGGATGGCGGTGCAGGTCGATGCGGCCGCGGTCCTTCGGTAGCGGGTTTTCGACGATCTCGGCTAGCACCGCGCCCGGACCGTTGGTCATCAGAAAGATCTTGTCGGCGAGGAAGATTGCCTCATCGACGTCATGGGTGATCATGAAGGTGGTCTGCCCGGTCTCGAGACAGATACGCCGCACTTCATCTTGCAACGTGCCACGGGTGAGCGCGTCGAGCGCCGAGAACGGCTCGTCCATCAGCATGATCTTCGGGGTGATCGACAGCGCCCGCGCGATGCCGACGCGCTGCTTCATGCCGCCGGACAGCTCCGAGGGATGCTTGTGCTCGGAGCCGCTGAGCCCGACCAGATTGATGAACTTCTGCGCGTGCGCCTTGACCCGCGCGCGGTCCCATTTGCGCCATTTCGAGCTGACGGCGTAGCCGACATTGCCGAGCACCGTGCGCCACGGCAGCAGCGCGTGGCTCTGGAAGATCACGGCGCGGTCGAGGCTGGTGCCCTCGATGCCCTGTCCGTCGACGATGACCGCCCCCTCGCTCGGCTCGTCGAGGCCGGCGAGAATGTTCAGCACCGTGGTCTTGCCGCAGCCGGAATGGCCGATCACGCAGCCGAATTCGCCGCGCGCCATCGCCAGCCAGAAGTTCTCGAACACCGCAGTGGTGCCGCCGCTCGCGGAGGGATAGCGGCGGGCGATACCTTCGATGGAAATGAATTTGTCGGTCATCGCTACTCCGGGAACGTCACCATGCGCGTGAAGCGGGCAAGCACCTGGTCGAGCAGCATGCCAACGAGACCGATCAGCAGGATCGCAATGATCACATTGGTGATCGACAGATTGTTCCACTCGTTCCAGACGAAGTAGCCGATGCCGGTGCCGCCGACCAGCATCTCGGCGGCGACGATCACGAGCCAGGCTATTCCGATCGAGATCCGCATGCCGGTGAGAATCGTCGGCGCCGCGGCCGGCAGGATCACGGTGAAGGCGCGCCTGACGGTGCCGACCTCAAGCGTCCGCGCCACGTTGATCCACTCCTTGCGGACGCCGGCCACGCCGAACGCGGTGTTGAGCAGCATCGGCCACACCGAGCAGATGAAGATGACGAAGATCGCCGAGATCGAGGAATCCTTGATGGTGTAGAGCGCCAGCGGCATCCAGGCGAGCGGCGAGATCGGCTTCAGCAGCTGGATGAACGGATCGAGTGCCTTGCTGATCAGGGGCGACATGCCGATCATGAAGCCGAGCGGGATCGCGACGATGACCGCGATGAGGTAGCCGAGCCCGACGCGTCCGATCGAATAGGCGAGCTGGATGCCGAGCCCCTTGTCGTTCGGTCCGTTATCGTAGAACGGCCGCCTCAAGTGCTCCCACAGTTTTGCGCCGACATCCAAGGGTCCTGGCATCGCCGACTTGCCTTGCGTCGCCGTCAGCCCCATCAGCTTGGCGTATTCGGGGCTCATATTGGCAGCCGCGCCGCTGCCGCGGGTCGCAAGGTGCCAGGCGCCGAGGAAGGCGGCGAGCAGCACGACGGAAACGATCGCAGAGCGAAGACGGAGGTTCAGAGTCATTGCGCGATCTCCCTCAGCCCGTCGTCCCTGCGGAAGCAGCGACCCATACGCCGTGCCGCCTTGGCGAGGCACGCGGGGAGACACCGTGCACAATCACCAACGGTCGTGGTTATGGGTCCCTGCTTTCGCAGGGACGACGTAGGTGAGCCCACCTCCCCGCTCACGACGACTTCCTGATCTTGAAGCTCGCGAGATAATCCCCAGGCTTGGCCGGATCGAAACTCTTGCCCATCACCGAGAATGATTTGGTGGCGGTGGTCGGCGGCGTCAGCCCCATCTCGGCCATCACCTTCTTGGTGTCGGTGGCAAGATAGACCTGCTCGGCGACTGCGTTGTAATCGACCTCGCCCTTGATCTGGCCCCAGCGCTTCATCTGCGTCAGCATCCACACCGCAAATGACTGCCAGGGGAATGGATCGAAGTCGACCCGCCTCGGATCGGTCTTCACGCCGCCGAGGCCGTCGGCATAAGTGCCCGTCAACACCTGCTCCAGCACCGTCACCGGCGCGTTGATGTAGTTGGCCGGCGCGATCGCTTCCGCGATCTGCTTGCGGTTCTCGGCCTTCGCGGCGTAGCCGGTGGCGTCCACGATCGCGCGGGTCAGCGCTGCGAAGGAATTCGGCGCCGTCGTGATGAACTCGCGGCTCGCCGCAAAGCTGCAGCAGGGATGTCCGTCCCAGATCTCCCTGGACAGGATGTGCAGGAAGCCTGCGCCGTCATAGATCGCGCGCTGGCAGATGTTGTCGGGCGCGAGGAAGCCATCGATGTTGTCGGCGCGCAGATTGGCAACCATCTCGGGCGGCGGCACCGAACGAAGCTGCACGTCGGTATCCGGATCGAGCCCGTGCTCGGCGAGATAGTAGCGCAGCAGGTAATTGTGCATGGAGTAGTCGAATGGAATGGCGAACTTCATACCCTTCCAGTCCTTCGGGTCGCGCCTGTCCTTGTGCTTCATGGCAAGCGTGATGCCCTGCCCGTTGATGTTCTCGATCGCGGGCACGGTGAACGGGATCGCATTGGCGCCAAGGCCGAGCGAGATCGCGATCGGCATCGGCGCCAGCATGTGGGCGGCGTCGTATTCCTTGTTGATGGTCTTGTCGCGGATGACGGCCCAGCCGGCGGTCTTCACCACCTCGACGTTGAGGCCCTGCTTGGCATAGAAGCCGAGCGGCGCCGCCATGATGATGGGGGTCGCGCAGGTGATCGGGATGAAGCCGACCTTGAGGTCCTTCTTCTCCGGCGCACCGGCTTCGGCGAACGCCTCCGTCGCCGTCTTCAGCGGGAAGAACTGCGACAGCGCGGCAAGCGCCGTCGCGGCACCGACCGATTTCAGAAAGGCGCGGCGCGCAATGTCCTGCGGAAACACCGCCCGCATCACCGCCGACGCGACGATGCCCTCGTAACGCTTCTCCTCGTTCACGGCAGCGACCGGCTCGCAACGCAACGCTCGCTCGGCACTGTCGTGCTCGGCCGCGGAGCGATGCTGGCCACAGGCGCAGCCCGATCGCACCAGCGCGCGGTCGGCGTCGAAGGGATCATCGAAGATGGACATCATGCGCCCCCTTGTCGCACCGAAACGCAGAGAGCTCCGCGATCCGGTGCATTGATCGGCGTCCGGCCGCGTTTTGCGCCGCCGGACGCCGACAAACATGCAGATTCTATGCCGCCTTGCCGGTGACGACGGCAGCGGTCGGCAAGCCCTCGTCGATCGGCAGCGACGGGTCGCGCGACCACTCGTTCCATGAGCCGAAGTACATCCGCACGTCCTTCACGCCGGCGTTCTTCAACGCCAGGAAGGTGTTCGAGGCGCGCGCGCCCTTGAAGCAGTAGAGATAGACCGGCGTGGTCTGCGAGATTCCGACCGTGGCGCACTCCGCGAGGATCTCGTCCTTCGACTTGAAGCGCGGGCCCTCGGCGGTCGGCTTCATCATCCGGTACCATTCCAGCCACACCGCGCCGGGAATGCGGCCCTTGCGCGGGCAGAAATCCTTGCCGTAGGGCGAGGAGCTTTCGCCGATCCACTCGTCGACATCGCGCACGTCGAGGATCGCGACGCCGGGCTTGCCGACCGCGGCCAGCATCGCCTTGGCGTCGATCATGATGTCGCCGGCCTCAGGCACGATCGCAAAGGAGGCCTTCGCCGGCACCGCAACGTCGGTGGTGACCGGCAGGTCCGCCGCCTTCCAAGCATCGAAGCCGCCATGCAGCACCTTGATATTGGGATAGCCCAGCATCGTGAGCAGATAGTAGCCGCGGCAGGATTGGCCGAAGCCGGAGTTCATCGACTGCTCGTAGATCACGGCGGTCTCCTCGCCGGAGAGGCCGGCGGCGCCGAACGCGTCGGCGAACTTGGTCTTTAGCTCGTGCATGCCCTCCGGGGTCGAGGTCGCAAGATAGGTGAAGACATCATGCACATTGACCGCGCCCGGCAGGTGTCCCGCCGCGTAGGCATCCGGATTCCGCGTGTCGATGATGACACACGGTTCTTTTGTGACGAGCTCGGCAAGTTCGCTGGCGGTGATCAGAACGTCCGTCATGGCAGCCTCTCCTGTTCGTGGTTGCAGTTGTGGTGGTCCCGAACTCCTGTCACGCGTCCGCCAGCATCTTGCGCAGCTGCTTGGTGGCGGGCGTGACGATGGCGACGAAATAGGCTTCGCGTAGCCTGCGCTGGGCGCGGTGGCTCATCAGATAGCCGCGCGCGCCGCAATGGAGCATCGCGGCATGCGCGACCGCGACGCTGGCGTCGCCGATGCGCAGCCGCAGCGCGACGACACGCCGCCAGTAGCTGTCATCGGCGTTGTAGGGATCCTGCGCCAGCGTCATCGCCTCCTTCTCGAACTCGGCATAGAGCTCGCGGAATTGCAGCGGCTGCTGCGGCAGATAGCGGTTGACGTGACCGAGCGGCGCGTGAACCTCGTCCATGATGTTGATGCAGTCCTTCATCAACCCGAGGCCCATGCCGGCCTGCAGCAGGATGAAGCCGGCGCGGATTTTCTGCACGAACGGCGCGGCCGGCTCAGCCAGGATCAGTTCGTCCGGCACGAACACGCCGCGAAACTGGACGCCATAGGTGCCGGTGCCGTCCATCGCCAGGAACGGCTTGCATGGCGTCAGCGTGATTGCGGGATCGGAGCAATCGGCAAGGAACACGACCGTACCGCCCGGCTCGACTTTGCTGCCGCTGTCGTCCTCACGCTCGAAGATCGTCCCGAAGTAGTGGTCGGGCCCGAGATTCGACACCCAGGGCAGCGCGCCGCGGACGATGTAACCGCCATCGACCTTGCGGCCCTTCAGCTTCAGCCGCTCGATGCCGAAGAAGCTCTTCATCGGATTGGAAAGCCCGGTGCCGCCGAGCGTCTGCCCGCTGGAGAAACAGTTGCCGAAGCGCGCGGCGAGCTTCACGTTGGTGGAGTTGGCGACGTACCAGACCAGCGTGTTCTGGCACCACGCCATGAAGGCGGTGGCGCCGCAGACCTCGCCGATCGCGGCCGTCGACTGGATGGCCCAGCGCAGGTCGGCAGGGCCCTCCTGCGGCACGTGGCTGCTCCATGCGCCGACCTTGCCGAGCCGGCGCAGGAAGTCGCCGGGATAGACCGAGCCGGCATCGATCGCGGATGCAAGCGGCGCCAGTTCCTGACGGGCGAGGCGCGCGACCTCGTCCGTGATGGTCGGTGCGGGATCTTGAGCTGCGACCCGCGATAAAGCCAGTGAACCCATGGTCGGTCTCCGCACCTTGAATTGCCGGTCCAGCGTTACGCGCTGACCTCGAGATTGACGGGACGGGTGAAGGTGTTGGCGACCGGCGACCACTGCTTCACATGCGCCACCAGCGCATCGATCTCGCCCTGCGCGACCCCCTCGCATTCCATGTCGACCTTGACTCGGACGTCGGTGAAGCCGACCGGCTTCTCGCTGACGTCGCCGGTGCCCCACACCGCGGTGATGTTGAGGTCGCCCTCGAGCTCCAGCTCGAGCTTGTTGACGGTCCAGCCGCGGTGCACGGCATTGGCGTGCAGGCCGACCGCCAGGCAGGAGCCGAGCGCGGCGAGCGAGGCTTCAGAGGGATTGGGCGCGGTGTCGTCGCCGAGCAGGCCCGGCGGCTCGTCGACGATGTAGGGCGCGAGGTTGCGGATGTAGTTGGCGTGGCGGAACTTGCCCTCGGCCACCGTCTTGCACTTCAAGGTCTTGATGACCTTCGGATTGGCCTTGCCATTGGCAATGAGCTGCTCGAGCCCGCCTCTATCGATCGGCGCGAGGCAGCCGGTCAGTGCGGTTTTTTGAGCGACAGCGGTCATCAGTTTTCTCCCTGGGAGCGATGGAATGGTGAGGATACCGAACGGTCTGTTTCTTGCACGAAGCGTGCCAGTCCGGCGCCAAATCAAAAGGTGAAATCGCGCAGGCGGTTAGCCGCGGCTGCCTGCACATTGATCAGCGCCAGTCTGCTCAATCGCCAGGCAAATGCCCCGCGGCGGCGATGATTTTCAGCGCATGGATGTGCGCATGAAGATGCGACTTGATGATTTTGCCGCGCTCCGATTTACTGCCGCGCATGGCCAAATCGCTCGCGAAGAAAAAACCTGCCGCCGCGTTCGCCGTCGGCGACGATGAATCCGCACGCGGACGCCTGCTGAAGGCGGCGACGCATCTGTTCTGCAAGAACGGCATCAACGCCACCGGCATCGATGCGATCATCGACGAGGCCGGCACCGCCAAGACCACGCTTTACAAGCTGTTCGGCTCGAAGACCAACCTCGTCCACGCGGTGCTGGAGAGCGAAGGCAAGCAGTGGCGCGAATGGTTCATCGGCGCGATCGAGGCCGGCGGCGGCGATCCGCAGACCAAGCTCACGCGGATCTTCCCTGCGCTGAAGACCTGGTTCGCCGAGGAGCGCTTCTACGGCTGCCCGTTCATCAATGCGGTCGCCGAGCACGACAAGGACGCCAAGCAGTTCCGCAATATCGCGCTGAAGCACAAGAAGGTGGTGCTGACGCACATCGAAAAACTTGCCGGTGAAATGGGCGCCGCCGAGCCGGCCGTGCTCGCGCATCAGCTCGCGCTGTTGATCGACGGCGCCATCGTCGCGGCCATGGTGTCGTGTGATCCCGGCGTCGCCGACACCGCGGGCCTCGCCGCCAGCAATCTGTTCGCGCCGGCAAAGGTGAAGAAGCCGAAGCGCGCAGGCAGCGCGGCCGAGCAACTGGTCGCGGTGTAGCGCGGACGCGCCTACAGATCGAAATTCGTCGGCAGCATCACGACGTCGCGGATGGTCATGCCGCGCGGCCGGGTCAGCATGAACATCACGACCTCGGCGACCTCGCTGGCCTCCAGCAGGCTTCCGGCCGCCTTGGCCTCCTCAAGCTTCTCCGCCGGCCAGTCCGCGAGCAGCGCGCTGATGACGGGTCCGGGCGAGATCGAGCCGACGCGGATGCCGTGCTTGAACACCTGGCGCCGCACCGTCTGCACGAAGCAGTTGACCGCCCATTTCGACGACGCATAGACCGGCTCCCACGGCGTCGGGAAATGCGCGGCGAGCGAGCTCGTCACGATGATGTCGCCGGTCCCGCGCGCGATCATGTGCGGCAGCACGTCGTGCACGTTCTTCATCACGACATTGACGTTGAGGTTCAGCATCCGGTCGATCGCGGCGGTGTCGGCATCGACGAGGTCGCCGCCGACATAGGTCCCGGCATTGGCGTGCAGGATGTCGAGCTGGCCGGCCGTCTCGAGCACCTTCGGCAGCAGCGTCGCGCATTCGGCGGGATCGAGCAGGTCGATCACCAGCGGGATCACTGCATCGCCGTGCTTGCCGGCGAGCGCTTGCAGCGCGGCACTGTCGCGGTCGACCATCACCACGCGTGCGCCCAAAGCCAGCATCGCCTCGCTGCTCGCAAGGCCAATGCCCGACGCCGCGCCGGTCACGGCGGCCACCTTGCCTTCCAGTTGATTCATCATTGATCCCACCTTGCTGCGCCCAACGCATTCTACAACGAAGTATAGCCATCCCGCGCGGCGGCGCGGAACCTGCAACGCCGGCGCAGGTCCTTACGGATCGCCGCGCGAGTTGATTGGGCTCAAGCCGCCGTCATGTTTGCAATTTAACGTGGATGCCGATGGAACCGATGGGCGGGCTTTGGTGTCATTTGTTCGCATCTTCCCAGGGAGGCCGGCATGCAACGGACGACGACCGCAGGCGAACGACCGCACACCGCCGATCTGGAACTGCTCGACCGTTACTGGCGCGCCGCCAACTATCTCTCCGTCGGGCAAATTTACCTGCTCGACAATCCGCTGCTCAGGGAGCCCCTCAAGCCGTACCATATCAAGCCGCGGCTGCTCGGCCATTGGGGCACCACGCCCGGCCTCAACTTCGTCTACGCCCACCTCAACCGCGCGATCCGCGCCCTTGATCTCAACGTCATTTATATCTGCGGCCCCGGCCATGGCGGCCCCGGCATGGTCGCCAACACCTATCTCGAAGGCACCTACACCGAGATCTATCCGGAGGTGACGCGCGATACGGATGGCCTGCGAAAACTGTTCCGCCAATTCTCCTTCCCCGGCGGCATTCCGAGCCACGCGGCGCCGGAAACGCCGGGCTCGATCCATGAGGGCGGCGAACTCGGCTATGCACTGGTCCATGCTTATGGCGCCGCCTTCGACAATCCCGACCTGATCGTGGCCTGCGTGGTCGGCGACGGTGAAGCAGAGACCGGTCCGCTCGCCGCATCCTGGCATTCAAACAAGTTCCTCAATCCGGTGCACGACGGCGCGGTGCTGCCGATCCTGCACCTCAACGGCTACAAGATTGCCAATCCGACCGTGCTCGGCCGAATGAGCGACGAGGAAGTCCGCAGTCTCTTCGTCGGTTATGGTTACGAGCCGTTGTTCGTCGAAGGCGACGAGCCGAATGCGATGCATCGGCTGATGGCTGATGCGGTCGACCGCGCTCTCGCCGACATCCGCTCGATCCAGCACGCCGCTCGCGAACGGACCGCGAGCTTCCGGCGGCCGAAATGGCCGATGATCGTGTTGCGGAGTCCAAAGGGTTGGACCGGACCGAAGCAGGTCGACGGGCTGAGGGTCGAAGGATTCTGGCGCGCGCATCAAGTGCCAATCGCCAATCCGCGCGACAATCCCGAACATCTGAAACTGCTCGAACGTTGGATGCGGAGCTACGAGCCCGAAAAACTATTCGATTCGAACGGGCGGCTCATAGGCGAATTGCAGACGCTTGCGCCCGCAGGCGACCGCCGGATGGGAGCCAACCCGCACGCCAATGGCGGCCTCTTGAAGCGCGAGCTGAAGCTGCCGGATTTTCGCGCGCATGCCGTCGAAGTCGTCGGTCCCGGCGGCGTTGTCGCCGAGGCCACGCGCGAGCTCGGCAAGTTCTTGAGTGAGGCCGTGAAGCTGAATGCGGAGGCGCGCAACTTCCGCATCATGGGTCCGGACGAAACCGCCTCCAACCGGCTCGACGCCGTCTTCGAGGCCACCGACCGGGTCTGGATGGAAGGGATCGAGCCCTATGACGTCCACCTCGCCCATGACGGCCGCGTGATGGAGGTGCTGAGCGAACATCTCTGCCAGGGTTGGCTCGAAGGCTATCTGCTCACCGGTCGCCACGGCTTCTTCTCCTGCTATGAGGCCTTCATCCATATCGTGGATTCGATGTTCAACCAGCACGCCAAATGGCTGAAGGTGTCGCGCGAGCTGCCCTGGCGGCGGCCGATCGCGTCGCTCAACTATCTCCTCACCTCGCATGTCTGGCGCCAGGATCACAACGGATTCAGTCACCAGGATCCCGGCTTCGTCGATCTCGTCACCAACAAGAAGGCTGATATCGTCCGCGTCTACTTCCCGCCGGATGCCAACACCCTGCTCTGGGTCGCCGATCATTGCCTGCGCACCTATGACCGCATCAACGTGATCGTCGCGGGCAAGCAGCCGTCACCGCAATGGCTGCCGATGCGCGAAGCGATCACCCATTGCGAAGCCGGCATCGGCATCTGGAATTGGGCCGGCACGGAGCTTCCCGACGCCGAGCCCGACTTGGTGATGGCCTGCGCCGGCGACGTTCCGACGCTGGAGACGCTCGCGGCCGTTGACCTGCTGCGCAGGGCGCTGCCGGACCTGAAGATCCGCGTCGTCAACGTGGTCGACCTGATGACGCTGCAGCCGAAGGAGCAGCATCCGCACGGTCTGTCCGACCGGGACTTCGACAGCCTGTTCACCCGGGACAAGCCGGTGATCTTCGCCTATCACGGCTATCCCTATCTGATCCACCGCCTGACCTACAACCGCGCCAATCACGCCGGCATGCACGTGCGCGGCTTCGCCGAGGAAGGCACCACGACGACACCATTCGACATGGTGGTGTTGAACCAGCTCGACCGCTTCCATCTCGCCATCGAGGCGATCGAGCGGCTGCCGGGGCTCGGCGTCGCCGCCGCCCACGTCAAGCAGCAATTCCGCGACCGTCTGATCGAACATTCGCGCTACGTGCGCGAGTACGGAGAAGACATGCCGGAAATTCGCGACTGGGTTTGGCCCGGCAGCGCACGCAGCACGACACCGCGTGCCCCGGGGGGCTGAAGCACCGCATCCGCAGTGCCTGCGAAAGAGATCGCCGATGTCCGAAAATGTCCTGGTGCTCAACGCCGGCTCTTCCAGCGTCAAGTTCGGCCTGTTCCACATCGCGCCGGCCGAGCCGGAGCTCAGGTGCAAGGGCCAGCTCGACGAGCAGGAGAGCGCGCCGCGCATTGTTGTGACTGATGCGTCCGGCAAGCCGCTGTTCGAGAAGCGGCGCCCCGCCGGCGAAGCTGACAGCAACGGCCTGTTTGCCGATATCTTGGCCTGGGTCGAGGATTATCTCGGGGCCGGCCAGCTTGCCGCCATCGGCCATCGTATCGTCCATGGCGGGCGCGCCTTCTCGGGTCCCATCGTGCTCGACGAGCCAACCCTTGCGGCGCTCGACGCGTTGACGCCGCTGGCGCCGCTGCATCAGCCGCGCTGTCTCGCGCCGGTCCGCATCGTGCAGTCGCTGCAGCCCGCCCTGACGCAAATCGCCTGCTTCGATACCGCCTTTCATCATGGCCTGACGCCGCCTGCGAGCCGCTTTGCCATTCCCCGGCGCTTTGAAGAGCGCGGCGTCCGCCGCTACGGCTTTCACGGGCTGTCCTTTGAATATGTCGCGGGCCGCCTTGCCACGCTCGTCCCGACGCAGACGCGTACCGTGATCGCGCATCTCGGCAACGGCGCAAGTCTCTGCGCCCTGCATCAGGGCAAGAGCGTCGACACCACGATGGGACTGACCCCGCTCGACGGTCTCGTGATGGGGACACGCTGCGGAACGATCGACCCGGGTGTACTGCTCTATTTGTTGCAGGAAGAGAGGATGTCGGTCGATGAGGTGCAGCACCTGCTCTATGAAGCCTCGGGCCTGCTCGGTGCCTCAGGGATATCGGCCGACATGCGCGCCCTGCTGGCGAGCCGCGAGCCCGCCGCACGCGAAGCCGTCGACCTCTTCGTTTTCCGCGTCGCCGCCGAAGTCGCCGTGATGGCGAACACGCTCGCCGGCCTCGACGGCCTGGTGTTCACCGGCGGTATCGGCGAGCACGCCGCCGAGATCAGGCAGCAGATCTGCGATCGACTCGCCTGGCTCGGCGTCCGTCTTGATGCCGCGGCCAACGCAAACGGAGAGGAACGCATCACAGCGGCCGGCAGCCAGGTTGACGTGCTGGTCATTCCCACCAGCGAGGAGACAAGTATTGCGCGGCATTGTGCGGCGCTCCTTCGTTCCGGCCGCTGATACCGCAACAATATTTCTGACAGTAGCGACTGCACACAAGTTCCACTGCGCCGCGCCCATAGACTGGTTTGATCCGGCTTAAGCGCCATGGGATGCTTCAAGCCGAGATGCCCGTCAGAGGCTGCCAAACGGCCAACAATGCCAAACGGCCAACAAGAAGAGGCGGAGGACACCAATGACAAGCAACCGTTCGAACCAGCCAACCCGCCGTCATCTCATCAAGGGCGCCGCCGCCACGTCAGCCACGCTGCTGCTCGGCAGGCCCGCGATCGCCAAAGGCAAGACCGAGATCGTCATCGGCAATATCGACGCCTATTCGGGACCGGCTGCGGTCTATTCGTCGATCGGCCGCACGCCCGGCGGCTATTTCAAGATGATCAACGAGCAAGGCGGCATCAACGGCCGCATGATCAGATACATCACCTATGACGACGCCTACAGCCCGGCCAAGACCGTCGAGCAGGCGCGCAAGCTGGTCGAAGGCGACGAGATCGACGTTCTGTTCTCGCCGCTCGGTGCGCCCACCAATGCGGCGATCATGAAGTACATGAACCAGAAGAAGATCCCGCAGCTGTTCATCGCCTCGGGCGCGACCAAGTTCGGCGACTACAAGAATTTCCCGTACACCATGGGCTTCATGCCCTGCTATCAGATCGAGGGACGTACCTTCGCGCAGCATGTTCTCGCGACGCAGCCCGATGCGAAGATCGGCATCGTCTACCAGAATGACGATTTCGGCCGCGACGTCCTGAAGGGCTTCAAGGACGGGCTCGGAGCCAAGGCATCGTCGATCGTGGCGGAGCTATCCTACGAGACGGCGGATCCGACGATCGACAGCCAGGTGGTGCGATGCAAATCCGCCGGCGCCACCGTGTTCATGAGCATGACCACGCCGAAATTCGCCGCGCAAGGCATCAAGAAGATCGCCGAGCTGAACTGGCAGCCGACGCACTATATCGGCAACAACGCCTCCTCCGCGGGTTCGACGCTGAAGGCTGCGGGCTTCGACATTTCCAAGGGCATCATCTCGAGCGCGTACATGAAGGACCCCGTCGATGCCGCCTGGGACAGCGACCCCGCCGTCGTGAAATGGCGCGCATTCCTCGACAAGTACGATCCGGCGGCAGCCAAGAACGACATCTACGCCGCGATCGCCTATGTCGTCAGCCAGGTCATGGTTCAGGTGCTCAAGCAGTGCGGCGACGACGTCTCGTCCGAGAGCATCATCAAGCAGGCCGCGAACCTGAAGGATTTCGAAGCCGACCTACTGCTGTCAGGCATCAAGGTCAATACCTCGCCATCGGACCATTATCCGCTCGAGCAGTTGCAACTGGTGCGCTTCAGCGGCGAGCGCTACGAGATATTGGGACGGGTGATCGACGGCGGCATCTCGAAGGCGTGAGCGCAGGAGCGTGCACCGTCAACGTCGGCTTCTGACGACAAAGCGGACGCTACCCGGCTTGGTCGTCATGGGTGGAGGCAGTCTTTGTGCCGTTTGTCCCGACGCGGACTTACCTAGCCGGCGTTTCCAGCTGACCAATTTTGAGATAGCCTGTAGCGATCTTGAACGCAACGAGCCGCCATGCTCACGCTCTTTTCCTATCCGCCGTTGTTCGGCGTCGCCGACAACAATGGCTACGGTCTGAAGGTATTCGCTTTTCTGAAGCTCGCCGGCGTGCCGTTCCGGCACGAGCATATTTTCGATGCGTCGAAGGAGCCGCGCCAGCAATTGCCCTATATCGTCGACGGCCATGACACCGTCGGCGACAGCGAGACCATCCTCGCCTATGTCACCGAGAAATATCGCGTGACGCTGGACGCGGCGCTGACGCCGGCGCAACGCACGACCAATCTCCTCATCACGCGCATGCTCGACGATCTCTATTGGGTGATGTCCTATTCGCGCTGGCAGGACGAGCGCTACTGGCCCCAGTTCCGCGATGCGCTCAAGCGCGAGCATCCGGGCCTCACCGACGACGGGTTGATGAAGGCCAAGGAGTTCAACGCCCAACGCTACTATTACCAGGGCATCGGCCGCTTCGAGCCCGACGCCGCGATGGCCCGCGGGCTTGCCGATCTCGCCGCACTGGCGAACTTGATCCCGGGGCAAGGCTATGTGCATGGCGACAGACCGACGACCATTGACGCCAGCATCTACGGCTTCTTGGCCAACATCTACTTCTACGACATCAAGACGCCGTTGAAGGAATTCGTGGTCTCGCAGGAGGCGCTGGTACAACATTGCCGCGCCATCCACGCGGCAGTCAGTATCTGAGCGCTGCCGCGTCATCGCGCCCCACCGCACCTGCGGCGGTCCGGAATTGTGTTGCTCGTTGGACACGACGGGCACCCGCGTTTTTTATTACGCGGGACCCAAGGGTGCGATCGGCATCCGGCTTTCCCTGCGCCATCTGTTTGAGATGAGAGGGCGAAACGAATGGCAAGACTCGGGCAAATCATGTCGCGAGAATGCCGACGTATGAATCACTGCCCGCGCAACAAACTCGGTGTCGTCCCTGCGCACGCAGGGACCCATAATTAAAAATTGTTGCGCGATGGTGGAACGACGAGTCCCGTTCACAACCGCAGCCGCGGAGTATGGGTCCCTGCTCCCGTGCGCAATTGCGCACTAGGCAGGGACGACGCTGGAAAGAGACGCGTACTCAAATGCCGTTCTTACCCCGCGGACAGAGAATCGGCGAAAGCTCACTGCTCTTGCCGAAGACTCCGCTCCAGCCGCACCAGTTCGCCGTCGAGATCGCGCTCGACATCAGCCACCTGCATATCGACCACCCGATAGTCGCGCGCCTCGAGCCAGGCGCGGCGCTTGGCGCGGTCGGCGGCGATGGCGTCGCTCTCGTTCGGGTTGACCAGCTCGATCGCGATCCGGTGCACGAAGGAGACGAAATCGGGGATATGGCGGCCGACCGGGGTCTGGCGCTTGAACTGTCCGGCGAAGCGGCGGTCCCGGGTCAACGCCTGCCACAGGATCCGCTCGGCGTCGGTCGGGTTGCGGCGGAGCAGCCGCGCGAGCCCACGCACCGTGCTGGAGTTGTCGGCGACGGCGCCGCCCCCTCCCTGTTCGGCGAGCAGCGCCCGCAACCGGGTCGCTTGGGCGCCGTCGAGCACCCCGCCTTTGGCCGGACCCTTGCGGCCCTCGGCGATCGCCATCACCACCCCGTGCAGCGTGTGCATGTCCTGCTTGGTCGGGTCCATGCGGGTGAAGATGTTGCGCAGGTTCACCAGCATGGTGTCGCGCTTCTCCGCCGGCCGCAGGAACTCGACCTTGTCGAGCTCGGCGACGAGGTTGTCGAAGAACGCCTGCATCTGGTGCTGGGAGGCCGGCTCGGACCTTTCGGGCATCGCGAAGGGCAGCGTACCCCCGGTCGAGAGCTTGAACCATTCGTAGCCTATCAGCAGCACGGCCTGCGCCAGATTGAGCGAGGCGAAGCCCGGGTTGACCGGGAAGGTGACGATGCGGTTGGCGAGCGCGACCTCATCGTTGGTCAGGCCGGAGCGCTCGCGCCCGAACAGGATGCCGGCGCCGCCGCCGGATGCGACATGACCGACGATCTCGCCCGCCGCCGCCTCCGGTCCGACCACCGGCTTGGCCTGGTCGTGGGCGCGCGCGGTGGTCGCAAACACCAGCGTGAGGTCGGCGATCGCCTGCTCGACGGTGTCGAACAGCTCGACGGAACCGATGATGTGGTCGGCGCCCGCCGCCGCACGCTGCGCGGCGACATTCGGCCAGCCGTCACGCGGCTTGACGATGCGCATCCTGGTCAGCGCGAAATTGCCCATCGCGCGCGCGGCCATGCCGATGTTCTCGCCAAGCTGCGGCTCGACCAGGATGACGACGGGACCGGCAAGGTCGTGCCCTGCCTTGGTCTTGTCGGTGCCGGACATTTCACTTCACTTTCTGATTCAACGTCTGAAGGTTTTGAATCAGCTTCCGAAGCGGCTGATTCAAACTCTTATGCAGGGCCCTGCAACCAGCTTTGCACCGGTTTTACGCGGGACCATTTTCTCCAAGGAGATAACAGGGTTAGCGGCGTTTGCGAATCCTCAATCGGAATCCCATTCGCACAGAGCGAAGGCTGCCGCTTGCGCGCGCTTCGCCTTCGGATAGGCTATCAACCACAACCAAAGCGAAGCTGTAAAGGCACGCTTGAGACGCCGGTTGAACGGCGAGGCACCTTGGGGGGACGACGATGCGGGGCAGATGGACGCTGGCGGTTGTGGGCCTGGTCTTGATCGTGGCGGGCGGCCTGCTCGCCCACCTCACGCAGACCGCAGGCGGCATCCGGATCGAGGATGTCCGCTTCAAGGGCGCCAAGGGCAACACGATGAGCGCCCTGCTCTACATCCCGCCGAACGCCACTCCGCAGATTCCGGCGCCCGGCATCCTCGCGGTCCACGGCTACATCAATTCGCGCGAGACCCAGGACGGCTTCGCCATCGAGTTCGCCCGCCGCGGCTATGTCGTGCTGGCGCTCGACCAGACCGGCCACGGTTACAGCGACCCGCCCTCCTTCGCCAACGGCTTCGGCGGACCTGACGGGCTCGCCTATCTCCGCAGCCTCCAATTCGTCGACAAGGAGAATATCGGGCTCGAGGGCCATTCGATGGGCGGCTGGACCGTGCTGGCGGCGGCGGCAGCTCAGCCCAACGACTACAAGTCGATGGTGCTGGAGGGCTCGTCCACCGGCAAGCCGTTCGCCGCTGAGGGCACCACGAGCTGGCCGCGCAACACCGCGCTGGTGTTCGCCCAGTACGAGGAGTTCTCCACCCTGATGTGGGGCGTCGACCTCGCCCGCGACGTCACGAAGAGCCCAAAACTCTGGGCGCTGTTCGGCACGCAAGGCGCGGTCGAGCCGGGCAAGGTCTATGGCGATCCGGCCAACGGCACCGCGCGGGTGCTGTATACGCCGGCGATGACCCATCCGGCCGAGCACATCTCGCATGAGGCGATCGGCTACAGCCTCGACTGGTTCGCGAAGACGCTAAACGGCGGCACCCCGCGTCCGGTCGACGACCAGATCTGGTTCCGCAAGGAGATCGGCACCCTGATCGCGCTGATCGGCTTCGTGGCCCTCGTGATCGGGACATTCGACGGGCTGCTGGAAGCGCCGATGTTCTCCCGGCTGCGGCTGCCGGCGGTTGCCGACGGCACCATGCCCCCGCATGAGGCTGCGAGCGGCCGGCGCTGGACCACGGCGTTCATCCTGTCCGCCTTCATCCCGGCGCTGACCTATTACCCGGCCTTTGCGCTCGGCGGCAGCTTCGTGACGCCCAGCGCGTTCCTGCCGCAGGGCATCACCAACCAGATCCTGGTCTGGGCCATCATCAACGGCCTGATCACGCTCGCCCTGATGCGGTTCGCTCCGAAGCGCGCCAGCCGGGCCGGCCTCATCGGTCAATCCGTCGTGATCGCGGTGGCCTCGATTGCGGTGGGTTACGCCGCGCTCTGGCTCGCCGACCTCGCGTTCAGGATCGACTTCAGGTTCTGGATCGTCGCACTCAAGTTGATGAGTGCGAAGCAATTCCTCATCTTCCTGATCTATCTGATTCCGTTCACGGCGTTTTTCGTCGTGGCGCTGCACGTGCTGCACCGGAATTTCTCGACCATGGGCGCCCCGCGCGCGGCGCTCTATCTGACCAACATCCTGGCGCTGACATTCGGTTTCATCGTGCTGCTGGTGCTGCAATACGGCACGCTGTGGCTGACCGGAAAGCTGCTCAACCCGATCCCGGACCCCAGTTTCGTGCCGCTCTCGACCATCGTCGCGATCCAGTTCGTGCCGCTGCTCGCGATCGTGGCCGCGATCGCGACCTTCACCTGGCGGCGGACCGGATCGAGCCTGCCCGGCGCCCTGATCGCGGGCCTGTTCGTGACCTGGTACATCGTGGCCGGGACCGCGACGCAGGTCCCGTTTTAGAAGGGTTTTCGAGCGAAGTGGGTACCGGTTCGCGTGAAGAAAACCCGTCAAACACAAGGACCCAGAGCCGCCATTCTGGTCCGACCAGAATGGCGGCTCTCGGCTAAAAGATGGGCTTAAAGTGCATAACCGGTCCGCTTCCGCCCGCCCCCGGGCGGTGCTATAGCGCAGGCGTATTCCAACCCGCGGTCAAATGCGCGCTGTTCCCAAGAGGGCCTCTCCGTCATGGCAAAAATCAAGGTGTCCAACCCCGTCGTCGAACTCGATGGCGACGAGATGACCCGGATCATCTGGCAGTACATCAAGGACAAGCTGATCAACCCGTTCCTGGATGTCGAACTGCTCTATTTCGATCTGGGCATGGAATACCGCGATGCGACCAATGACCAGGTGACCATCGACGCCGCCAACGCCATCAAGAAGGTCGGCGTCGGCGTCAAATGCGCCACCATCACCCCCGACGAGGCCCGGGTGAAGGAATTCAGCCTCAAGGAAATGTGGAAGTCGCCGAACGGCACCATCCGCAACATCCTCGGCGGCTGCATCTTCCGCGAGCCGATCATCTGCAAGAACGTGCCGCGCCTGGTTCCCGGCTGGTCCAAGCCGATCATCATTGGCCGCCACGCCTTCGGCGACCAGTATCGCGCGACCGACATCAAGTTCCCCGGCAAGGGCGTCCTGACGATGAAGTTCGTCGGCGAGGACGGTGCCGTGATCGAGAAGGAAGTGTTCAAGGCGAACGGCGCCGGCGTCGCGATGCAGATGTACAATCTCGACGACTCCATCATCGATTTCGCCCGCGCCTCGTTCAACTATGGCCTGATGCGCAACTACCCGGTCTACCTGTCGACCAAGAACACCATCCTCAAGGTCTATGACGGCCGCTTCAAGGACATCTTCCAGGACGTCTTCGACCGCGAGTTCAAGAAGGACTTCGACGCCAAGGGTCTGACCTACGAGCACCGCTTGATCGACGACATGGTCGCCTCGGCGCTGAAATGGTCCGGCGGCTATGTCTGGGCCTGCAAGAACTATGACGGCGACGTGCAGTCCGACACCGTGGCCCAGGGCTACGGCTCGCTCGGCCTGATGACCTCGGTGCTGCTCACCCCGGACGGCAAGACCGTGGAAGCCGAAGCCGCGCACGGCACCGTGACCCGTCACTACCGCGAGCACCAGAAGGGCAAGGAGACCTCGACCAACTCGATCGCGTCCATCTTCGCCTGGACCCGCGGCCTCGCCCACCGCGCCAAGCTCGACAACAACCCGGAACTGGCCAAGTTCGCCACCACCCTGGAGAAGGTCTGCGTTGCGACCGTCGAAGAGGGCTACATGACCAAGGACCTCGCGCTCCTGGTCGGCGCCGACCAGCGCTGGCTCTCGACCACCGGCTTCCTCGACAAGGTCGCCGACAATCTCGGAAAGGCGATGGCGGCCTAAAGGCCGCCGTCTTGGGACAACAGGTGCGAGCGCATATCATGGCCCTTGTCAGAGCCGTCGTGCTCGCATCGTTATTGCTCACCGGATCGGCGGCGCTCGCTGCCGATCCCCTGCCCGACGCCGTCGCGGCGCCCGGCGAGTCCACGGTCCTCACCGTCCATGCCGAGGGCGCGCAGGTTTATGAGTGCAAGCCGGTCACCGACGGCAAGCTCGCCTGGTCGTTCCGCGAACCGATCGCCACCCTGATCGCCGATGGCCGCACCGTCGGCCGGCATTATGCGGGTCCGAACTGGGAAGATGTCGACGGCAGCGCCGTGACCGCCCGCACCGCCGGCAGCGCGCCGGGCGCGACGCCAGCGGACATTCCCTGGCTGAAGCTCGAGGTGATCTCCCATCGCGGCAACGGCCTGCTCTCTGGCGTCGCCACGGTGCAGCGGATCAATACCTCGGGCGGCGAGCTCGACGGCGCCTGCGACAAGGCCGGCGCGTTGAAGAGCGCGGCGTATTCGGCGGATTACGTATTCCTGCGACGCGACTAGTCGCGGATACCGCCGTCGGTCTCGCCCGGCGCCTGGGCGATTTCGCCGGCGGCAAGATCGCCACCGGCGGCGAGCGGGTCGGCAAGCCGCGCCTCCGCCGTCTCGCGGACATGCGCGGCGAGCGCCGGCATCCGTTCGATCAGGGCATGGAAGTCCTGCGCATCGAGCACCAAGAGCTTGGTCTTCCGCGTTGCCGTCACCGTGCCGGAGCGGTTGGTGCGCCTGAGCAGCGCGATCTCGCCGAAGAACGCGCCGTCGGCAAGCCGCACCCGCTGGCTCGGCAGGTCGATCTCGACTTCGCCCGCGGTGATGAAATACATCGATGACGCCGCATCTCCGCGCCGCACCAGCACCTCGCCGGCCTCGATGGTCTGCGACCTCAGCAAGCGCATGATGTCGGCGATATCGGCGGCGTTGAGATGCGAGAACAGCGGCACCCGCGCCAGCATGCCCCATGTCACCACGAAGTCGCGGCGCCGGACCTCGTCGGCGAACGCGGTCGAGATGATCGCGACAGGCAGCGCGATCATCGCAAAGCCGATTACGATCGCAACCACGGTGACGATCCGGCCGAGCGGCGTCACCGGAACGACGTCACCATAACCGACGGTGCCGAGCGTCACGATCGCCCACCACATCGCCTGCGGCATTGTGCCGAACTTGTCCGGCTGCACCCTGTGCTCGATGGCATAGAGCAGCGAGGCGAACAGCAGTACCGCGCCGGTCAGGATCACCACGCAGCCGAACAGCGTGCGCCGCTCGGCATGCAGCGCCGCCAACAGCGAGCGCATCGCGGTCGAGTACCGCACCAGCTTCAGGAACGGCAGCATGCCGAACAGCACCAGTGCCGTCTTGTCACCGATCGCAAGGGCGATGGCCGACGGCAGGAAGGCGAGCAGGTCGATCACGCCGAGCGCCGAGAAGGCGTATTCGAGCCGCGCCTGCAGCGGCGTCATATCGCGCAGCGAGCGGCCGACCACGCTCCACAGCCGCGCTGCATATTCCAGCGCGAAGGCGATGACCGCGGCGATTTCGATCGTAGTGAACAGCCACCACAGCTGGGCATCGATCTCGGGCACCGACGCCAGGATCGCCGCCAGCACATCGACGGTGATGATCGCGACGACGACCCGGACGAATCGCGCGCCGACCGAATATGGCAGGTGGTCCTGCTCGAGCAGCTCGTAGAGACGGTCGCGCAGCCCGGGATCGCTGATCGTGGGCTTGCCCGGAGTCGCCACGATCAGCCTCTCCGTCAGGCGCCGGCCGATGCCTGTTGAGTCATGGCCTGCTCGATCGCGGACAGCGCGGCGTCCGCCTTGGCGCCGTCGGGCCCGCCGGCCTGCGCCATGTCGGGCCGGCCGCCGCCGCCCTTGCCGCCGAGCACCTCGGAGCCCTTGCGCACCAGTTCGACCGCGTTGAAGCGCGAGGTCAGATCGGCGGTGACGCCGACCACGATGCCGGCCTTGCCGTCCTCGGTGACGCCGATGATCGCGACCACACCCGAGCCGATCTGCTTCTTGCCGTCGTCGACGAGGCTCTTCAGGTCCTTGGTCTCGACGCCCTCGACCGCGCGCGCCAAGAGCTTGACGTTGCCGACCTCGCGAACGGCGGAGGCGGCTCCATTCGACGACGCTCCGCCGCCCATCGCGAGCTTCTTGCGCGCATCCGACAGGTCGCGCTCGAGCTTCTTGCGCTCCTCCATCAGGGCGGCGATGCGCGCCGGCACATCCTCGATCGTGGTGCGCAGCTCGGCCGCCGCGGTCTTGGCCAGCGCGATGGTGTCGTTGGCATGCTTGCGCGCGTGGCGCCCGGTCAGCGCTTCGATGCGGCGAACGCCGGAGGCGACCGCGCTCTCGCTTGTCACCGAAATCAGGCCGATGTCGCCGGTGCGGCGGACATGGGTGCCGCCGCAGAGCTCGACCGACCAGCCAAGCGCGTTCTGGCCGTGCTCGCGGGCGCTCTTGCCCATCGAGACGACGCGAACCTCGTCGCCGTATTTCTCCCCGAACAGCGCGCGCGCACCGGCTTCGCGGGCGTCGTCGACGCCCATGACCCGGGTCGTCACTTCGTCATTCTCGAGCACGACATCGTTGGCGATGTCCTCGACCCGGGCGAGTTCTTCCGGCGTGATCGGCTTCGGATGCACGAAATCGAAGCGCAGGCGATCGGGCGCGACCAGCGAGCCGCGCTGCGCGATGTGATCGCCGAGCACCTGGCGCAGCGCCTCGTGCAACAGATGGGTCGCCGAATGGTTGGCGCGGATCGACGACCGCCTGGCGTGGTCGACCTCGAGCTGCAGCGCGGTACCGACGCTCAGCGTGCCCTGCTCCACCGTGCCGAGATGCACGAACAGATCGCCGGCCTTCTTCTGCATGTCGGTGACGCGGAACTTGACGCCTTCGCCAGTGAGGGTGCCGACGTCGCCGACCTGACCACCGGACTCGGCATAGAACGGCGTCTGGTTCAGCACGATCGCGCCGCTCTCGCCGGCCTTGAGGCCGTCGACCTCGGCGCCGTCCTTGACCAGCGCCGTCACCACGCCTTCCGCGCTCTCGGTCTCATAGCCGAGGAATTCGGTGGCGCCGAGCTTCTCGCGCAGCGGGAACCAGATCGCCTCGCTCGCCGCTTCACCAGAGCCGGCCCAGGAGGCGCGGGCCTTCACCCGCTGTCGCTCCATCGCATCGGTGAACGCCGCCTGGTCGACGCTGATGCCGCGCGACTTCAGCGCGTCCTGCGTCAGGTCCAGCGGGAAGCCATAGGTGTCGTACAGCGTGAACGCGGTGTCGCCGTCGAACATGTCGCCCTTCTTGAGACCGGCGCTCTTCTCGTCGAGGATCGACAGGCCGCGCACCAGCGTCTTGCGGAAGCGCACCTCCTCCAGCCGCAGCGTCTCCTCGATCAGGCTCTCCGCACGCACCAGATCCGGATAGGCCTGGCCCATCTCGCGGACCAGCGCCCAGACCAGGCGATGCATCAGCGGATCGCTCGCGCCCAGAAGCTGCGCATGGCGCATCGCGCGGCGCATGATCCGCCGCAGCACATAGCCGCGGCCCTCGTTCGACGGCAGCACGCCGTCGGCGATCAGGAACGCCGACGAGCGCAGATGGTCCGCGATCACCCGGTACGACGCAACGTTCTGCTCGCTCGGTCCGTGGCCGAGGGCCGATGCCGCCGCATCGATCAGGTTACGGAACAGATCGGTCTCGAACACGCTGTCGACGCCCTGCAGGATGGCCGCCATACGCTCCAGACCCATGCCGGTGTCGATCGAGGGACGCGGCAGCGCCACGCGCTCCTCTTTCGTCACCTGCTCGTACTGCATGAACACCAGGTTCCAGAATTCGAGGAAGCGATCGCCGTCCTCCTCGGGGCTGCCCGGACGTCCGCCCCAGATATGCTCGCCGCGGTCGATGAAAATCTCGGAGCATGGGCCACATGGACCGGTGTCGCCCATCGCCCAGAAATTGTCCGAGGTCGCGATGCGGATGATGCGATCGTCCGAGAAGCCGGCGATCTTCTTCCAGTAGCCGGCCGCCTCGTCGTCGGTGTGGTAGACGGTGACCAGCAGCTTGTCTTTCTTGAGCCCGAAATCCTTGGTGATCAGATTCCAGGCGAGCTCGATCGCGCGCTCCTTGAAGTAGTCGCCGAACGAGAAGTTGCCGAGCATCTCGAAGAAGGTGAGATGGCGCGCGGTATATCCGACATTGTCGAGGTCGTTATGCTTGCCGCCGGCGCGCACGCACTTCTGCGACGTCGTCGCGCGCTGATAGCCGCGCTTCTCGACACCGGTGAAGACGTTTTTGAACTGCACCATGCCGGCATTGGTGAACATCAGGGTCGGGTCATTCCGCGGAACCAGCGGCGACGACGGCACGATCTCGTGGCCGTTCGCCTTGAAGTAGTTCAGAAATGTCGACCTGATGTCGTTGACGCTGCTCATGTTCATCCAATCGGAAAAAGGGGCCGGCCAGCCGCAAAAAGGCGTCATTTTCCGGCCGAACGCTTTTAGACAAGGCTAGCTGCGGTGTCCAGAAACTGTGCAGGCGGATCATGGGCTTGCCGCGGGAGCACAAAGCCCATTGGATAGTTGCTGCAGCCGCGTTGACAGTCTTGGTGGCGCGGTGTTTTCTACCTACCTGTACCTAGTCACGTCGGGAGAGACCGGCCTTGCGCCGGCGCCGAAGGAGCAACCGCCCCGGAAACTCTCAGGCAAACGGACCGCGTGACGTCTGACATCTGGAAAGAGGCGCTGGGGTTCTCCCCGATGCGTCCGCCGACGGGATAATACTCTCAGGCACAGCGACAGATGGGGCTTTCTGCAGGTTTCTCAAGGGGAAATAGGTCCCTGGCGGGAACTGCGAGGGCCCCGTGATGCTTGCGCACGAAACTTCACCGCTGAAACAGACCCCGCTGCACGCGCTGCATCTGGCGCGCGGGGCCAAGATGGTGCCGTTCGCCGGCTACGACATGCCGGTGCAATACACGGCCGGCGTGCTGAAGGAGCATCTGCACACCCGCAAGGAAGCCGGCCTGTTCGACGTGTCCCACATGGGACAGCTCGTGCTGAACGCCAAATCCGGCAAGGTCGCCGACGCGGCGCTCGCGCTCGAAAAACTGGTGCCGCAGGACATTGTCGGCATCGCGCCGGGACGGCAGCGCTACGCGCAATTCACCAACGCGGATGGCGGCCTGCTCGACGACCTGATGGTGGCGAATTTCGGCGATCACCTGTTCCTGGTGGTCAACGCCGCCTGCAAGGCCGAGGACGAGGCGCACCTGCGCGCGCATCTCTCCGACGCTTGCGAAATCGTGTCGCTGGCCGACCGCGCGCTGATCGCGCTGCAGGGGCCGAAAGCCGAATCGGCGCTGGCGAAACTTTGTGCCGATGTCGGTTCGATGAAATTCATGGACGCCGGTCCGCGTCGCGTCGCCGACATCGACTGCTTCGTCTCACGCTCCGGCTATACCGGCGAGGACGGCTTTGAGATCTCCGTGCCCGCTGACAAGGCGGAAGCCCTGGTCACCGCGCTGTTGGACGATCCCGACGTGCTGCCGATCGGGCTCGGCGCGCGCGACAGCCTGCGGCTCGAAGCCGGGCTCTGCCTCTATGGCCACGATATCGACACCACGACGACGCCGGTCGAAGGCGCGCTGGAATGGTCGGTGCAGAAGATCCGCCGCAGCGGCGGCGCCCGCGCCGGTGGTTTTCCCGGCGCCGACAAGATTCTCGCGCAATTCGCCGACGGCGCCGCCCGCCGCCGCGTCGGCCTGAAGCCCGATGGCCGCGCGCCGGTCCGCGAAGGCGCCGCGCTGTTCGCCGATCCGACCTCGACCGAGCAGATCGGCAAGGTGACCTCGGGCGGCTTCGGTCCGAGCCTCAATGCGCCGGTCGCAATGGGCTATCTGCCCACCTCCCTTTCCGCCGTCGGCACCACGGTTTTTGCCGAAGTGCGCGGCCAGCGGCTGCCGCTGAAAGTCGCCGCCACGCCCTTCGTACCCAACACCTACAAACGCTAGAGGACCACATGACGACGCTGTACACGTCCGACCACGAATGGCTCCGTATCGAGGGCGACGTCGCCACGATCGGGATCACCGATTACGCCCAGTCGCAGCTCGGCGACGTCGTGTTCGTCGAACTGCCCAAGGTCGGCCGCAGCCTGACGAAGGCCGAGGCCGCCGCGGTCGTCGAATCCGTCAAGGCCGCCTCCGACGTCTACGCGCCGATCAGCGGCGAGGTGATCGAAGTCAACGAGGACCTCGCTGCCGAGCCCGCGCTGGTCAATTCGGATGCCGGCGGCAAGGCCTGGTTCTTCAAGCTCAGAATCGCCGACAAGGGCGAGCTCGGTGGCCTGATGGACGAGGCCGCCTACGCCGCCCACACCGCCTGAGGATCACCCCATGAACGCGCCCTTCAAGCCGATCAACGAAGCCGCCACCGATTTCGTCCGCCGACACATCGGACCATCGCCGCGCGACATCAACGCGATGCTGGAGACGGCCGGCGCCACGAGCCTGCAGGCGCTGATGAACGAGACGCTGCCGGCATCGATCCGCCAGAAAGCGCCGCTCGATCTCGGCCGCGCGCTGAGCGAGACCGAAGCGCTCACGCATATGAGCGAGCTCGCCGCGCAGAACCAGGTGTTCACGTCGCTGATCGGCCAGGGCTATTCCGGCACCATTCTGCCCGCGGTGATCCAGCGCAACATCCTTGAGAATCCGGCCTGGTACACCGCCTATACGCCGTATCAGCCGGAGATCAGCCAGGGCCGGCTCGAAGCCCTGTTCAACTTCCAGACCATCATCTGCGACCTCACCGGGCTCGACGTCGCCAACGCCTCGCTGCTCGACGAGGCGACCGCGGCCGCCGAAGCAATGGCGCTCGCCGAGCGCCACTCGCAGGTGAAGGCGAAGGTGTTCTTCGTCGACAAGGAGGTGCATCCGCAGACGCTGGCGGTGATGCGCACGCGCGCCGCCCCGCTGGGCTGGGCCCTCGTCGTCGGCGATCCCCTCACCGAGCTCGACAAGGCCGATGTGCTCGGCGCGCTGCTGCAATATCCGGGAACGTCGGGCGCGGTGCGCGACCTCCGGCCGGCGATCGCATCGCTGCGCGCCAAGGGCGCGCTTGCAATCGTCGCCGCGGACCTGCTGTCGCTGGCTCTGCTGACCTCGCCCGGCGAACTCGGTGCCGATATTGCCGTCGGCTCGGCACAGCGGTTCGGCGTGCCGATGGGCTATGGCGGACCGCACGCCGCCTACATGGCGGTGCGCGACACGCTGAAGCGTTCGCTGCCCGGCCGCATCGTCGGCCTCTCGGTGGATTCGCGTGGGCAGCCGGCCTATCGCCTCGCTTTGCAGACCCGCGAACAGCATATCCGCCGCGAAAAGGCGACCTCCAACATCTGCACCGCGCAGGTGCTGCTCGCCGTGATCGCCTCGATGTATGCGGTCTATCACGGCCCCGAGGGTCTCACCCATATCGCACGCAGCGTGCACCGCCGTGCCACCGTGCTCGCCGCAGGCCTGCGCAAGCTCGGCTTTGCGCCTGTGAGCGAAGCCTTCTTCGACACCGTGACCGTCGAGGCCGGCAGCAAGCAGAACGAGCTCGTCGCCCGCGCGCTGGCGGAACGGATCAATCTGCGGATCGGCGCAACCACGCTCGGCATCGCGCTCGACGAGACCACGACGCCGGAGACCGTCGAGGCGGTGTGGCGCGCGTTCGGCGGCAAGCTCGGCTATGCCGAGATCGAGGCGGCCGCACGCGAGGCGCTGCCGAAGGATCTGCGGCGCACCAGCGCCTTCCTCACTCATCCCGTGTTCAACACGCATCGCTCGGAGACCGAGCTGCTGCGCTACATGCGCAAGCTCAGTGATCGTGACCTCGCGCTCGACCGCGCGATGATCCCGCTCGGCTCCTGCACGATGAAGCTCAACGCCACCACCGAAATGATCCCGCTGACCTGGCCGGCGTTCGGCAATCTGCATCCGTTCGCGCCGGCCGATCAAGCCAAGGGCTATCACACGCTGTTCAAGCGGCTGGAACAGTGGTTGTGCGACATGACAGGCTATGACGCGGTCTCGCTGCAGCCGAATTCCGGGGCGCAGGGCGAATATGCCGGGCTTCTCGCCATCCGGGGCTATCACCTCGCGCGCGGCGAGCCGCACCGCAAGGTCTGCCTGATCCCCTCCTCCGCGCACGGCACCAATCCGGCCTCAGCCGCGATGGTCGGCATGGAGGTCGTGGTGGTGTCGTGCGATGCGCGCGGCGACGTCGACGTCAGCGACCTCCGCACCAAGGCGGAGAAGCATTCGAAAGACCTCGCCGCTGTGATGATCACCTATCCGTCGACCCACGGCGTGTTCGAGGAGCATATCAGCGAGATCTGCGACATCGTGCACGCGCATGGCGGCCAGGTCTATCTCGACGGCGCCAACATGAACGCGCAGGTCGGGCTGTCGCGGCCCGGCGATTACGGCGCCGATGTCAGCCATCTCAATCTGCACAAGACCTTCTGCATTCCGCATGGCGGCGGCGGCCCCGGCATGGGCCCGATCGGCGTCAAGGCGCATCTTGCGCCTTATCTGCCAAGTCATCCCGAGAATCGCCATCCCGCAACCGACGGCGCGATCGCGCACGCCATCGGTCCGGTCTCGGCCGCACCGTTCGGCTCGGCGTCGATCCTGACCATCTCCTACATCTACATCCTGATGATGGGCGGCGAAGGGCTCACACGCGCCACCGAGATTGCGATCCTCAATGCGAACTACATCGCCGCGCGGCTGCAGCCGCACTTCCCGGTGCTGTATCGCAACGCCAAGGGCCGCGTCGCGCATGAGTGCATCGTCGACCCGCGGGCGCTGAAGACCACCAGCGGCGTCACTGTGGACGACATCGCCAAGCGGCTGATCGACTACGGCTTCCATGCGCCGACCATGAGCTTCCCGGTGGCGGGCACGCTGATGATCGAGCCGACGGAATCGGAATCGAAGTTCGAGATCGACCGGTTCTGCGACGCCATGATCGCAATCCGCAACGAGATCGCGGAGATCGAGAAGGGCCGCTGGAAGGTCGAGGCCTCGCCGCTGCGCCACGCGCCGCACACCGTCCACGACATCGCCGACGACGCCTGGAACCGGGCCTACACCCGCGCCGAGGGCTGCTTCCCCGCCGGCGTGTCGCGTTCCGACAAATACTGGAGCCCGGTCGGCCGCGTCGACAATGTCTATGGCGATCGTAACCTGGTGTGCTCGTGCCCACCGGTCGAGGATTACGCGCAGGCGGCGGAATAGCCGGGCAACGTGCTTCGGGGGGACTTGCGTCGCCCGGACATCAAAACACGGGTTGAGCCCTCCGGCTCAACCCACCATCTACAACGAAAAGAATTCGTCGTTTCGCTCGTCCGCGACCCGCACCGGCCGAAGCGGATCGCGAGACGAACGATAACGAGGGCCGCCCGGGCAGGAGGAAACATGCGCGAGGAATTCTGGTTTCATTTCCCGTTTCGCGTCCGCTATTCCGAGGTCGACGCGCAGGCCGTGGTGTTCAACGCCCACTACCTCACCTATTTCGACACCGCGATCACCGAATATTTTCGCGCGCTCGGCTACGACTATCTCGGCGAAGTGGCGCGGACCGGCATCGACTTCCACACCGTGAAGTCGGTGGTCGAGTACAAGGCGCCGATCCGGTTCGACGAGGACATCGAGGTCTGCGTGCGGGTCGCACGGATCGGCCGTTCCTCAATCGTGCTTGCGCTCGCGATCTTCGCCAAGGGCTCCGAGGACCTGCGCGCGACCGGCGAGATCATCTGGGTCGCGACCGACCAGAAGACGCATCAGTCGGTTGCCGTGACGGAGGACTTGCGGACGCTGATCGCAAGCCGGGAAAAGGCGCTGGCGCAGGGGTAAGCCGATTGCCAATCCGCGTTGTGCGGATTGAGTCATAACGGGTCCGCTCCCCGATCAGGCGTTAGCCTTTGACTAGTGTCGGAGCCCAGCGCCAGAGATTGTCATTGGTAAGATGCGTGCCTCCCCACCAGCGATCGATCGGATTATGACGACTGAAGTCCTCCTGGTGCGCGAGGATGGCCTTGCCAAACTCAGTCAGCGACAGTCGGCTTCGCTGATAGGCCTCCATGCGGGCTCGCAAATTCTCAGGGGCGATGATGCGCAACTCATCGTCGAGCCCGACGATCGCGGGCTGCGGTCCATGCGCGAGGCCCTGGAGCAGCCTGCCGATTTCCATATCGTTGAATACGCCGCGCTGACGGAAGCCGCGAAGGTAGAACAGCGCGTTGGTACCCATGAAACCCGCCGCGATCAGCTCGAGCAGGCGCATTTCCGTGGCACCGAGCCCTGTTGTGCTCCACGGCAGCTCCCGAAGCAGGTCAAGCAGCGCCGGTCTTAGCAAGGGTAAGCCACTCAGGTCCCGATGCAACGCATCGAAACAGGCCTCGGGAGTGGTCGCTCGATAGGCCTGCCAGCATACGGCCGCTGTCTCGATGTCCGCCGGTCTGATGTTGACAAGCGGCACCTCGTTCCATCCACGCCACGTCTCGCTCATTGTCCTCAGCTCGAATCCGACGAGACGCAATTGCAGCTTGGCTGCCATTTCGGGCCACGCCCTGAAAAGGTCCAGCAACCAAATCAGCTGCAATTGATCGTTGGGGTCCGGGTCAAACCATAGTTCAAGAGCATCGAAAGGCGCGCAATAATCGCTGAACGCAAGATCCTTGCAGGCTTTGGCATGCTGAGACCGAGAGCACCAATCCGACCAATGATTTCCGGAAGCCTGATCCGCTCGCGCACCAAAATAGGCATCGAGCTGCAGTGACGAAGGCAACGATCCCCAGGCAAACCGAAAACAAACCGGAAGAACGTCCTCGGCCAGACCTACACGCTCCAGATCGGTGCCGGACGGACCGGTCAAGATCAGACGTCTCATCGGTTCAACTCACTGAACGCCAGCGTCAAAACGAAACGGGCGCCGAAGACGTCGGCAACTCAACGTCCTCAGCGCCCGCTTGCAGCGAAATGATTGAGCCTTGAGGCTTACTCGTCGGCGGGCTCCTCGCCCTCGGCGTCGCGCTCGGGCGTGCCGGCGAGGATCTGCTCGGAGATCAGGCCGGAATTCTGCCGGATCGCGGCCTCGATCTTGGCGGTGATGTCGGGATTCGCCTTCAGGAATGCCTTGGAATTCTCGCGTCCCTGGCCGAGCCGCTGGCTGTCATAGGAGAACCAGGCGCCCGATTTCTCGACGATGCCGGCCTTGACGCCGAGGTCGAGGATCTCGCCCATCTTGGAGACGCCCTCGCCGTACATGATGTCGAACTCGACCTGCTTGAACGGCGGTGCCAGCTTGTTCTTCACCACCTTGACGCGGGTGGTGTTGCCGACGACCTCGTCGCGCTCCTTGATCGCGCCGATGCGGCGGATGTCGAGACGGACCGAGGCATAGAACTTCAGCGCGTTGCCGCCGGTGGTGGTCTCCGGCGAGCCGTACATCACGCCGATCTTCATGCGGATCTGGTTGATGAAGATCACCATGGTATGGGACTTGTTGATCGAGGCGGTGAGCTTGCGCAGCGCCTGGCTCATCAGGCGCGCCTGCAGGCCCGGCAGCGCATCGCCCATCTCGCCCTCGAGCTCGGCCTTCGGCACCAGCGCCGCGACCGAATCGATCACCAGCACGTCGACCGCACCGGAGCGCACCAGCGTGTCGCAAATCTCCAGCGCCTGCTCGCCGGTATCGGGCTGCGAGATCAGGAGCTCGTCGATGTTGACGCCGAGCTTGCGCGCATAGACCGGATCGAGCGCGTGCTCGGCGTCGATGAAGGCGCAGATGCCGCCCTTCTTCTGGCCTTCCGCCACGGTGTGCAGCGCCAGCGTGGTCTTGCCCGACGATTCCGGCCCGTAGATCTCGACGACACGCCCCTTCGGCAGACCGCCGACGCCGAGCGCAATGTCGAGCCCCAGCGAGCCCGACGACACCGTCTCGACATCCATCGAACGGTCGTTCTTGCCGAGCTTCATCACCGAGCCCTTGCCGAACTGCCGCTCGATCTGGGAGAGCGCGGCTGAGAGGGCCTTGGACTTGTCCATGGAGGATCCTTCGACGATACGCAGTGCGGTGGCGGACATTTGGGATGTGCTCCTTATGGCGGGGATTCGCTAGCGGGAAAAACGGGCGATGAGATCAGGCGGAATGCGTTGTTGACTGGAACCTCGTACCACGTTTGTTCTATGTTCGCAATATGTTCTTTCAGGCGGATAGGTGCTGTCCGCATTTAAAGCTCAGTGTCCTAAGTTGATTTTGAGAGTGTCCAAATTACGATTAAGCGAACATCAACCAAGGCTTAGCGCCTGTTCTCGGTAGGACTACTGAGTCGGCAATCCGATGTTCTGCCCATAGCAATTGTTATGGTCCGCCAACTGTTCTTTTCCACAGCGCAGAAGTCTTACGGGGTTCTCCGTGGATGAACAGAGTTCCTAAGAGTTAGTGCGGTACCGGTTTCCCACCTTGCCAGATCCAAGCCTCCGTCGGCATCCAGTAGTGCACTTTCCCGCAATACGGACACTGGGCCGGAAGCGCGACACTTGGCAGCGTCTCAAGGATGACCGTCTCAGTGTCCAAGCCGGTCTGAACGGGCCTTCCCGTCTTCGGGCAACGGATCAAAATGTCGGGCATGAGCAATCAATCTTTCACCGACCCCGAACATAGTTCCGCCGCTCCAATTTCATCAAACTAGCACAAGCGAGATGGGAAGCGGCACGATGAAGAAAACGGACGTAACTTGTCGATGCTGCGGCGCGGGCTTCCGACGATTGGAGTTGTCGTCCCAACCTGGCTCCAAGGGCGAATATCATTGCCCGGCATGCGATACGACGCTGGAGAAGCTCGACGGCGAACACCTCGTTGCCTACCGGCTCACGATCCAGCCAAAGACCGTGAGAGCAATGAGGGGCAATGGGGCCGCCGGCCGCATCTAATCGACGGCCCCTAGCCACTTGAAATGCCTCTTAACCGAAGATGGCAGTAGCTAAGCCAGCAGTATCGCAAAGTCGTTTTGCAGTTTTGTGAAGGGCGCCTCTCTGCGTGCAACAGTGTCGGGGTTTCCCGCCCCGAGTGGCCGCGCTGCGCTCGTTCCTATGCGCGCCAAACCTACCTCGTCGGAGGTATTAACTTTTACGCGTTTTCGTGCAGACTTATCCTCATCAGGATTTTGCACATCCTTCCTGGGGCTAGAAGCTAGCGCCGCTCCGCATGTATTTTAAGCGGGCGGCGTTTGTGCGCTTGGCAGCGCCGCAAACGACAAAGGCCCCAACGGGGGCTAGTGCGTCAGGGCCTCTGCGTCCTCTATCCGGAGCGCCATACTCAACTCTCGTTCCGGACGAGAGCGCAATTCACCATATCGCGAAAGCGCGAACGGGGAAGCGGACCCTCCTGGGTTACCTCCATTTGACAAGTGTCCTAATTCCCATCCGAGACTGTCCTAATTAGGACAACACCGGCGGATAGGTGCTGGCTTGTTTTAACCCGTAGTGGCCTAATCTGATTTTTGCAGTGGCCTGTTTTGGTTTTACCGAATGGCAACCAAGGCTTAGCCGATGGTCTCGGTAGGACTACTGAGAGGGCCAGCAAATGTTCTGGCCCCATAATTTCCTGTGGGTCGCGATCCGTTCCTATCATTCGGAGCGCGAATGTTTACTGGAACAATCGGCCTTGCAGCGCGTCGGTTTATCGCCCCCAGCCAGACAGGTAGCCCCCCGACTGCTGGAGGAAAACCCGTCCGGGACGGGTTGGCGGCCCCCTGTTGGGGCCGTTTGTTTTGAGCAGGAAGGCAACCTTCGCGTAATCGAATTAAGCCAGCCATAACCGTGCTTTAGTGCGTTCTCAGTAGGACTACCGAATTCGCGCGCACGATGCTGTCTTCGAACGGATCGGCAATGAAGTCATTGGGATTCGTCGGCCGTTATGGGGCGATCAAAACCGCGCGCGACCTAAGCGGTATCCCGACCATCCTGGCGGCCATCGCCAGCATTGCCCGATCTGCGCCCCCGACCTGCGCCGGGTCGAGCGACTCATCGGGACTCCGCTCCCAAACATCAGCATCCAGCGATCGCCGGCCACGATCCGTAGTTCTCCGGACCAGAACAAAGTTCCGGAAGCAAGCGACGTAACCGTGGCCTGAAATCTATCACGTAATCAACAGATTACCCGCCACACTTGGCGACGCCGGGATGACCGCTTGGCACAATCTGCATACTACCTTGGTACCCCTCCTGACGCCCGAAAAAACTACGTAGCGTCGCAAGGGAAGACTCGGGGTTCCACCAGTGTTCATAAACATGGGTCAACCCAACCAGTGCGAATTGCGGGTTGCGGGACTGGCGATGCCGCTGGCGGACGTATCCCCGTCCAGGATCCTTTAACGACGCCCGAACGGGCGCAACCTCTCACATTATCGTTTGACGTGTGTTAATTATTGATACAACTTTTGGTTTAAATATCGACGACCGCCATTCATTTGCGGAACCGCTACAGATGATCCACAGGGGCATCGAATTCAGCGTCACTCAGCTGATCGCCGGCGTCTGGAAATGGCGCTTCCAGATCGGTGATCGGGTCTTCACGGGCAAGACCGAAGCGAAGCTCGACCTGTTGGCGATCCGCCGTGTGCAGTTGCGGATCGATCGCGAGCTGAACAATCTCGGGCGGGGGCACACCCGCGGACGCAGCGATGGGGATTGAGACGCAGCCCTTCCGGCAAGTTCCGGCGCGCCGATGGGGCGATCTCGCGCCTCAGTCGGCGCTTGCCAGCCGGCGCATCGTGAACTCGATGTCGCCGCCCGGCAGCTCGCGCCAGCTCTCAACCGCGCTCATATAGGCGGCCTTCGGGTAGCGCTTGAGAAAGTCACGCGCCCGCAGGCGGGCCTGATCGCGTGGCAGGCTGAAGGTCTCGCGCAGATAGCCGTCATCCGGCTTCCGCCGCTCGGCCATCCGGCTGGCGAGATCGCGCGGACGAAACACCATTGCCGCAACTCCGGACCAACTGACGACGCCCTCATTATAGGGACGACGCCGGGAGAATCCGAGTCTGCAGTCGACGGAACGAAGCCGGCCGAACGGCTCTTACTGGCTGCGCGGCGCGGAGCTTCCGGGCTGCGCGGAGCTTCCGGTCTTGGTCTTCGGCTTGGCGGGATGAGCCGCCGCCTTCGGCGGATCGCTGCGCACGACCCCCCAGGGATCGGACGATCCCTTGGCGTCGGGAATCTTCCTGAGCGAGTCCTTGTAGGCCTTGTCGTTGACCGCGTCCTGATCCTTTTCCTCCTGGGTCTTGCTCTTCAACTCAGGCATCAGGTTGATGTTGGGCATCTGCTGCGCATAGGCCGGCGCCGACAGCAGCACCGCAACCGCGACTGCGCACAAAACTCTCATGAGAACGCTCCTTGCATTTTCGTCAGCGGTATATCACCGCAAGAAAGCCGCCGCCAAGCGAGCCTGTCGCTGCCCTAGAGGTGGTCTGACTTGCAGGATTTCGGTGACTGCATCCAGTCGTCCCAGATCGGACCGCATCGCGTGCAGCCACTGAGCGCAAGCCCGATCGCAATCACGCCGCCCAGCAACACCAGCCTGCGGAACATGTGCGCCCCCGCCACTGACGAGGGGCAATTGGGCGCCAAAACTGGGGCATTTTCAAGCCGGGCACAGCGCTTGCACCGCAGCGATCGCGCATCAGAGCGCAGCGGTCGCGCGATGGTTTGACCGGGCGGCCGCTCAAATTACACTGCGCAACAAAGCAGACAAGGAATCGATCAAATGACTTTGGCGATGAGCTGGGACGAGTGGACGCGGCATGACGGGACGGCGCTCGCGGAGCGCGTCCGGAACGGCGAGCTGACGCCCCGGGAGTTGGCGTCGCAGGCTGCCGCCGCCACGGCCAAGGTCGATCCCGCGCTCTCGGGCGTGGTCGAGCTGTTCGACGACGTGATCGCCGATCCCGCGCGCGACGGCGCCGATCTGAACGGTCCGTTCGCCGGCCTGCCCTTCCTGATGAAGGACCTCGGCCCGACCTTGAAGGGACGGCTGCAGGAGATGGGCTCGCTGATGATGCGCGGCAATCGCGCCGCAGCCGACACCTTCCTGACGGCGCAGATGCGCAAGGCCGGTCTCAATTTGATCGGCCGCACCACCACGCCGGAGTTCGGGGTCTGCAGCTCGGCCGAAAATCCTGCGGTCTATGTCACGCGCAATCTCTGGAACACCGATTACACCACCTGCGGCTCGTCGGCCGGCAGCGCGGCGATGGTTGCCGCCGGCGCCGTGCCGATCGCACACGCGACCGATGGCGGCGGCTCGATCCGGATTCCCGCCGGCGTCAACGGCAATATCGGGCTGAAAGTGTCGCGCGGCGTGTTCTCGCTCGCGCCGCATCTGTCCGATCTGACCGGGCTGGTCTCGATCCAGGGCTGCCAGTCGCGCTCGGTGCGCGACACCGCTGGCTTCGTCGATGCCTGTCGCGGTCCGGCGCCCGGCGAGTTCATGCCGTTCTGGACTTCGGCTGAACCATATACGGCGATGATCGCGCGCGACCCCGGCCGGCTCAGGATCGCGCTGTCGCACAGCTGGGGCGACTATCGCGCGACGCCGCATATCGCCGCCGAGCTCGAACGGGTCGGACGCTTCCTCGAAGGCCTCGGCCATCAGGTCGATCACGCCCTGCCGTCGATCGACTATCGCGAAGCCTTCGCGGCGCAGACCACCTGCTACATCAGCAACTTCGCCGTTGTAATCGGCAACATGCTCGCCGCGCGCGGATTGGAGCGTCCACCGGCGGACCTGATCGAGCCGATCAATATCCGGATCTGGGAGCACGGCCGGCACTTTAGCTTCGCCGACCGCGCGCGCATGCAGGCAACCTTCAACACCACGGCGCGCGGCTTCGGCGCCTTCTTCGAGAACTGGGACATCATCCTGACGCCGATCACGGCGCTGCCGACGCCGAAGGTCGGCACCACGGAATATCTCACCATCAGCGACAATCCGTCGGTGCTGGACTGGTTCGGCAATCTCTGGCGCAACTTCGCTTTCACGCCGCTCGCCAATCTCTGCGGCATCCCGGCGATCTCGCTGCCGCTCGCAACCAACGAGCACGGCCTGCCGCTCGGCATCCAGGCGATTGGAAAGCAGGCCGATGACGGGCTGTTGCTGCAGCTCGCCGCCCAGATCGAGCGGGCGATCGACGGCAAGTGGAATGACGGCAAGCGGCCTGACGTGCATGTCACGCGCAACTAGGCAATAAATCAGCAAGCAAGAACATCAGCGGAGGGAACGGAACGTCATGCAGCAGGCCGGTGAATTCGGGATCGACGACGCGAAACGCGTGCTCGGCGACGTCTTTGCGCCGTGGGTGCAGGACCTCAATCTGTCGGTCGAGCAGTTCGAGTTTGCGCCGCCCGCCGGCGGCGATGCCGGCTGGCAGCCCGGTGCCGTCCTGCGCATGCCGTTTTCCGAGCGGTTGTGCCGCAATGGCGGCATCGTCTGCGGCCAGGCGCTGATGGCGTTCGCCGACACCGCGATGGTGCTCGCCAACCTCGCCGCCAACAAGGGCTATCGGCCGATGACGACGGTCGACCAGACCACGCATTTCATGCGCGCGGTGACCGCGTCCGACGTGCTGGCCGAGGCGCGCGTGGTCAGGCTCGGCCGCACCATGAGCTTCGGCCGCGTCACGCTATCCTCCGCCACCGACAACAAGCCGGTGGCGATGGTGTCGAGCGCGTTCGCGATGCTGCCGGGATAGAGCTCTTGCATCATAGACGGTGTATCTCCTCATCCTGGATGTGAAACTTTGTCCTCATCCACTGTTATCGTCGCCCGGCTCGCCGCCTCCGCTAAAGCTTCGGCGTGCCAGGCACTTGTGGCCTCGTCGAAGCCTTAGCGGAGACGGGACCGGGCGGCCCAGTACGCCGCGGCCTATCGGCTCAAGCCACGACCGTCTCTGGAATACTGGATCACCCGCATGCGCGGTTGATGACACTGAGCAAGCTGCGTAGACGAGGAGCTTCCGCGGCAAGCGTCTCGAAGGACGAGGCCACCAGCCCGGCCTCATGGTTCGCCTGGCGATTCGAAGCATCGTACAGAGACGCGCGTTCCGCGCTCCTCACCATGAGGGGTTCGGGCCAATCACGCTGCAGGATTGACTTGCCGAGCACGGCCTCGGCGGTATTGACGATGCCGCGATCTTCTTCATCGCAATCTCCATCGGCAAGTATTTTGAAATCAACAGGAAGCCCGGCGCTTCCGCTCGCGCGTCGTAAACGAAGCACCGCGGCGAACGCAAGCATGGCACCGCACAGACCGTCCCGCACGTCGTTTCGATGCGCGGATTGAGAATTCGTGCTTCTGATTTATGATGGCGCAGCGCTAAAACGTGATGAGAACAGGGCGTGTACTCAAAATCCAGTGTATGCGGGCGGGGATAGCGAGGTCCATGTCGCCCTCAAAAGCCGACATCGGCGATGCTTTGGGGAATGTCCGGCCAGGGCCAAAAGCAGCCTTTCCGTTTTCCTGAACGTGTCATCCCCCTCGCCGAAGGGCCTTCCAAGCCAGAAGAGCGGCTACGAGAGCTGAAATGGCGCAAAAGGCAATAATCCCCAATGTACGGACATCGGGGCGTGGCTCATTGATCCACACTAGCGCCGCAAGGCAGAGGAACGCCGGGACCGCGCAAGCTTGTGTAGCGATATATTGTCTCCGCAATGGCAGCGGCGCACGGGGACTCCAGATGAATTCATCGACCTCAAATCTACGAGATAAGGTATCCAACGGCTCCTGAGGATACGACTTCGCCAGCTCTGCCATCACGGACATGAAACCCCATCCGGCAATGCCGAGGAGTGCGATGGCAAGCATGCACAAAATGCGCGACATTTCACGTCCATAGCATCTGCAACATCAGCCGGAATAGTCCGGTTCGGGTCAAATGCGGCGGTCGAGGATCGTTGATGAGAAGTCCGGACTGCACCCACTACCGGACCAGTCGGAGGCGGCGAAGTTGGTCCACAAGGTGACATCCCCGTGGTCTGCGCCGCGTGTCGCATTTCCTCTCGGAAGCGATATCCCAGATTTTATGAGTCCACGCCCAGATCCAATTGCATCTGCAAAGAACCTGCGCTCCCTCTCCGGTTGCGGGGGGATGCAGGAATGCCGCCAAGCCGATTCAGCCTGACTTCATCGCGCTTGCACCATTTCGGAATAGTCGAAATATGCCCCTGATTTGCCCGACGTGTCAAGTTGCTCTTCGAACGCCGGCAGCCGCCGGCTCCTTTGCATGGGGTTGTTTTCGATATTTTGGCGGCGCGCACCTGCGGCAGGAGCACCTAAGCGGATCGCGAGCGGCGGCTCCGCCGCCAGCGCCACAACAGCGCAACGAGGGCGACGAGCACGAGACCGCCAGCGACCGCCTTGACGGTCAGCCGCCCGCCAGGACGATCGATCAGGCGCGACCACAGCGAAACACCTTCGCCCTGGCGCGGCAGGCGGAAGGCCACCACACTGTCGCCGATCGATGTGCCGGCTTCGGAATGGCCGCCGGCGCCGATCACGACATACTGCTCGCCCTTCCAGAGATAGGTGATCGGATTGGCGACGCCCGGCACCGGAAGCCGGCCGAGCCACAATTGTTTGCCCGACCTGGCATCAAACGCGCGCAGATAGGCATCCATCGCGCCGGTGAACACCAGTCCGCCCGCGGTGATCGCGACGCCATTGACCAGCGGGGTGCCGGTATTGAGCGCGATGCCGAGCGGCGCGAGATCCTCGCTGGTGCCGACCGACGAATGCCAGAGGATCTTGCCGGCCTTGAGATCGACCGCCACTGTCTCGCCCCAAGGCGGCTTGTTGCAGAGCGTACCGAGCGGCGACTTCGCCACCACCCGCGACATTGCAAACGGCGCGCCTTCCTGCCGGCCGAAATCATGGCCGGGCGGCGGATTGAAGCCGTTGGCCTGGTCGCGCGGAATCAGCGTCACGATCTGCACGGCGTGGCTGACATTGGCGACGAGGACCTGGCTGACCGGGTCGAACGCCGCGCTGCCCCAGTTCACGCCGCCGCCGGTCATCGGATAGATCGCGGTGCCTTGGGTCGATGGCGGCGTGTACAGCCCCTCGTTGCGCGATTGCCCGAGCAACGTCTCGCAGGCAGCACGCTCGAAGCCCGGCATCAAGCCGAACGCATCATCGGCGGTGATCCGCTGCGTCAGCAGCGGCGGCACATGGGTTGGGAACGGCTGCGTCGGCGATAGTTGCTCGCCCTCGGCGCCGTTCTGCGGCACGGCGCGCTCCTCCACCGGCCACACCGGCTTGCCGGTGTCGCGGTCGAGCACGAACACGAAACCCTGCTTGGTCGGCTGGATCACGACGTCGCGCAAGCCCGAACCGGTATCGATCCGCGCCAGCGTCGGCTGCGCCGGGAGGTCGTAGTCCCAGACGTCGTGATGCACGGTCTGGAATGCCCATGCGAGCTCGCCGGTCTCGATCCGTAGCGCGACGACGGAATTGGCATGCTCGTCATTGCCGGGACGCTTGCCGCCCCAGAAGTCGGGACTGGGGGATGTCGTCGGCAGGAACACCAGGCCCCGCTCCTCGTCCACCGACATCGGCGCCCAGACGTTGCTGTGGCCGGCCTCGACCCCGTCATGCACGAGCGGATCGAACGTCCAGCGCGGCTGGCCGGTCCGTGCATCGAAGGCGCGCACCGCGCCGACGGGCGCATCGACCCGCCGGTTGTCGCCGAACGCGGAGCCGACCACGACGACACCGCGGCCTGTCACCGGTGCCGATGTGATCTGAAACTCGCCCGGCCATTCCAGCTTCATCCCGGCATCGATCTTGATCTCGCCAGCGTTGCCGAAATCGGCGCAGGGCTTGCCGGTCCCGGCATCGAGCGCGATCAGGCGCGTGTCATTGGTGCCGGTGAAGATGCGTGACTTGCAGGCAGCTCCTTCAGCGGCACGATCATCGGTCCAGTGCGCGACGCCGCGGCAGACGAAGCGATTGGCCGGCCGCTGCGCCATGCTGATCCTCGGATCGAAGCGCCATTTCTGCGCGCCGGTGCCGGGATCGAGCGCGATCACTTCGTTGAACGGCGTGCAGAAGATCAGGCTGTCCTCGACGAACAGCGGCGTCACTTCAAGCTTGGTGCGCTTCATGACCTCGGGCGGGCGGACGTCGAGGTCGCCGGTGCGGAATTCCCAGCCACGCACCAGCGTGCCGACATTGTCAGGCGTGATCTGCGTCAGCGGCGAGAAGCGTGTACCGCCGCGGTCCCCGCCCCAATACTCCCAGGCGAGCGCGGGCTGTACGCACAGCACCAACGCGGCGAGCAGGCGAAACAGGGACCGCATTGCGTCCTCCCGCAAGATGCGATCATCAAACGCCGCATCTCATGCGGGAGAAGCCTTTACGCGATCGGCGCGTCAGTATCCACCCCTGCGATAGCCGCCGCCATAATTGCCGCGATAACCATCGCCGCCGCCGCCGATGCCAATCCCGATTCCGATCGGCGGCCCGACAGGCTCGTAGGCCACGGCCGGAGGCGGCCGGCGCACCACCACCACGTCGTCCTCGACCACGACGCGTGGCGGACGCTTGCCCGCGCGCCGCGGCGGATCGGGATCGGCGCGCTTATCGACACGCTTCTTGGCCGGCACATCGGCCTTCTGCAGCGGCGGCGGCGCGGCGTTGCAGGGACAGATCGGCGCCGCCAGCGCGACATTGGTCGCGGGGACGCTGACCGCGGCGGCCGGCGTCGGATCGGGACGGTAGCGCAGCCGCTCGATCATCTTGCGCGCGGTGGCTGTAAGGTCGGTGTCAGGATATTGCGCGAGGAAGCCGCGATAGGCCGCCGCCGTGTTGACGAGAATGGCATTGTTCCACGCCAGCATGCGGCGATGCCGGTCGAGCCAGTCACGCGCCTGCAGGCCGCGCGGCGTGCCGGCGAAGATCGCGGCGAAGGCTTCATAGGATTCGTCGGTGCCGTCGACCACCATCAGTTCGTTTGCAGCCTCGATCGGCTTGCCCTGCAATTCGCGCTTCCATTCGTCGACGGTGCGCTTGGCCGCGGCCGCGGTCGGCGTGGCCGCAGGCGACGCCGCCGCACCTGCCACGAAGCGGAAGTCGTCGGTGAGCGACGAGGAGTCCCACGGCGTCTGGCGGCCGTCGGTCGCCTTGTTCACCGCAAGGCGAACGCGCTTGAACGTGTCCTCGATCGGGATGCCCGGCTGCTTCGCCGAAGCCAGCAGCGCGGTCGTATAGGGGCTGTTGGCGCCGCTGCCGTCCTCGGCTTCCGCACCCGGTGAGGTCGAGAACGACACGAAGGTGCCGGGCGCGCCGACCCTGGCGTCGACGATGGCAAGCCCGTGCCCCGCGGTCTTGCTGAGCTCCGGGAAGGGATTGTTGCGGCAGGCATCGAGCAGCACGATGCGCATCCGACTCGGCACCGAGGTCAGCGTGTTCAGAATGTCGTTGAGGCGAACCGCCTGGATCGGGATGTCGGCCTCACGCTTCGGATCGACATCGACCGGCACCAGATAGTTCTCGCCGTCGATCTGCAGGCCGTGCCCGGCATAGAACACCAGCGCGACGGTGTCGGCGCCCTTCGCCGCCACCTGGCCGGCGAAGTCGCTGATCCGTGCGCGCATCTCGTCCTGCGACAGATCCGATGCCGACGTCACCGCAAATCCGGCATCAGTCAGCATCTGTGACACCGCCCTGGCGTCGTTGGCCGGGTTTGGCAGCGCTGGCACCGACTTGTAGGCGGACTGCCCGATCACCAGCGCCAGCCGGTTTTCCGCCAATGCCGGCACGGCGCCAAGCAGGATCGCGGCCGGAACGATCAGGCTGAGCAGCGAACGGCGAAGCATGGCGGCCTCCGACATTGACAACGGAGATGGGTCGAACGCCGTCAGGCGAAGGTTCATGCCGTGCGGCAATGTGCTGCCGCCGCCCCCGGTTCTGCTGTCGAATCGTCGCAGGGCCCCCCGGGGGCAACTACTACTTCGGTTTCTTGGCCGGATCGGCGGCCGGCTTGGTGACGCCCCAGGGATCGTATTTCTCCTTGGGCTCGGGGATACGGTCGAGCGCAGCCTTGTAGGCCTTCTCGTCGACCTTGGGCTTCTGCTCAGTCTTTTTGTCGTCGCCCCCGCCGCCGCCTCGCCGGCCCTGGGCCAGGGTCGGTGTCGCGATCAGCGCCAGAATGACGGCAGCAACCGTGAAGCTTTTCATGTCGGTCTCTCTCCCCCGCAGCCGTGGAAACATCCGGCAATACCTCTACCCCAAGATAACTTGTCGCTCGACATTTGTTGATCGACAAAGCGCCGCGCAATGCGAATTCAGCGCCACCAGGGGGGCGCAATCTTGGCGGCGGCACATTAAATTCGCTCAATGGGACAGGGACAGGTACATGTGGCGGCGCTGCTGGCCGGCGCCGCCTTTATGCTGAGCGGCTGCGGGCTGGCGGACAGCCACGCGGTGTGGCCGGAGGCGTTGAAGGTAAGGGCCTCCGAGCCCACACCACTCGAGACGCCTCCGGACGTCAAACGGCTGGTCGCGGGCAAGCTCGATTCGGTGTTCACCGCCGGATCGCAACCAACCCATGTGCGGGTATCCGCCCCGCTGCACGACCCGCGGGGCACCGGCTGGACGGCCTGCGTGCGGGCCGAACTGACATCGGTGATCGGCAAGCCGCTCGGGACGCAGACCTATCGCGTCTTCATCAATGAAGGCGCGATCTTCGATCGCCGGCAGGTGGAGGCCGACGACAACTGCGTGACCGAGACTTACGAGCCGGTCGAGAGCTCCGTTCAGGCCGAAGCGCAACGAAACTCCAAACCCTAGCGTTTGACCCGTTGTCCCGGCGCGAACCCGGCCAAGCCTATATCGGGTACTTGATCAGGTTCTGAAACACGAGCGCTGCCCGCGCCTGGATCAGGCGGGTGAGCGTTGCGCCCACCAGCCCCGTGCCGATGATGGCATATGTCATGCTGACTCCATTGGCGATCGTTGCAGGAAATCCGTTGGCGCCTTGGTCAGACGTTGCTGACGCCGCCATCGACGACCATGTCCGAGCCGGTCATGAACGAGCTTTCGTCCGAAGCGAGGAAGACGGCTGCCGCCGCCAACTCCTCCGGACGCCCGATCCTCAGCATCGGCGTGTAGTTGGAGTACATCTTGCGGATCGCGGCGGCTTCCTCGGGCGTCGCCGCCTGGGAGTCCATGATTGGCGTGTCGACGGGCCCTGGGCTGAGGAGGTTTGCGCGGATGCCGCTGTCCTTGAATTCGGCCGCCCAGGTCCGGACGTACGAACGCACCGCCGCCTTGGTGGCCGCATAGGTCGAGTGGTTCGCCAGCCCCATATAGTGCATGGCCGAGGACACCAGGATGATCGATCCTCCGCCACCCATCATCGGCAGCATCTTCTGCACCAGGAACAAGGGCCCCTTGGCCATCAAGTTGAACGTGCGGTCGTAGTGCTCCTCCGTGATGTCGCGGAGCGGCACCTGCTCGGTGAAGCCGGCGTTGGACACGACCACGTCCACCCTGCCGCTCGTTTTTCGAACCGTCCCGGCGACGCGGTCGAGGTCTTCAAGGCTGGACGCGTCCGCCTGGATCGCGGTGACGTCGCCGCCAATGAGCTTCACCGCCCGGTCGAGGGCATCCTGGCGCCGGCCGAAGATGAACACATGCGCGCCCTCCTTCACGAAGCGCTGCGCGACGGCGAGCCCGATGCCGCTGTTGCCGCCGCTGATCACGGCAACCTTGCCTTCCAATCTCGACATGTCAGTTCCTTTGATTTGCGCACCCGGATCGTCCGGGGACCTTGCAGGTATGCGCGCCTGCTTTGGCCGCTCAGTGCGGAAGCACGCACACCGGTGGTGCAGAAATGATCCGGGCAGCGAGCGGTCCGGACGGGCGTATTTTTCGCCCCAAAGCAACTTGCTGGCGTCAAAGCTCAGCCGCGCCATCGCGGTCGCATGCTGAACGACCCGTTAACATGACCGCTCAAATTGCCCGATGGCCTCAACGGCATTTTCCATCTCTTTCCACTAGCGTCGCCCGTGACGAACGCAGGCCGATCAGCCTCGCGGACCGGGGAAACAGGGACGTGGCCGATATTGCAGACCAGGCAATGATCCGCCGTGCATCGCGCAAGGATACCACGGACGATCGCGCGTTGCCGCCGCTGTCGGCCGCGCCGGTTGGCGCATGGCGCGGCCTCGCCGAGCGCGCGATCGAGGCCAACGGCTACTACCAGCCCGACTGGGAATTGGCGGTCGATGCTTCCGCACGCGGCCGCACCGATGCGTCGCTGCTCAGCGCCGCCGGCGATGCCGGGCAATTGATCGGGCTGTTGCCGGTCATTCCGATGCGGCGGATTTATCGGATCCCGCTGCCCGCGCTGGTCGGCGCCGAACCCTACGGTACGCTGTGCACGCCGCTGCTTGACCGCGACGCCGCCGAGCAAGCGGCCGGCAAGATGTTGCAGCAGGCGCGCGACGCAGGCGCGCATGCGCTGATCCTGCGCACCATGTCGCTCGATGGCCCGGCCATGGCGGCGATCCGCGCGGTGCTCGCGCGCGATGGATTGCAGCCGCGTGTGCTGAGTGCTTATCAGCGCGCGCAACTCGATGCGACGCGCGATGCCGACGAATTGCTGCACGATGCGCTCGGGCCTAAGAAGCTGAAGGAGCTGCGCCGTCAGCGCCATCGCCTCTCCGACCACGGCGCGGTGCGCTTCGACGTCGCGCGCACGCCGCGCGCGGTCGCCACGGCGCTCGAAATCTTCCTTGCCCTCGAAGCCGGCGGCTGGAAGGGCAAGCGCGGCACAGCGCTCAGCCAGCATGCCGGTGACGCGACCTTCATCCGCCGCGCGACATTGGCGATGGCCGAGACCGGCCGCTGCGAGATCATTACGCTGCATGCCGGCGGCACAGCGATCGCGGGCGGCATCGTGGTGCGCCACCAGGATCGTGCATTCTTCTTCAAGATCGGCATCGACGAGCGTTTTGCGAAGCATTCGCCCGGGGCACAATTGACGCTGGAGTTGACGCGCCATCTCTGCGCCGATCCCGCGATCACCTCAGCCGATTCCACCGCGGCGCCCGGCCACCCCATGATCGACCCGATCTGGCGCGGCCGGTTTTCGATCGGCGACGTGCTGCTGCCGCTGCGGCGCCGCGATCCGCTGGTCGCCGCTATTCATGCCGCGCTCACCCTGAACAATCTCGCCTACGAAGCCGCGCGCGACGCCGTCCGCTTCATCCGCAGCCGGCGCGGCAAGCCCGGATAGCACGGTCTAGCTTGCGCGAGCCCACGCGCCTGCGCATTGACCGCCTGGAGCACCGGCGCATCGCGGTGACCTCATGCACCGCGGCCGACGGTTTACCCTTTCGTAGCCATGCAGACACATCAGGAAACAACCGGTCCCACCGTCAGGTTCGTGTCAGCTGGCCCGACTAGCGTTGCGGCGCGCTGTTTCTCAGGCGGCGCGTGCCCTTGCTTGGAAAGCCTCATCCGATGGACCCATCGGGTGAGGCTTTCTGCCGGCATTCTCGACAGGATGGCCGCGACGGCGCGACTATGGTCCCTTCACTGCAACGGCGAGTGCGGTGCCGGCAGCATGATGGTCGAGTGCATCTCCTCGAGTAGCTGCGTGCCCTTGCTCAGAAATTCCAGCCAGGCCGGATCCTTCATGGCGTTGCCGCGCGCCGCGGCGCGGGCGTTGAGATCGGGATAGGCCCAGATGTGGCAGACCTCATTGGGCTGGCCGGCTTCGGTGGTCCAGAGGCCGACGATCTTTGAATATTTCTCGCGCTCCGGCAGCACGCCGGTGACCAGATCGAGCCATTGCTTGACGCCGCCGACCGGTTTGGCGCGATAATTCCGGAATTCGTAGATGTTGCCTGACGTCGCCGGCGCCACCGGCGCAATCACCGCATTGAGCAGCCGCACCTCCTGGCGGACCAGCAGCGGACGGATCAGGGGAATGTACTCGCCGGTCCAGCGCGGATTTTTCGCAAGCTCGGCGCGCAGCCGGGTCCGCTCATTGAGATCGGCGTAGCTCCACATGTGCATGACCTGATTGAGCGGACCGATCTCGGTGATCCAGTAGCCTTCCAGCTTGCCGAAATTGTCGGCGCGGATATCGCGCGAGATCGTGCTCGCCGCCTTCACCATCTCGCCAACGGCTCCCGGACGTACCGTGTAGGTGCGCAGCTCATAGATCATGGTTGTCTCCCTGATTGTTTCCAATGGATTGCGTGGACAAACGAAAAAGCCCGGCGTGAGCCGGGCTTTTGAAAAGGATCGCGGACTACTGCGCCGCCTGCGCGTTGATCTCGACCGAGACCTCGCGGATGGCGCGGGCGAGCTGCTCGGCAGGCTGGGCGCCGGACACGGCGTATTTCTGCGCGAACACGAAGGTCGGCACGCCGGAAATGCCCTTCTCGGCGGCCTCCTGGGCCTGCGCCGAAACCAGAGCTACGTCGTCGTCAGTGGCAAGGCGCTTGCGCACATCGTCGGCGTCGAGTCCGACATCGGCTGCCGCCTGCACCAGCACGCTGGTGTCGGTGAGATCGCCACCGTCGCGGAAATACAACTCCATCAGCCGCTGCTTCATCTCGGCTGCCTTGCCCCTGGCCTCGGCCCAATGGATCAGGCGGTGACAGTCGATCGTGTTCGGCTGGCGCTTGACGAGCTCGGGATGGTAGGTGAGCCCCTCCTCGTTGGCAGCTGCGACCACGCGGCCGGCAATGCCCTTGTAGGCGTCGACCGAGCCGAACTTGGCCGTCAGATATTCCTCGCGGCTGATGCCCTCGCGCGGCACCCAATTGTTGAGGAAGAACGGCCGCCAGTGCACCTCGACTGGCACGTCGGGCACCAGCTTAAGCGCATCCTCGATGCGATGCTTGCCGATATAGCACCAGGGGCAAACGACGTCGGAAACGATATCGAGGCGAAGCGGCTTCAGATCGCTCATGGCGGGGCTCCCGGCGGAGTTGGAACCCCAAAAGTAGGCCGAAAGCGCCCCGAGACAAGCCGCTATTTCATACTGGCTGCCATCTGCCGCATTCGCTCGGCGGTCAGCTCATCGGCCGGGAAGAAGGTCTCCAGCGCCAGTTCCTGCAGCGTGATATCGACCGGCGTGCCGAACACCATGGTGGTCGAGATGAAGCTCAGGATCTCGCCGTTGAGGCGGAGCTTGAACGGGAGCGCGACGTTGTTGTCGGGGGCGAGCGGCGCCGAGCGCGCCGGGATCGGGTAGGACTTCAGGTCCTGATACAGCTTCAAGAGCTCCGGATCGGCGGTCGCCTCGCACTGGCGGTGCAGCCGCTCGAGCAGATGCGCGGCCCATTCGGGCAGATTGACGGTGCGTGGCGCCAGGCCCTCGGGGTGGAAGGCAAGCCGCAGGATGTTGAAGGGCTGGCCGAGCAGGCGCTGCGGCACGCCCTCGAGCAAGGGCGCCACCATGCGGTTGGCGGAAACCAGGTTGTAGTGCCGGTCATAGGCCAGCGCTGGATGCGGCTCATGCGCCTTCAGCACCAGGTTGATCGCCTCGCGCGCCGATTTCAGCGCGGGATCCTCCAGCGAGCGTTGCGGGAATGCGGGTGCGAAACCCGCGGCGACCAGCAGCACGTTGCGTTCGCGTAGGGGCACGTCGAGGCGCTCCGCCAGTTTGAGGACCATGTCGCGCGACGGCGCCGAGCGGCCGGTCTCGACGAAGCTCAAATGCCGCGCCGAGATCTCGGCATCGACGGCAAGGTCGAGCTGGCTGAGATGACGGCGCTGCCGCCACTCGCGCAGGTACTCGCCGATCAGGACGGGTTTTGCGGGCTCGGCCCGCGCCATGGATGCATGTGCGTTCATGGTGGAAAACCTACCACGCGAAATTCGCCCGTTCCATTACGCCTGAGGTAATCGAATTGGCGCGCAGGGCGGCTCATCTTCCACGGCACAGGAGATGACCATGCTGATGCTGTCCCTCATCCGCGCCTTCGCCGTCCTGATCCCGTGGCTGGTCCATCTGGCCACTTGGCTGATCGCGCGCTCGCTCAACATGCCCCAGCCGATCGTGCACGCGACCAGCGTGTTCGTGTTCGCGCAGGTCTATGCGGTCGAGATGAGGGTCGGCAAGGCGCTGTGCCCGTTCCGCCTGTGGCGTCAGCTGCGGTCCCTGATGCGCTGAAAACCCATCCCAACCCGAGGAGACCCTGCCATGATCCATTCGTCCCAGCTGCTGCGCCGCGCCCTGCTTGCCGATGCCGTGTTCAGCGGCGTATCCGCGGTCGCGATGGTGCTCGACACCGGTGCGCTGGCCTCGCTGCTCGGCCTGCCGGAAGCGCTGCTGCGCGAGACCGGACTGTTCCTGATCGCCTACACCGCGCTGGTCGGCTGGCTCGGCGCGCGAACCTCGCTGCCGAAAGGCCCCGTGATCCTGGTGGTGGCCGGCAACGCGGCCTGGACGCTCGCCAGCATCGCGCTGCTGCTCTCGGGCGCTGTGTCGCCGAACCTGCTCGGGACCAGCGTGATCCTCGCTCAGGCGATCGCCACCGGCGTCTTCGCCGAGCTGCAATATGTCGGGTTGCGCCGGAGCGGCGAGGCAGTTGCAGCGTAGCAACAGCCAACACAACGCCGCCATACCCCGCGTATGCGGGGTATCCAGTACGCCGCGGCCTATCGGATCAATCCTTGACGTCTCTGGAATACTGGATCGCCCGCATTCGCGGGCGATGACAGTTGAGGCTCAACGCTGAAGGTTGCTCTCAGGTGCGCATTTGCGCACCTGGAAATGACGAGGCATCCCGCCTGTAACGCTCGCCGACCGCCAGCATGACGCCCTGCCCGCTGGCGACGCCCATTTCGAGGCTGGCGGCAATGCGCCGCGCGCGCTCGATGAAATGAACCGCGGCAACGGGCGGGCACAGTTCATGCGCGGTCGCCTCGAACAGTTCGAGCCAGCGGTCGAAATGCGCGGCATCGATCGGCAGTGGCACATGCTTGACCATCGGCGTGCCGTGATAGCGCCCCGTCATCAGCACGACCGACGACCAGAACGCGCACATCTGGGCCAGATGCGGCTCCCAATTGGTGATCCTGGCCTCGAACACCGACCCGATCATCGGGTCCCTGCGGACCTTTGCGTAGAAGCTGTGCACCAGTTGCTCGATCATGGCCTCGGTGATGCCGGTCCGTTCGATGATGCTGGCCGTGATTTGCTCGCGGCGCTCCGCCTCCGCCATTGCGGATCTCCATAATATGCATTTTAAATACCTATTTAGGCCGCTATAGCCGGTTCTGCCAAGTTCTCAATGCGAGGGGCTTCCATGCGCCTGACGTCGTTCACGGATTTTGGGCTTCACGCCCTGATGCGGCTGGCCGGGGAGCCGGGGCGCTCATTTGCCACCAGCGAGATCGCGGCCGAGTTCGGCATTTCCCGCAATCACCTTGCCAAGGTGGTGCGGGACCTTGCCGAGGCCGGCTTCATCGCGACCCAGCGCGGCGCAGGCGGCGGGTTTTCGCTGGCGCGGCCGGCGGAGACCATCACCCTTGGGCAAGTGGTCCGCGCGCTGGAAGGCGGCAGCCCGCTGGTCGAATGCTTCAGGGATGACGGCGGAGATTGTGTGCGGCGGCCGCGCTGCCGGCTGAAGGCCCGGCTCGCGGCGGCCCGCGAGGCCTTCATGCGTGAGCTCGACGGAACCGCGCTCGCCGAATGCGCCTATCTGCCGCGCCCCGCGCGCCATCCGGGACGCGCATCATGATGACGACCTGCGGCCGAGATCGCAGGGGATCTGTTTCGGAGCTCAGGCTCGCAACACCCGCGTAGTGCCACGATTTGACGGGATCGACCGCTTGCCGGCCGCAGCAGTCAGGCTATGACCGTTCAGTGCCTTGCCGTTCCATGCCTCGCCGTTCAATGCCTCGCCGTTCAATGCCTTCGCGTTCAGCGCCTTGCCGTTCAGCGCCTTGCCGTTCAGAGCCTTGCCGTTCAGAGCGTTGCCGTTGGCGAGCTTGCCGCTTGCCCTTGCTTTCTTCGCCTTGGCCTTCGACCTCTGTCCAGCCCGCTCCCCGGCGAGCTTCTCGGCCTCACGCTTGGCTTTCCGCTCGGCCTTTTCCTTCAGCCGCAGCCGCTCCGCCCTCGCCTCCGCGCGCTTCTTCTTGCGCTTCCTCTCGCAGGCGTCGCACTTGCAGCCGATCGGCTTCAGATAGGCTTTGAAATAGTCGGTTCCGTAATCGTAGTTGATCTCGTCGCCCGGCTCGATGTCCTTGATGGCGCGGATGAACACCTTGCGCTTGCGCGGCTTGACGTCGGATTCCGCGTTCGGCCGGCAGGCATGGTTGATGTAGCGGGCGACGTTCTCGCGGATCGAGCCGTCGATGGTCCATCGGTTGGTGAGTTCGAACAGATATTTGTTCTCGATCGCGTCCTCATCCTTCTTCTTCGAGTCGAGCAACGGCCCGAAATAACGGATGATCTTGGTGCCCTTCTTGATCGGCTTGGTGGCGAAAAGGCCAAGGCCAGTACGGGAACGGCCGACACGATAGGGCTTTTGCGATGATGATGCGGGCATGACGATCGAGGCTAAGGCACGCAAGGTGCACGCGACAGAAGTTGCGAAGCCGCCCTTCTAGGACGATTCCGCGCGCCTGTCAGGTGTTTCCCGCATGTCTGTTGAACCTTCCCCAGATTGCATATGTCAGACACAAAGTAACGTCCGGATCGCAGGTTTCCCGATGAAATACCTTGCTTTTGCAACAGTCGTTATGGCGGTTGCCAGCGCAAATCCTGGTCAGGCTGCCTCCGGGACGATCAGCAGCAGTTATACGTCGACCGCCCCGAAGGCCTGCCGGATGATCGGCAAGCCCAACGAAGAGGACGGCAGCACCACGAGGGTCTGCCCGGGAAAATCCGGCCTTGTGGTGCTGATCAACGAGGGCGATCTGCGCGAAGTGGTCTCGGTGGGCCGAAACCGCGCGGCGGCGGCCAAGGAACCGGCGGCGCAGGCCTGGTTCGGCCCGTTCAGTTCGACCGGCGATATGGTCGAATGGCGTGCTGCCGGTAGCAAGCCCTTCGCGATCATCCAGCGCTGGCAGATCGCCGACAACAGCGAGCAGGACGAGAAAGGCAGTCCGGTCTCACGGGCGATGCTCGCTGTGACGCGGCTGCCGCCGGGCGAGGTCTGTCATGTCGCCTATGTCGACGTCGCGGCCATTCCCAACGCCAACGAGCTGGCGCGACAGGCCGCCGACGATTTCGCCCGCGATTTCAAATGCGGCGCGGACCAGGTGAAGACGATCGGCCAGAGCGGCCGCACCACGTCGCTGACGAAACGCTAGAACGCTGCAGGGGCAGCACCGGCTAGGACCGCGGCTGTCGGCTCGCCGACAACCGCAGCATCGCAGTCAGCAGCATTTCCACAGATGTGCCCTCGGGCGACCGGTCCAGAATCGTCTTGAGGCGTCCGTCGAGCAGGAGCATGGTAAAACCATGCACCAGCGACCAGGCGGACGCGATCGCGGCCGCCTGCTCCAGCGAAAGCGACTCCTTGGAAATCTGCTCGTGTCGGCTGGCACCGACGCCGCGGGTTAGCCCGGCGAACGAAGCCTCGGACGCCTCGTGCAGCGACGGCCGCGAATGATCGAGTCGCTCGCTGCGGAACATCAGCCCATACATGCCCGGATGCGCCTGCGCATAGGCGACATAAGCCTTGGCGCTCGCCATTCCCTTCTCGGGCGGCGTCGCCGCGGACGCATTCGCTGCCGCCATCGCTTCGCCGAACTGCCGGAAACCGATCGCAGCGAGTTCACTGAGCAGACCGGTGAGATCGCCGAAATGATGCGTGGGCGCGGCGTGCGATACGCCGGCCTCGCGCGCCACCGCGCGCAATGTCAGCCCCGGCAGCCCATCGCGTTCGAGCACGCGCTCGGCCGCCTTCAAGAGCGCCTCGTGCAGATCGCCGTGATGATACGGCGTGTCATTTGCCCGGCGCCGCGGCGCCGGTCGATCGGCGGCTGCACGCGCAACCCGTCGGGTCCGCGCCGGTGCCGGGCGAGCTGCCTTGTTTTCTCTGGATAATCTTGCCATGCGGCCCTTATATGTCGCAATTTTTACACTGTAAAGATTTTGCTTGACGATCGGTGGTGTCACCTTTACTGATATCTTTACGATGTAAAGATATCATGCAGGGAGATGCGGGATGCTCGACCAGGTGACATCGAACGCGGCGCGGACCAATCTGGCGCCGATCCCATTTGAAGCCGACGCGCCGTTCCTGAAGGTGACAGGCGAACTGCCGCGCGAGCTGAACGGCACGCTCTACCGCAACGGCCCCAATCCGCAGTTCGAGGCGCCGGGCGCCCACTGGTTCGTCGGTGACGGCATGCTGCACGCCTTCCATCTCGAGAACGGCCGCGCCAGCTATCGCAACCGCTGGGTCCGCACCCCCAAATGGCAGGCCGAGCACGATGCGGGCCGCGCCTTGTTCGGCGGCTTCGGCCGCAAGATGCCGGACGCGCCGGCAACGACCACGACCGATGGCGGCGTCGCCAACACCAACATCATCTTCCATGGCGGCCGCCTGCTCGCGCTCGAGGAAGGCCATCTGCCGACCGAGATCGAACCCGGCACGCTCAATCGCCTTGGCTATTGCGACTACAAGGGCGCGATCTCAGGCCCGTTCACCGCGCATCCCAAGATCGATCCGGTCACCGGCGAGATGGTGTTCTTCGGCTACAACGCCGCGGGCCCGCTGACGCCGGCGCTGTCGTTTGGTGCGGTGAGTTCGTCCGGCGTGGTGACGCGCTTCGAACGCTTCGAGGCGCCCTATGCCAGCATGGTGCACGACTTCATCGTCACCGAGAACCATGTGCTGTTTCCGATCCTGCCGATCACGGGCAGCATGCAGCGCGCGATGCGCGGTCAGGCGCCTTACGCCTGGGAGCCGGAGAAAGGCGCCTATGTCGGCGTGATGAAGCGCAGCGGCGCCTCGAAGGACATCATCTGGTTCCGCGCCGAGACCTGCTACATCTTCCACGTCATGAATGCGTGGGAAGACGGCAACCGCATCATCGCCGACGTGATGCAGTTCGAGGAAGCGCCGCTGTTCAACCATCCCGACGGCTCGCCGACCGACCCGCGAAAGAACCGGGCGCGCTATTGTCGCTGGACCTTCGACCTCGCCGGCAATACCGACCGCTTCACGCAGACCTATCTCGACGACCTCACCGGCGAATTCCCCCGCGTCGACGATCGCCGCGCGGGACTTGTGAGCAATCACGGCTGGTACGCCTGCGCCAACCCGGATCTGCCGATGTTCGGCGCGCTGTCGGGCATCGTGCATGTCGACGGCAAGGGTAAACGGCTCGGCCACTATCTCCTGCCCGCCGGCGACACGATCTCCGAGCCCGTGTTCGTCGAGCGCAGCGCGGACGCCGCGGAGGGCGACGGGTGGTTGCTCGCGGTGGTGTGGCGCGCCCGCGAAAATCGCAGCGACCTCGCCGTGTTCAACGCGCAAGATGTCGAGGCTGGTCCAGCGGCGCTGGTCCATCTCGGCCACCGCGTGCCGGATGGATTCCACGGCAATTGGGTGGGAGCGGCGTAGCTGCCCGTCCATTTCCGACTCATGGCGCGAACACCTGTCCTTCGTCATGCCCGGCCTTGTGCCGGGCATCCACGTCTTCTGCGCCGCTGGCGGGAAAGACATGGATGGCCGGCCCAAGCCCGGCCATGACGACGTGAGAAGAGAAGCCCCTTCAAGGCCGCCACATCGATTTGAAAAGGCGTTTGTTTTCGTCTCAGCTTCACGATTTTGACACTGTAAAGATTTCGCTTGACGCCTCCCCTACCTGCCTCTAGGGTATCTTTACGATGTAAAGATAAGCCGATGAGGCTCCCAATGACGATCTTCCTGATCCTCGCTCCCTACGGTGCCTTCGCCACGCTGATGCTGGTGACCTCGGCCACGGTGAGCCTGCTCTGTGCCGCACTGATCTGCCTTGCCGTCATTGCGTTCGATATCGCGCGCGGCCGCAGCATCAAGATCCTCGGCGTCGGTTCGGTGATCGTATTCACCGCGGTCGGCCTCTATCTCACCTTCGTCGATGCGACGCCGAGCACCATCGCGGTGAAGATCGCCGTCGATGCCGGCATCCTGCTGGTGTCGCTCGCCTCGATCCTGATCGGACATCCCTTCACGCGGCAATATGCGCTCGAACAGGTCGATGCCGAGACCGCGAAGCAGCCTGGCTTCATCCATGCCAACTACCTGATCACCGGCGGCTGGACCGCCGCGACGCTGTTGATGTTGATCGGCAACGTCGCGGTGCTCTATGTCCCGGCCCTGCCGCTGTGGACCGGCCTCTTGATCGCCTTCGCCGCGCGCAACGCCGCGGTGTGCTTCACCCGCTGGTATCCGCAACATCGCGCGGCCAAGGACGGGACGCCGCCGGCCGGCGCGCTGCCGTCACGCTAGACGTTGCCATATCAACATCACAACGATCATCCCGAGGAAACGGACACCACGACGATGAAGAGCGTATTTGCCAGGCTCGCGAGCGACTTCCTCTCCACCATCGTGTTCCTGTTGGTCTATCTCGCCACCGACAATGTCCTGATCGCCACCAGCGTTGCGATCGCTGGCGCGATCGCGCAAGTGGTCTATGCGCGCGTGAAGGGACAGGCGCTCGGCTACATGACCTGGGCGAGCCTGGGGCTCGTCATCGTGCTGGGCGGCGCGACGCTGCTCACCAACGATCCGCGCTTCGTGCTGGCGAAGCCCGCGATCGGCCACATCGCGATCGGCGCGATCATGCTCAAGCGCGGCTGGATGCTGCGCTATTTGCCGCCGATCGTGACCCAGACCATTCCGGAATACGCCACCCTCGCCGGCTATGCCTGGGCCGGGCTGATGTTCATCCTCGCTGCCGGCACGATCGCGATCGCGGCGACTGGCGACATGAAGCTGTGGGCGCTCTACGTGTCGGTGGTGCTGGTCGGCGCCAAGATCGCCGCGTTCGCGATCCAGTATGTCGCGTTCCGCTTCCTGATCGGAAACCGCCTGCGCACCGCCGCCCGCGCCTGATCGCCGCAGCCGCGAACTAGGCGGGCGCAGCAAGATGGGCTATACCGCCTGCTCGCTTGCATCTCGAGGGGAGACATCAATGGCGGTGGACGGAAACTGGAATCTCACGATGACGACGCCGATGGGCGAGCGCAAGGCGACGCTGTCGCTGGCGAGCTCCGGCGGCACGCTCACCGGCACGCAGGGCGCCGAGGGCAACTCCACCGAAATCTTCGACGGCACCGTGAACGGCGACGACGTCGCCTGGAAGGTTTCCATCACCAACCCGATGCCGCTGACGCTGGAATTCACCGGCACGGTCGCAGGCGACGGCATCTCCGGCGAGATGGGCATTGGCCCGATGGGCAGCTTCCCTTTCACCGGCACGCGGGCGTAAGCGCCCTATCCAGAGCATTTTCGGTTCTGATCGAATCAAAACCGATGCTCTAGCTTTTTGTTTTGACGCGTTTTCTTCACGCGAACCGGTGTCCACTTCGCTCGAAAACGCTTTAGAACCAGATCTGCATCGGCAGATCATGCGCATCCAGCGGCTGTGGTCCCTCGGGGACGCAGCCGCTCGGTTGATGAGCGGCGAGCGCCACCGCGCAGGCATCCAGCACGTCGTCGCGCTTTGCGCCGCTGCCGATCCGCGCCTCGACGAGCCACCGATCGATTTCGCGAACGCCTGCCCGCTTGAGCAGCCTGCAGCGGAGCGCATCGCCCTCCTCCGATTTCTTGCGCGGCAAAGGCTCGCCGCCGTTCAGCCGCAGGAACACCAATTCGGGATGCACCTCGCGGATGTCGCGCGCGGCATTCGCACGGACGAACGCGTCGACCTCCATGATCTTCGGCCCGATGTGCCAGAGCTGGCGCGAGACGCGGCTCTGGCCGCGGCGGAGCGCTTCACGGTTTGCCGCGTCCGGATCGCGAAACTCCTGCCACAGCCAGCGCCGCGCGCCAGTGAAGACGCGCGAGCTGTGCGGGCGCAGGCGCTCGCGGGCGAGACGGTCACACGCGCGCTCGCCATCATCGGTCATGCCGATCGGGATATCGATCCCGGCACGATCGAACGGACGCGCCAGCGCGTCCGCAACATCGCTGTGAAAGGAAATCGTGCGCCGGTCGCCGTCGATGGTGACGGCGACCCAGCCCCTGGAGAATCCGTCGAGGCCTGTCGCCCTCAACCCGGATCCTCAACCGAGGTTCAATTCCTTGAAGAAGTCGTTGCCCTTGTCATCGATAATGATGAAGGCCGGGAAGTCGACCACCTCGATGCGCCAGATCGCTTCCATGCCGAGCTCGGGATACTCGACCACCTCGACCTTCTTGATGCAGTGCTCGGCAAGGTTCGCCGCCGCACCGCCGATCGAGCCGAGATAAAAGCCGCCGTGCTTCTTGCAGGCCTCGCGCACCGCGACCACCCGGTTGCCCTTGGCGACCATCACCATCGATCCGCCGGCAGCCTGGAACTGGTCGACGAAGGAGTCCATGCGACCGGCCGTGGTCGGGCCGAACGCGCCGGAGGCGTAGCCATCGGGCGTCTTGGCCGGGCCAGCGTAGTAGACCGGGTGGTTCTTGAAATAGTCGGGCAGCGGCTCGCCCTTCTCAAGGCGCTCGCGCAGCTTGGCGTGGGCGGAATCGCGCGCCACGATCATGGTGCCGGTCATCGAGACGCGGGTCTTGATCGGATACTGCGACAGAGTCGCCAAAATCTCCTTCATCGGCTTGTTGAGGTCGATCTTGACGACCTCGCCGCCCAGCGACTGCTCGACCGCGGGCAGATACTGCGCCGGATTGTGCTCGAGCTCCTCGAGATAGACGCCGTCCCTGGTGATCTTGCCCAGCACCTGGCGGTCCGCCGAGCAGGACACGCCGAGCCCGATCGGCAGCGAGGCGCCGTGGCGCGGCAGGCGGATCACGCGCACATCGTGGCAGAAATACTTGCCGCCGAACTGCGCGCCGACCCCGAGCGACTGCGTCATCTTGAGGATTTCCTGCTCCATCTCGAGATCGCGGAACGCGTTGCCGTCGGCCGAGCCGTGGGTCGGCAGCGCGTCGAGATAGCGCGCCGAGGCAAGCTTCACGGTCTTCATGCAGAGCTCGGCGGAGGTGCCGCCGATCACGATCGCCAGGTGATAGGGCGGGCAGGCCGCGGTGCCGAGCGTCAGCACTTTCTCCTTCAGGAACGCCAGCAGCCGATCCCTGGTCAGCACCGATGGCGTCGCCTGGAACAGGAAGCTCTTGTTGGCGGAACCGCCGCCCTTGGCCATGAACATGAACTTGTAGGCCGAATCTATTTCCGAAGAGCCGCCCTCGGCGTAGATCTCGCACTGCGCCGGCATGTTGTTGGCGGTGTTCTTCTCTTCATACATCGACAACGGCGCGACCTGCGAGTAGCGCAAGTTCCGGCGCAGATAGGCATCGCGCGCGCCCTCGGAGAGCGCCGCCTCGTCGTCGCCGTCGGTGATGACGTTGCAGCCCTTCTTGCCCATGATGATCGCGGTGCCGGTGTCCTGGCACATCGGCAGCACGCCGCCGGCGGCGATGTTGGCGTTCTTGAGGAAGTCGAAGGCGACGAACTTGTCGTTGTCGCTCGCTTCCTTGTCCTCGAGGATCGAGCGCAACTGCTTCAGGTGCCCTGGCCGCAGATAGTGGTTGATGTCGCCAAACGCAGCCTCGGAGAGCGCCCGCAGCGCCTCCCGCGACACCACGAGCGTGTCCTTGCCCAACACCTTCTCGACCCGGACGCCCTCGCTCGTCACCTTCTTGTAGGGGGTGGTATCAGCACCAAGCGGGAACAGCGGGGTGTGCTTGTAGGGTGGAACGGGCTTCTGCTGGTCGGGGAAGGCGGTGGGGGCGTTCATGGGCTGCTCTTTGGGCTGCTCGTCGGTTCGAAAGGCCGGTGCGGGCGCAGGGCCGCCGGCAATGTAGAGCCGTTCTAAGCCTTTTTCGGACAAAGAAAAGGGAAGCCGGCCGTCTTCCAGCCATGCGCAGGACCGGCAATCCACGTGCTATGTTTCATCTCTCCGTAATCTCAGGTTGCCACAACGCAGAACGACCCGCGAAACGGCCAGGAAAGCCATCAGGAGGCCTTCATGAAGACAGCGCTTTTCGTCTGGTTCGCGGCGCTGGCCTTGTTGATCCTCGTCCCGACCGACGCCGATGCGGCCCGTCTCGGCAGACCGTGCGGCGGCCTTGCCGGCGTGCAATGCAGCCGTGGCGGCCAGTTCTGCCAGTTCAAACAAGGGCAATGCGGACGGGCCGACCAGACCGGTACCTGCGCGTTCCGGCCGACGATCTGCAACAAGATCTTCAAGCCGGTGTGCGGCTGTGACGGCAAGACCTATGGCAATGATTGCGAGCGCCGGGCCGCCGGGGCCTCCAAGGCGCAGGACGGCAAGTGCGCATCCTGACGGCGCCGTATTGACGCGCTCCGCGGGAGCCTGCATGTAGCTTCGCGTATTTTCGTACCGCGGGGGTATTTCGTGACAGCACCGTTGCGCCGACGCTTGCCATTGGGCATCCGCTCCAACTTGCCAGCCGCGCTGATCGCGCTGGCGACGGCGTTCGCCGCAGCGCCTGCGCATGCAGATCCCTGCGAGGACATCGCAAAGCAGCTCGCCGGCCAGATCGACGGGCTGAAGGTCAATTTCAGCGCCGCCAACATCACCTACCTGACACACCCGGCGGCGAAGGAATTGTCGCTCGGCTGTCGCGGCAAGGACTATTCGATCGAGCTCTATGCCAAGACCGACCGCAAGATGAGGCCGGAGTTCTTCAACCTGGTCGGCTCGGCCGCAGCGCTGGTCTTCACCTTGCCGAAGGACGACACCGTCACCGGCACGTCGCGCTGCTTGAAGCGCATGGGCATCTTGCGCGGCAACACCATCACGATGCGCTATCGCCGCCTCAACCTGGAGTGCACGCGCACCAGGACCGACGCCTCGATCACAGTGCGGCGCGGCAAGAACGAGTGATCCGTCAAGCTTCGGCAGCGACCCGTCCGATCGCATCGACGATCTTGCCCCAACCTGGGCTCATCATGTCGAACGCGTAGCGGTTGCCGGGGAAGACGAAGCCGCCATGCACCATGCGGACCTGCGTGCCGCCCTCGACCGGCGTCAGCGTCCAGGTGACCACCGAGTCGAGCTTCGAGCCGTAGTCCGGATTGGTGTCGGCGCCACCCTTCCAGGAATAACGCAGCAGGCGCGGCGGATCGCAATCCAGCACCTCGCAATGCACGACGCCGTCCCAATCGCCCATCGGCTTGGTGCGGAAATTGAACCGGTGTCCGACGTCCGGCTGAAAATCGTTCGGCATCAGCCATTTCATCAACAGGTCGCTCGTGGTCAGTGTCCGCCAGATCTTGTCGGCGGCATAAGGCAACACCTTCTCGACCGTGATCGCGTGCGTCTCACCCATTACTCACTCTCCTTCAACAGCCGTTCCAGATTTGCGAAGCGCTCGGCCCAGAACGTCTCGTAATGGCCGAGCCAGTCGATCAGCGGGCCGAGCCCCTTTGGCGCGACGCGATAATGGATATGCCGGCCGTCGCGCCGCTCGGCGACGAGCCCGGCATCGCGCAGCGCGCGCAGATGTTGCGACACCGCCGGCTGCGACACCTTCGAGCCCTGCACCAGCCCGGTCGCGGCGACCTCGCCTTCCCGGATGATCCGCTCGAACACCGCGCGCCGCGTCGGGTCCGCGAGGGTCTTGAGCACGTTGGTCAGCTGCATGGCGGCGGTCATGCCGACATATAAGCAATTGCTTATACGATTGTCAATGCAGAGGTACAATCCGGTCGCGACGCAGGAACGCCTCGCCTGCTCCGAAAGTTGATGACTGCGGCCGCATGCTTGCCGGAAAAAGGGCGCGATAATCGCGGCTGGAATCGCGGAGCCGCCCATGATCGCAAAGCTCCTCCTGCAGAACACCTTCTTCGTCATCGCCATGGCCGCGCTGCTGTTTGCCTTCGCCGGCACGCTGCACTGGCCCGGCGCGTGGGCCTATCTGATCGCCTCGGCGATGATCGGCCCTGCCTGCGGAGTGTGGCTTGCCAGGGTCGATCCCGGCCTGCTGGCCGAGCGCATGCGGCTCACCGCGCGTGAGGGCCAGCCGACCGAGGACAAGCGCTTCATGCTGGTGTTCCTGATCGTTGCCGTGCTGTGGTTCGTCGCGATGGGCCTCGATCGCCGCTTTGGCGGCGCCAATGCCGGCGCGCCGCTGATCGTGCTCGGCCTCGTGCTGTATCTGGTCTCGACCGTGCTGATCCTCTGGGTATTCCGCACCAATTCGTTCGCCGCGCCGGTCGTGAAGGTGCAGACCGAGCGCGACCATCACGTGATCTCGACCGGTCCCTACGCGCTGGTCCGCCATCCCATGTATACGAGCGTGATGCTATTCTTCATCGGCGTGCCGCTGACGCTGGGCTCCTGGTGGGGCCTTGCCTTCGTGCCGGTGTTCTTCGTGATGTTCGCGATCCGCACCCGGATCGAGGAGCGCACGCTGGTGGCGGGACTGTCAGGCTATGCCGATTACGCGGCACGGGTGCGCTATCGCCTCGTGCCCGGACTGTGGTGAGGGACGATCATGGCAGAGACCAAGACCTACACCGGCGGCTGCCATTGCGGCCAGGTGCGCTTCGAATGCACCACCGACATGGCCATGGTTACCGCCTGCAACTGTTCGATCTGCACCAAGAAGGGCCTGCATTTCGTGTTCATGCCGCCATCGAGCTTCCAGCTTCGCGCCGGCGCCGAGAACCTCAAGGAGTATCTCTTCAACCGCCACGCGATCCGCCACCAGCTCTGCGTCGATTGCGGCGTCGACGTGTTCGCGCGCGGCAAGAAGCCCGACGGCTCGGACATCGTGGCGCTGAATGTCAGCTGCATCGACGGCATCGATCTGTCGAAGATCGCGATGACGCCGGTGGACGGAAGGAACAGGTAGCGCGCTGCCACAACACTCCGTCATGCCCGGGCTTGATCCGGGCATCCATCTTACTTGGCAAGAAAGACGTGGATGGCTGGGTCAAGCCCGGCCATGACGATGGCGACGCGCGGCAATCACAAATCCAGCGCCTTGTAGCGCCGGAAAATCCCCTCCTCGTTGAATGGGATCCGCCGCTCGCTGGCGAGATAGGCCTTGATGTTCGGCCGCTCGGCGACGCGATCGCGCAGCGCGATCAGGCGCGGGATCTTCTTCTCGAATGCTGCCATCCGCTTCGGAAACGCATAGCGCAGGCCTTCCACGATCTGGAACAGCGACAGGTCGGCGTAGGTCAGCCGGCGGCCGGTAACGAAGGTGCCGCCGTTCGCCGCGAGCAGGTCCTCGAAATAGCCGAGATATTTCGGCACCCGCGACGCCCAGAATTCCTCGGTGCGCTTCTTCGCCGGCGCCTTCTGGTCCTCGTAATACAGCGACGGCCCGAGCGGATGATGGGTGTCGTGGATCTCCAGCACGAAGTCCGCGATCGTCAGTTGCAGCTCGTGCACCCAGAGCTTTCCCGCCTCCGCCTTCGGCGCCAGGCCGTGGCGCGCGCCGAGATAGAGCAGGATGTTGGCGGTCTGCCCGATCACGAGACTGCCGGCCTTGAGGAACGGCGGCGCAAAGGGCGGCGTGCCCTTGTGCGCATCCATCATCTTCATCATGGCGCCCGTGCCGCCCTTGCCGCGCGCGACATCGGTGTAGCCAGCGCCCGCATCCTCGAGCGCGAGGCGGACATATTCGCCACGGCCCTGAATCATCGGCCAGTAGTAAAGCTGATAGTGCATGCACTTACCTCCACAAACTTCAACGCGTCGCTTCGGTTCACGTCGATCGTAGCCGCTTCACGGTCAGACCGTCCATCGTGCACGGGGCCGCCTGTCCGAACTGCGCGCGGACTGCTAAGGTTCCGACGTCGAATCTTCGATGAAGGATCATCTGATGGCGGACAGCAGGAAGAAGCGGGGCGGTGCAGATCGGGCTCTGATCGCGTTGAGCGAATCCTACGAAGTTGCGTACTGGTCCAAGAAGTTCAAGGTGACCCCTGCCCGGCTCAAGACCGCGGTCGCCGCCGTCGGACATTCCTCGAAGAAGGTCGAGGCATACTTCGCGACGAAGAAGAAAACCGCAAAGAAAAAGAAGACCGCCAAGAAAACCGTCAAGCGCAAGAAGAGCTGAGCGCGCTCGCGAGACAATGAGCGGCGGCGACGCCGCTCAAGCCTCGTTCGTTATCCCCTCAGTTCGCCGCGAAGCAGTACAGCAGGCCGTCGCCGCCGGTGCTCTTCAGATCGGCCTGCGAGCAGCCGCCGTCGGGGCCACGCGAGGGATGTGACGTGTTCCAGGATTTTGACGGCTCGTCGTCGCGCAGGCCCTTGCGGTCGAAATGCCCGACCATGGCGGCGCCTTGCGTGCTGCTTGTCCAATTCTTGCACGTGCGGTCCTCGCCAGCCGCAAACGCCGTACCATCTGCCTGCGATCCCGTCAGCACGTCGTGACGGTTCGGCGTGTCGCCGGCCCCATTGATGACTTCGCCCTTCTCGGACAGAGCGGTCTGCTTGGTGAGATTGTTGCCGGCGCTGTGCAGATCGGCGACGTCCTTGGCGACCACGACGCCCTTGACATTCTTCCACGGTCCCTTGCCGATGCGATCGCGTGCGTTCACCGCCACCTGTCCGTCAGCCGCCTGGGTCGAGAGATAGGCGCGCCAGGTCTTCGGTGCACCGAAACCCGCGGCCTGCGCCAGGGTCTGGCAATGATTGTCGGCGCCGGCGAGGCCGCCGAGGTTGCCGCCATTGCCGATGCCGTTGCTGGTCACGAAGAAGCTGGTGTCAGCGGTCTGCGCCGCTGCCGGCGGCCCGGCCATCACGACGAACGCAAGACAGGCGGGAACCGCGATACGCGCAATGACGCTCATCTTAATCCTCCCGATGGTTGTTTTTTGGTCCGCTGACATCAACCCGCGGCCCGTCCGGATATTCCGGCGCTGCGACACGTGAATGAAGCCCACAAAACAAAAGCGCCGCGGTTGATGCCGCGGCGCCTTGTATCTGTCATCTCTGGCAATCGATCAGTTGGTCTGCTGGATCGCCGATAGCTCCCAATTGCCGCCGCGCTGGCGCACGAAGGTCCAGACCTCGGTGACCTCCTCCGGCTGCCCGCCACTGACCTGGCGGCCGGTGCCGCGTTCGAGCATGCTGTCGACCAGCGAGTAGCGCATCGCGACCGTCGCATATTCGCTGTCGCCTTCGCGCCAGGCTTCCGCCAGATCGCCCTGCAGCAGCTTCACATTGGACGTCTTGTTCGTGACGTTGCGCGCCTTGTTCTCCTCGAGATCCTTCGAGAAGTACGACACCATTTCCGGCGTCGCGAACGTGTGCAGCTTCGCGATGTCCTCGTTCGACCACGCGGTCTGGATGTCACCGAGCAGCCGCTCGAACGTCTCGTAGTCGGCTGGCGTGATCTCGACCGGCGCGTTCGATCCACCGCCGAGGCCAAAGCCGAAGCCCGAACGGGCGTTCGCCTGCGGACCGGGGCCGACGTCGGGGCCGCCCGCGTAAGCCGCAGCCGGCGCATTGCGGCGCTGCCACCACGACATCGCGAGCCGGACCACGAGCACGATCAGACCGATCTGCAGCAGCAGGCCGAGCATCGACGACAGCCCGCCGAGGCCCGAGAACAGGCCGCCGCCGAACAGCATGCCGAACAGGCCGGCACCAAGGAAGCCCGCAGCCAAGCCGCCGAGCAGGCCGCGACCCATTCCGCCGCGGCCGAACAGGCCGCCGGAATTCGCCGCCGCCGGCGAGCCCATGCTGGGGCTACCAGGCTGGCTGAAGGTCCGATTCATCGGCGCAACCGAGCCCGGCGCGGTGCTGGTCGAGGGCGGCGCGGAGAATGTCCGCGAGCCGCGCGAGCCGCCGCCGCCGACGCGGGCGTCGGCCGCCGAAACGGTCATCATCACGGGCAGCGCCAGCACCATCGCGAAGGCGATCGCCCGGACAATTCCACGCGTGCGTTGCGAGAAATTCATGTTGGTTTCCTCAAAGGATTCCCCGGCATGGGGAAACGCCCCTAACATGGGCAGAGCCGGTTAAAAGTGAAGCGGGAAACGGGAACCGCGGCTGCGGCCCTCGGTCGCGGCGATGTGACACTATGGGCCTTGTGGATGCGACAGCGCGTCCTAGCGCGAGATGGGGCCCAGTTTCAACCGCAGCCGGATCGAAACATCACCTCGCACCTGCGAGATGGGAAGCACATCGCGCCGCATTGTGCGGCTAATTCGCCGTCATGGTTTCCTTCACCGCGGCGACCAGCTGCGTCAGCGTGAACGGCTTCGGCAGGAATGCGAACTGCTGGTTCTCCGGCAGGCTCTTCTCGAACGCGTCCTCGGCATAGCCGGAGACGAAGATGATTTTCAGCTCCGCATTGCGGCTGCGCATTTCCTTCAGCAGCGTCGGCCCGTCCATCTCCGGCATCACGACGTCGGACACCACGAGATCGACGGCGCCGTTGTTCTCCTCGAACGCCTCCAGCGCCTCGACGCCGTTCGCCGCCTCGATCACGCTGTAGCCACGCGAACGCAGCCCGCGCGCATTCAGCGAGCGCAGGCCGTCCTCGTCCTCGACCAGCAGGATGGTACCTTGCCCGGTGAGGTCGGGCTTCGGCTTGGCGGCATCCTCGGCGGCGGTTTCCTTTGCCGCGCCGTTGCCGGCCTGCGCTTCCGGTGCGATCTCCTGCTCCTGGCGATGCCGCGGCAGATAGATCCGGAACGTGGTGCCGCCGCCCGGCATGGAATCGACATAGACGAAGCCGCCGGTCTGCTTGACGATGCCGTAGACCGTGGACAGGCCGAGGCCGGTGCCCTTGCCGACTTCCTTGGTCGAGAAGAACGGCTCGAAGATCTTGTCGATGATCTCGTGCGGAATGCCGGTGCCGGTGTCCGAAATCTCAATCTTCACGTAGTCCGCCGCCGGCATGCCCTTGTTGGCGAGTTGGGCGGCTTCCTCCGTCGGCACGTTGACGGTGCGGATGATCAGCTTGCCGCCGTCGGGCATCGCGTCGCGCGCGTTCACCGCGAGATTGACCACCACCTGCTCGAACTGCGAGACGTCGACCTTCACCGGCCACAGATCGCGGCCGTGCACGAGGTCGAGCTTGACCTTCTCGCCGATCAGCCGGCGCAGCAGCATGGTGAGATCAGACAGCGCATCGCCGAGATCGAGCACCTGCGGCCGCAGCGTCTGGCGGCGCGAGAACGCAAGCAGCTGCCGCACCAGCGTCGCGGCGCGGGTGGCGTTCTGCTTGATCTGCATGATGTCCTGGAACGACGGGTCGGTGGGCTTGTGCGCGTTCAGCAGGAAGTCGTTCGCCATCATGATGGCCGACAGCACGTTGTTGAAGTCGTGCGCGATGCCGCCGGCGAGCTGGCCGACCATTTCCATCTTCTGTGACTGGTTGATCTGGTTTTCCAGCGCGCGCCGCTCGGTGGTCTCGAGCATGTAGACGATCGCGGTCTCCGCGTCGCGCTCGTCCTTCTCGATGGTCGTGACGAAGAACTGGGCAAAGCGCTCCTTGGGCCCGTCGAGCATCACCTCGACCGGCGCGATGTCGCCCTGCCCCTCCGCCGCCTGATTGATCGCGGCGATCAGGAGGCCGCGGTCGCGCGGATTGACGGCGCGGAAGATCGACTTGGCCGCGCCGACGTCGCCGTTCAGACCCTGCGCCAGCTTGGCATAGCGCGCATTGGCGCCGACCACATTGCCGCCGCGGTCGACGGTCGCGATCGCCATCGGCGTGTGGTCGAAGAAGCGCATGAAGCGCACCTCGGCGGCGCGCTCCGGATCGGAATGCTCGTCGCGGGCGCGGCTGATCACCAGCGTGCGCGAGGCGCCCGCCACGCCGTCGGCGCCGAAGGCGAGCTTGTGATAGAGCCGCACCGGCACGGTCTTGCCGCCGCGCATCCGCAGGTCGATGTCGAACACCTCGGTCTTGACCTCGCCGGGCACCGCCGCAATCGAGGTCAATAGCGCCGCGCCGTCACCCGAGACGATGTCGGTCAGCTTCAGGCCGCCCGAGCCGATCTCGGCCAGATCGTAGTCCAGCCAGTTGGCCAGCGTGGCGTTGACATAGGCGATCTCGCCGGCCGGATTGACCGAGAAGAAGCCGCACGGCGCATGATCGAGATATTCGATCGCGTGCCGCAGCTCCTGGAACACGTCTTCCTGGCGCTCGCGGTCACGCGTGATGTCGGCGATCGACCACACCGCATATTTCGCGTCGCGCTTGCCTTCGCCGAGCGGCCGCACACGCAGCCGCAGCCAGCGGCCCTGTCCACCACCTTGCCCGGCCTCGTGGCCGGCGACGCGGACCTCCTCCTGCTGCCGCTTGCCCTCGCGCGCCGCCTTCAAGAGGCGGAACACTGCCTCGGAAACGTCGGGGTTGCCGATAAAGACACGTTCAACCGGACGGACGTCCTGCGGCCCGGCCGCGCCGGTCAGCGTCAGATAGGCGGCGTTGGAATAGACCACGTGGCCGCGGGAGTCGGTGACGACAAGCCCTTCCTGGGCGTGGTCGGCGATCCGCCCCATCACCGGGTCGTCGGTGGCGCGGTCGGAGAAGCGGATGATCCCGGCGGCAAACGCGAACAGATTGAACAGCCCGACGGTGGCGAGCAACGCCAGCACGAAGAGGATGTAGGGCTGCGCCTGGGTGCGGCCGATGGTCATCAGCCAGACCGCCACCGCCACGATGCCGACGGCGATCAGGACCACCAGCAGGATACTGCCGCTCCGCCGCGCCGGCCCGTGGGCCACGAACGGCTCGGTCGCGGGAGGATCGTTGCTATCGGCGGTCATCTGGAGAGACATGGCTCGTCTGCATCACGAAGGCGACCGGCCGGCCACCTCGCCCCTGAGTGCCTGAATCGGACCCGAAAACGCAAGTCCATCAAGCGGCAATTTCGCAACTTACGCGCATTTCAAGCGGTTTTCCGCCCCTTACTGGCGCAGGCCGGACAGGCCGCGCCTCAGCCGCATCACGTAGCCGATGATTTCGGCAACCGCATGATAGTGCTCAACCGGGATTTCCTTGTCGATTTCGACGGTCGCATAGAGCGCCCGGGCCAGCGGCACGTTCTCCACGATCGGAATGTCGTGCTCCTTGGCGATCTCCCTGATCTTGAAAGCGAGGTTGTCGGCGCCCTTGGCGACGCAGACCGGCGCCGACATGCTGCGATCATAGGCCAGCGCCACCGAATAGTGGGTCGGGTTGGTGATGATCACCGAGGCCTTCGGAACCTGGGCCATCATGCGCTTCTTGGCGCGCTGGACCCGCAACTGCTTGATCCTGCCCTTGACGTGCGGATCGCCTTCCGACTGCTTGAACTCCTCCTTCATCTCCTGCAGCGACATCTTGTGACGCTCGTACCAGGTCCGGTACTGAAAGAAGTAGTCGGCGATCGCAACCGCAGCCAGGATCGCGACCACCGCCGCCAACAGGTGCACCGTCATGCCGGTGATGGCGGGCAAAAGCTCGGCCGGATCGACCCGCAGGAACGATTCCATCCGCATCCGATCGGGCCACAGCACCATGACCATCACGGCGCCGAGCGCGATCAGCTTGAACAGGCCTTTCAGGAAGTTCGCCGCCGCCTGCTTGCCGAACAGCCGCTTGAAGCCGGCAGCCGGCGAGATCTTGGAGAATTTCGGCTTCAGCTGCTCGCCCGACCACACCAGCTGATGCTGGATCATGTTGCCCGCGATCGCGGCCAGCGCCAGCATCAGGAACGGCACGCCGATCGCGGCGACCACCGCGTAGCCGAGCGACTGCGTCAGCGCCAGCAGGCCGGCACCGTCGGCGCGGATCATCCATGAGTTGGCGAGCAGGTTTCGCAGCGGCATCAAGATGCCGCCACCGATCGAGCCGGAGAAGGTCGACAGCACCAGCGTGGCGCCTGATATCACGAACCAGGTGTTGACCTCCTGGCTTTTGACGACGTCGCCTTTCTCAAGGGCGTCATCGAGACGTTTTTGCGTAGGGTCTTCTGTTTTGTCTTCGGTATCGTCGGCCATCTCTTCTCCCTAGAACATGATGCGACTTGATCGCATCATGTTCTAGGGCCCCTATTTTTGACGCGTTTTCTTCACGCGAACCGGTTCCCACTTCGCTCGAAAACGCTCTAGTTCATTGGAGCGAGTTGGCGCATGACGCCGTTGAAGTAGTCGAAATAGGTATTCATCATCGCCGCGAGCACGACGCCGAAGATCAGGAAGCCGACCATGATCGCGAGCGGCACGCCGACGAAGTAGACCTGCATCTGCGGCATCAGCCGCGCCAGCACGCCGAGACCGATGTTGAAGACGAGGCCGAACACCAGGAACGGCGCCGACAGCTGCAGGCCGATCTTGAAGGCGGCGGAGAACGCGGACGTCGCAAGCGCAGCGACGTCGCCGGTCGGCATGATCTCGCCCGGCGAGAAGATGCGGTAGCTCTCGCTCAGCGCCGCGATGACCAGATAGTGGCTGTCGGTGGCAAACAGCAGCGTCAGGCCGAGGATGGTGAGGAAGTTGCCGACGATCTGGCCCTGCTGGCCCTGGGTCGGATCGACAGCGGTGACGAAGCCGAGGCCGAGCTGCTGCGCGATCACAGAGCCCGCGACGTTGAGCGCCGACAGCGTCACCCGCGCGGTCGCGCCGAGCACGATGCCGATGATGAGCTCTTGCACCATCAGGACGCCGAGCGAGGGGATCGACGTCAGGTCGACGTGATAGGCGTTGCGATGCAGGGGCAGGATGATCAGCGTCAGCAGCAGCGCGATCGACAGCTTGACCCGCGCCGGGATGTTGCTCTCGCCGAAACCGGGCAGCAACATCACCATCGCACCCACGCGCGCGAAGACCAGCACGAAGATTGCGGCCAGCCCCGGCAGCAGGGAGACGTCGATGCGCATGACCGCGGCATTAGTGCATCAACCGCCGATGATTCGCGACGAAATCCGCATCATGTGGCTGGAGAGCGCGTCCGCCATGAACGGCAGCGCCAGCAGCAATGTGACGAAGATCGCGAGGATCTTAGGCACGAAGACCAGCGTCTGTTCCTGGATCTGGGTCAGCGCCTGGAACAGCGACACCACGACGCCGACCACGAGGCCGACCACCATCAGCGGCGACGACACCAGCACGATGGTCCAGATCGCGTCGCGCGCCACGTCGAGTGTTTCAGGGCCGGTCATTTTTTAGTTCTCGCTCTTGTAATCTTGCTTCGCATCGCCCCGGGATAACGTCCTGGCTGACGTCAGATCGGCATCTTCATGATATCTTCATAGGCCTGGATCACGCGGTCGCGCACCGAGACCAGCGTCGACACCGCAACGTCGGTGTCGGCGACCGCCGTCACCACATCCATCACATTCGCCTTGCCTGAGGCCATCGCCATGGTCTGCGCGTCTGACTTCTTGCCCGCTTCCAGCACGCTGCCGACGGAGTCCTTCAGCAGCGCGCTGAACGACGGACCGGCGACCGCCTGCCCGGCCTTCTCGGCACCGCCGCGCTCCATCATCTTTGCGAAATTGGCGTAGGCGTTGGCGGCGACTGTCGGTGTAGCCATGATTTAGGTTCCCTGTTCTTTTGCGTCAGGACTTGAGGATGTCGAGCGTGCGCTGGATCATCCGCCGCGTCGCGCTGATGATGTTGAGGTTCGCCTCATAGGAGCGCTGGGCGTCGCGCATGTCGGTCATTTCGACCATCGAATTGACGTTCGGGTATTTGACGTTGCCGGAGGCGTCCGCCGCCGGATTGCCCGGCTCCTGCTTGACGCGGAATGCCGACTGATCCGGCCGTATCCGGCCGAGGGTCACCACCTGGGCGTCGAGCGTACGATCGAGCGCGGAGGAGAAGGTCGGCACCTTGCGGCGGTAGGGATCGCCGCCCGCGGTCTGCGCCGTCGAATCGGCGTTGGCGATATTTTCCGAGATCACGCGCATCCGCCCCGCCTGCGCGCGCAGGCCTGATGTCGCGATGCTCATCGAGCGGGCGAAATCGCTTGTTCCATCTGCCATGGGATCCTCCTGCCGCCGTCAGGCGGCCTAGCCCTTGCCGATCGCGGTCTTCAGCAGATGCAGGCTCTTGCTGTAGAGCGAGGTGACGGCCGCGTAGTCCATCTGGTTGGCCGACACTTTCAGCATCTGGTCCTCGAGATTGACCGCGTTGCCGGCCGGGCGGGTCTGGAACCCGCTCTTGCCGCGGTCGTTGTCGAATGCATCCGGCGCGCCGGATGCCGCCATGTGGGTCGCGCTGGTCTGCATCATCGGCAGCGTGCCGATGCCGCCGCCGACCGTGGTCCCGGCCCGGTCGAACTTCGGCTCCACCAGGTCGCGCGGCCGGAAGTTCGGCGTGTCGGAATTGGAAATGTTCTCGGCGAGCACCCGCTGGCGCTCCTGGTGCCACTGCATCTTGCTGCGCAACGCCGACAGGATCGGGAGATCGTTCATGGACATCGCCGCGGCTCCGTTAACCTCTAGGCTCTTACGAGGTAGGCAGAATTTGCCCGGTGTATGGTTAACGGGTGGTTAAAATGTCGGACGGAGCCGTGGAGAACGCCGCAACTGCGGCCAGCGAGCGCATTTTCGCCACGAATGCTGCGTTAACCAGCACAAACCAAGACAGTGTGGGCGCTGAGAAGTCGTTTTGGGACAAGCGATTCTTGGTTTATTAATAGAACAGTCGGCTGCAAGCCGCTGGGAATTAAGAAATAAGGCGAATCTCGGGCGTGATTCGCTGCGCAAACCGCACCTATCAATCCGCGCTCGTTGATGGCGGAAGCTGAGGAAGGCCAAGATGGCCGGGGACTCCAATATGCAGGTCATTACATTCGTCTTGGCATTCGTTGTCGTGCTGGCCCTGATCGGCGTCACCGCATGGCTCGTTCGCCGCTTCGCCGGAAACCGCCTCGGCGCCAACGCCAACCGCGGACGGATGCCGCGGCTGGCCGTGATCGATGCGGCCGCCGTCGACGGCCGCCGCCGGCTGGTGCTGGTCCGCCGCGACAACATCGAGCATCTCCTGATGATCGGTGGCCCCACCGACATCGTCGTCGAGCCGAATATCGTCCGGGCAATGCCCGGCCGCGATCAGATGTCGGCCCGCCCCGCAGTCGCACCCGAGGCTGCGCTGCCGCGCGCCGCACCGCTTCCGGACACAGCCTGGAACGAGAGCGAGGCTGCCCGCGCTGACAATCTCAATCTTCCCGAACCGGAGCTGCCGCCGCGCCAGGCGCGCCCCTCCTTCGCCGACGAACTCCGCCGGCCCCCGCCGCCGATTGCCGAGCGTCGCAGCGATCCGCTCGCCGGCTTCACGCCCGAACGCGGCGAGCCGCGGCCCGATCCGGTGCCGCCGCGCCTGCCGCCGCGCTCCGAACCCGTCGTCCCGCGTCCGCCGCGCGCCGCCGAGCCGCCGAAGGCGCCGCCGTCGCTGCGCGCGCCCGAGCGCGCCGTGACACCGCCGCCACCGCCTCCCCCGGCTCCGCCGCCGGTCGCAACGCAGACGCCTCCGGCCGCGCCGGCGGCATCGAACGCCGATGCCAATCTCGCCGAGATGGCACAGCGGCTTGAGGCGGCACTGCGCCGCCCGACCGGCGCGAGCGAGACCGTCGCGCCGCCGGTTGCGCCCGACGCGCCGCCGGTGCGCCCGCCGCGCAGTGAGCCGCCCGCCCCGCCCGCAGACGGACAGAAGAGCGGGTTCGAGAACCTCGAGGACGAGATGGCCTCGCTGCTCGGCCGACCGAAGAATCCTTCGTGAGGTCAGGGGCAGTCCCGCGTAGAGTTTTTTTCATCGCTGTCCTGATCGCCGCCGGATCCTTCGCCGATCCGGCGATGGCGCAGGACATCAGCATCAATCTCGGCGGCGGCAATGGCGGCGTGACCGAGCGCGCGATCCAGCTGATCGCGCTGCTCACGGTGCTGTCGATCGCGCCGTCGATCCTGGTCATGATGACGTCGTTCACGCGCATCGTGGTGGTGCTCTCGCTGCTGCGCACCGCGCTCGGCACCGCGACCGCGCCGCCGAACTCGGTGATGATCGCGCTTGCGATGTTCCTCACCGCCTTCGTGATGGGGCCGGTGCTGCAGAAATCCTATGACGACGGCATCAAGCCGCTGGTCGCCAACCAGATCGGCGTCGAGGAAGCGTTGCAGCGCGCCTCGGTCCCCTTGCGCGGCTTCATGCAGAAGAACGTCCGCGAGAAGGATTTGAAGCTGTTCATGGATCTCTCCGGCGAGCCGACGCCGGCAACGCCGGACGAGATGTCACTGCGCATCCTGGTGCCGGCCTTCATGATCTCCGAGCTGAAGCGCGCCTTCGAGATCGGCTTCCTGTTGTTCCTGCCGTTCCTGATCATCGACCTCGTGGTCGCCTCGGTCTTGATGTCGATGGGCATGATGATGCTGCCGCCGGTGGTGGTCTCGCTGCCGTTCAAGCTGATCTTTTTCGTGCTGGTCGACGGCTGGGCGCTGGTCGCCGGCAGCCTGGTGCAGAGTTACGGGGGGTAGCCCCTGCAAAACAATCATGGGCTATCAGCTGGATCGGCCGTGCCGTTGCACTATCATGCGGGACACCGCATCCAGGGAGCCGCGCCGTGCAGCAGCCGTTCGACCGCGCCGTAGAAGACCTCGGCAACGCCATCCATCTCGAGCATGTCAACGTGCAGGTGCCGGACCAGCGCCTCGCCACGCTGTTCTACGTCGCCGGCATCGGACTGACCCGCGATCCCTATCTGATGGTCTCCGACACCAACATGTGGGTGAATGCCGGCCGCAGCCAGTTTCATCTGCCGAGCGGCCGGCCGCAGGTGCTGCGCGGCCACACGGCGATCGTGATCGCCGGGCGGCAGGCCCTGCTCCAGCGGCTTGCCGCGGTCGCGCCCAAGCTCGAAGGCACTGCGTTTGGCTATCGCGAGCGCAACGATCATGTCGAGGCCACCTGCCCCTGGGGCAACCGCCTGCGCTGCTACGAGCCGGACGCCGAGCGCTTCGGACGCATCGCGCTCGGCATTCCCTATGTCGAGTTTGAGGTGCCGCGCGGCACCGCTGAAGCCATCAGCCGGTTCTATTCCGAAATCATGGGCATCCCCGCCAGCGTCGCGAACGGCGACGATGTCGTCGCGCGCGCCAAGGTCGGCAAGGACCAGTATCTGCAATTCCGCGAGACCGGCCAGGCGCAGGCGGAGTTCGACGGCCATCACGTCCAGATCTACATCACGGACTTCTCGGGTCCCTACAAACGGCTGCGCGAGCGCAACCTGGTGTCCCGCGAGGACAATCAGTACCAGTACCGCTTCTGCGACATCGTCGATCCCGCCGACGGCCGGCATCTCTTCACCGTCGAGCACGAGGTGCGCAGCGCCACCCATCCGATGTATCTGCGGCCGCTGGTCAACCGCAATCCGGCGCAGAACAACCGCACCTTCGCGCACGGCTTCGACCAGGCGCCATGGGCGATGGGCCCGGACCAGTATGGCGGCTGAGCACGCACTCCCCGCATCCCGCCATCATCAGCAAATTTCAGCCACGAGGCGACATGCTTCCCTCCCAGCGCCATCTGTTCGAGATTCCACGCGAGGTCTGCTACCTGAATTCGGCGTCCTACAGCCCGTTGCCGCTGAAGACGCTCGACGCCGGGCGCGCGGCGGTGGGGCGCAAGGGCCGGCCGTGGACGATCGACCCCGGTTTCGCCGGCCGCCAGCATGAGCGTGCCCGCGTTGCGGCGGCCCGCCTGATCAACGCCGCGCCCGATGACATCGCGCTGATCCCCGCCATCAGCTACGGCATAGCTACGGTGGCGAAGGCGCTGACGATTCCGCGCGGCACGCGCGTCATCGTGCTGGAGAACGATCACTCCTCGCCGGTGCTGGAATGGCACGCCCGTGCCGAGGCGCAGGGTTTCGTCGTCGACATCGTGCGCCAGCCCGCCGATGGCAACTGGACGTCGGCGGTCCTTGCAACGATCGACCGCTCGGGCGCTCCGCCGGTCGGCCTTGCCTCGATCTCGTCGGTGCACTGGTCCGACGGCGGCATCATCGACGTCGACAAGGTGCAGGCAACGCTGCGGCGGCATGGCGCGATGTTCGTGATCGACGCGACGCAGAGCGCGGGTGTTGTGGCGATGGATGTGGCAAAACTCGATCCCGACGCCGTGATCTTCCCAACCTACAAATGGCTGATCGGTCCCTACGGCCGCGCCTTCCTCTACGTTGCAAAGCGCCACCAGAACGGCCTGCCGCTGGAGCAGACCTCCGCCGGCCGCCGCAATGTGAACTCCGAGAACCCCGTCTATTTCGGCGATCTCGCTTATGTCGACAATGCCCGGCGCTATGACATGGGCGAGCGCGATCATTTCATCACGTTGGAGATGGCCTCGATCGGCATGGAGATGATGGCGGAATGGGGCGCTGCTGCTGTCAGCCAACGGCTCGCGATGCTCACGGACCGGATCGCCGACGGCGTGCGTGATCTTGGGCTCAACGTGACGGCGCGCAGCGTGCGCGCGCCGCATATCCTGAGCCTCGGCACGGCCGGCGGCATCCAGAAGGAGCTGATCGCGCGGCTTGCTGCCGAGAACATCCACGTTGCGCTGCGGCTCGGCCGGATGCGGATCTCTCCGCATGTCTTCAACGACGAGACGGATGTTGACCGCCTCGTCGCAGTCTTGACCAAAGCGCTGCGCGCTTAGCTCGGCTTGCGCCCCAGCGCGACGACGCTGACCAGTTCGATCGCCAACGCGACAGCCACCGCGGCCGCGCCGATCACGAACAGCAGCGCGTAATCGCCGCCGCTCTGCGCGAACAGGTAGGACAGCCCGTAGGCGCCAGCCGCCTGGAACAGCGCGAAGGTCGTGGTGGCCTGCGCCCACGCGGAGCGCTGGCTCGCGGCGGAATACGGGATCAGCTCGTGGACGCGGCCGATCACGAGCGGCACGATGCCGGGCGTGAAGCCGCCGACGATGAGGCTCGACACGATCAGCGCGGCGGGCGAATTCGTCACGGCAGGCATCGCGACCGCGACCGCCTCGATCAGGAACGCTGCGCGCAGTGCCGCAGCGAATCCGGCGCGATCGGCGAGATGTCCTGACAGCAGCGGGCCGACCACGGCACCGAAGCCGTACAGCACCCAGTAATAGGATCCGGCGGCGATCCCTTGCCCGAGGCCGCGGGCGACGAAATCGACCAGGAACACCATGTGCGGCACCAGCGCCAGCGCGTTGAGGCCGTACTCCAGGCACAGCGCGATCATTAACGGCGAGCGCACGCCATGCGACGCGGCGCACTGCTCGGCCGCAGCGTGTGTGGCAGGCACATCCGCCGGCCACGCCTTCCAGCTGATCGCGGTCAGCACCGCCGACAGCACGCCAAGCCCGTACCAGGCCTGCTTGACGCCCTGCTGCAGCAACAGCGGCACCAGCGTGCCGGACGCGGCGACGCCCAATCCGACGCCCGCGAAGATCACGCCGCCGATCAGGCCGCGCTTGTGTGGTGCGGTGTGCGGCAGGATCGCGGTCGCCGCCAGCACCATGATCACGCCGCCGCTGACGCCGGCGAGGAAGCGGACGCCGAAGAACCAGACGAAGGAGATCGGCACGGCGCAGGCAAAGCAGGTGACGGCGGCCAGCACCATCATGCCGCGCAGCACCCACACCGAGCCGATGCGTGCGCCGAGATCGCGGGCGATCAGCGCGCCGGCGAGATAGCCGGCAAGGTTGGCGGCACCGAGATAGACCGCTTCCGCCGGCGTGAACCATTTGGCTGATATCAGCGCCGGGATCAGCGGCGTGTAGGCAAAGCGCGCCAGCCCGAGCCCGACCAGCGAAGCGCAGAGCCCCGCAGCTGCGGACAGCCACAGCGGTCCGCCGGCATCGTGATGCGGTTCGGCGTGATGGCGCTTGTCATGATCGACATTGGCTGACATGGCATGGCAGTAGGCCCTTCGGCGGTTCGTGAAAAATGATTAGTTGCGATCGCAGCAATCGTTCGCAGCGATCGCCGCGCACCTCTCCCGATCGGGAGAGGTGCCAAATTCGATGCGGCAAAAGCCGTCTGCAGCCGCCCGTCACGGATTTCCTCGGCGATGTGATACGAGAACAGCCGGGTGATGCCCTGCCCTTCGCTGGCCGAGGCGACCGCCGCCGGCACCGTGTTGGCGACCAGCCGCGGCGCGAACTGGACCGCGCGCCACCTTCGACTTCACAGCCGGCAGCGACATGTCGAGAGGACGAACGCGATCACGCTCTCTTGCAATTGACAAATCCAACCTCCCCGGCGAACATTTGGCCGGGTCGATACCACCCGCCGCTTGCACCCCGCCCGGGGACGGTAAACGTATCAAGCCAGGTTTCAGGCTTCCTTTGCCCGCACGAACGGGTCAGCAACGCAAGCCGCTGACGCTTTCCGTTCGTCGATGCAAAGGTTGATCCCATGCGCGACTTCCGTGATGCCAAGGCCATGGCGCAAACGCTGCGCGAAGCGCTCGCCGCCAAGTCCATCCCCCTCACCCACAGCGACAGCCTGGAGCTGATCGCCAACGTCCTCGGTTTGCGTGACTGGAACACACTGTCGGCCCGGATTCACTCCGCCGGACCGCCGAGCACGCCGGCAGAGGCTGCAGACCCCACTGCAGAATCACCGCCGACCGTCGCGCGGCAGGAGGTCGCCGTGGATTCAGCCGCGCTCGATCGTTATGCCGGATTCTACCAGCTCAACGACCGCCGTGTTCACGGTGACACCTGACGGACATCATCTGGTGATGCAACTGACGGGACAGCGCTCGGTGCGGTTCTTTGCGGAGAGTGTGACCGAATTCTTCGCCAAGATCGTCGACGCCCAGGTCAGCTTCGTTGTCGGACCGGACGGACGAGCCACCTCGCTGATTCTGCATCAGAACGGCAGCGGTATTCCGATGGCGCGTATCGACGCCGCGACGGCAAGGAAGATCGCCGACCAGACGGCGGAGCGCGTCAAGCACCAGTCGGCCAGTCCCGGAACCGAGGCTGCGCTGCACCGCCTGATCGATGGGATCGCCTCGGGGAATCCCAACTACAATGAGATGAGCCCGGCGCTGGCGGCGGCGACCCGCAAGCAGATGGCGTGGCTTCAGCCCCTCGCGGACCTCGGCACGATCCAGTCGATCCGCTTTCTCGGTGTCGGCGAGCAAGGCGAAGACGTCTATAGCGTCAGACAGGCGAACGGCGCTGCGCACTGGCGCATCGCGCTTGACGACAAGGGGATCATTTCGACGGCCTGGGTGACACCCGGGCCGTGAGAGCCGGCGCCGCTACGGCGTCGCGCCGGCGCGGCGCTCGCCCTTGATGAGCGGCAGCGCGCTCAGCGGCGCGGCCTTCGCCTTTTCAGGCAGCGATCCGGTCGCGACCGGATCGGGCAGCGGCGCGCGGGCGGTGGCGTCGGGGAAGCGGGTCTTCATCTCGCGGATGAAGCCGTCGAGCGTGTCGACGCTGGCGGCCATCCGCGCGATCTGGGCGAATTCCGCGCTGGAGGTGGCGACCGGCTTGCTGGCGGAGTCGAACGCCAGCCTGTCGGCATCGCCGGACATCAGCGGCGCGTATTTTTCCCGGAACCGGGACAGCCCGATGGCATCCTCGGCGAGCGCGTAGCCGACCACAGCGCGGATGATGTCGGCCTTCTCGCTGGCGTTGAGCGGCGTGAAGTCGCGCCAGCGGTCGCCGTAGTAGAGCTCGATCTGCTCGGACGCCTCGCGCCAGTGCCGCGACGCCCAGTAGATGTCCGAACGCAGCCGGATCGCCTCGCGTCCGGTGATGTTCGAGATGATGTCGAGCGCAAGGTCGTGCCGGCCGACGTCGCTCTGCGCGCGCGCCTCGAGCAGCAGCCGCTGCTGGCGAAGTTCGCCGGAGAGGTCCGCGATCCGGGTCGAGCGCAGCGCGCCAATGGCGCGGTCAGGCTTGCGATTCATCAGATAGACCATCGCAAGCCGCGCGGCGACCTGGGCGCGCGCCGCGCCTTCGAGCCGCTTGTCGACCTGGTATTGCAGGAGGTCGGCGGCCTGGTCGAGCAGATCGACGCCGACGAGGCGGTCGGCGAGGCGGCGGATCATCTCGTCGCCGCGGCGGCCGATCGGCGTCAATTCGCGATAGTCGTAGAAGGTGCCGAGCGCATCGATCGGCGCCATCTCGTCGCCCTTCGGGCCGAGATAGAGCTGCACGAACAAGGCCGAGGCCGCATCCTGCGCCTGGCGCGATTCCGGCGCGTTCGGCTGCAGCCGGGTCGCGGCGCGCGTCACCGCGAAGGCGTCGGCATAGCGCGCGGTCTCGGCGTAGATCTTCGACAGCATGTAAAGCGTCTTCAGCTCGATGGAGTCACCGCGCCACAGCATCGACAATAGCTCAAGCTCCTTCAGCACATCGTCGCGGCCGATCTCGCCGCGCTTCTGCTTGAGCAACGTCTCCAGCAGCTTGCCTTCGGCGGCGGCATGCCGGTCGGCCGAATTGGCGGCGAAGCGATAGGCGTCGAGCGCATCCTTCTCCTGGCCGAGCGCTTCGGCGAGCCGGCCGCGCAGCACCGCAACCGCAGGCTTGAGCTCGTCGGGAACGCCGACCACGTCGAGATCGCTGTTGCGCCGCGCGGCGCCGGCATAGTCCTTGACCTCGAGCGAGGCCTTCATCGAGTCCATGGTGACGATGCGCTGCAGGTCGGGCGGCAGCGTCGCGACCGCGAATTCGGCGTTCTTGAACTTTTCGCGCGCCTCGGCCCATTTGCCTTCGCGGGCGAAGGCTAGTCCCTTCCACAATTGGGAATCGTAACCATTGCCGATCACGGGATTGGCGAGATCCTTCAGGCCCTGCGCCGGGTGCCCGATCAGGATGCTGGCGACTGCATGCACCATCACCACGGACGCCGTCTCGCTGCCCCGCTTGCTTTCCGACAGGGTCAGGTTGGCGACACCATGCGCTTCCTGGTACATGCCGCGCGCCATGTAGAACTCGGCGAGATCGAGCCGCGCCCGCGGCAGCTGCTCGGCGGTGGCCGTTGAAGCCGCCGCAATCAAACCGTCGAGCTGCTTCAGGAAATTTTCCGACTGGTTCTTGCGCCACGCGTCCGGATCGAACAGCGGCTTCACCGCCGCGGTCGCACGCTCGGCGGCGACGTCGGCCGAGGACAGCGTCAAGCCGCCGGGCCGGCCCAGCATCACCTTGTCGGCGCCGACCTCCGCCTTGACGTCATCGGCGTTCGGATGAACCACGACGCCGTGGATCGATTCCAGCAGTGAGAGCTCGACGAAGTCCTGCCGCTTGATGATGCCGCGGGTCGGTGGTGGCGCGGTCACCACCCAGAGCGTATCGCCGGCGTCGGGATCGACCATATTGTGGAGCTGTCCGGGACTGGCGAGCGGCACGCTGACATTGGCAAGCGAGGGCTCGCTGATGTTGCGCACCACGCTGAGCGGCAGCGGCGGTTTCTGCACCCGGTCGGCGAAGGTCAGCGTCCAGCTCACGCCACGCGAGCGGTCGTCGCTTTCGAGCGACGGCATCTGCGGCCGGTTGAGGCGGAAGCGCACCGCCTGGCCCTTGTCCAGCGCAATCCGGCTGACATCGGATATCAGCGAGCCGCCCTTGGCCCGGATCGGATCGACATCGATCGCCTCAGGCGTGTCGAACACCATCCACACCGTGTCAGCGCGGCGGAACATCGCCGCCGGCGTCGCGCCCGGGAATGAGAACGTCACCCGTAGCCCGTCGCTGTCGCGCTGGGCGTCGACCGCGGGCCTTCCACCGGCGCGGGCCTCGGCGGGCGGCGACGGCACGGCAGTGGGCGTCGGCGCTTCCATCGCCGGCGCGGCCGCAACAGTCGGCACAGGCTTCGGCGCTTCGCTTACAGGCGCCTTGCTCTGCTCCGCCGCAGCACCGGCGCTGCCCTCGCGCGGCGTGGCCGGTGCCGTAGCGCTCTCGACGTCGGCCGCCGGTACGGCCGCGATCCTCGGCAGCTCCGAATTGGGAAGCTCCGATCTCGGCTGTTCCATCTTGACGGGCGCGGCCGCCGGTTGTTCGGCCGCGACTGGCTCGGCTTTGACCGGCTCCGATTGCAGCGGCTCGGACTTGACAGGATCGGACTTGACAAGATCGGACTTGGCCTGCTCCGCTTGGGGTGGTTCAGGCTTGATCTCGATCTTGGCCTGCTGCGCGATGCTTTCCGACGTCACCGGTGCGATCGCCGCTGTACCTTTCGGTTTGCCCCGCGTCGGCAACAACGAGCTCAACGAGGGCTTTGCCGCCTGCTGTTGCTCGTTCGGCTGGAAGGCGACATCGACGATGTAGTTCTTCTCGTCGCGGAACGAATGCACGTCGACATCGCCAATCAACGTCACGTCGACCGCTGACGTATCCGTGTCGGCGCGCGCGCTGATCGACGCGACGTTCGGGGGCGCGGCGACCTTGGCATCGGCAAGGTCGAAGCTCAGCACCGAGTTGAAGGACAGCGTCAGCTTCTGCTCGTTCAGCACCGAGGAGACGCTGACGCCGTCAGGAACCTCGAACACGAAGCGGACGAAAGTGGGCTGCACCAGCGCGCGGACGCGTATCGGCGGCTTCTTCTTTGCGGTATCGGCAGCACGCTGGATGCGCAGCAGCCGCTCGGCGGCGCGGGCGCGCTCCGCCAACTCGCGGATCACCTCCTGCGGCAGCGAAGGCGGCGGGCCGGTCCAGGCGTCGGGCAGGAAATCGACGAAGATGCGCTCGCCCGCGGTCATGGTGTTGACGGTGACGCGGCGCGCCAGCGACAGGCGGATCGCCGAACCGTCCGGATCGCGGCGCGCGGCGCCGACATAATCCGGCACCGCATCCGACAATTTCTCGACGGCGATATCGACCGGACGCTTGAATCGGATCACGATGATCGAGCCGGCGGTCGTCACCTCCGATTCGACATCCTCCTTCAGCTTCAGCACCAGCCGGGCATAGCCGTTCGCGGCCGAGAATGTCGCCTCACCCGGCACCGGGTCTTCGGCAAGCGCGGCGGTCGAATATGTGGGGGTCGCGACAGCAAGGCCGGCGGCGAGCAGGCACAGACGCGCAGTCCGCGCCAAGGCGCGGCCTAGCGACCATGTTCCAGCGGCAGCCGTTCGCGCCATCTCGAAACGTCTTCTTGAGATCTCAGCCAAGCCAGCGCGAAGCGCCCTCGCCCACGCGTCCCGATCTTGGATCGGGCGGCGTTAAGGAGCTGTTAACGTCAACGGATTGTTTCGGACCTGCCGCTGCTGCCGGTGTATTTCACGCGCCGAGGCAAAACCATCGTCCTCCTGCTCTGCGGTGGCGACAAGCGAACCCAAAGCAAGGACGTCAAGGCGGCCCGGAAGATGGTGAAGGAGATTTGAGATGCCGCTCAAAACGACCCAGTTCGACATCCAGGATCATCTGAAGACGCTCGAGCAGCAGATCCCCTATCTCGAAGCGGCGCTGGAAGAGGACGATCCCTCGTTCATCGCGACAGCTATCGGCGACATTGCCAAGGCTCGCGGCGTATCGCAGTTTTTCGCGCGAAACTGGCTTAAGCCGCGAAGTGATCTACAAATCATTCCGGCCCGGCGGCAATCCGACTATTGAAACCCTGAACAAGGCGACAAAAGCGCTCGGTCTGAAGCTGAAGCTTGTTCCGAGCGCCGCTTAGCTGGACAGATAGCGGTGCACACTATCTTGGCAAAATTGGAGTGAGCCACGGGCCCGCTGCCGCGGCTGTGACCGGACAAGATTTGTCCTTGCAACGAGGCTTACTCCGCGCTGCCAGGTAACGTGCGCAAATACGCTACGACGGCATCAAGGTCATCGGAACTGATCCGGGCATAGTAATGGTATCCCATCGGTCGACCGAGACGGCCACCATCGCGGCGAACACCTTCGGTGATCGCACGTTTGATCTCGTCGTCGCTCCATGTGCCGATCCCGTTGGTCTTGTTCTGCGTGATGTTGCGTGAAACCGAGACACCCCACGGCCCAGAAAATTTGACGCCACCCGCGCCAAGTTTGCTCATGTATTCTCGTCCCCTCGGACCAATCGGCGTGTGGCACGCCATGCAATGTGCGATCGTGACGAGATAGAATCCCTTCTGCGCCCTGTCGCTCATCATCGTTTCGGCGAATGGCTTCTCGCCGCCCGGCGGAACGTTCTCGACTTGAGGCACCTTGTAGATCGGATCGGGCACCTTGTTGTGGACCGGCGTGATGGTGCGCAAGTATGAGACAACCGCGTCGAGATCGTTTTCCGTCAAGATGTGATAGAAGCTGGTCGGCATGACCATAGCGGTATGCACACCCTTTGGGGTTTGCCCAGTCCGCAGCAGTTTCTTGATATCGGCATCGCTCCAGTTTCCGATGCCTGTTTCCTTGTCTTGCGTGATGTTGGCGGCATGCACCGTGAAGGGAGGCTCGTCCCAGTATCCTCCGCCCGAGAACGCCTTCTCCAGAACATCACCGCTTGGTCCCTTGGGCGTGTGGCAATTGCCGCAAGCTAGGATGCCGTTGACAAGGTAATCGCCCCGTTTGACCAGTTCGGATTGGGCCCATGCCAGATCGGTGGTGGCGATGACGACAAGCATCATGAACAGGCTACGCATATTGGTTTCCTCGAAATTTCTTGGTGACTAAAAATTCAATCTCTGATCGGGCGCAGCTTTCGCTGCCCGGCACAAATGAGCAATTCAATCAATCAACTCAGGCGGCGGTCCATGCGACCGCAATCACGGAAGACTCCAAAACAGCGAATTCGCGCTCGCCTCCCTCACGCCAATGCTAGACTCGCATCAAGCACTTTGGCAATGTCTGCGATGGCTCGGTCGCAACGACCTTCGCGCCGTTCGGCGCGGATGTACCCCAAGGGGCAACAAGAAGGGGGCGCAAGCCGCCTTAGCCCGCCTATATCGGCGAAGGATCGTGACTGGTCAGGCCGGCGATTTGCGGAAGCGAGCCTTGTGCCAGCCTGTCCTTTGCACTGGATCGGGAGACTTGGCGAACTCGGCCGGACGGGCATCGAAGCGGTTAAGCCGCCATGTTGATTGGCAATAATGATTTATCGCAACGCGGAAGCAGCACTGCTGCCTCACTCGCTGGAGCAAAGCCTTCGCTGACGCCGACCTTGACGGTATCGTCAATCTCTATGCCCCGGAAGCGACGATGATCGGAACGTTCGGCAAGGTCGTCATGACGAAGCCGGAGCAAATCCGCAAATACTTCGAAGTGGCGATCCTCAATTCGCGTCCCAACACCGTGGCCCTGCAAAGCGCAGAGACTCTGCTGGTCGACGAGAACACGGTGGTGCTTGCCGGGTTCGATACCATCTCCGGTGTCATGAAGGATGGCCAGCCTTATAGCAGCCTCGGCCGCGTCACATTCGTGATCGCGAAGTAAGCCTCGGATTGGAAGATCGTCCATCTGCACCGGTCTCCACTTCCGAAAACCTGACGACAGACTCTGTCAATTCGTCTTCGGCGCGAGCATCTTGCCTTCGATCTTGGGAAGATCGTCAGTTGACGCCGACTTGTCGCCGCTGGCGCGGCGGGCGAGCTCGACCGTGAGCCGCTCGGCGGCCTCGGGCTGCATCAGGCCGAGGATGTCGGACATCTTGCGCGGCTGGATCTGCGAGGCGATCTGGTAGAGCACGTTCATTTCCAGACGATCGAACACCTTGGCCGCGTCCTTCGGCTTCATGTTCTCGTACATGGTGACGATGCCCTTGAAGCGGGCGGCGTCGGCTTCCGCCTTGGCCGCCGCATCGGCATTCGTCTTGGCATCGTTGGCCTTGGCCTCCTCGACCTTGGCCTCGATGCGCTTCTCGGCCGCCTTCAACAGGCTCTCGCGGATCTCGACCTCGCGGGCGCGCGTCTCGAGCTCCTGGCGGCGCGACTGCAGCCGTTCCAGGATCGCGCGCTCCGATGCCGATACCGGCGCGGGCGCATCCAGATTGATCACCACCCCGTCGGGCTTCGACGGCTCCGCGGCCGGTGCGGCCGGCTTCGGCGCCTCGTCCTTCTTCGCGTCCTTGCCCTCGACCGATCCCGTGATGTCGTTGGGATCGGCCTTGATCTTGCTGTCGGCCACCGCCTTGGGAGCGCCGGGGAAGTTGAAGTTCTGCTGCGCCCAAGACGGGCCGGCCGGGCCGGCCGGCGGCGCATCGTCGGCAAACACGTAACCGCCATCGAGCACGAGGCCCGCGACCTTCAGCACCATCAGGCCGAAGATCGCGACCAGCACCACAGGCATCACTCTGATGTCACGAAGCAACTTCATGCAGCGAGGCCGCCGGCCCTCCTGCGCTCGGTGAAGGCTTCAGCCGCCGCGGCAACCGCGCGCGCGGCGGAAACCCTGGGCGCCGGCGCCACTGGCGGGGCAGGCGCAGCTGCTTGTGCCGGTGCGTGCGCGGGCTCCGGCGGCCGCGCGGCCAGCGCGATCTTGGACAGCCGGCGCACCACGTGGTCACCTTCCGCGAGCTGGTTTCTCAACTGCGCCGACATCTGCGTCGCCGCGTCGAGCTGGTTGCCGAGGTTCTCGTTGACGTCGCGCACCGCGTGCTTCAACCCGCCGATCGCCCGCTCGGCGATCTCGGTCGCGGTGATCAATTCGGCGATGACAGCCTTCAGCGAATGCTCGTCCGCCTTCAGCCGCTGCAGCCGCTTGTTGAGCAGCCAGCAATAGCCGATCGTCAGCATCAGCAGCACGGCCACCAGACTCTCGATTGCTAGTCCAAGCACATGACTCATGGTGCCTCCATCATCTTGGTCCGCTCGTCCGCCTTCTCGAACATCGCGAAGGTGGTTTGGGGTTTACGCAAATTCTTGGTGACGCGGATCGCGACCCGGTCGCCGACGCGGCCCATGCGGCCTTCCGTCAGGGTGACGTTGCCGCAACGGACCGAGACCAGCGCGTCGGAGCGGATATCCAGCGGCAGCGTGTCGCCGACCTTGAGCTTCATCAGCTCCTTCAGCGGGATATCGGCCTCGTACAGCACCGCATCGACTGAAATCTCGGCCTGCGCGACCTCGGTGGCGAAATGGCCTTCCCAGATCGGGTCGCGGCCGAATTTTTCGCCCATGAACATCTGCAACAGCACGTTGCGGATCGGTTCGATGGTGGCGTAGGGCAGCAGCAGTTCGACATTGCCGCCGCGGTCTTCCATGTCGATGCGCAGGCGGACCAGGATCGCGGCATTCGCCGGACGGCTGATCGCGGCAAAGCGCGGATTGGTTTCGAGGCGGTCGATCGAGAACGTGACCGGCGACAGCGGCCGGAACGCCTGCTCGGCATCCGACAGCACCACCTCGACCAGCCGCTTTACCAGATTGGTCTCGATCGTGGTGTAGGGCCGGCCCTCGATCTTGAGCTGGGTCTGGCCGCGGCGACCGCCGAGCAGCACGTCGATCATCGAATAGATCAGGTTGGAGTCGACCATGGCGAGGCCGAAATTCTCCCACTCCTCCGCCTTGAACACCGAGAGCACCGCCGGCAGCGGGATCGAGTTCATGTAGTCGCCGAAGCGCACCGAGGTGATGCGGTCGAGCGAGACTTCGACGTTGTCGGAGGTGAAATTGCGCAACGATGTCGTCATCAACCGCACCAGGCGGTCGAACACGATTTCGAGCATCGGCAGACGCTCGTAGGACACCATCGCCGAATCGATGATGGCGCGGATGCCGGAATGATCGTCGAGGCTGACGTCGCCGACGGTGAAGCCGAGGAGATTGTCGATCTCCTCCTGCGACAGCACGCGCTCGCCGTTGGTGTTCTTGCCGCCGAAGTCGCGGCTGCCGTCCTCGACCATGGCGGCCCATTGCAGCGCCATGTTCTCGGTGAGCTCGTTCTTGGCAGCTTCCGCCGCGGCCGCCGCGGGATCCTCGGAATCGAGCGAGGCCTCCCACTGGGCCGCAATGGCGTCCTGGTCCATCTGGTCGTTGCCGGCCATGGCTTTACATCCACCCCGTCACTGGATCACGACTTCCTTGAACAGCACCGCGTTCACCTGGTTGGGCGCCAGCGCGAGATTGACGCGCTTGGTCAGTTCCTCCTTGAGGCGGAATAGGCCGGCCGAGCCGTTGAGGTCGCTCGGACGCAGCTCGCGCATATAGGTCTGGAACAGGTCGGTGACGCGCGGCAGCGCCGGCTTGATCGCCTCGGCCTGCTTCTCTTCCTTGATCTCGAGCACGAGCTTCAGCTTGAGATATTGCACGCGTTCGCCGGGGGCGCCGACCAGATTGACCAGCATGTCCGGCACGTCGACGAAGCTCGGCGGCTTCGGCGGCGGCGCTTCGGCATGCTGTTCCTCACCGTGGCCGCGCATGAAGAAGAACCATCCACCCGCGCCCGCGCCGAGCACGACGAGGAAGCCGACGACGGCAATGATCAGCTTGAACTTGCCCTTCTTCGGAGCGGCCGCGCCCTCGCCGCCTTCCGTCTTTTCCTCGTCCGCCATCGTCCGCTCGCTTCAACCTGAAGGATGCGAACGCGATTTGCCCCAGCTTTGGCCTGAAGACGCGATACAAATGCCGCCGGCGCACACGCGCCCCAATGCCGGCAACGCTAGGGTCGTAATGGTTAACGGAAGCTTAGGATTTACCTTCCACTAGGAAAAAACTGCCGGGCAAACATGGTCAACAAGACCTTTCTGCCGCCCTTCACGGTGCCTGGCCAAACAGCTAACCCATTCAAACACCTTGTTATTTCGAGTTGGCACGGCTTTCGCTGAGAGGACGGCGTAGTCAGAGGGTTTGGGAGAACCCGATGGTTGCCGCCGGTCCGGCGTGAAGGTTTGGGAGAACCTTTCGCAATCGGATCACCTCACAGGGGAGAACCGCCGATGCAGAATACGCTTCTGGTCGGACTATCGAAGCAGATGGTGCTGGAACGACAGATGGATGTCGTTTCCAACAACATCGCGAACATGAACACCAACGGCTACAAGGCCGACCGGTCGCTGTTCCAGGAATATCTGTCCTCGAACGCGCATGAGGACAATTTCGCGTCCTCCGACCGCCGCGTCTCCTTCGTGCAGGACCGCGCGACCTTCCACGACTTCTCGCAGGGCCCGACCGAAGAAACCAGGAACCCGCTCGACGTCGCGATCGACGGCAATGCCTTCCTGGTGGTGCAGACGCCGGCCGGCGAGCGCTACACCCGGGAAGGCAATCTGCAGATCAACAATCGCGGCCAGCTGGTCACCGCCTCGGGCTACCAGGTGCTCGGCACCGCCGGCCCGATCACGTTCCAGCAGACCGACCATGACGTCAACATCGCCACCGACGGCAACATCTCCGTGCTCGAGGGCACGTCCCGCCTCGACTCGATCCGCGGCAAGCTGCGGCTGGTGTCGTTCGCGCAGGCCCAGCGCCTGCTGAAGGAGGGCTCCAACCTCTATGCGCCGGGCGAAGGCGCGGCGCCGCTGCCGGACACCAAGGCCCAGATCCGCCAGGGTTTCATCGAGAAGGCGAACGTCAATTCCGTCGTCGAGATGAGCCGCATGATCGAGATCACGCGGACCTACACCCAAATCGCCTCGCTGCTGCAGCAGCAGAGCGACCTGCACAAATCGGCGATCGAGAAGCTCGCCGACGTGCCGAACTGATCCGGGGGACTGACCAATGCGCGCACTTTATACTGCTGCGACCGGGATGGCGGCACAGGAACTCAGCGTTCAGGTGATCTCCAACAACATCGCGAACCTGCGCACCACCGGCTACAAGAAGCAGCGCGCCGCGTTCCAGGACCTGATCTACGACCATGTGCGCCGGGTCGGCGCGCAGGCCTCCGACCAGAACACCATCATGCCGATGGGCATCGACCTCGGCGGCGGCGTAAAGACCGTCGGCACGCCGCGGATGATGACCCAGGGCACGCTGTCGCCGACCGGCAACGATCTCGACATCGCGATCCGCGGCGAAGGCTTCTTCAAGATCCTGATGCCGGACGGCACCTTCAACTACACCCGCGACGGCTCGTTTCAGATGGACAACCAGGGCCGCATCGTCAATGCGCAGGGCAATTTGCTGCAGCCGACGATCACGATCCCGCAGAATGCCTCGGGCCTCACCATCAATGCGCAGGGCCAGGTCTCGGTGACGCTGCCCGGCCAGACCGCATCGACCAATGTCGGACAGATCGGCCTGACCCGCTTCATCAACAAAGCCGGGTTGATGCCGATCGGCGACAATCTGTTTTCGGAAACGCCGGCCTCCGGCCAGCCGCAGGACGGCATCGCCAACACCGACGGCTATGGCGACATGCAGCAGAGCAACCTCGAACAGGCCAATGTCGAGGTCGTCTCGGAAATCTCCGACCTGATCGCCGCCCAGCGCGCCTATGAGATGAACTCGAAGGTGGTCTCCGCCGCTGACCAGATGATGCAGTCGACCTCCAACCTGTTCCGCTGAGGATGATGTCGATGATCGCTCGCTCATTCCTGATCGCAGCCGCGCTCCTCGCGGCCACCGCGGCGCCATCAGCCGCGCAAAGCCGCAGCGAGACCATCGCGGTGCCGACGCTGCGCGCCAGCATCACGGTCGCGGACGACATCGTGCGGGTCGGTGACCTCATCGACAATGCCGGCAGCGCCGGCAGCATCGCGATCTACCGCGCGCCGGACCTCGGCACCACCGGCACGCTGCCGGTCGCGCAAGTGCTGAACGTGTTGCGCACCCACCAGGTGATCGGCGTCGATACCCGCGAGCTAAAGGAGATCACGGTCACGCGGCTTGCGCGCACCATCGACGCCAAGGAGATCGAGCAGCAGGCGTCGCGCGCGCTGGAGGGCCGCCACGGGCTCGGCAAGGCCGGCAATATCGCACTGACGTTCGACCGCGATCCCGGCGACCTCCGCCTCGAGGCTACCAATACCGGCGCGATGCAGCCGATCGCCGTGCGCTACGATCCGCGCTCGACGCGCTTCGACGTCACTTTCGAAATCAGCAACGACGCCGGCTCGGCGCCGTACAAGCTGCGCCTCACCGGCACCGCGATCGAGACCATCGAGGCCGCCGTGCTGACGCGCAATGTCGAGCGCGGCGACGTGCTGAAGGCCTCCGACGTCGTGGTCGAGCGGCGCCCGAAAGCCGAAATCGGCAACGACGCGGCGGTGCGCGACAGCGCCGTCGGCATGCAGGTCCGCCGCCAGCTCCGCACCGGCCAGGCGCTGCGCGTCGCCGACATGGCGAAACCCGATCTCGTCACCCGCGACCAGAATGTCACGCTGATCTACCGCACTGCCGGCATCTACCTCACCATCCGCGGCAAGGCGATGGATGGCGGCGCCGAGGGCGACGTCGTCAGTGTGATGAATTTGCAGTCCAAGCGCGCCGTCTCCGGCGTCGTCACCGGCCGCGGCGAGGTCTCGATCTCGGTCTCGACCCCGCGCACAGCACCCGGCGCCGACGCCACGTCGTCAGATTCCGCTCCCGTCAAGCTGAGTTCAGTCGCACCAAACGCCGAGTAAAGTTCATGTCCCAGTACCGTATCAACCGCCTCATCCTGACCGGTGCGCTGTTCGCACTCGGAACGATCGTCAGCGGTTGCTCGTCGATCGACCGCCTCTCCCAGATCGGTGAAAAGCCGAAGTTGACGGAGATCGAGAACCCGACCGCGCAGCCCGGCTACAAGCCGGTGCAGATGCCGATGCCGAAGCCCGAGGTCGCCTCCTACAGTCCGAACTCGCTGTGGCGCAGCGGCTCCCGCGCCTTCTTCAAGGACCAGCGCGCCGCGCGCGTCGGCGACATCCTGACTGTCACGGTGAATTTCACCGACAAGGCCGCGATCGCCAACGAGACCCAGCGCAGCCGCACCAATACCGAGGATTCCGGGGTGACCAATTTCCTGGGCTCGCAGACCATCACGCAGGCCAACAAGATCCTGCCCGGCCGCATTCTGACCGCCGATTCGACGGCCTCGAGCGACGGCAAGGGCTCGGTCAATCGCCAGGAAGCGTTGCAGACCAACGTCGCCGCCGTCGTCACCCAGGTGCTGCCGAACGGCAATCTCGTGGTCGAGGGCAAGCAGGAGATCCGCGTCAACTTCGAAATCCGCGAGCTGATCGTGGCCGGCATCGTGCGCCCGGAGGACATCCAGAGCGACAACACCATCGACTCCTCGAAGATCGCCCAGGCCCGCATCGCCTATGGCGGCCGCGGCCAGATCACCGACGTGCAACAGCCGCGCTACGGCCAGCAGGTTCTCGACGTGCTCTTGCCCTTCTAGCGGCACGATCCCGAAATATGCGAACCGGTTTCCGGAACAGGATCATGCCTGAGTAAGACCTTCACGAGCTCCCACATCTCGTCGCGAACCTAGGCGCGGCGCGGTGTATCAACACGGCCCTCGCCAGCTCCCCTGGCGAGGGCCGTGGCGTTTAGAGCGTTTTCGAGCGAAGTGGGCGCCGGTTCGCGTGAAGAAAACGCGTCAAAACAAACCAAGAGCCCCGTTCCGATTCAATCGGAACGGAAAAGGCTCTTGTGACCGGTCGCATGCACTCGCGCGATCTCGCGCACCAGTCCGATACCTCTTGGCGCAAGTCGCACGATCCCCTTCTCGGTTCGTTAACCCTTGCGACAACCCGCAGTAGCAGTCCTACCGCTTGCAACGTAGGGAGAGGACAACGCAGGGTTTCTGTTTGTATGACGATCATGCAAAGAGACGGACAATATACGGCGTGGTTCCGGACGCCGCACGGCGAAGGTACCGGAATAGTCCGGCTGGCAAATGGCAGGATCAGCGGCGGCGACGCCATGTTCATCTATGGCGGCACCTATCAGCTCGACGAGGACCGCTTCACGGCGGTCCTGACGACGCACCGATATGCCGATGGTCCGTTCACCACCGTGTTCGGATGTGACGAGGTCGAGGCGCAGCTGACGGGCTCCTTCAGCGGCAACCGCGCGGTGTGCTCGGGCACGGCCAAGCAGGCCCCCGGCGTGCTGTTCGAGGCCACGCTGTTTCTCCAGCAACCGGAATCTGCGCCCGCGCCGCGGCCAACATCGCCGCCGCCATCTGCCGATCTCGCACGGCTGCCGAGGCTCACGGCCGATCGCCGTACACCAAATCCGTTCGTGGCCAGGCGCTTCGTCTGATCCGCACCCGTTCCCGATAGCGTCCGCGACCGAGCCGGCGTACGATCGCGCATGCGCGCCAAGCGCGCCCCGATCGATCGAGCCGGAAGGAGCAAGCTCATGTATGCCGCCATCCGTCAGGCCAAGGCAAAGACCGGCACCGCCGAAGAACTCGCGCGCCGGATCAAGGAAGGCGCGATCCCGATCATCAGCGACGTCGAGGGCTTCATGGCCTATTACGTGGTCTATGCCGGCGACGACACCGTCACCGCGATCAGTGTCTTCAACAATCATGCCGGCGCCGAGGAAGCCAACCGCCGCGCGCTGGCCTGGATCGACGACAATCTCGGTCCCTTGCTGGTCGGGCAGGCCACTGCCGTTTCAGGTCCGGTCATCGTGCATACGAAGGCATGACGGCCGCAACCGTGGTTGCGGGTCCAGTCCGGTTACGCCCGGCTATGGCCGGGCGTCGGACCTGTCGCTCAGGACAATGAAGATCTTGCCGTCGAGATCGTATCGTGCGACCTCGCGCATGCCGAGCCGCAGATGCGCCTTGAGCGAGCGTGGATTGTCTTCCCTGATGAAGAGGATTGCCTCGCGGCCGGGAAATGTCGCCTGAAGCTTCGCGTACAACGCGTCAAGGACTCCAAGGCCGCGTGCGTCCGGGGAGACGCACACCGGACCGTACACATACGCATTGGGACCGCCAGGCCAGGCCTTCAACATGGCCTGCACCGGCGGGGTCTCGCCAAATCCCTTTTCCGACGTCAGGAGCGCGCCCAGCAACCTGCCCTCTTCGTCGGTCGCGACGACGATCGGTTGCCCGCTTGAAATGCGTGTCTCGATCACCTTGCGCGGCCATTGCCCGAGCAGCATGCCGCCGCGGGCGCCGCTGTTGGCCTCAAGCAGCGCGGAGACGGATTCCGCATCCGACGATGTGGCGAGCCTGGTGTTGATCATCTCGGTTCGATCGGGTCAGCGGGCCGCATGCCGGCCCAGCTCACGCCCTCTTCTTCGCCGCCGCGCGGGTCCCCGCGGCCGCCTTGTTCGCCGGCTTCTTCGCAGGTTTCTTCGCAGGCTTCCTGGATTTGGCCTGGTTGAGCTCGATCGCGGCGCGGATCAGGGCCTTCAGCGCCGGGGCGTTGATCTTGTCGCCCTCGAACAGATCGATCGCGCGCCGTACATTGCCCTCGAAGCCGGTGTTGAACAGCTTGTCGGGGTCCGGGAGCTGCGCGCCATACATGAAAGTCAGCTTGACCTTGCCCTTGTGAGCGTTGCCGACCGCGATGATGCCGTCGCGCGACCACACCGGGCTGCCCATCCACTTCCACTCCTCGATGATATCAGGGTCGGAAGCGAGGATGCTCTTGCGCAGGCTGGCGAGGGTCTTGCCGCGCCAGTCGGTGAGATCTTCGATCATCTGGTCGATACGTTCCGATGCCGTCATGTCTGCCTCGCGTTCCTCGCCTGCTCCGAGCAATCACACCATGCAATCACACTTGTGAGCCCGAGGTCGATCCCCCATGCACGCGCCGCGGCGTCAGATAGGGCAACGCGAACAAATACAGGCCGCTGAGCAGCATGAAGATCAGCGGGAACAGCGCCAGCAGGCCGATCCAGACGGCCTGCTGCTGCACGACCATCGCGATGATGTTGAGGATGACGGCGACCGTGAAGGCGATCGAGAGCCAGCGGTGAAATTGCCTGATCCAGTTGTTCCAGTTCAATGGGACCTCCCGTTGGGTGATGTTCGGTAGAACCGTCATTGCGAGCAGCTCACGACAAAATTGCAAAGCAATTTTGCGCTGAAGCGACGAAGCAATCCATCTATCCGTGTATGCGGCAGCACGATGGATTGCTTCGCGGAAGCCTGTCATCGGGCGGCGCTGCGCGCCGACCCGTTGGCTTGCAATGACGAGAGAGAGAGAGAGAGAGAGAGAGAGAGAGACGGTCAGCCTTCGCGCACCAGCAGCTGATCGAGATTCTCAAGGAACTGCTTCCACCCGGCATGGGCGCCGCCATAGGCCTGCTTTTGATGCGGCTGGAAGCCGGACTGCTCGACGCGCAGGTGGGTGCCGGTGCGCGTAGGCGTCAGCGTGAAGACCACCACGCTCTCGAGATTGTAGGCGGCGTCCTCATGCGCGAAATTCCAGGTGTAGGACAGCGTCTTGTGCGGCTCGACGGCGAGCACCTTGCAGTCCAGCACGCCGCCCCATTCGCCGCGCAGATTGAAGCTGTGCCCGACCTCGGGCTTGAAGTCGTTCTTCATCAGCCACTCCTCGATCAGATGCGGTTGCGTCAGTGCGCGCCAGAGCTTTTCCGGCGGATGGGCAAATTCGCGCTCGACGATCGCGGCGCGCGTTTCAGCGGTGGTCTTGTTCATTGGTCCATCCTTTTGAGAAGATCTTCGAGGTGGTCGAACCGGTTCTGCCAGAAGCCCGCCATCTGGCTGGTCCAGTCGATCAGCGGCGCCAGCGCGCCGAGTTGCGCGCTGTAATGCGTCTGCCTTCCTTCATGGCGGTCGCGCACCAGCCCGGCATGCTTCAGCACACCGAGATGCTTCGACACCGCCGGCTGCGAAATCTTCGCACGCACCGTCAGCGCGCCGACGGTCTGCTCGCCCTCGCGGCACAGGCGCTCGAAGATGGCCCGACGGGTCGGGTCTGCGAGGGTTCGAAACAGCACATCATGAGCGTCCGGCATTTGCAATCAATAACCCCACGGTTATGGATTAATGTATAACGAGCCAGCTATGGGTGAGTCAAGCGGGATCTCCAGCGATCTAAGGTTGGTGAAATACTTGCTGCTCAGCGCTCCCGGTCCTGACACTGGACGTTCCCGTTATTCATAACCCACTGGTTATTCGCCGGCGTCGCTTTTGCCCGATCGACGACTCGGACTGGCAGGATGGGTGGAGCGAAGCGATGCCCTTCCTGCAGGCGGTCAATCCGGATCAATTCGTTCGGCTTTTCAGAATTTCGCTTGGCGTCTGACCCAACTCAGATGTTCATTGCTTGCGTCTCACCCGATACGAGGGGCGGGTCGCGATCGTCACGAACGCGGTGTGGGATGCGGTGGACGCGGAATGCGCGACTGACGAGAGCGCGTGAGGCGGACGGCAAAGTCGTGGTCCCTCGACGCGGGTCTGAAATCGTGTCGTTGCGAAGCCACAGCCCATGACCTACAAATATCGCGCGGAAGCGGTCCTTGTTCACGGAGAACCTTGATGTGCCAGATCTGCGAAGTCACTCCCGGCCAAACCTCCCGGCGCCGCTTCCTCGCCGCCGCGGCATGCACCGCCGGCCTTGCCTTTGCGCGGCCGATTTCCGCCAAGGAGACAAAACGACCCCCGAAGCCAGAGAACGTGCTGGCGCCGGACGCGGCACTTGACCGGCTGGTGAAGGGCAATCTGCGCTATGTCGACGGCGTCTCGCGGCGGCATGATTTCAAGCACGAGCGCGAGGCGCTGGCCGGCGGACAGAATCCGTTCGCCGGCATCCTGAGTTGCGCGGACTCCCGCATCGCACCGGAATACGCCTTCGACACCGGCCGCGGCGATCTGTTCGTCTGCCGCGTCGCCGGCAATTTCGCCAGCGACGAGACGATCGCAAGCCTCGAATATGCTTCGCTCGTGCTCGGCGCGCCGCTGTTCATGGTGCTCGGACATGACAGCTGCGGGGCAGTCGACGCCGCCATCAAGTCGCTGAAGGACAACACCACCCTGCCCGGCCATCTGCCCTCGCTGGTCAATGCGATCGAGCCGGCCGTGAAGGCGACCGAGGGCAAGCCGGGCGACCGGCTCGCCAACGCCATCCGGCAAAACGTCATCGATAACGTCGCGAAGCTCAAATCGGCGACGCCGATCCTCAGCGCCGCGGTCGATCAGGGCAAGCTCAGGATCGTCGGCGCGGTCTATCGGTTGACCGACGGCAAGGTCGAGCTGGTCACGGACGCCAAGCGGCCCGCGACTTGAAAGTCAGGTGAACGCCGATCCGCACACTCAATGTCGTCCCTGCGAAAGCAGGGACCCATACCCCGCGGCGGATGTCGTGAACGGCGCTCGTCGTTCCGGCGACGCGCAACAACCAACGTTCGTGGTTGATGGGGTGGACGGCCCCCTACGGCATCAGTTGTGCCAGAATGAGGTTGTTGCAAATCTCAGACAAGGGAGCCGTCCGTGAGAGAG